>JALDRK010000027.1 GCA_031315915.1 Nitrospirales bacterium
ACTTCTTCATCATGGACCGTGAAATAGAACATTTCCGGAGTGGAGCCCGGCATGGCCACCATCGCTAAGTCCCCTTCCCATGTTTTGCAAAGCCAGCCCTTCTTGGAAAGTTTCTGCACCCAACCCGCCCGCTCACCTGTCGAATAACTCCAAGTCAGCATACTCCAGATGTAAACCGCAAACAGAAGAGGCAGCACGATTATCAACGCGAATAGAATTTTTCCGTTCTTTCCCACGTTCTTTTCCTTATCATCGGTGCGGGGACAGTCATACCCGATTCGATCGAAGGAATCATCTTCAACCTGAGTCGGGATTCACGATTATCAGCAGTGTACAGCGGAAAATCAACCGTGCCAGGATTCCGCATAATCTCCTGATTGGTCATGATCGCCGTAAAAGTATCGGCACAACGAGCGGGAGACTGATAGAACGTTTACGAAAGCCGGGGTCCCAGACTATAATTCTTGAATTCACAATGAATGGTAGGGGCCTGTCTAGGGAAATAGTGTTCCCGTGTACAGGCAAGGATCGGAGCCAGGATTTACAAAGACAGGCAATCATTCTCTTGACGGTATAATAGATCTCTTTTTCAAGGAGGAGGCAGACGATGACAAGCATGAACATGTGGCATGAAATCTCTCCCCCAATCGCACTCGTGATTGCGCTTTCATTCTCGACATTCGGGTGTACCGTCACGGAAACGATTAATGATTTTCTCTCGTCCACAACCCCGGGAGATTGGTACACCGGCGAAGGGTTGATTAAGGAAGAGTACAAACCCCATGTGTTCGTGGCCAACAATTTGGATAATCTCAAAACCGATTTGGCCCGAGGCCAGGGAGAATATTTGACCTCCCTCACGACGCTCCTGCATGTGCCATCCGATCGTCAATCTCAATTTTTTTCCCATGTCCAACGCCATTATGCCGGCATGGCCGAGGAGCGGCATCACATGCGGGTCACAGAGACTCTCATAGCTCTCTCCCGACCGTTCAAAGAAACCACGCGCAGTTAAAAATTCTTCACGAGAAAAGCTGCATATCTCGAAGGAGCCTGCCTGACCGAGAGGGATTCCTCCGCGATCCGATCCTCTCCCTTCATGCAGTTCCGTAGGAAGGGAAGGCTGAATAGGTCACCACTCAACGAGTGGCCTCCTCGAGCAGTGACTGCGGGATTCCCGGCCAGAGCGAGAACCAGTCAACCACAAGCTGCATGTATTTTCGCAACAATGATTCGAGACTTGGTTGAACTTCTCATTGCTTTTTGCCTACGAGAGTTGCCGTCTCCAGCGCCGATTTCGCTTTTTGAAGCTACCGGTTCCAGCGGCTAGGATCGTTCATGGAATAGCGATGGGAATTTGATCGTTTTTCCAAGGTAAGCTTGGCAGGAGGAACTTCTTCGAATACTTCTACTCCTAGGAAAAAGGCATGAATCTTACCGAGAGGTACCAAAATGGGTAAACTCCTCGATAATAAAATCAGTGCGAATGGGAATACCGGGCTCGGTTTCCTATGATGTATCTGTTCCAACCGTTCGTCTGCGGGCCCTGAATCGGCATTCAGTCATTCGGAAAGAAGAAGACAGCAGGCAGAGAAGAAAATTACCTCAAGCAAACCGGAGGACATTTACAGGGGTTGCGGGATCTTTTTGAGGATAGGTGACGTTATTCTGAGGAACTGGGCATTTGTACAACCGCTTAGAGAATACTGCCGGAACTCGTTCCTTCGGTTAAAGCAGGAAAGTTCCGGCAGATTCAGATTCACGTCAATTACTTGTGGGCCATCGTTTCCATTCCTTGGCTTGCGAATCGTACCACCAATTCGGTCCGCTATGGAGCTTTTTGTAACAATCCAACGTCATCTTCTTATCTTGGTTGTGCCACAATTTCTCTTCTTTGGCTTGCGAATCATACCACGAATACGGCCCGCCCGTGAGCTCATGGTGTTCTTCTAAAGTCTCCACGTTGGTTTTTGACGGCCACTGTTTCCATTCTTTCGCTCGCGAATCGTACCACCATTCGGAGCCGTCCAAATGATTTAACTTCTTGTGGGCCTCCAAGGTCAATTTCCCGTTATTGTCAAAGAGCTCCGGATGTCTCTGGCAATAATCTTGGTTCTGATTTTGGGCCAATACGTCGGATACAACGAAACCGCAAGTCAAAAAGATGAAGGCGGCAATTCCTCTTGTAATGTTCATCTCAGATCTCCCTGTAAAGATACCTATATAACGGCAAATTGAAAGGATCAAATATGTTCAATTATGAATAACCAACTCGAAAAAATCAATCAGAAAATGAACCCGGAAGACACTTCAGCGGCATTCGATTATGCGAAGAGGGAATGACCGACCCATAGGTCTTCGGGAAACAATCCTCCTGCCTCTTACAAGCCGCGCCCAAAAACCTTTGCATCAACATCTTGATCTTGATCTTGCGACCAGAAGTTTTCTCGGAAATACCGAACACAGAAAATCTGAAACTCTTGAATTCACATAGATTATTGATTGTGGCTTCGCCGATGTGTCAGTCTTTCGGAGTCTTCTGCTTCATTCGAAAAGATGATGTCTACTAGTCGGATGTCGGGTCCACCAAGAGCCAAGAGGAGGATATCTTTCAATTCCGGCATACGTTCATAAATGGATTTCCTTTCGCGGCGTAACAAAGTGTGTCGGTCTGTTCATCGGAGCCTTCCTGATTGTTGGAACGGCAACCTGGGGCGCCTTCGCGCTCTCTTTTGACGGTCCGGAACCTGCCACGCTTCAGACGCTTCTTGCCTCAGGCTTTGGGACAGCCAGCCTGGCCGCTTTGCTGGGCTATTGTACCAAGCGCTTTCGTAGGATTGCCGCCGGTTCGTATGTGAGCCTGTTTCTCATAGTCGTCATCTGGTGGAGCATGATCGAACCATCCAACAATCGGGAGTGGCAGCCGGAAGTGGCGGTGCTTCCATACGCCACCTTCGATGGAAATCTGATCACCGTCCACAACATTCGAAACTTTGACTACTACACCGAAACCGACTTTACGCCCGCCTATTACGAACGCACGTATGATCTCGGCAAATTGGATTCCGCAGACCTTGTCGCCGCCTATTGGATGGGACCGACCATCGCGCACATTTTTCTCACCTTCGGGTTCGGCGACGACCGCCTGGCCGTTTCCATCGAAGCCAGAAAGGAAGCCACGGAAGCATACTCCTCGATCAAAGGGTTTTTTAAACAGTATGAACTGATCTACATTGTAGGCGACGAACGGGATTTGATCCGTGTCCGGACGAATTATCGGAACGATCCGCCCGAAGAGGTGTATTTGTATCCTTTGGCCGGATCACCGGAAAACGCCAAACGGGTGTTCCTGGCCTACATGAAGACCATCAACGAACTGCGCGAGCGGCCGAGGTTTTACAATACGCTCACCGCCAATTGCACGAATGTGATCTGGATGCATACGCGTTTGAATCCGGGCCATGTGCCATTTTCCTGGAAGATCCTGTTGAGCGGATTTACCCCCGCCTACCTTTATGAACAAGGCAAATTGGCCACCAATCTTTCGTTCGAGACGTTGCGGTCTCGTGCCCGCATCAACGAACGGGCCATGCAAGCCGATCAAGCTTCGGACTTTTCCCGACTTATCCGCGCCAATCGACCCTTTTCAACCTCCTGAAAAGCCCACTCCATTCATCAATGGTCATACCATTCAGAACAAGAACTATGAACCCCTTCCCTCCTCGTTTCATATCCTCTATGCAAGCCGACTGGTGAATGACTTACGAAAATGATCGGTTTCTGCTAGCATCCTTACCCGAACAAGGAAAACCGGCTTTTTTTGCTTTCACATTTCACATTCATGCAAGGAGTAGACGGTATGACACGTTTCTTCGTATTTGCCATCGTTGCCGCGATCGTTGGTTTGACGCCTGTCTATGCGGAAAACGCACAAAACACCAACATGCAAATTCTCATTGATAAGGTGAAAGCGGACAAGAAGTTGCTTATCGCCAGCAATATGGATTTGACCGACCAGGAATCCAAAAATTTCTGGCCGCTGTACGACGGGTATCAAAAAGATTTGGAACAATTGAACCGTCACTTGGGAGAAATAATCGACGAGTATGCACAGGCATACAATAAAAATTCCGTATCGGATGACCTCGCCAAAAATCTGATCAACGAAGCGCTCAAGACCGAAGGGGCGGAAGTCAAAATGCGGCGGGAATATGCGGAGAAACTGGCCAAAGTCCTCCCCGCGACGAAAGTGGCCCGCTACCTGCAGATGGAAAGTAAAATCCGGGCGGCCATCAAATATGACCTCGCGGCCAGCATTCCCCTGGTGTACTGATTTGTAAAAATTGCCAGTACAACTTTTGAGAGAAAGTTTGTAGTTGGGAATTCACCATGAGTGTCCTATTAGATTGTTATGGACCGGACCAAGGCGCGTTTCAACTCAAATGCGTATTAGGAGAAATCACCCGTATGATGCCCGACCTCTTGCACATCTTCAATTCCCAACACAACAGGGTACCTCCGCTTTTGATGGCTTCTCTGATTGTGTGGTTCGTGTTGGCTCTTGCCCCGCATAGCCATGCATCGGAGATGACGGCCCAGGAAGTGTTGGAGGCTATACCGTTATCAGACAGTGAGAAGGAGAATTTACAAAACGGCGAAATTGTCCGCTTTACAAGAGAGGAAACGGACGATCGGGAACTTGCCGTGGGCATGGCCCTGCTGCTCAAGCAAACTCCGGAAAAGGTCAGGGAACTCTTCCTTGACGCCGTCGAATTCCAACTCATCGGGGAGGTCACCGCTTTCAGCGCAATTAGCGAAAATGGAGCAGAGACCGACCTTTCGAAAATTTCTCTGGAACCCAATGGAGACAAAGAGGCCCGTCGCTACCTTGAAGCCGAACCCGGCGAGACCCTCAATCTTAGCAAACAGGAAATTGCGGCTTTTCAAGCCCTCAACCAAAAACTCGGCGATGGGCCGGGGGAAAAACCTGCGGTGGAAGCCCTTATCCGCCAGAATCTGTTAGCCCGCTATCAGGCGTATCGGACAAAGGGCTTGCTCGGTATTACTCCTTACGAGCGGGGTGACGGAGAACAACGTGATTACGGGCAGGAACTTTCCTTAACGACCGAGAACGCAAAGTTTGTGGCCAGGGTTTTTCCTTCCTTTTACAACATTCTGCTTCATTATCCCGCAGGCAAGACAAAAGAGCTGCGCGAAAGTTATCACTGGCTGAACATCGATGTGTTTGGCCGCCCGCTGTTGGTCTTGAGCCACCGCATGGGCATCGAGATCGGAGAGGTGTTTATGGGGGTGGACAGGCATTTTTATGCAAGTCATGATTACAACGGCTTACAGTCGGCCGCAGGACTGCTCCCGGTCAAGGACGGTACGCTGTTGATTTATCTTTTTCGGATCTCCACCGACCAAGTGGGAGGTTTTGGGTCATCAGCCAAACATCCTATCGCCCGCGGGTTGATGGGCCCCTTTGTCGAAGAACTCTTTGAAGGCCTTCGGGCGCAAGGGGGCAATAAATAATGCACAGATGGATACTCCTTCTCAACATTGAAGTCTTTTCAGGATGATTCATCTCAGACGCGCATGGTTTCGGTTTTTTTTCATTTTTGCTGTCTCCAGTCTGGCCGGCTGTCAAACACCGGTGGGAGTGACTCGCGTCGATTCGGAGACCGTTCATCATCAATTAACCAGAAATGTCCTCTCCTCCGGAACAATCAGCCCGTATTCCGACAATGTGCTCCACGTCCTGGATCTGACCGATGAATATTATGATAATCCTCAAATGGCCCTTCAAACGCTCCATGACTTCCTCTTGACCAGTGACCATCGGGCAAGCTATGCGGCGTTCGCATTGGCTGAATTGTCATTCCTGTATGCCAAGAAAACCAACCAACCATCATACTATCTGGCCTCGGCACTGTATGCCTATGTCTATCTCTTTCCGGAACATTCGGGAGTCGCTCCAAACTCTTTTGACCCACGGGTACGCATGGCGGCAGATTTGTATAATCGCAGTCTGACCTTGGGGTTTATTGCCAAAGATCGTTCCTCCATGCATCTGCAACCGGGCGCCTATCCCCTACCTTTCGGCACCCTCCAGGTTGAACTTCCTGATGACCGGCTTCAGTGGGAAAACCGAAGACTCACGAACTTCATCCCCGTCGCGGAGTTGGAAGTTCGTGGACTCCAGAACCGGTATCGGCAAGCCGGTATTGGGGTCTCTCTGGCAGCCGACCAAGTTCGGTTAGGTCCCGAGGAAGGATTGCAAATTGGCCAAGGCAAAATGCCCGTCACCGCATTTATGAGATTGCCTAATCTGACACAACAATTACGGAAGGGGAGCATTCGGGGGGATTGGGAACTGTATAACGCCTATGACCATAAGACGGTTCGCATCAACGGGCAGGATGTGCCATTGGAAATTGAGTCTACCTCGGCATTGGCAGCCAGTCTGGCCGAGTCACCGGTCTGGGAACGCGAATTGAAGGGATTTTTCAGCGGAGATTCGTTGTCGGACCTTTCCGGTCGATTAGGGGCTCTGGAACCGTACCGTCCCGGTCGGATTCCCGTCGTGTTCGTGCACGGGACCGCCTCCGGTCCGGGAAGATGGGCTGACATGGTCAATGATTTAATCGTTGACTCGTCCATTTATGATCGCTTTCAATTCTGGTTTTTCACCTATGACACCGGCAACCCTATCCTCTATTCGGCGGCGTTGCTCAGGGAGTCCTTGCAGAAAATCGTGGGACACTTGGAGCAAAAGTATCAGGACCCCGTTCTCCAGTCCATCGTCGTGATCGGACACAGTCAAGGCGGCCTGTTGACGAGACTCACAGCCATCGATACCGGTAACGCATTTTGGGATGCAGTGAGCAACCAACCGCTTGAAGACATGAAAGTATCCGACCAGACCCGTGACTTACTGAAAAGAAGTCTGTTTATTACCTCCCTTCCATTTGTCAAACGCCTCGTCTTTATTGCCACACCGCATCATGGGAGTTACGTAGCCGGAAGCTGGGCCGCCCATCAACTGGCCAAATTCGTCAAGCTGCCCGGTCAGGTGATGTCAGGCATCACAGATCTGATGACTCTCAAACTCGATACGCTCAAGCTGAATATACAAGGCCTGCGTTTGGGGAGTGTGTCTGCTATGGAACCGGGAAGTCCCCTGATGAAAGCCCTGGCTCCGATTCCCCTGGCCCCAGGAACATCCGGCCATTCCATTATTGCCGTGCAAGATGATGGCCCTTTGGAAAACGGTACCGATGGAGTAGTGGCGTATCGGAGCGCACACCTGGAAGGCATGGAATCGGAACTCATTGTCCATTCGGGCCATTCCTGTCAATCGAACACGCATACCATTCAGGAGGTCCGACGCATTTTACTCCTTCACGCTAAAACCCTATGCGAAACCCATACCGTGTGCCGTTGATGAATCGCACGCCGTCACCACGATGGGGAACGTCATCTCCTTTTCGAGATGAAGATTATGGAACTGGCCTATCGAAAAACATGTCAATTTTTGTCCCAATTGGCAATTCCCTGCGTCCATTATTATATACCTAGCTCTGAAGCGAAGGAGTACAAACGAGGCTAGGCGAACCGTAAGCGGTCCATATGGAGTATCAACGAACTTCCAACGATGCCTAGGCACAACGACAAACAAGGAGGATCACAGAATGAAACTCTTGATGAGCATGGTTGGCGTGGGAAGTCTATTGCTCTGTGGGTGTGCCGAAGTGAAGTACGTGAAAGCCGGCGCAACCGAGGCAGACTTTGAGGCTGATAAAGTGGCTTGCCACGATCAACTAATCATGTCCTCAAGCGGGGCGGATCTGGTCAGGGCTCAAATGGGTTCTCCGGCCGGTCGAGGGATAGCCACACAATCGGCCAGCGAAACAGCCCGCAGGGATGTTGACCAATGTTTGCGGGAAAAAGGATGGATGCCTCAACCCCAATCAAAATGAACGGTGGCCGTAGTCTTGTCCAGTCACGGCTTGGTCTGGTCAAAAGCTAGCTTTTGACCAGACCGGAGAGCTTTCTTTAGTGAGATTATCCTCTCACCCTGTCTTCTCTCACTCATTTCCATTGAGCAGATGCTAATTGTCTATTTTCCGCCATGCAGCCAACAAACCTACGGCATGTAGGGTACTCGGTTTTCCTCTTTCTTTCTGCGGCATGCACGCTTCATTCCGGTTATATCGGTCATTCATTAAAACATCCATCTAGACTTCGTTCCAGGTTAAAAAAACAATCCGGTGGACACAGCCTGCTCATCTTCAGCCGCGGCAGATTGAATCCGGCAGATCCTATAGACCCTCTTTGAGGATGTAACAGCTCAAGGTTGAGAGCTTCCCGTGGAGCAAATGTTCATCCTTTCCCCATGCTACAAATCGCGAATTATCGACGTCGGAAAAGAAGTACCCACAAAGGGCCGAGAAACCAGATGGCCACGGCTCCGTTAACCGTCAAAACAGAGAGAAGAATGGAAACCAGGGCAAAAAGTGAACCGGGGTACAGCATCCACCAATTTGGATGCGTCCATTGCCTGGATATACCCTCATGATGCCATTCTGTTTTGTTCGCTACGTATCGGTGAAGAACAAGCAAAGAAAGACTCGCTAACCCAAGAGAGCCGGAGAATAGAATCACGGCAATGGGATCATTTTCGTAATGCCCGATCAGTGAAGCCGTATACGGCGTGATGGACACAAACATCAGATGGATAAAATTCAACCAAAACGTTTTGGCATTACACTTCTCAAGAGGCTCAAGGATCCAATGATTTCTCATCCAAAATACGGCCACCACAGAAAAGGTGGCCAGATAGGTGATAAAATTTGGGATTTGCTTCTGAAGATCGTCAAGAAGTTGCACATTGGTCAATCCAGGCGCCACAGGTGCCTGAAGATCCAGCACCAGCAGCGTGATGACAATGGCATACACACCGTCAGTGAGGGCGCATAAGCGCGCTAGAGTCGTGGTTTGACCAAAAAAGACCCCGACGTTTTTGTTCTTCATGACTCCTTGATTCCCATATCAAAAGAACTTACACGCCTCAACTCCCGGTTTTCTTTCATCCGAGGAAGGCGTCTGAAGTATCATAAAACTGTGGCGCGCCTACCCTATTCTGAACAACCGATAAAGAATTTCCTTGAACCCGGGGGCTGCCTCTTTTCATGTTTGGAGAATAGTAGCCCACCGAAGACGATGAAGGCCATTGCATCCAAGATATCGAGGGTTCATATTCACAGGCCTTGCCCATTCATTCTACTTTTCAGGTTGTTTGTATTTTTTGGATTCACCAGCTCGTGCAACAGATGGATGAATGCCAAAACATACTTGATCCGGGGTTTTGAATTCCAGAGCTTTTCTGAGGCGATTAATAAGTTGGCGCATCACACGCTGAATCTCTTGTTGAATAATGGGTTCAAAAGGTCGATGTTTGAGCAAATACCGACGAATCAGACCATTGGTGTTTTCGTTGAGCCTACGTTCTCCCAGGTCGACCACAAGGATGTAGAAAAAGAAACGACCTGCTGGCTCTGGACAATCGTCTCATGGAGTGCAAATTCTTTCCTATGATCCGACATCACCATGTGGAGAGGAGACGGAGGGCGTTACCACGTTCATCTTGTCCGTAGTCACTTCGTTAGCGCACCAACATAAAATCTTGGCCTGACGGTTCAATCCCGATTTGCGCTCCGTTAAGGAGACAAGAGCCTGCTGATGGCCTTGGCCAAGCATGAGCTCTACTTCTTCCCAATTGCCCAGGCGGGTGCTGCGCTCAACTACAACAATCTGTTCGGGACTTCACGCATCCTGGAGCAAGCGATTCACACAGAACCACGTGTCGGCAGATATGCGGCAGCGGATCGACGTAAATCAGTGAGCTTGTTGCGAACGATAGACGCGCCTCCTCTGATTCCATCGCACTTTTCGGCTAACGGTGGAGGTGTGGGCACCAATCAGGTGAGTAATCTCCTGATACGTATGCCCCGTTTTCAATAAGGCTTGGATCTGATAGCATCGTTCCAGGGTCAGCGATGTGTAGGATCCCATCAGCGCCCTCTTCCTGGCCGATCAAAGAAGCCAAGATGCTACCGTGATCCATTTAGCCGAACCGCTGAGTTGCACTGACGAGTCGAATTCACCCTAAAAACGGTCGATATGTTGGTGTGTCGTAGCGTGAGCAACCCACAAGACAATCTCTTGCTCGCAATAGTAAGGAAAGCCACTATAACGTGAACGGATGTGGTCAAATCCTCATTTGGCTCCCTGGCAGAGGGGCATGTTGTTGACCTCTTTTTTTATAGGTTCCCGGATCGGGTGGGAAGCTTTGGTTTTTTCGCTACACACTCATAAGTGCATAGAGGCCAAGGGTAAGAGACACTTTTAGGCCGGGAATTTCATGGCGTATTTGCATAACAGGAGGAATGTTGCTGGAGGATGGGTTGCTCTCAGATTCACTTCATCTCATCTACGCCCTCCCCATACGGAGAAAAAATTCATGGAAATGCTTTCGAGGGTCAAGCATGAAGCTAAGGAAGTCGGATTAGTCACTTTATATTTTTTCTTCTGTTTTGGGATCATCTTAATCCTCAAGAAGCTGATGCTGGCTAGCTACGAAATTGAATTCTATGCCCTCTCATCGGCCGTCGTCAGTGCACTGATCGTCGGAAAGGTCGTCGTCGTGCTGGATACAACACGCGCGGGCACAAAATTGGACGCCAGTCATTCGCTCGGCGTAGCGGCCCTGTATAAAACCATGGTGTATAGTGGGTTTACCTTCCTGGTCCTGTCGGCCGAAAAAATATTTCACGCCTATCGAGAGAGTCATACGATGGGTGAAGCCATCATGAACGTGTGGACACATCACGATCGAAATATTATGCTCGCCAAAGTCATTTGCATCGGAGTGGCCTTTATGGGCTACCATCTCTATAGAGGAATCGATCGCCGGCTGGGGAAAGGGACCTTGAAGCGCATCATTTTCAATGCCCCGTAATCGTCCTCTCTGAAGTTCGGTCTGCATTCCATCTTCGTGTATGAGGAATTTCCATGATCACCCAAACCCACCGCTCAAATTGTCAAGCATCTAGAATTCTCCAGAGCGGATATGAGGTGTACGCCCACTACAATCCATAGCCGTTGAGACCGAGTGTGAACCGACTCGATCACAAACTATGAAAAAACAGCATCATATAGCCTAATGTCCTGGCGTAACCGGATAAGAAAAAGAACAATCCCTCGAAAGATATGGAGCCGGCGAGTGGGATCGAACCACCGACCTGCGGTTTACGAAACCGCTGCTCTACCACTGAGCTACGCCGGCTCAAAAAGGAGGGAAATAGGCGAAATGCCAAAAAGCACGCAGTCTTTTCACTATTCTATGTTTGGGGACGGTTATACCTTTCGTCGATTGGAAACGTCAACTCGAGCGAGAGGCTCCCTTTTTGACATGCCGCCCGTCCGAGCCAAGTTCGCTCGAATACCATCCAACCCGGAGATTTCAGAGAACCGCTGAAAGCCGGTCCCAATAGGGGCGTTCATTGACAAGGGAAATCATATCGCCTACGTTGGTACCCTTGCAATCAGGAGGAAACGAGCGTGAGGAAAAACATTTCAGGGTTCTTTTTGGGTCTGATCATGGGTTGTGGGATGTTTCCCGCATGGGCCAGTTCCGATCTGATGATTCAACAGGTCATTCTCTCCCAGGATATTGCCGATCGGAATCCAGAAAAAATCTTCTCTCCACCAGCTTATTGCGAAAAAAATAAAAACGGGAAGGTCGCTATTCCGATCGTTCATTCCTCTCAAGTCTCCAAAGTGGTGCTGTGGACTAAAGTGGAATCGACTATTGTGGGCTCCATTCGACACACGTGGCACCATAAGGTCAATGACACTTGGAACACCATTTTTTCAGTAAATTTGGCTATTCGCCCCTCTTCCGGATTCCGAACATGGAGTATCCATTCTCTTCGACTCAATCACGATCAAGGAGAATGGATGGTCGTGATGGCTCCATCTCAGGAACCTGATAGGATTCTTTGCATTACCCGTTTTGCTGTGCAATAGATCACAACCATATTTTTATTGAGATTGCCCTTGTCTTTGGGCATGAGCCCTCGGTTACATCCCCAATGCCCATAAATCAGTCATCCGCGTTTATCATTGCTATCACTCCCCGCCCCGTCCAATGCCATGGCTGACCTTTCCTCTTCGGCAGCCCCTCCCCCATCCATGTATCCCTCGTTGAAAGCCTTGACCAGCCTTGTCAGGCTTTCCAATCAAACAGGCACTCTTCTTCTCCTCTTTCCAACTTTATGGGCACTTGTTCTGGCTTCCAGAGGACAGCCTTCCCTTGAATTGTTGATCATTTTCACGGTGGGATCTTTTTTGATGAGGAGCGCGGGAGTCATTCTGAATGATTTGGCCGATCGTTCTTTCGATCGCCAAGTACGCCGTACACAACAGCGCCCTCTTGCCAAGGGAATCCTGACTCCAACCCAAGCGGGCATCTTTCTTTTCTGCATTGTAAGCCTGGCCACCACGCTCTTATGGTTTTTGAACCCGTTAACGAGATGGTTGGGGCCCGTGGCTTTGCTATTAGCCGCCACCTATCCCTTCTGCAAGCGATTTCTCCAGATCCCTCAAATTATACTGGGCGTGGCATTTGGGTGGGGAGGAGTCATGGCTTGGACAGCTGTCGCCAACCACATTACCCCGTCCACGTGGTTGCTGTTTTTCGCAACGGTGAGCTGGGCCGTCGTCTATGACACCATATACGCCATACAAGACATCGAGGATGACCGACGAATTGGAGTCAAATCTGCAGCCATTTTTTTTGGCGAATTCCTTTGGCTGGGGGTGGGCCTGGCGGCCTGTGTCATGCTGTCGTGTTTATCTCTGATAGGGTTCCAGTTGAACCTGGGCATGGGATATTTTCTGTGCCTCGGAATCAGTGCAATACTGATGATGTATCAAGTCATTCGTCTACGCACGGTTGTCCTTCCATCCGATGCCTTCCGAATGTTTCAACAGCATAGTTGGTTGGGCGCCATTATTCTCCTGGGGATCCTTCTGGGTTTTATCTTTTAAAAAAAAGAGGGGGCAGAAGCCCCCTCTTTCGTCCTCCCATTTTTCCTGACAGACATACGTTCGATTCTTGGATTACTCCACCGAAGTCACCGGGGCTTCGGATTTAGGTGCCCGAAGCGTTCCTAAATAGTAAGTTAAGGCCTTGGCATCTTCCGTCGATATGCCTAAGTTGGGCATACGGGTATGCTTTTTCATCGACTGTGGGTAAAGTATCCATCGGTAAATCCAGGTAGGATTTAGTCGAAACCCTGCTCGATCTAAGGCCGGGCCTACCAATCCACCTTCATCATTCAGGCTATGACACCCGTGACAGCCATACTTTTGTGAATAAATGGCTTTCCCAATTTCGACCTGCTTCGCTAACGCTTCCTCCGAAATCGTTAAGTCCGGCCGAGGAACCTGTGCCTTTTTAGGGCGTTTTAAAAATCCATCGAAGGCCGCCTTGGTCTTGTCGAACTTTACCGAAGCTTGGAGGAAGACTTCCTCTTCGGGAATTTCAACTTCTTCCGGCTCGTAATTTTCCAGTTGCTCGTCGGTCATGGCTTCTTCCTTGGCCGCCTGCTCGGCCTCTACTTTTGCCTGAGCCGCCTCGAACGCAGCTTTCGCTTCATCCATTTCCTGTTGGGCTGCCTGAAGCATTTGCTCAAGTTCCTTGTGCCTGGCTTCAAGATCATAGGTCAGGGACATTCCATGCAAGGTCCTGACATACGCGACGATATGCCAGATTTCTTCCTCGGATAAGGTATATTTGAATGTCGGCATGGTGGGAACCGCAAAATATTCCATATCTTCCAGGACTTTTGGATCGGAAGTATCTCTCATTTCCCTGGAAATAGTGTGGAAAATTTCTTCGTCGCTAAACGTCGACATTTCCGCTTCGGATGCGAGATTCTTGGGACGTGGATCCGGCATGCGTTCCCAGTTAAAGCCCTCCGCCTGTTGACCAGATTCCCCGTGACAATGGCTACAGTAATGATTATAGAGTTTTTTTCCTTCGGCGGTTTTCTCGTCCCCCGCACATCCAGAAAGGAGTAAGGCCCCTAACAATCCGATCACGGTCACTGTACAGAACTTTCTCATCCTGTTCGTTTTGGCCATCCCTCTCATGCTGATTGGCCCTTTCTCAATTTCCGCACAATGACCAATTCAAAAGCTGCCGCGAGGCCCAGACCCAAAATCACCCATACATAAATTGAATTATCCGCACTGGGTTCGGCCCGAATATACCACCAGGAAGACACCGCCTTTTGACTGCCTTTCTCCTTCACCAGACCATCTACAATCGCCCCATCCCAAAAGGCGAATGCGACGCTTCGCCATTCTCCCGGTTCGATCTGGACATCCTGATCATCTTCGGTCTTTAAGGACCGTGAAAAGACCACCTTCCACGTTCCATTTTCCCATACGCCCTTTGCCTGAACATCCTGCTTTTCCTGAGGTCGCAGGTTGTCAAATCCCTTGGCACTCATATCGAGGGCCTTACCCGCTTCCTTTTTCCAATACCAAATGTTGACCGGTCCCCCCTCGACTTGGAGCATTTCCTGGCCATGCGCAAAGTGCGCTTGCTTGTCGCCTACCATAAACTCTAACGCAGCTCCATCCGCGGCATCTTCTGTCGGGTCGTTATATTCCACCAAAATAGCCAGTTCCTGACCATTGTGCACCCCTTTGACCTTGACGGACTTGACTGTCACGTCTTGAATCCGAGGCGGCCAATGGACCTGGGGAGCTAATTTGAATTCCGATCCCTCAATGGAAGACCAGACCGAAGAGTTGGGATCATCCGTCGGGACGCTCCCGTCAACCTGATAGAGTCGAAGGGAGACACTCCCCGTTTCTTCAGGAGGTGGCGGTTCACTACCAAAACCATTGGCCGCGGTTACCAAACCTAAAAGAAGAAAAGCCGGGATGGTTCGTAGAAGAGTTATTCCGTTCAGCATATTCATAATCTCCGCTAATCCGCCATGGTCATAGGCACGTCACGAAAAACGATGGGGATCATTTCTATTCTTCTTCTTCCCAGGTCCGTGGTGATTGACCTGCCCCATCATATTCACCCATGATAATTTTCCAGATAAATTCATCCGAAAGTTCCACCTCCCACCTTGGCATGGCCGACTTCCATGGCATCCCTTCTACGGGTAAGCCTACACCGCCCTTTTTAATACGCCAAAATAAATAGGATTCTTGGAGCTGGGCAATGGTTCCGGGATCGCTAAAATTTGCCGGTGGAGGATTAAATCCCGGCGCTGCAGGCCCCTTACCATCAAAGTTGGCCCCATGACATGGAGAACAGTAGGCGGCATATAACCCCTTCCCCATCATGATGTTTTCGGGCACTTTGGGGTAAGGATTCGACAGGCCGACAAATTCGCCTGGTGGAGCGGGATGAATGGTTCGGTTCTCCGCCGGAGGCAAATCGCTGGGGGCCAGCTTTGTATACGTCTGCCATCCAACCAGTAAGGGGAACAGAACCAGTACGGCTAGTCTGGCCGTTTGGGCCGGGCCCGTTTGGCCTTTTCCTGATAGAAACCGAAAAATGGGTCCCATGAAGGCTTCCAACGACGGAGCACTCATGGTCCCATAAATCATAATGCCGCTTAAGGCCAATGCCACATAGAGATAAATCAGACTGGCTGGTAGCGGAGCCGTAAATAAGGGCAGGAGAAACTTTAAAAAGACGAACACCCCTACCAGGATGATTGCTCCAGAGAAAATAGGGCCTTTCATGTGATCCTCCAATACACCGGGCAATTGCCCTACTCTTGAATAGTTCCTCGGGCTTCCTGTTGTTCACGCTGACTTGATTGCCCAAGAGATGCGACCTTTGGGTTTTTCTGATCACCTTCTCCCTCAACATTCATAATATCCTCGACCTTGACGCTAATAGGTTCCCCGCTCATTTTTTGGAGAAACGCAATAACCGAGTAAATTTCCTGATTGGTCAGTCCAATAGGATCTTTATCGATATGAGGCATTCGTGCCGGATATTCCTTGGGAAGACCTTCGTGTCGGTAATCAAGATAGATATAGGCTTGTGGCTGGGTCAGACTTTCATAAATAAACCCGGGAGCCAATTTGGCTCCAATGCCATTAAGGTCCGGACACCGGGCCGATTCACTGGGACCGATTGAATGGCACAGGGCACATTGGCCTTTACTAAAAAATATTTTTTGGCCAATGGATGCGAGATCTTCCGGTGATTTCACACTGGCCAAGTCGAAAGTTTCCACGGCAGGCGGCAATGAGGCCATCTGGGGAACGCTTAACGCAATCAGGCTGAAGGTTCCCAACACCATCGCCACAAAACCCAGGACTCGAAGGAACATTCCCTTGATAAACAAGAGAATGATAATTCCCATTCCTACTACGCACAAACCGATTATTTGAAGTAATGCAACTTCACTCATGGCTCCTCACTCGTAGAGTCTCCCTTGCCGAAGATGAATTTGGCTTTATTCATTTCCATGCTCGTTGTCGGTTCTCTTCGCTCTCCGATCTTTATTCAAGCTTTTCTCCCACGCGTGGAGATCCGCCAGCCATGGCAGGAGCGGCATGGCCAGGTACATCAATAGGTTTGCCGTGCGGTGGATTGGCCTTTGCTTTGTCGCCCAATGTGGCTACCCAGAAAATAAAGGCTACCAACAAACAGAAGACAAACGTATTGAGCGACATAAAGGCCGCAGCATATCCTAGAGCTGGCGAAAAGGCATACTCGGAGGTGTCACGCATCACACCGTAAATATGCCAATGCACCCGAGAGGAAGAGCGCGCATAGCCCATCAGAGACATCAGAAGAATGACCATGACGGCATTTAAGACGAGGCTATATCCCGCCCGGATTGGCATCTTGCCCCACACCATTTCCGTGGTGGTTTTGGCACTTTTCATCAGTAGCGCGGTCAGCGGGGTAAAAGTAATCATGATAAACAAGACGATTAACACCTGCGCGACGGAAAAATAATTAATCCTGATAATTGCCGGGACGAAATATCCCCACACACCCAAAACCACCACGGCTATTCCCGCCAACACCAACAAGGCTCCCATAATAGCCTTGGCCGCTTTCGCCCAACCGGCGGTTTCTTGTTTTCCCGCTCGCCAGTACATAATAAAACTCATAAACGTCACCAGGATCATGAGATTCGACACGGTCATTTTGGCCGACATGACGCCGAATACCCCAAGTAGCGGGTGATGCGTCCCTCCCATTTTCCTGGCCTCTTCCAGACTGGCCACCAGGGAGTGAGGGGTCATCCAGACTCCCAGGCACAACAACAACACCACCAACATGGCCATGACGGGTTTTCTATATTGACTTTCCGAACCGGGGATCCTGTGAGTGATCCCCATCCAGAAGTAATAATTGGCGCCAAGAAACAGCACGCCGATCAGCATAGCCTGAAGGATAAAGAGCCAGGCTAAGAATCCACCCATGAGGGTAATCCCCATTTGCTGGTTATATTGGTAAATTTCACGCATCAGCCAATACCCGGCAAACGGGAGGGGTAACATACCGAATACTCCGATGAAATTTCCGACGTATCCCATCCAATCATAGTGCTCCCGCTCTTCTTTCGATACGGCCAAGAGGTATCGTATTCCGGCATATGCTCCGACGATAAAGCCTCCCAATACCACATTGGCAATCAAACGATGAATATTGACCGGCCACCATGTGGGATTTTGCATGGCTGCCCAGGCTCGCTCCCAAGCCGTTCCGTCTGCGACAACCACCGGACTGGCTTGAAAGGTCGCCCAGGAATTGGGAACAATCATGATTCCCAGGGCGAACACATTGAGTAGAAAACCCAAAAACAGATGAAACGCTTTTTTGTTTCCTTGCATATAGTCCCACCCATACCAGTACATGTAGAGGGTGGCCGTTTCTAAAAGGAATAACAGGCAATACAGCAGGAAGGAGGGGAAGAACATGTCCGTCAGGTACGCCATCAATTTGGGATAGAGTCCGATAAGCAGAAAGAGCAGGATTCCACCGAAAAGAGCCGTCGTGGCATAGGCGGATGTCAGAAGTTTGGTAAACTCTTTGGCTAATTTGTCATATCTGGCTTCCTTGGTTTTCCATCCGACAATTTCACACACCCAGGCAAAAATCGGTACTCCCAACACAAACCCGGCCAACAGTAAGTGTTGTTGGGCCACAACCCAGACCACATTCCGGCTCCCCACCCCCGGGATATCCCGGTATTCCACAGACATGGCTTGCGTCGCCCCACCAGCCCAAGCCATCATCGGAAAAAGAAGAAGGGCCAAAAAGGCGCTCCATCCTAATAGAGATGGATTCCATCTACCTGTTCTTTGGGAATCGTGTTGTGGCCAACAGCCCAGGGATTTCATGTTAGGCCCTCCGCTCGTCAAAGAAAAATATGAACGGTTACTTGCTTGCTTGTTCTTCTGGTGCAGATGATGGCGACGCTTCCGCTTTTGGATTTTTCGCATCGTTTTTCGCTCCGCCAGGGGCATCCTTACCCGATGCCTCTTCCGCTCCGCCTTCGGCTTTTTCTTTCTCTAATTTTTCCACCGTTAATTCCGCTTGAAGAACCACCTGCTCGGTCTCCGCCAGAACCTTACTAGGATCGACTCTCACGATTTCCTTTGGCGGATTGATAAATTCATACTCAGCATGAGGATGGGGAGTAGACACAGGGAGAAGGCCCCAAAAGACAAATACGAGCACCACCCCCACTCCCGTAAATGCTGTCAGTAAAAGCGGTTGATCTGAAGGAATTCTCAGTTTATCCCAGAAATGCGTGCGCTCTTCCACATTCTCGTCTACGGGGGTTGCTGCCCTTACAAAAGGCTGGGTTAACCAACCCAACCCGTACAACCAAGCATATACCAAGACAAGCAAGACCACAGAAGCTACACTTCCCCACAATACTAATTCCAGGGTGATTTGTTCGGCCACAGGCAGCGTGGGATACAGGCTTTCCTTAAAACTTTCAACCGTACTGTGGACGGCTGATTTGACTCCATCCGCCACGGCCGACACCACAATTTTTATTCCCGGCAAGGCTACGGCACTGAATGCTGCCCAGCGAATCCATAGTTTCAATCCTAATCCTGGTTGAGGATCCACTTTTAACCGATCAATAAAAACCGTCCGTGCACACAGACCAAGGGCCCAGATATCCACTGGAATAGAGACCAGCAACAACATGAATAATCCGCTACCCTCCCACGGGTGAACATGGCCGGCTAACAATAGGAGCGCAAAGGCCATTTTAATGGGGAAGCCTGTCCAGAACGTCGGCCAGAAAGTCAGAAGTCCAAGTTTCGCGTTTGACATATTAAGGTACTGTCTAATGCAAGAATTCCCGGTTAATAATCGCCGATACCGTAAAAATTAAAATTCCCAGCATCACCACAATCCATCCAATCAGCGCGACGGGACGCTTGAAAATGTTTCGTTCTGGGTTGGTATCAATAAAAGGCAGGGCCGCTAAAAACGCCATGAACGCACCGGGGATGGCAATGGCTCCAAGGAACTGGCCGAACTCCCCACCAAATATCTTTAAGCGAAGCAATTGAAACAGAAAGAGAAAATACCATTCCGGTTCCGGATGATAATCCCCCGGGTCAGGCGTCGCTTTTTCCAAAAGGACCACCGGTTCGATAAAGGCTAAGCTACAGATGATCAAGAAGACCGTGGCCATAGCCACGATATCCTTCCATATTTGACGGGGAAAGAAGTAGTCGGTTTTTGCCTTGATTTCTGCAGGCGATCCCCTGAATGGCCCGGCCGGACCGGCCTTTCTGAACAAAAACAAATGCAACCCTGCCAGGCCTGCCAATGCGGCGGGAAGGACCATGACGTGAATCACAAAAAACCGACTGAGTGTCATTTGCCCTGGAGTGGGTCCGCCTTTTAAAAACCTGGCCAAAAAGTCGCCGGCAATCGGAGTCTTATCCATAATTTCTACCCCGACCACCGTTGCCCAATAGGCCCGTTGATCCCAGGGAAGCAGATACCCGGTAAAACCAAACCCCATGACAATGCCAAACAGCACCAATCCCACCAACCAAATCAGCTCTCTGGGTTTTTTATAGGCTCCCCATAAAAAGACCTGAGACATATGGGCAAAGGCCATAACCACCATAGCCGATGAACCCCAAAAATGGTAACTGAGCAAGAACCAGCCGTAGTCCACTTCATGAATGATGTATTGCGTGCTGGCATAGGCATGATCGGTACTCGGCACATAATAAAACATCAACAAAATACCGGTCACCGCCTGGAGGATAAAAATGAAAAGGAGGCAAGAGCCGAACGCATACGCCCACCGAGATCCACCCGGAACAGGCTCATTCAGCATTTTGGCTTGGATAGTTTTGAGACCTACTCGTTCATCTACGAAATCAACGACTTTTTCGAATGGGGAGGGCTCTTGAACGACCTTAGATGGACCTTCCATAAATATTTAATGAATCCCTCAAAAGATAGGAAAATAAGAGGCGTATAACTTACAAGAGCCGGATTTGCCCCTTCACACCAGCCTTGTATTCAATATCAATGATGTTGATATTGCCACCAGCATCCACTTTCATTGGCAGAACATCTAGCGCTCTGGGTGCGGGTCCATCGAGAACCTTTCCCGCCTCATCATAAATACTCAAATGACAAGGACACAGGAATACGCCATCTGGATAATTTTTCGTTTTTCTCCATTTGTAGCCACACCCAAGATGGGGACATTTCCCTGAAAACCCGATAAATGGAGTCGTGGCCTTATTGGCCCAGACCACATCGCCTTTATTGTCATAGAATTTTTTATCTTCTCCTCCATAAACCGCTTCTTGGATTTCAGGAGTTGCCTTGACGACCCAGATGTTTTTCTCGATCTCTTGTTCCGGCATGAAGGCTTCCTTGAAGCCTCGTGTAAATTTATATTGATACCCGACATTTTCTTTTTGAATCTTATTCACATTCCCCACCTGAAACCAGGAATTGTCATAAGGTTGGTACATGGGCTTCATGAGATACTTCAATACCGGATAGACAAGCGGAAGTGTGATTAACGCACCAATGGCGTGGGTCATGTTGGCAAAGAACATTCTTCGTGGAATTTCTCGTTCCAGACGTGGAAGCGGCACCAAGACTTCCCCGGGCTCAACATGGAGGTTATCCTCTAAATGGGCAATCTCCACATCATGGACGGTCACAAACGAGTCCCGATCCAACAGAGGATATTGCTCCAAATCTTCCGACGAACACCGAAAGACCACTTCTTCCTCACTCACAACCTCCCGAATTTCTGAAATAGGCACCTGTCGCTCACCGGATTTTCCGTTGCGACCTTGAATCACCACATGACTGATTTCATGTGAAAGTGGGTCCACCACCACCTTCGAGATTCGTCCAACTTCCTTATCCGAGCAGACCGCTTTGGCTGACAATTTAGGTTGCATGAGGTATTTTAATTTTTCTTAATGGGTTTTGGAGTTTCAACGGATGTATCTTTTAACGTAGCCAAGAATGCCACCAAAGCATCAATTTCTTGGGGAAACATCAAATCTTTATATTTATCGGGCATCTTCCCCTTTTCATATTGTTTCTCAAATCCCTCCGCCATCCAACTTTTTGGATCGATAATTTTTTCTTTTAATTGCTCGGGGGTCATCAGGCTCCCAATATTATCCAAAACCGGGCCACGCTTTTTCCCTCCCTGGCCGAATAATTTGTGACAGTTATAACACTCCTGCAGTTCCCATTGCTCTTTCCCCATCGCAATAATGTCCCCTGACGCTGCCCCCCCCGAAGATGCAGTCGATTGCGTGGGAACCGCCACCTGGGCTCCAGCCCCCAATGAACTCAATTGTTGAGAAATGGCCTTGGCTCGTTCGTCCAAGGCCTTTGCCCTGGCAATCAATTCATCGGCTTTTCCTTGTTCAGTTGCCGCTCTTCGAAGTTTCAATATTTTTTCTATTTTTCCTTTTTCATCCTCCGGATCAAATTGAGGGAGAATCGAAGCCCCGGCAATATACAGCCCGGACAGAAGCACATAAAAAACGACTAAGGCGACTACCGCCTTCCCGCCCTCCAATCGCTTCATAGGCGGTGCATCCAGGAGAATAAACACCAAAGATCCAAGCATGGCATAGAGGAAAAACATAATCTGAAATACATCAGGGAAGTGTGTGGCCTTGGCGACCACCACCAAGATGACTCCC
Source organism: Nitrospirales bacterium (assembly GCA_031315915.1). GTDB lineage: Bacteria > Nitrospirota > Nitrospiria > Nitrospirales > UBA8639 > JACKFE01. Next base: position 22,309 of record JALDRK010000027.1, read on the forward strand.
ACAATGATACCGACGACCGTTTTCTTCAAAATTGACTTGATGAAACTTTTCTCAGCCATGAAAATTCCCCTTGGCAAATATTTTTTTACATTTTAGCCGTCGCTGGAACCGGAGAAGCCTTCACTTCGGCTGCCTTGGGACTTGCAGATCGGAGAGTCACCATGATGGCAAAACTCACCACCGCGTAAAATACAATCGTTACCGCCGTGATCCACCATGCGGAATATGCCAATGTCGGGGTAAATGCTTCCGGTGTAAAATCCGGCACCAGATTATAGACATGAAAGTATTTTCTGGTCAGGGACCGCACCGTCCCCATCAATCCCATGGTCCAAATCGCGCTAAAAGCCAGGAAAATCAATACGAATTGTGAGGCAAAATCGATCTTACCCCATATAATGGTTCCTCGCTTTATGGCCCGATTGTACATGATGTAGTTCACGACCGTCAGAAACACCAGCGTGAAGGCCGCGGCATTTTTAGCAGGCATGAGGGCCAATTCCCCGGCCCAGGATGGCAACTCCAGCTCTTCCCGTGGCTGAGTCAGCGAGTCGGAACAAACCCATGAGGCGTCATCCGTGGCATCGGCCACCGCAATCATCAAAAACCCAATCTTGATCATCGTGAAGGCGGAAACGTAAAATTTTTCAGCCACCGGAATCTTGGCCCCAATAGAGGCGGACGCACGACATGTAATGCTAGCACCACCAAGGATGTAGGATCTGGTGGAGGAAACATCTTCCAGGTAAATCCCATGATAGCCGGCATCAATAACACCGTCAGTGCCACAAACCCGGATATCCGTACGCCTTCTACCCCTTCTATCCGCTTCATGCTCAGCCAGATATAGTAATTACTAGCCAAGAAAATGAGACCGATCATCGCCCCCTGCATCTCGAAAAACATCGATAATTGATCAGCCATCATATAGGGACAAATGGAGGCATCATAGTCGCAAAGTTCATAGGCCAAGAGATAGCCCATAAAGGGAAGCAATAACAGGGCACCCACTCCAATCATATTGCCCACGAAACCCATCCAATCATAGTAGGATCGCTCTTCGTCGGTCTTGGCCCCCATGAACATATAGGCTGCAATTAACCCCGCAATGAACCCTCCAAAGGTCACATTTCCGACCAGCCGGTGGAGATTTAACGGCATCCAGCTAAAATTCGCCATCTTATCCCACAACGTGGCGGTCGCCACAAAATCAACGAGGGATAAATCTCCTGCAGCCTTTGCGGGAGTATTCATAAAGGATGTGGGGCCATCAATGACAAAGAGGGTGACGGTCCCAACAATATTCAGGAGAACCCCTAACGCAATGTGCCGTCCCTTCTTACTCCCTTTCATCGAATCCCAAGAATAGAAATAAGCATAGAGGACGATGGTTTCCAGAATAAAGAGAAGCGGATAGATGACCGCGAAGACCAGGAAGAAATGCTTAATCAGCCACGTTGAAAAATCGGGATAGGTGGCCAAGAGCACGAATATGAACAGGCCACCCGTCAAAGCGGTCATGCTATAAAGGATGACCGTGACTTTAATGACCTCTTTTGCCAGCCGATCATATTTGGGATCATTGTTTTTGTACCCCAGCCATTCCGACACCACGACAAAAATGGGAGCCCCAAGAATAAACGCAGCAAATAGAATATGTAATTGAGCGACAATCCATACGCCGGTTCGATTACCCGTATATGGAAAATCAACCGGCGGAGGCGGCGGCTCCTGCCCAAAGGCATAAGCCGCGACACCAAACACCAACGCGAACAAAAACCACAGACTACGATTGAAGGTTTTCAAGGGACTCAGCCCTCCTTCTTTCTTTTGAGATTTCCAAAGGACATGATAATCATAAACGCAAAGAGTGAAGGTAATAACCCTTTGCGATCAATTGGTCGATGGCATTATTCAGTTTTTGGTTCGCCCTCAGCCGGTTCCGAAGCGGCACCAGCCGGAGCTGTCATAGGAGCATCTGCAGGCACCCAGGCTTTTTTTCCTGGATCGTATTTTTGCCCATTCAATCCAAAGGTCGCTTCAAAAGCAATCACCTTCCAAATTGCATCTTCCGACAATTTACTTTTCCAGGCTTTCATCTTGGTTCCGGCCACACCTTCATTGACTCGCCAGAACCATTGGGAATCCGAGTACAGTTTCATATGCTCCGTGTTGCGAAAATCCCGGGCTCCAGCCTTAACCGGCTTTCCATCCTTTCCGTGACAACTGGCACAATTCACGTCAATATTCTGCACACCGGTAAAGATCGCCTTGCCCTCTTCAATAATCGCCGGGTTATTCCAATAATCCGGCGGCATGTGCTTGTCAGCATATTCCGGAGGCGCAGGAGGAGGAGGCTGCGGCGGTCCACTTTCGCCACCACATGCCGATATCGATAGCCCAAGCACCGCCAACCCGATTACGAAAACAATCTTTCCATCTTGATAAACCTTCATTGTTCCCCCTCGCTTACATGATTCCTAATAACCAAATTCTTGGCCTCACGGCTGCATCTTTAAGCTGAAGCCTCATGAATAACCTAACTAACCTACCGACAAATTCCTCTTTTAAAAAAAGACACCTATACCTTTTTTAGGATTTTTTGGGTTTTCCTTACTTGACTAGTTCGCTTTTTCGGATCAATTTGTATTTTTGGGTATTCCTAAAACAGCCAAGAATTCAGCCAAGATTATTCCGGATAGCCAAACACAGGGTTTCTGCCAAATGGGTACAGCCTGACAGGGGCCTCCCAAATTAATGGGCACCATCCGCTCGATTTTTTGATCACAAGTGTCCAGCTCAACACGCCCATTCGTTTTCTACTCTCCGACCCTCAGAAAGAGTATGATGGAGATGTAATACAACCTTGCAGAAACCATCTCTCTCCGACTGTCTTGTTCCGGTGATATCCGACCGAGTATTTTTGACGGAAACATCAGCCCTTGCAATCCCCAACCCGTCACTTCCGCATACGCGACCGTGAACTGTAAACCGGTGGTCGACTTCATGGAGCGCCAAGACCGAGCCGACGAACACAATAACAGAGAAGCAGGGACTACAGCTAAAATGCGATGACGGGTTCGTGGAAAATCGAGAGCCGAACACTCTCCACGTTTCGCAATTTATTCAACTGATTCCATGGGGCGATCCTTCCTTGTTACCTCAACCCCATTTCAGTCTCTTCTTAGGCCAAACATAGGCCTCTTGGCCTAAAAAGATCGTGATTTCTAGCACAGTCCGGCGCTTAGCGTCAATAAAATCTTCCCATTCTTCAGATTCAAATCACCGCATGATCCTTATCATTCTCCTAGGCGACCGGCTCACTTTCTATTACGCTCTACCGACAATTTTCTCAGGTAAGCCCTTTGAGAAAAAATCCATTGAGGCTTGACGTTAAACACCATTATTGGAACAGATGGCAGAAGACAGGGTTCAGTCCAAAAAAAAGCCGGTTATACGGGGAAGAGCAGAAAAACGCGATGCGCGATTATGATGACGTGGAGGGATCTTTGCTCCACTTTTTGGCCCAGTCCTCCCATGACCGGCCAAATGCCGTGTCCTCGCCAGAAAACGATATCTCCTGAATTTCGGCGTAAGACACCACTTGCGGATCTGAGCAGTTTTCGACAAATAACCGAAGATACGGATCGTCGGTTCGTTCATGACAATCAAACACGTATCCCGTCACCCGCTTCCCCGATTGAAGTCTAATCGTGACATCACCTCGATAATCGACGACCTCCCTCGCGAGCGGCCATCTCACCTATCATTACCAGGATGAAGATCATCTTCTAAGTTGATTGAGTGTGATCGTTTAATGGGATTTTCAGCAGCCATAATCGATTATCGAGACGCCAGATATCGATACTGTACTGCGAAACGGAAAAAAGACGAGACAGAACACGACACTCAGACAGCATTCGGAAACAGGGTAGCGCGAACGGTACCCAGAAATCCGCCCCAAGATCCAAAAGTATCCTTCACAGCAGAAGCTTCATAGCCACAGTGCACCATGCAATCCCGACAGTGGTCATGTCGTCCCGTGCCATACTTTGACCAATCGGTCTCTTCAAGTAATTCACGAAACGTCGAGGCATACCCTTCTTGCAGCAAATAACACGGGCGTTGCCATCCAAAGATATTGTACGTCGGATTCCCCCATGGTGTGCATTCGTAATCGCGCTTTCCCATGAGAAACTCCAGAAAGAGGGGTGATTGATTGAATTGCCACCGACGTTTTCGCTGACTCAGCAGTTGGGAAAACAAGGCATGCGTACGCTCCCGCTTCAAAAAGCTACTTTGATCGGGAGCCTTTTCATAGCTATAGCCGGGGGAAATCATCATCCCCTCCACGCCCAAATCCATCATTTCATCAAAAAACCGTCTCATCCGGTCAGGATTCGCATCGTCAAACAACGTGGTATTGGTCGTCACTCGAAATCCTTTTGCCAACGCGGCCCGAATTCCCTTCACCGCTACATCGTAGACGCCGTCCCGACAGACTGCATGGTCATGCTCCGATTTCAATCCATCCATATGGATGCTAAAGGTCAAATATTTTGATGGAGTATACTCCGAAAGTTTCCGCTCCAATAAAATGGCATTGGTGCAGAGATACACATATTTGCCCCGCTTGACTAACCCATCCACAATAACAGGCATTTCCGGGTGAATCAGGGGTTCACCGCCCGGAATACTGATGATTGGAGCTTCACATTCTTCTGCGGCTTGCCAACATTGCTCGGGGGAAAGACGTCGATTCAAGATGTGATCGGGGTATTGGATTTTTCCACACCCCGCACATTCTAAATTACAGCGAAACAAGGGCTCTAACATAAGCACGAGGGGATACCGCTCAACCCCGCGAATGTGTTGAGTCAATGCATATTTCGCCACCGTGTACATTTGCGAGACTGGAACCGCCATGGCCTCTTATTCCCCCTTTTTCTGATGTATCTTATTCATACGGGCAGAAACTCCGGCCCGGTGAACCCGTTCGTAAGAAGCAAGTGGAGGCGCCGAGCGGGTTCGAACCGCTGAATCGCAGTTTTGCAGACTGCTCCCTTAGCCACTTGGGTACGGCGCCTCTCGACTCGCATTATAAAGAGTCTATTTTCTCATGGACAAGAGAGGGATGAGATTAGGAAGCCGTTCGTCGCGTGCGCCTGATACACGACCGAGATTATTTGGCAGGCAAAACAGGAATTTCCCGGCGAGTCGATTCATTGACAGTAAACGGAAGTCGCTGTGGAGGGTTATCAAGCATCCTGGGCTCAAAGTCATCATGGCCGGACGCCTGATTTGCGCTTTGCTCCTGAGCCATCAGTTCCACCTCCTGGATGAGAGTATCCAAGAGTTCCGCTTCGGGAACCCGTTTGTGTAATTTCCCCTTTTTAAACAAAATTCCTACGCCTTGGCCACCAGCGATACCAATATCCGCTTCTTTTCCCTCACCGATCCCATTGACCACACACCCTAAAACAGACACCGTAATCGGGGTCGTGATATGACCCAAACGATGCTCCAATTCATTAGCCATTTTCACCACATCGATTTCCACGCGTCCACAGGTTGGACAGGCAATAACATTCACTCCGCGATGACGAAGTTCCAGAGACTTCAATATTTCAAAACCCACTTTGACTTCTTCCACCGGATCCGCGGCAAGAGACACTCGAAGAGTGTCGCCTATACCCTGAGAAAGCAACCACCCCAAACCCAACGCAGACTTGACCGCACCGGTCATGGCGGTTCCGGCTTCCGTAATGCCGATGTGCAACGGGTAATTGGACTGCTGAGCAAATAACCAATAGGCGTCAATGGCCATATGCACATCGGAAGCTTTCAACGACACTTTCATATTCGTAAATCCGACATCCTCAAGAGCGTGCACCGCATTGAGAGCCGATTCAGCCAGTGCTTCCGCTGTGGGGTACCCATATTTCTCAAGAAGCGGTTTCTCCAATGAGCCCCCATTAATCCCGACCCTGAGGGGAATCCCGTTGTCGTTGACCGCCTTGATTACTTCTTCCGTTTTCCACCACGGCCCAATGTTTCCAGGGTTGATCCGGACGCAATCCACGACTTTGGCGGCCTTCAAGGCCAACCGGTGATCAAAATGAATATCGGCAATCAAGGGCACGGTCATTTGCGACTTAATTTTTGGTAGAGCATCGGCCGCTTCCATATCAGGCACAGCCACCCGAATCAGTTCGCAACCTGCCTTTTCCAGGCGATGGATTTGCTCCAGGGTTCCCGCCACATTACTCGGATGCGGAATGGTCATGGACTGCACGGAAATGGGAGCATTCCCGCCAATCTTAACCTGGCCCACCTGAATCTGTTTTGTTGATCGACGTCGAATGTGCACGGAGAATGGATTACCTTATGACCGCTTGCAGGGTGACACGATCATGCAGGGCTTTGGCCTGATCGTAAATTCCATCAGCCGTGAGCCCATACTTTTCACGCAATAAATCCTGCGGGCCTTGTTCAATGTACCAATCAGGCAGGCCCAACACTTTGGTCGGAAGATCCCATTGTTCTTCCTCAGACAACAACTCCAGAACCGCGGAACCAAATCCGCCCATACGACAGCCTTCTTCAACCGTCACCAGGCACTTGACCGTTCTGGCCACCTCCCGGATAAGGGCTTTATCCAATGGCTTCACGAATCGCGCATTGACGACGGCTACGGACACTCCCTCTTTTCGTAAACGACGCGCCGCGTCCATGGCCTCGGATACCATAATACCGATGGCCACAATCCCCACATCATGCCCTTCCATCAAAAGCTCTCCCTGACCAATAGGAACAGGCAAGGGCTCGGAATCCAACGGCACACCTAAACTACTGCCACGGGAATATCGAACCGAAATGGGACCATCATGAGTCAAACAGGTTTGCACCATATGTTGCAGTTCGTTTTCATCCTTGGGAGCCATGATCGTCATATTGGGAATATGGCGAAGAAACGCAAAATCGAAAGCCCCATGATGGGTCGTGCCATCCTCAGCCACCAATCCTCCTCGATCAATAAAGAACGTCACCGGTAGATTTTGAGTGGCCACATCATGCAAAACCTGGTCATAGGCCCGCTGCAAAAAAGTGGAATACATTGCTACCACCGGTCGCATGTTTTCAGCGGCCAGCCCCGCCGCATACGTGACGGCATGCTGCTCGGCAATTCCCACATCAATCAACCGATCGGGAAACTCCTTTTGAAACGTGTTGAGTTCCGTCCCTTCACACATCGCCGCCGTAATCGCAACAATCCGATTGTCTTTTTTGGCTTGTCGAATCAAGGTTTTGACCGCCACGGAACTCCAGGAAGGACGACCCGCCTTTTTAAGAGGTTGGCCGGTTTTTCCATCAAAAGGGGAGCAGGCATGGAACCACACCGGATTTTTCATGGCTGGCTCGAACCCTAACCCTTTTTTGGTAATCACATGAAGAAGGGTCGGACCCTTCAATTTCAGGACATTATCCAATGTGGGTAAAAGGTGCTCAAAGTTATGGCCATCGATCGGCCCGACATACCGAAATCCCAACTCTTCAAACAACAGGCCAGGTAATAAAAACCCTTTCGCTAACTCTTCAGCCCGGATGGCCATTCTCTTTACCGGTTCGCCGATTTGAGGAATGGTCCCGAGAAGTTGTGAGGTTTCTTCTTTCAAGCGGGTGTAGAATTCTCCTGTAAAGGTTCGATTCAGATAGGCGGATATGGCTCCGACATTTTTCGATATCGACATTTGGTTATCATTGAGGATGACCAACAGATCTTTCGCCATATCGCCCGCATGCTGCAGACCTTCCAGAGTCATTCCGGCCGTCAACGCTCCGTCTCCGACGACACAAACCACTTTGTTGGATTTCTTCAATTGCTCACGGGCTTCCACAAAACCCACTGCGGCAGACACTCCCGTCCCGGCATGCCCAGCATTGAAAGTGTCGTAAGGGCTCTCTTCGCGTTTACAGAATCCACTCATCCCGCCAAACTGCCGTATGGTATGAAATTGTTCCTGCCTTCCGGTTAACAACTTATGGGTATACGCCTGGTTGCTGGTATCCCATACAATTCTATCTTCTGGAGTATTGAGCAAATAATGAAGGGCAATCGTCAGCTCTACCACTCCAAGGTTAGACGCCAAATGACCCCCAACATGAGAAATGACTTCAATAATAATTTCCCGAATTTCCTGACAGAGTTCTGGAAATTGCTCAGGGGATAACTTTTTTAAATCCGTTGGACTTTCAATCCTTTTTAACAAGGACATACGTGACCCTTTCTCCAACCTAAAGACTAATGTGTTTGGGGATCGTTACAACAGACAAAACTTCGGCATGATAAATTATAACTACTAGAAATATTCGCACAGCCGGGAAAGCGTGTCAAGCAGGGGCCTGCCGACTCCTAATATTGGGAATCAAGAAATTACTGAGCTGAACCTTCCTCGGAAGCAATTCGATGAAGGAGGGCCATAGCTTCCGGTCTATACTTTCTGTCCCATAACCATTTCTTGTCTAACGGAGGTTGATCCCTGACAATCCTCAACTCTCTCCGAGCTTCCTCCCTTTGGCCCTGCTTTAACAGCCAACGGGCCCAATCCAATCGGGCCGGGGCATATAAAGGATTCAGTTTGACCGCTTGGGATAAATGCTCCCTAGCAGCACTCTGATCCCCGCCTAAAAACCAGGGTAATTCTTCATACATTCGTCCCAGCATATGGTGGGCTGGGGCATAGGTACCATCAAGTTCTAGGACACGCTGCACATGCCGCTTTAATTCCTGCACAATGAATACCGAGGCCACCATGCCCTCAAGTTCCGCAGCGCTTCCCAAATTTGCCGCATACAGAAAATGTGCCAGGACGGAATCCTCTCGAAGGACCAGCCCTTTTTTAGCCAAGCGAGCTCCCTCCTTGAATGCGGGTATTTTTTGTGAGGGATCGCTATAGAACCCGTATCCTAAATCCAAATACAGAGACGCCAAATTCAGTATGCCGTCCACGTCCCCTAATTCTTCCACTTTTTCATTGACAAGTAATCGGACCTCTCGTTCCAAATCCTCTGGACCATTGGCCATCACCCTATCCTGAGCCAGCACCAATTCAGCCATGCCCCACGCCAACAGTAACAGCAGACACGCACAGTCGAAGAGAAATTTCTGAGATAATTTCCAGTTCATGCGATCACGAGGGTTATCATGTATTTAGGCAGGCACCAAATTAAAATGGATAATTGAGGCCGGCGAATACCGCCCCGCCTTCCTTACTATAGGCCCAGTCCACCCGACCGATAACATTGGGCCGGACAAGCCCCCGGAACCCAACCCCGGGAGTGAATTCCCATTCATTGAATTGTCTAAACTTAAAGTCCTGATAGGTTCGTCCCATATCAATAAAGGGAGTCATTTCGCATTCAATGTTGACATTAAACATGTTTAACGCAAAGAGATGAACCCGTTCCTCCGCACTAAATGACACCAAATGCTTATCAATAAACCGATCCCGTCCAAAACCTCTGAGATTGTCCTCGCCTCCCAACGAACTTTGTTCATAGAAGGGGATACCGTCCCCAAAACTTAATTGGATATTGGCTCGTGCGATAAAAATATAGCGTTTCGAGGGACTGGGAATGATCTGCCTCATATCCATTCCGTAACGATAATATTGTAAATCTTCCTCGTCCTTGTGATCAAAGTTTTGCGCGAGTTCTCCAAAAACTTCAAACCGGGTCCCTGCGGTCGGAGTATTCCAGTTATCTCTGGAGTCATACTGAAACACCAATCGGTGAGCCAGGATCGTGGCGCCTTTCATGCCTGGAACAGAGGGAAAGCTATCGCCTGAAAACGGTTCCGTATCCACTCCGCCAGGCTGGATTGTCACGTCCCGAAACCGTTGATTCACAGCCAGCCTGGTCACATCATTCAAGTGGATGCCGAAATTCCAATGAACCTGAATTTCTTTCCCGGTATAATTCGATTCGTTTCCTTCGGGGGTCGTTTGCCCAATACCAAAAAACCGTTTGGTCGCATTTTTGAAATACTGCGCACCCACGTCCAGGAAAAACAGCCCCTGAATAAATCCAGGGTCTTGGTAACGAAACTTCAATTTACGTTCAATCTCTTCTGTATAAGATCCCACAAGCTCTATCTGGCTTCCCCCAGACCAATAGTGAAAATAATTCAAGGTCCCGCGAACACCCAGAAATGAATTATGAATAATCATCGGAGCAAAGAGAGAACGAAGATTGCCTTCTTGGTCTGAATCCAAGAATGGGACAATCACACCAAAATCACGTCCGTCATTTTTTGAAGTGGAGATGGCGGGAACGACAAAAGAGGAAGTATCGGCGGCGACCGGCACAGACAAGAGATGGGCCCAAATCGCCAAAGCCATCATGGCCCCCGACCAGGCCAAGCGGAAACGACTCACTAAACGGGTTCCTTAAGACGAAGCCCCTAGATCAGTCTTGGTCCGAAGCTTTTCAAGGAGGGTATCAAACGATGCGGAATCAATAATTCGAGCAAATTGACCTCGGTAATTTTTCATCAGACTCACGCCATCAATCACGACGTCATACACCCGCCATTCGCCGTTTTTCTTGAGCAATCGATAGTCCAGAGGAATTTGGACTTTGGGAGATACGACCTTGGTTTGCACTTCAGCAAAATCTCCCTTTCGACGTTCTTTCCCATATTCAATCTGCTCTCCGGAATATCCATCGACATTCCCGACATACGAATTGGCCAAAAATTGTTGAAATAACGTGACGAATTCTTTCTGCTGTTCCTCATTCAATGCTTTCCATTGTGTGGGAAGAGTGCGCTTAGCCATCTCCTCGTAATCGAAGCGACCGCCAATGATCTCTTCAAGTTTGGCTCGCCGTTCAGCTTGTTTCTCAGGCACTTTCATCGCCTGGTCACTCAATACCGCCAACACCTCATCGATAGTGGACTTGACGGAGCTGGTTGGAGTTGTTTCCGCCAATCCGGCCCCTCCCATAGAGGCCCAAAGAATGAGAAAAGACAGTGTGATCAGCAGCAGACGACACATTCTGACTCCGGTCACCACACCACATTGAGACTCGTTACGTTCTGTATGCACATAATTGATAGTCATTGCGCTTGCCCTTCTTTTTCGCTATCAACTGCGAACAGGATTACTGAACATTCCCATGAATAAACTGGCTGATCACTTGCTCCAAATCAATACCAGCTTCCGTATCTATAATGGTCCCATCCTGGCCCAATTTTTCTCCACCCCCTCCAGGTGACAGTTCCATAAATTTTTCGCCGATGATGCCACGTGTTTTAATGGAAGCAATTGCATCGTCATAAACGGAAATTCCCTGGTTGATGGCCAAATCAACCATCGCCCGATCCTCTTTCAGATTGATATCTTTGACTCGTCCCACTTCAACCCCGGCGATTTCCACCGCCGCACCTTTTTTCAGACCTGACGTGGAGGAAAAGTCGGCATGAAGGGTATAATAGTCGCCTCCCACCAATTCCAGCTTTCCCAACTTGACGGCCAGATAGCCCAAACACACAATACCCACTAACACAAACACACCCACCACTAACTCAAGTTTTCCACGTTCCATATAATGACCAATAGGTTAAAAGCCGGAGGACGCCGATCGCGCCACGGCTAAACAGTTAATCGCCCTAAGCTTTTGTATCAGACAGGCGCAAGAGACTCTCCTTGATTCACGGAAATAAACTCGCGAACACGAGGATCCGCTGACCGTTGAAATTCCTCTGATGGATTCATGGCAATGATTTTGCCCCCCTTCAACATTGCCACCCAGTCACTCAGGGGAAAAATTTCCGGTATTTCGTGACTGACCATGACTCCGGTAAATCCAAATGTCTTGTGCATGGACAAAATCAAATCATGAATGGCGTGAGCCATCAAGGGATCCAACCCGGTCGTGGGTTCATCGAAGAGGATAATTTCTGGCCCCATGATCAACGCCCTCGCCAACCCGACCCGCTTTTTCATTCCGCCGCTTAATTCAGCGGGGAATTTGTGTCCCTGAGGATCTAGGCCAACCCGTTCCAACATTTCGGGCACCTGCCGACGAATTTCACTGTCGGAGATCAATCGTTTTTCCCGCAGGGGAAATGCCACATTATCAAACACATTCATCGAATCAAACAACGCCGCAGATTGGAAAAGCATGGCAAACTTTTTTCTGGTCTCATTTAAATCTCGTTCGGTTAATTGACCGAGATTCACGCCCTCTATCAGCACCTTCCCACGATCGGGGCGCATCAATCCGATCATATGCTTCAGCATCACACTTTTACCTTCACCGCTGGGACCGATAATAGTTGTAATTTTTCCGCGTGGAACCTGCAAGTCGACACCGGTTAAGACATGTTGGCCCCCAAGAGTCTTTTCGACGCTCTCGAGTTGAATGATATGGGAAAGACTCGTGGCCATAGGAATCGTTACAGTAATACTGAGGTCAAAAAGTAATCCCAAACCAAAATCAACACCGCAGCCAGCACCACGGATTGGGTCGTGGCTTTCCCCAGGCCCTCTGCACTCATTCTGGTATAAAATCCCTTGTAACAACACACCCAACTCACGATAAGACCGAAGCTCACGGATTTGAGAATGCCCCCATAGACGTCTTTCCATTCTACTGCAGATTCAATCGAACTCCAGTAAGACCCTCCGCTGACACCTAACAATTTCACTCCCACCAAATATCCTCCGCCAATCCCTACGACATCAAAAATAGCCACCAACAAGGGCACACATAAAAGCGAGGCCACAATTTTGGGAGTCACGAGATACTGCAGGGGATTGATGGCCATGGTTTCCAATGCATCAATTTGCTCGGTAATGCGCATAATGCCAATTTCTGCAGTCATGGCGGAACCGGCGCGAGCCGTGACCATCAAAGAGGCCAACACCGGTCCTAACTCTCGAATCATGCTCAAGGCCACGGCAGATCCCAAGAGGGCTTCCGAGCCAAATTTTCTTAAAGAATAATACCCTTGCAGGGCCAGCACCATCCCCGTAAATGCCGCAGTGAGAATCACCACAAATGTGGACTTAAATCCCACAAAATGCATTTGCTTGATGATTTGAAAAATCCGGACAGGAGGCCGAAATAACCACCCAAAGGTTCGAAGAAGAAAAAGGGCCATATTACCCATCTCTTCGACCAGCGCGATCGCATTGGCCCCTAGATAGTGGATGAAGGACATAGACTAGAAAGTGGAGCCGACCATGGCTGTGGGAGTAGGTGAGGTCAAAATTCCAGCAAAGAAACCCTTGAAAAATGCCGTTAATTGAAGCGCAGCCTCACGAGACTGCCGATAGAGCCGATAAAGCCCCTTCCAGATGGGCGGAGAACTGAGGCACTGCCACAGACCCTTAGCCCAACCGCTCGGAGTCCGGAACAGATTAAAATCCAGGGGCAAATTTTCTCCCATGCCATCTGATATCGTTCGAATAATGACAAAAGGAATTCCAAATTCATTGGCCACCCGGCCAATCGAACCGCTTTCCATATCCACGGCCACCGCACCGGTGGCGGCAGCCAGTTTTTGTTTTTCCTCAGATCGAGTCAATACCTGGGGCACGGTCGCAAAGCGACCAACGGAAAAAGGGATACTCCGACGGCCTAACGCACCCAATTTCGCCACCCATTCAGCATCACACACCATCGGGGCTGTTTGAGGAGTCGCAAAAGGATCATCCAACACATCCTCCCCAAGAACCAAGGTTCCGATGGACAAATCCTGTAAGGCTCCAGCAAAACCCGTGGAAATGACGAGGTCCCATTTTCCATCTTCCAGAAGTTGTCTGGTTGCGGCATGAGATTTTTGAGGACCCATTCCCGTCCGCATGAGCAGGACCGCATTGGATAATTGGGTGCTGATAAGGCAAGAACGACCCCTGTTCCACACACGACGAGGGCTGGGAAGAGCACGACCAATGGCCCTAAATTCAATTGTGGTCGCTGTGAGGATGGAAATTCGGGGCAGAGCAGAGATTCCTTCCATCAACCGGAAAGACTTTTAAGAAAAATGAACGGACTCTGGTGTACATTTTTGAATTTTAGCCCTGGCTGCCTGAGCGACTTTTCTCAATTGATCGCTTCTGGACTCTCCATTCACCTTGACATTCCGGTACATTCCCAATGCCCATATTGGAAAGTACTTAAAATATCCATGGTAGCGAAGATAAAACACCCGTGGGAAACCGGTCCCGGTATGAAAGGGTTCGTCCCAGGCCCCATCTTCCCGTTGATGGCGAATGAGCCAGTTGACCCCGCGCACGACACTCAACGAGTCAGAGGCACCAGCCTGCAGCAAGGCCATTAGAGCCCAAGAGGTCTGCGAGGCGGTGCTTTGCCCATGTCCAGCCAAATTGTAATCGGCATAGGAATGACAGGACTCTCCCCATCCTCCATCTTGATTTTGTACAGATTCCAACCAGGTCACGGACTTCTGGATCCACGGGGCGTTCATGTCCAGTCCAATGGCCCGTAATCCAGCCAGTACGCTCCAGGTTCCATAAATATAGTTGACTCCCCATCGACCATACCAACTTCCATTGGGTTCCTGCTCTTTTCGTAAGAACTCCAAGGCTGGGGCCACAGAAGGATGCCCCTGATCATACCCCAAGGTCCCCAGCATCTCCAGACACCGGCCGGTCAGGTCTGCCGTGCTGGGATCCAGCAATGCTTGATGGTCCGCAAACGGGATTTTATTAAAAATTAACCGGTCATTATCCTTATCATAAGCCCCCCACCCTCCGTCAGAACTTTGCATGGCCATTGCCCATTTAAAACCAGTCTGAATGTCCTCATCGTGATCGGCAATTTCATGCGGAGAAACCTTAGCCATGGCCATAATCACCGCTGCGGTGTCATCCACATCAGGATACCATTCATTTTCATATTGGAAGGCCCATCCGCCTGTTTGGGCCTGCGGAGAAGACACGATCCAATCACCAACTTTTCGGCACTGTTTCGTCCTCAACCAGATATCGGCGATTTTTAAGGAAAAATGGTCAAGAGAGACTCCCCGTTCAACCAACGCATTCATGGTCAGAGCCGTATCCCATACCGGTGAGTGGCAAGGCTGCAGATGCAATGTCCCTGCGGAAGAAGTACCCGATGATGGTGAATAAATTTCTAACGCTTCAATTTCTTTTAACGCCTTTTGCACAAGTGGGTGGTCCGTGGCATACCCCAATGCCCGAAGGGCAAAAATAGAGTTGGCCATGGCTGGATAGATCGCTCCAAGGCCCCCATCTCCATCCATATGCGCCACCATCCATTTTTGGGCTTTTTTGAGAGCCAATTTTCTGAGAGATTCAATTGGATACGACTCGTACAGTCGGAGCAGGCCATCCACCCACACGAAGAAGTTTCGCCAACTGAAAAACCTGACATCCCGATGCAGGGGTGGAACTTGCGCATAATCAATAGAGTCTGGAGGTTCCACAAAAAGCTCAGAGATGCCGTGATCCTTAGGAACGGCGCAAAGAGGTCGATGCGCAAAAATGATCAATAAGGGGATAATGACCGCCCGCGACCAATAGGAGACGGCATACAAATTAAAATAAAACCACTGGGGAGCCAGGAAAATTTCCGGGGGCATGCATGGAATACCCCTCCAATCATACTGCCCAAACAAGGCCAGGGTAATTTTCGTGAAAACATTGGCTTGAACCACCCCGCCGTTTTGATGAATGATATCTCTGGCTTTCAGCATAAATGGCTCATCTGGAGCCACTCCCGCCAATTTCAGAGCAAAATAGGCTTTTACACTGGCACTGATGTCGGTTGGCCCCCCGGAAAAAATCGGCCAACCCCCATCCTCTAATTGAGTATCGATTAAATAACGAACAGCCTTCCGTTCCCGCTCAGGATCCACCAGGTCCAGGAATCGGCGCAGCATAAGATATTCCGATGTCAAGGTCGTATCGGCCTCTAATTCTTCGACCCAATACCCTTCCTGCGTATTTTGCCGTGACAATAGCCATTTTTCCCCTTTTTTTAGGGAAGATTCCAGGGAATCCATTAACCCATGGTGAGGGCCACGATGAAGGGAAGTCAGCTCGTTAGGAATTGTAGGATGTAAATTGCGTGAGACCAGTTTCAGTGCTGGAGCTGTGGCCAGTGTTTTTTTTATGCGGAAGGAGGGTGGAACATTGTCAAACAGACCTCCAGAGAGTCGATTAAACCATTTTTTTAGTAATTTCATGTGAAGATGATCAGCAGAACACTGCAATGTTCATGGGTAAAAGATTTATATTTCTTAGGGGGATGCGAAACCAACCATAGGAAAATGGCATGGCCTGATAATTCGGTATAACCTAGGGTTTATACCGAACAACCAGGCCAGTGTCAAGCCAATGAACGGTTAACAGGTTTTTTGCTAAGTAGAAAGAAGCACAATTTTCTCTCGATTGTGCTGAACCTGGCGGGTTCCATTTCTGGTATCAAATACCACAGGGGCATGACGGCAAATAAGCTCATAATCAAAAACCGAATGGGCGGTCAGAATCAGGGCACAGGCACACCCAGCCAATAGCTCTGGCTTTAAGTCTTGTGTTGAATACCTTTGCCCTTCCAGATTCAATGTCGGAGCAAATGGGTCAACATATTGTAAAAGAGCCCCTTCCTTATGAAGTAATTCCATAACTTTGGTCGCAGGAGATTCCCGTGAATCTTCAATGTCGGCCTTATAGGTCACACCCAATATCACAATCCGGGCCCCTTTAAGACATTGCCCTCGTTGATTCAATATCCGCTGAATCTTGCTGACCACGAAATAGGGCATGTTTTCGTTTATCTCCCCGGCAAGCTCAATAAAGCGGGTATGAATATCATACTCCTTAGATTTCCAGGCCAGATAATAGGGGTCCAAAGGAATACAGTGTCCACCCACACCCGGGCCTGGGTAAAAGGGCATAAATCCAAAATTTTTGGTGGCCGCCGCATCAATTACTTCGTAGACATTAATATCCATCCTGTCGCACAACATGGTCAGTTCGTTGACCAAGGCAATGTTCACGGATCGAAACACATTTTCAAACACCTTAGCCATTTCCGCAACTCGGGGAGAACTTAGTGGAAAAATCTTGACAATGGATTGTTCATAAAATGTTTTGGAAACCTCCCGGCAGGCATCGGTTACTCCGCCAACGAGCTTAAAGGTATTATGGGTTTTAAAATTTTTATTGCCTGGATCAACGCGTTCGGGGGAAAAGGCAATAAACAAGTCTTTCCCGACGATTAAACCCTTCGAAACCAGGGCAGGCATAATGACCTCTTCGGTGGTCCCCGGGTACGTGGTGCTTTCCAATACCACCAGCATGTTGGGATGAGCATGCTGGGTCAATTGTCCCAATACACTGAGAATGGCGGAAATGTCCGGCTCCTTATTACGAGTCAGGGGAGTCGGCACACAGATCAAAATGACATCACATTGACTCAACTCCGAAAAATCAGTGGTCGCCCGAAAACGTTTTTCTTCTACCACTTGGCGCAATTCAGCATCCACCACGTCAGAAATATAATTTTCTCCTTTATTCACCCGCTCAACTTTTCCGGCTACGGCATCGAATCCGATAACGGAAAACCCCGTCTTCGCATTAAGAACCGCTAAAGGCAGCCCCACATAGCCCAACCCCACCACGCCTACCTTGGCTGTGCGACTTTTAATCTTTTCAATAATCTCCACGAAACTTCTCCTCTTGAACTAGTGATAGTGAGATCCATTCCGTACTCATTCGGAACAACACGCTTCCTCCTTGAACACCCAGAACACCATCGAAAAAACAAACTCTACACAGGGAAGTCGTTCTACAACGACACGTCATTCACCACATTCGTGAGGACTTTTTGCTCATTGATGGTCCACACATCACAGGTGGCATCCCCGTCGATATTCCCGATGGCCACTGCCGTAAATCCAGTTGGGGTGACTGCATCCAAAGTAGAAGCCGTGCAGCCCGCAGGCAGAGTCCCGCTATTCGAATTCCCTAACTCATAGTAATAGCGTTGAGAGGCTCCGGTTACCGCAAACCCAATGGCATTAAAATCATCACTATATCCGTTGTTTTCGGCAAAGTAGGCAATTTCTCCGGTATGGATCGCCACCAAATTACTTTTGGCTTCGGTTTGCTTCGCTCGTGCCTGATAGCGCAGGAAATTCGGAATTGCAATGGTGGCTAAGATTCCGATGATCGCCACCACGATCATCAATTCGGTTAAACTGAACCCCCGTTGATTGGTATGTCGCGCTTTCATATTGATGAACCCTCCGTTGTTGTACCGTTGAATTGTTCCCTTAAAACCATCCGATTATCATACATGGGGCACACGGAAGTGGCCAGGGTGGGGGACGGGGAATCGATCTTCTAGGGACGAGACGGCATCATGCCTCAACTTTCCAACAACGAACACCAACCAAACGAAACGAACAATACCAACCCATTCTTGAAAAGGACAGGAAGACTAGTCACGAAAGAAGGATCCCGGACCCGTGAGTCATTCCTTCTTCCATCGCCTAAAAAAAAGAAAACTTAAGGAAGATTATCATGAATGGTGAAAAGGACAGCCCACAGATGGCTGATAGCTTCGGCCTGCCTCGCCGAGAGGATCTTAAGGCACCAACGTTGACGATTGCTGTGAGACAGTGGGAATAGGCTCTCCGAAACCCACTTCACGGAATCGTTTCTTGAGTGATTCATTTGTGGAATCTAATTGCAGAGAGTGCAACCACGCCTCACGGGCTTTGTCTCGCTCTTCTCGCAGCAAAAAGATTTCACCCAAATGCTCATAGATCACCGGATCGTCTGACACAAGAGAAACCGCACGTTGCATCGTCTCTAACGCCTCATCCACTCGTCCAAGCTTATACAAGGCCCAGCCCAAACTATCCACGTAATACCCATTCTGGGGTTTCAAAGCGACCGCCCGTTTGGTCAAATCTAACGCCTCTTCGATTCTGACTCCCCGGTCGGCATAACTGTAGCCGAGATAATTCAAGGCATCGGCATGTTCAGGATCCAAGGCAAGCGTTTGTTTCATTTCACGGACAACCTCGTCAAACTGATTCAATTTATCCAAGGTGGTCCCCAGGTTGAAATGAAGCTCCGCGTTGGAGGGATCCTGAAGAATCCCCTCTTCCAGCTTGACCTTGGCGTTCTGATAGTCCTCCATTTGAAAATAGGTTAATCCGAACAACAGATAAGACTCGGTCCGCTTAGGATTCAGCTTGATCGCTTGCTCCAAATAGGATATCGCATCGGCATTCCGCTTCAAACGATAGGAGACAAATCCCAGATGGAGAATACTGTCAAAAAATGTCGGATCGATTGTGACGTTGGCTTGGTAGGTTTCAATGGCCCGATCATAATCTTTCATTTCTTCGTAAAGCAGTCCCAAAAAGTCACGAACGCGAAGTTCATTCGGCCTGGCTTGCAACACATCCTTCAGTTCTTGAACGGCAGCGGGATAATTTTTCATTTCTCCATAGATCTGAGCCTTGCGCACGTGAGCATGGAGATCATCCGGATGCTGCTGCAGGAGTTGATCCAAATGGACAAGTCCTTTTTCCGCTTGGCGTTCCAACACATACAACCTGACCAAACGCAACCGGAATTCCCGATGATGGGGATTCACCTCTTTCAGATATTGTTCCAGCAATGCAATGGCCCGTTGCGACTCTTTTTCATTCTCCCACAGCGCAATAAGTTTAAGGTACGCCCGCTCAAAGGACGTATTGGCTTTAATGGCATCTTGATAATGTTTGGCCGCCTCTTGTGGCGTTTTGGTTTCCTGAGCAATCAACCCCAAATAGTAATGAGACTCGGCTGACCCCGGTTGCTGCTGTAATAAACTCACAAACACTTGCTCGGCCTGAGCAAATTCTTTCATGTTGAGCAGTAAATTACCTTTGGCGAGGATCAAAGATTCATCCTGGGGAAAGCGTTGGACGCCTTCTTCCAAAACACGAAGGGCCAATGCAGTTTCTTCACCTCCAGTAAAAATTTTCGCTAAGTCCAGGAGTGTGGAACCCTGGACTAACTGTTCCGGCGCAATTTCTTTGGCCAACGCGACGGCTTTGTCCGTCTGTCCTGAGGAAAAATGGAGCTTTGCCATGCGAAATTTCAGGAATGAGGAATTCGGATCGAATCTGAGTCCCTGTTGATATTCTTTCAGCGCCGTCATCCCATCGCTATTGATTTCAGCCAAATACCCTTGAAGGAAGTGATAGAAGGCTTGCGGATGGCTGACCTCCTTTATCCGGGCCGAGGGTTCAGATGCCACCCCACTGATCGGGGGTTGCGGAGCTGTCCCGCAGGAAACCACTAACAGAGGAATACCAAAAATGATGGTCTGGATTTTTTTTAATATCATGGAGAATGCCTGCCCTCCACCCTCATCATGAATGAAGCAGATTTTCTAAATAGATACTCTTATACACACTCGACAACAAGATCCACCCCTATACTATACCAAGCCTCGTTTCTAAATTGTTAAATTTTGCATAATTATCGTGAAATTGCAGCGAGACCTCGCCGATGGGACCATTTCGGTGTTTTCTGACTAGAATTTTGGCAATGCCTTTGTCTTCGGTTTCGGGCTCATACACTTCCTCCCGATAAATGAACATCACCACATCCGCATCCTGTTCTATGGCGCCTGACTCTCGAAGATCGGCCAGAACGGGGATGGGAGGCTTACGATTTTCCACCGCCCGGCTTAACTGAGAGAGAGCCACCACCGGAACTTCCAACTCCTTGGCCAATCCCTTCAAAGCCCGAGAAATATCGGAAATTTCCTGTTGCCGGGATTCAGAGTCCCGGCGACCTTCCATCAATTGGAGGTAATCGACCACCAACAGATCCAACCCATGCTCGGCTTTTAATCGTCGGGCCTTCCCTCGCATTTGCTGAACGCTCAGGTTTCCCGAATCATCGATGAAAATTTTGGCTTGTTCCAACCGGCCGGCCGCCTCCGTTAAGGCTACCCAATCGTGCTTGGTTAAATGTCCAGTTCTCAAAGAATGAGAATCCAGCAAAGCTTGAGAACTCAGCATACGCAACACCAGTTGAGCTCGCGACATTTCCAAACTAAAAATTCCCACGACGGCATTGCTACGTAAGGCGGCATATTCCACCATGCCCAGGGCTAAACTGGTCTTTCCCATACTCGGTCTTCCAGCCACGATTATTAAATCGGACGCCTGAAGTCCTGCCAACAAATTATCCAGATCGTGAAATCCGGTCGGCACCCCCGTAATGCGCTCTTTTCGACTATATAACCGATCAACGATCTCAACGCTGTCTTTAATAATACTACTCACCGGAGCAAAGGTCCCTCCCAAGTGCCCCTGGGCCAGACGGAAAATTTCTCGCTCGGCAAATTCCAATAGATCATCGGTTTGCGTGGTACCTTCATAGCCACGCATCACGACATCGGTCGCGGTACGAACCAACCCTCGAAGTAAGGATTTATCCCTGACGATTTTGCTGTGATAGCGGATATTGGCCGCACTCGGCACGCTTTGTACCAATTCGGCTATATAGGAGACGCCTCCGACCTGTTCTAACTCTCCCGTTCCCCGGAAATATTCCGTGAGCGTAATCTGGTCGACCGGTTGATTCCTCTCCGACAGCGCCAACATGCCCCGAAACATAATTCGGTTGGCTGTCCGGTAAAAATCTTCTTCCGTTAGAATTTCCATGGCCCGGTTCAGCGCCGCATTGTCCAAAAGGACCGCTCCCAAGACGGATTGTTCCGCTTCAAGGTTTTGTGGTGGAACCCGAATGCCTGTGAGTTCAGAAATGGCCATGGGATGGATTCTTCAGTTCCTGGATCAATTGCGGTAGAGTCACAGGTTGTTGACGAGGCGGATTTGACGGATAAGAAAAATCTACTATGGAAATTGCCGGAGACTGCTCGTTTCGACCCTCCAGAAGCACGACACGGGTTGTTCTCTGCCCACGCATCTGTCGACTGAGTTGACGCCAGGAATGCTTGAAACTTTTTTCCAATTCCTGTTCCACCACGCAGTGACCGGCGTGTCGAAGCGATTGGGCAAGGGAAAACGAAGCCCGCTTTAAATGTGATGGAGCCACTATGGCCACCGGGTGGAATCCATTGGGTGGGGTGATCCCTTGCCGATCCAAAGCGGAAAACAACCGATCCAGATCCAGCCCAAACCCGATAGCCGGCAACTCCCGGCCGAATCGGCCAACGAGATGATTGTATCGCCCGCCGCCGCCCAATTCACTGCCGAGAGAATTCGTAAAGATATCAAACACAACCCCATCGTAATAATCAAACCCTCGGAATTCCCCGAGATCCAACACTACCGTTTCATGAACCTCATTGCGTTCCAACAGTTCATAGACTTGCTCCAACCGTACCAGCGGCGCCAAGAGTGATCGATCCTTCCCGGCGATGCCTTTTCCCCACCTCAACACATCTATGGTGCCGTATCGTTCCGGCACTTCAAGAATCGCCTTGACGGTTGCACGGGGCGCCCGTTCATGCTCCAGAATCTCCTCTAAAAGAGGAAGATCCTTCCGAGCCACGGCAATTTCCGCCTGTTTTCGTCCACTGAGAGAAAGCCCTGAACGGGATAACAAGCCTTTTAAAAATCCCACGTGGCCCAGTGAAATTTTACAATTCGATAACCCAACTTGCTTGAGGACCTCAACCAAAAGGGTCACCATCTCCGCATCCGCGGCGACCGAATCGTCCCCCATTCGTTCAAAACCGACTTGGAATACCTCACGGTCCCGACCTCGGTGTTCCGGTTCATGCCGAAAAACGGTCGTGCGATAGGAGAACCGCAAGGGAACGTCATCGCCTCCGAGACCCATGGCAACCATTCTGGCAATTTGCGCCGTGGCATCCGGACGAAGCACCAGGACCCGTCCGGAGGCCCAGTCGGCAAACTTGTAACATTTTTCCAAAACCTCCGGAGCCAGGCCCACGGCTAGGACATCGAGGTACTCAAAAGTCGGAAGGATAATTTCCTGATAGCCCCAATGGGCCGCAAAGGCCATCAGCCGCTCTTCCAAGCGCCGAACGCTCTGAACAGTATGCGGAAGAAGAGTGGCTGTTCCAATGGGAATGAGGGAACGGGCCGGTTTCATAACAATTGGGCGGGAGAAGAGATCAACAGAAGGTGTCGACCGTTGGCTTCAATCCACAAACAAGGATGACTAGCTCAGATCAACCAAACGAACGGACAAAATATCTTTTTCCTTTTTTAACTGTTCCAAGACTGTGGCAGCCAACGGGGCATCCAACCCAATGATCAATAAGGCCGACCCCCCTCGCTCACATCGGGCACACTGCATCCGGGCGATGTTCACATCATGACTGCCCAAGACCTGGCCTACAATGCCAATCACACCCGGCCGGTCCACATTATCGATCAACAGCATTTGACCTTCTGAGACCACCTCCACCTGAAATTGGTCAATTTCCACAATGCGTGGTTCTTGTTTATGAAAGAGTGTGCCGGCTACCGAATGCGTCCGTTGTCCGGCGTCCACTTTCACACGAATAAGACTCGTGAAATCCCCTGCATCGCTGCTCTTGACTTCCTTGACCTCAATGCCTCGCTCTTTCGCCACGATGGGCGCATTCACAAAATTGATCACATCTTCAAGAATGGGAGAAAGCAGCCCCTTCAGAACGGCGACCGTCACAGGGGTCAAACTCATTTGTGCCACTTCCCCGACATATTCAACGGTTACGGACTTGACTCCGCCATCCAACAACTGCGCTTGGAATCGACCTAATCGTTCAGCCAGCGATAAATAGGGTTGAATCTGTGGAAGAACCTCGGGCGGAACGGACGGTACGTTCACGGCACCCCGTGCAATGCCCCGCTTGAAATAATCGACGAATTGTTCGGCAATGCCGATCGCCACGTTTTCCTGAGCCTCTTCAGTCGACGCGCCGATATGCGGAGTACAGATAAAATTTTCCAGCGCCAACAACGGATGATCCGGATTGACGGGTTCTTTTTCAAACACGTCGAAGGCCGCCGCCGCGACTTTGTTGGTTTTCAAGGCCTCGCATAAATCCTGTTCATTGATAATTCCGCCACGGGCACAATTCACGATCATCACGCCATCTTTCATTTTCTTGATCGCCTCGGCATTGATGATCCCTCGGGTTTCATTGGTTAATGGCGTGTGTACTGAAATGACATCGGCCCGATGGAAGAGCTCATTCAACTCGACCACTTCAATTCCCATTTTCTGAGCCCGCTCCAATGACAAATAGGGGTCGTATCCAATGACATTCATCGACCATCCTTGAGCCAGCTTCGCGACATAGGAACCAATCTGACCCATACCGACCAATCCAAGGGTCTTATTGTAGAGTTCCGTACCCATAAACCGACTTTTTTCCCATTTGCCCTCCTTCATGGAACCAGTGGCTTGGGGAATTTTCCGGCTCATGGAGGCAATCATCGACATCGTATGCTCGGCGGTGGTGATCGTGTTCCCACCGGGGGTATTCATAACCACAATGCCCCGGCGGGTGGCCGCATCGCTATCCACATTGTCCAATCCGGTGCCCGCTCGGCCGATGATCCGGAGACGCCCCCCGGCTTCGATGACCTCTTTCGTCACTTTTGTCGCAGAACGGACAATGAGCGCCTCATAGTTAGGAATTTCCTGAAGCAGTTCCTCTTTGGACAATTTCGTTTTGACGGATACCGAAAATCCGGCCCGTTCCAGAACCTCGACACCGCGAGAAGATAAACTATCGCTCACGAGAATATTCATAGCAACTCCATTCAGGAATAAATCCCATAGAAAGGCATTCAGCTCCACAGACCGAGGGACATCGCACCTTCACTGTCTATGCTTTGCGTTTTTCGAAATCCGCCATATACTGGATAAGCGCGTCAACCCCGGATTCCGGCATGGCATTATAAATACTGGCCCGCATGCCGCCCACAGAACGATGTCCCTCCAGTGTGAGTAACCCCGCTTGTGCGGCACCAGCCAGAAACTCTTTATCCAAGTCAGGATTCGCCAGAATAAAGGGGACATTCATCCAGGACCGAGAAGCTTTTTCGACCGGATTGCGATAGAAACCGGATCCGTCAATGGCCGCATATAGTTTCTTGGCTTTTCGTTCGTTGATTTTACCCATTCCCGCCAAACCACCCTGCCCTTTGAGCCATTTAAACACCAAGCCGGCGATGTACCATGCATACGTCGGCGGGGTATTCAGCATGGAATCCGCCTCGGCTTGCTTGGCATAATCATAGGCGCTGGGGGTGATGGGTAACACATTCCCCATGAGATCTTCCCTGACTATGACCAGGGTAAGACCCGCCGGGCCGATGTTTTTTTGGGCGCCAGCATAAATAATCCCAAACCGGCTCACGTCGATCGGCCGAGATAAAATCGTGGAAGAAAAATCTGCAACCAGAGGCACACTGCCCGTTTCCGGAATCCAATGGAACTCCACCCCACCGATTGTTTCATTGGGCGTGTAATGCACATAGGCAGCATCAGAACTGAGTGACCAAGTATCAAATGCCGGGATAGTGGTGAAATTATTCCCCTCTGAAGAAGCCACCACATTTACCTTGCAATATTTTTTGGCGTCACTAATCGCCTTTTTACCCCAAGCCCCTGTCAAAACGTAATCGGCCTGAGCTTTTCCTCGTAAAATATTCATAGGGATGGTGGAAAATTGCGTTGTGGCCCCACCTTGTAAAAACAGCACTTTATAATTCTTGGGTACCCCTAATAAATCCCGCAGATCCTGCTCAGCTTCCGTCGCCACCGACACAAATTCTTTCCCGCGATGACTCATCTCCATGATGGAGGCCCCTGTCCCATGCCAATTAGGCAACTCTTCTTGCGCTTGCAGTAATACAGGTTCGGGCAACATCGCCGGACCGGCACTGAAATTATACAATCGAGCCATAAATTGTTCTCTTCTCCATGTGTGTGACGGTAGAACTTTGCAGGAAAAACGGGAGGTTTCTCCGAGAAAAGAAGGCTACGCTAGCATAGGGTCCCAAACCAGTCAAGGCAAAAACTCTCCTTGTTATTACTCAAAGAATTGACCTACAATGACCCCCACTTTCAAAAAACTTCAATGGAATTTCAACGGGTTGGAGGGAACGTTGGCTGAACAAAAAGGTTTGCGACTCGAAGCTCGAGGAGACGGATTTTACTACAAAGTGATTCTACACTTTGGAAGTACGCTGATTCCTATCAGCGATGACATTCTGGAAGAGCTTCGCGGCCAAACCGTCCAAAGCCCTGAACCGTTTTTTAAATTTTTTTTAGAAAAGGTGGGATATTCCTCCTATCTCACAGATCAAATTCGGCAAGCCGTTGAAGAAGCCGGAGACGTAAACGGCCAAATGCAAGCCATCCAGCAATTTCTCAAGCAGACTCAAAACTAACCCCGGAGGCCAAGGGACGGTTTTCAGGCAGACTGACAGCTCCCATGTATTCATTCATCCTCAAACTTTGACTTGGAATTGCCCCCTAACCAAACAACTTATCCATAAAATTGAGAATCCGGTGTTTTCGATCCGGATCTTTTTCAAGGGTGAGAGCCCGCTGGTAGTGCTGCACCGCCATCTCGGGCTTTCGCTTCTCATCATATACCCGCCCCACCCCAAAGGTCGCATGCGCATCGTTTGGATTGGATTTTAGCGCTTGGCTGAAATAGTCCATCGCAAAATCCATTTGCCCTTTCTCATACGAGAACCATCCTAGGGCCGTGGCCGCCGCTCCTAAATCCGGGTTCGAACGAAGGGCCTCTTCATATTGCTGTTTGGCTAAATCCCGGCGGCCTTTATTTTCGTACAGGCCGCCCAAAGCAAAATGCACCTCCGCATCATTGGGATTGAGGAGCAAGGCCTTTTTATATTCTTCAATGCTCATATCCAACTTCCCTTGCTCGGCCAGCGCACAGGCGAGATTGGTATGCCCCGTGATCTCATCCGGGCGAAGCTTCAACACTTCCCGATATTGAGGAATGGCCATTTCCAATTGGCCCTGCTCTTGATAGGCCAACCCCAGCTTCAATCGAGCTGCGACGTAGGATGGATCCCGTTTCACCGCTTCTCGATAGGCCTTGACCGCTTTATCGATCCGGTCTTGACCATGATGAATTTGGGCCAGAAAAAAGTGAGGATACGGAGATTGAGGCAGCAAGGCCACGACCCGTTCAAAATGCGCGATGGCTTCCTCCAATTGTCCACATTGCGTGTGAAATACCCCTTCAAATAAGATGACAGAAGGTTCTTCGGGAAATTCCCTTCGAAGATGGTCCACCCACTCACGAATCGCCTCCTTGTCCGAGATTTCCGCTAAGGCCTTGGGAAACACCTGCCACGCTTCCCAAAAATCTCCGCGCAATAAATACACGACATTCAAGGCAAAAAAAGGTCGTGGACCGCATTCCGGCTCCAACGACCACTGTCGGGCGATGTCACGGACCTTGTCCCATTGTCCGGCACGCATTGCAGATTTCAGAGACTGTTCAAGGCTATCACTCATTGTCGTGCTCTTTTCCCCCTGATCATTAACGCTTTAAGACGTCTTCCACCTCGGGCGGGGTTGCTTGAATTAATTTACCTAAATAGGGATATCGCTCCACCATTTTCTGCTTCATCAGCCAGGCCACTGTCCGGTACGACCAATGACCCTTCACGCCAGACCGTAATTGCGAAATATATTCTACTTCCGCAAAATCCATTTTAAACAGGCACCGCACGCGAAACCCGAAGGGAATGGCATACAACGCGGCCTCCTGATTCACCCCACGCAGCCGGTCAATATCCTGCCGTACGGCATCCATAGCCTGTCGATATTCTTTTTCCACTCCGGCCTTTTCTAAAACAGCCGGGACATCGTATCCATGCACGGTTGTAAAGTTCTGTTGAATCTGCTGGCACCGACGATGCCGGTGCATATCACGCCATCCGCCAATATCCATCAGGACGTCAAAGATAAACGCGTACCCGGAACGAAATTCTTTCGCCAGCTCGTCGTGTGCGCCACGGCTTTTGATGGCCGCATCCACCACCTCCTGCTTTTCCTTTTCCGACCATCCTTGAACCCATTGAAGTAGCACCCGATAGGGGGCTTGGCTGACCCGATAGACCAAGGTCGCGACCAACTCATCCAGTGGAGCATGAGGTTCAAGCAGATCTACGGCCTGA
>JALDRK010000028.1 GCA_031315915.1 Nitrospirales bacterium
TCTTCATGACGTGGAACAGGTACTCGTTGGAAACTTCACACAACTTACCCAATGGGCACAAACTATTCAGGAAAAAGGAAAGAAATGGGATCTTCAGTTCCAATACCGCATTCTGGTTGATGAAAAGCGAGTGTCACCTATTGAGGGAATTACCTTGGTCCCCATGGAAATCGAATTGCACCCCAATGGTCCTCGGAGCGGTTATCAGGACTTCATGAACGTGCTTCGGGAACTGTCCGAATCAACGCGCAGAATGGACATCCAGAACATTACCATGAGCGGTGACGGACAACGAGCGAATCACATTCACATCGGATTGACGGTATGGATGAAAACAACGGATTCCGTCGAGCTTTAAGAAATCCCCTTTTGGTGGGAGGATTGTGTCTCACCGCAGGTGTCGCGATGTATGTCAATTACACGGATACACTAACCTCGGAGTTTGTGTCTCCTGTGGATCCACTATCTCTTCCTCTTACACGGACATCCCAGAACACGGTATCCTCGCCCGCCCTGAATTCCCCAGAACCATCGGCCACCGTGTGGGGTGAGCCATCCCTCAGGGATCCGTTTTCACCCGTGGAAAGAACATCCCTCTCTCCCCCCCATTCCGCGCCCACGAACGATTCTAGTGTTTCCATGGAGCCTCGCTTGCCCTCATTCCAACAAATGGCATTACAAGCCATCGCTGTGGAAAACGACGTGAAAAGCGCCGTGATTAATCGGACGATCATACACGAAGGAGATACCATTGAGGGATTTTACGTGTTGTCGATCGAACCCAATGGGGTCTGGTTAGGACAGGAACAGCACAAACATTTCCTGACCTTTGCAGAAAGAAAGGCTTCATAATAGCCATGAACATCTTCCGCCCTTGCTCTTCCCGACCAGGCAAATCGATGGGACAT
Source organism: Nitrospirales bacterium (assembly GCA_031315915.1). Lineage (GTDB taxonomy): Bacteria > Nitrospirota > Nitrospiria > Nitrospirales > UBA8639 > JACKFE01. Next base: position 909 of record JALDRK010000028.1, read on the forward strand.
GACGACGGACAATCGACAGGGCCCCTTAACGCATTTCTAATATCCCGATTCACATCTGCAATCGATCATACGGAACCGATCCGATGGCGATGGGTCTGCATCCTGATGTTGATAAGCTCGTCACTCGGTGGATGCATCTCTCAGAAACCGGACATCACTTCCTCCTCGGCCATGCACCCTTCTTCCATTCCTGACCGAATGGATGCACAACATCCATTGATTCAACCCTCTATCGAGTCCTCCAGAAACTCATTTTCCCTGGAGGATCGAATGCTCCTGACACAAGAACTGCCGAAAGTACCGGATACTCATCCTCCCTCTCTTGGCCCCTTGTACTCCTTCCGAGCCCAGGAACTTCCGATTTTGGATGCCCTGGCGCTCTTTGCTCGCAGTCACCGCTTGAATATTGTGGCTGGACCGGATGTGACCGGAACCATCACGGTCGATTTTCACGATCTGCCCCTCGAACGAGCCATGACGGCTCTTCTGGAAGCACACGGCTATTACTGGGAACATAAGAATGACCTCATCCAGGTCCATCGCTTTAGAACGAAAACGTTAAACGTGGATTATATCCGGTTGATTCGCGGGGGAACCGGACAAAATCGGGCTCAAATGAGTTCAGGGTCAAGCGGAACGTCCGGTGGGAGTGGGTCCCAGGACACCGGACAGATTACCGTCAATCAACAAGACGAGATTAAATTTTGGGAAGAGCTTGAAAAGCAAATTCGAGTGCTCATGTCTGCAGATGGTCGATTGGTCGTAAACTGGCTTTCCGGAACCATTCAGATTACAGATTGGTACAAGCGGATCAATGAAATTGAACAATTTCTGACAAACGTTCATCAGGCGTTGTATCGACAGGTGGAGATTGAAGCCAGAATCTACGAAGTGAATTTGAACGATAATTATAGCCTAGGCATTGATTGGTCCAAAATCAATTTTTACGGTACATCAGGAAATTTTGCACTTTCGAACATTATCACAGCCCCTTTCGGAGGTTTTATTGCCAAAGCGGCGACGACCACGATTTCTTTTGCTGATGGCAGTTTTGACGGTGTGTTAAAAGCCCTTCGAGAACAAGGCGACCTGCATGTGGTTTCACAACCTCGGGTCGTCACGCTCAACAACCAGCCGGCTTTGATTAAGGTCGCCACGGATCAACCCTTCTTCACTTCCACCATTTCCCAAGGCACCGCCGGCACCGGAAACATTATCACCGAACAGGCCCGATCCGTCACGGTGGGCTTGGTACTCTCCGTGACCCCACAAATCTCTGAGGACGGGTGGATCATGTTGGATGTCACGCCCATCATCTCGCGATTACGGGAAATTCAAGAGTCCCCCCAGCAGACAGCCACCGCTCCAGTGTTGGATGTCAAACAATCTTCCGGTGTGGTTCGTCTCAAGGACGGGGAAATGGTCATTATCGGTGGGTTGATCCAAGAAGAAACGTCTCACACCGAACGAAAAGTTCCGCTCCTGGGCGATATTCCCTGGATCGGCCGTCTGTTTAAAGGAACCTATGATGTGAAGAACAAGAGCGAATTGGTGATCTTTCTCTCACCCCGGTTAGTGAGATCGGCATCATGATGACCACATTAGATCTCAGCCTCTGCTACCAAGAGTTGGGATTTTCCGAACCGCCGTTTCGTATTACACCCGATACGGACTTTTTTTTTCCTGGGAGCCGCCATGTCGAAGCCCTGAACCACCTTCGCTTTGGTATCGTCAGCGGAGGATTGACCATGTTGACGGGAGAAATCGGGCTGGGGAAAACTCTTCTCTGCCGCTATTTACTCCGCCATGCTCCACAGGGCGTGCGCTTTGCCTATCTTCTGAATCCCGATCAGTCCTATGCCGACTTGCTCATCTCCATCTATGAGGACTTGACCGGCACTCTTCCTGAAGACCAATCCCTGGGCGCCCTGCAACGCGAGCTTCCCAAACTTCTTCTTCGTTTAGCTGAAGGCGGAGAGCGAGTGGTGGTTCTCGTCGACGAAGCCCACCGCTTGAGCGGAAAAGTTTTGGAAGGCCTTCGGCTCTTATCAAACCTTGACACAGAAAAAGACAAGCTCATGTGCTTGTTATTGGTTGGCCAACCGGAATTGGAACAGAAACTCAAAGGCCGCGCATTCCGCCCCCTCCGGCAGCGCATCAGCGTACGATACCGTTTGGAGGCTCTTGACTATCGAGAGACCAGAGCCTATCTGCTGCACCGACTGAGGAAAGCCACCCGCGCAAAGAGTCTTCGACTCCAAACTGGTGTACCCTGGTTGATTTATAGGTTATCAAAAGGCGTTCCCCGTCGTATCAACCAACTCTGCGATCGCGCGCTCTTGGGGGCTTTCGCCAAAAGACAACCAGTAGTGAGTCATTGGTTAGTCTGGAAGGCCTCACGGGAATTTTTGAAATAAACATCCGGAAGGCATAGCCAATCAAACATGAGCATCATTGCCGATACTCTCAACCGCCTCCAAGCCCGTTCTTCACCTATCCAGACCACGCAATCGGACACTTCTCAACGGCCTGGGCTTCGACATGATGAATCTCCGACACCTTGGAACATGTCCATGCCCTCCAAAAATTTCCTTTTGATAACCCTCGGCCTCGCCACAAGCATCGGTAGCATCGGCATAGGAGGATTTTGGATTGGATGGAATTTGGATTTAGCGCCCTCTTCAGTTTCCACTGCTCCTTTGATCAGTGAAGAAGGACAGCCTGTTTCATTGAAAGGTTCTCCTATACCCACGGGAACGAATCAACCAGTGCCTCAAAACAACCCGTCTGAAACGGCCAGTTCTTCCGTGAATACGATTCCTTCCCTCATTGCTACGGCACCATCAGATTCGCCTGCGGTGCCCAACCAAACGGACCAAGCTGAAGAACCCCAATCTCCACAAGACTTGTCTCTTCCACTCCCTGCACCGGTGAAGGAACCGGCAATTTCACAATCCGAACAATTATTCACGAAGCAAAAATTGAAGAATTCGCTCCAGCAACAACCAGCGGACCAACCAGTTGTTCCCCCCATAACTTCACCAGTCATATCTGCTCTGGAGTCCAACCCCCCGGAACAGACTGAAGCAGAGACTGTCGCTATCACTAACACCCGGGAAAACGAATCAGGTCCAAGCCAAACCCCTTCAAGTTCTTCTTTGGAAATGGAAAACCCCATTCAGGTTACATCGGAAGATCTCACGGTCACGACAGAGCTGGGCACGGTCATGCTGCGTGAGGAAAAAATTGTAGAAGAACCTTTTTTATCAACTCAGCCACTTCACACTACGCCCTCTTTCCTATCTGAATCGGATAAGCGAGTTCCGGAACCTGACTCCACTCCCAAAGTCACTCAGACCCGTTCCGCTTCTCCCATTCTGCTAGAAAACTCTATGCGACAGGGACGACATCTCATTCGTGCGGGTCAATACAAAGAAGCCCTGGCGGTCCTATCTACGCTTTTTGACAGCCCTCCAGAAGATTGGGAGCCTTGGTTTTGGATGGGAACCGCCTATCTGGGAAAGGGCGACCTTGAGCAAGCGGACCAATATTTTCTCAGCGGCCTGGCCCGAAACGACAAGGTCCCTCAAATGTGGATACAACGAGCCCTTGTCGCACAACAACGCGGGGAATATCAGCTCGCTATCCACGAACTGCGCCAGGCAGAATCCCTTCAGCCTGACTTGCCGCATCTCCACCTGAACATGGGATACGCCTATGATCAATTAGGCAATAAACGGTTAGCCAATCAATACTATGGGAAGTTCATGCAATTATCGGAGGGCAACCCGGATTTCTTTGCAACAAGGAAAAAAATCCTGGACCGGTATACCCAAGCGAGTCCGTCCAAAGACCCCTAACCTCGTACGGTCCAAGCCTGCCATTCATCTTCCCAGAAAGCAGGCCAGCAACGAATAGAGTATGTCTAGACAGCCCACTTTTCATATTAGGCAACTCACGATTGCCGGTCTTGACTTGTTAGCTCGCTCATTTTTTCCTGTTCATTCCTATTCCCATTCAAAAAATCGACAGTTTGAAGAAAGAGCCCCTGTTAGGGATGCGAAGAGAAACGTCTGTCTAACGGAAGAGTAATCTCAGGGGATTTTCCAAGAGTGAGCCAGTTTTCTCAAAAATACTTTGATACGTGTTTAAGGAGATCTATCGACCATCTTTAGCAACCCCATCATTAGGCGGGTCCAGCACTGCCGAATGCAGGGAGAGTCAAATATGAGACCGACTCCGCAACCTTCACAATCAACGTGATCTGGCTTATAGATATCTCCGGTTCCTGGGACCATCCTTTTTAACACATAGTGGATTGAAGAAATGACATTTCTCCCCAACAATACGCCTTGTCTTTCTGTATCGGACAAAAACCTTCATTAAGTTTGGCAGAGATTCGCCGAAAAAACATATGACAGACGCTATTCCGGGGTTTAGCCGGTCTCCCGGGGAATGTATGAATCGACAAGAAATACATCGCACGACTGGGCTCTGGAAGTCCTATCTGCCTTTCATCTGACGTGAAAGACCTTTATGATCTCTCAACAACAATGCCAAAATGCCATAGTGTTAATCGTAGACGATCAAATGACCAATATCATGCTTTTGGAAAACATCCTGCAAACCGCCGGATACAAGCATGTGCATACCACCCAAGACCCAACACAGGTGATCAATTTGTACAAAGAATTGAGCCCAGACTTGATATGCTTGGACATCCGCATGCCCCAGCTCAATGGCTTTCAAATCATGGGGCAATTGAAAATTATTCAGAAAGGGCATTTCCTCCCCATTTTGGTCCTGACTTCGGAGGAGGACCGGGAAACTCGTCTTCGTGCCCTCGAATCGGGAGCCAAAGATTTTCTCAATAAACCGTTTGATAAAGTGGAAGTATTGATGCGCATCCGTAATTTGTTGGAAGCCAGTCTTCTCAATAAGGCCGTTTCCCAACAAAAGGCAAAATTGGAAGAAACCGTCCGAATTCGAACGCAGGAATTACAAGAGACTCAACTCGAAATCGTCCATCGACTGGCCCAGGCGGCCGAATATCGAGACAATGAAACGGGAGCGCATATCGTTCGATTGAGCCACATCGCCGTGGTCTTAGGTCGCGCCTGCGACATGACCGAGACCGAATGCGATGTGTTGTTTCATGCCATTCCCATGCATGACGTGGGAAAGTTAGGAATTCCAGACCACATTCTGTTAAAACCCGGCAAGTTAAACCCTGAAGAATTCGAAATCATGAAACAACATACCGTTATTGGAGCCCAATTGCTTTCGAACAGCCACTCCCCGGTTTTGCAAATGGGAGAACTCATCGCACTCACACACCATGAAAAATGGGACGGATCGGGTTATCCGAATCGATTGGGCGGAAAAGACATCCCTCTCCCGGGTCGAATTTGTGCTATTGCTGATGTGTTTGATGCTCTTTCTTCAAAACGATGTTATAAGGAGGCTTGGCCGCTTGAGAAAACCTTGGCCGAGATCCGTGCATCATCGGGTACACATTTCGATCCCCATCTGGTTGAAGTGTTTAATGAAATGCTTCCGGTGATTCTCGATATTCAACGCACCCATTCCGACCTTGAGCCTCCAAAACATGAATTAGCCGAAGCCGACTATTTGGCGTAATCCCTTCCCCTTCCTGCCTCCTCCTATCCAGTTGTTCCATTCCTAAAAGAGACTTTCTCCCTTGGTTCGCCTCTACCAGTGCGCTACACTACCCTGTATCGAAACGCGCGTTCCCATCATCTACACCATTCTATTCGTCAGACAGGGTAAGCAAGAGTATATGACCGCCACGACACCGATCCTTCCCACATGGAAATTTTATCTCATCCTTGGACTGCTGATAGCGGGCATATTTGTCATTGACCTGCTCACCCCTTTGGGCGTCGCCTCCGGCGCCATCTATATCGTGGCGGTCCTGTTCAGTTTGCGCCAAGGCAATGTCCATTTGTTACTCGGAGTCGCCCTTGGCTGCTCGGTGTTAACGCTCGTTGGTCATAGGCTATCTCCAGAAGGGGGAGAATGGGCAACGGTTTTTGGGAACCGGGGATTAGCCCTTCTAGTCATCTGGGCCACAGCTCTGATGGGACGCATTCACGCACAACAGACCGAGACTCTGGCCTATCGGAAGAAAGCCCTTGAGGACTTCATGCACCATATGCTATCCGGACATTTCATCTTCGACCGGCAAGACACGGCCCTATCCTGGAACCAAGCTGGAGCCACAGCCATCGGACTCTCTCCTCAAAGCGTTATCGGAGTACCTGACTCGCAGATCTATGATGAAACCACATGGCCGCAGTTGTGGTCCCCCGATCAATTGCTGCCCACATCCGTGCCACCCTTGCTCAAAGAACACGAGATTCCCGTACAAAACCAGGGACAAATGTGTTCTTCCACCAAATCGCGCCTGAGGGATACCCCAGAAAATATGATTGGCGTTGTGAACATCTCGAGCGAGGTTACCGATTTGAAAAAATCTCAGTCGGAATTGATGCTCGCTGAGCTGGTTTTCAATGCTTCTCCAGACCATATCTCTGTTGTCGGGAGAGATTATCGTTATCGTAGGGTCAATACGACCTATGAACGGGTCCATGAAAAAACTCGTCAGGAGCTGGTGGGCCTGTCCGTGGCCGATTTATTGGGAGAGAATGTCTTTGCCCATCATGTTCAACCTCTCATGGATCGATGTTTTGGTGGAGAAGAAATCCAATATGAGTCGTGGGTTACCTTTGGGAATGGACAACGGCGATATATGGCAGTCTCCTATATCCCCCTGGTTGTCCCTGACAGGAACATGGAAGAGATCCTCGTCATTAGCCGGGATTTGACCGAGCGGAAGACCGCTGAAGAGACCGTGAAAGCCAATGAGCAACGGCTTCGGACTATTCTCGACGCCATGACCAATTTCGTCGGCATCGGAACGGTTGACGGGATCATTCTGGAATGCAACCGAACTCCCCTTGATCTCGCCGCTCTAAAGCGGGAAGACGTCATTGGAAAACCCTTTATCGACACCTATTGGTTGAACTATTCTCCAGTCGTTCAAGAACAAATTCGGAAGATCCTCCGCCGGGTCGCACTGGGAGAAATCGTCCGCGAAGATATCCAGGCCCGAATCGGAGAAAACCGATATATCACGGTTGAAGCCTGCTATGTGCCCGTTAAAGATGAAAAGGGAGAGGTGGTTCAAATCGTCCATTCCGGGATCGATGTGACCGCACGGCGACAGGCCGAGAAGGCCCTTCAAGAAAGCAACCAAACATTACAGGCTATTTTAGATCATAGCCCCAACCTGATTTTCCTGAAAGATCTGGAAGGTCGGTATCTCCATGTGAATAAACAATTTGAACAGGTGTTTCGTCTGTCCCAAGAATCGGTCATCGGCTTTGACGATTACCGCCTCTTTTCACTCCGACAAGCCATGCAGTTTCACACGCATGACCAAATGGTGCTCCAACGCAGGAAAGCCCTGGAATTTGAAGAAATCGCTCTTCACGAAGACGGCTTTCATACCAGTCTTGTCCAAAAGTTCCCGCTGCAGGATGAAACGGGGTTCATCTATGCAATTGGCGGCATCGCTACCGATATTAGCGAACGCAAAAAGGCGGAAGAAGTGCTTCGGAGCAGTGAAGAACGATTTCGAAAATATTTCGAATCGGGATTAGTTGGCATGGCCATTACCGGTGTGAACAAAACCTTTCTGGAGGTGAATGATCGAATGTGTACGATCCTGGGATATGCACGGGAAGAATTACTTGGTCAGAACTGGGGCAAACTAACCCACCCGGATGATCTCGCCGAGAATATGACCTTCTTTAATCAACTGATTCGAAATGACTTGGATTCCTTCGTCATGGAAAAACGATACGTGCGCAAGGACGGATCAATTATCCATGCCAACCTCTATATGAACGCCGTCAAGAGCAAAACCGGGCGCGTTGAATATATCACCACCATGGTGCAGGATCTCACGCCGCAAAAAGAGGCTCAAATGGCCACCCAGGCTGCGGAGCACTTGTCCCTAGCCGCCATGAACGCTCTTTCGGCGTCTATATGTGTGTTGAATGACCACGGGACGATCATCATGGTCAATGACGGGTGGAAGCAATTCGTCAAGGATAACGCATGCAACCCTGATAAGGTAGGAGTCGGAGACAATTACTTTTCATTTTTCTCCCACATTACCAAAGAATCCATTGCGGACACGGCCCAGACGGTCCCTCATATCCTGGAAGTGTTGGAAGGCAAAAAGAAGGAATTTTCCTTTGAATTCGCCTGCTGCCATTCACCAACCACCCAACGATGGTTTGCCTGTCGAGTGACACGATTTTTGGGTCCTGGTTCTCTGCGAGTCGTAGTCGCCCACCAGGACATCACGGAACGCAAACACATGGAAAATGCGCTTCGAACCAGCGAGTCCACTCTCAAAACATTTTTCGATAGCGCACCCATGATGATGGGAGTTGTGGAAATTACCCCCCACGATGTTCGTCACGTTTCGGATAACAAAGCGACGGCTCAATTTTACGGTCAAGTCGAGGGGGGGGTCACCGGAAAATGGTGCAGCCAGTTAAACATCCCTCGAGATATCATGGAAATCTGGATCGACCACTACCGGCAAAGCCTTTCGAGCCAACAACCCGTATCGTTCGAATATGCTCATCCCTCAGCCCGTGGAACACGCTGGGTTTCGGCTGTGGTCACTCCTGTCGTGCTCGATCCATCTGCTACTTCCCAATGCGCCTATATCGCACAAGACATCACCGAACGAAAGTCTCTGGAAGAACAGATCCGCCAGCATACGACTGAGCTGGAAACCGAAGTGGAACGACGGGCCACCCGGATCCAGGAGTTAGAACAGCGCCGCATGCAGGTGGAAAAACTCGCTGCCCTTTCTCAAGTTGCCGCAGGAGTGGCGCACGAAATCAATAATCCTCTGGCCAGCATTGCCCAATCCCTGACCCTCTTGAAACGCGCAATCTCTCCGGATCACCCGAAATACAAATATACTCATAAAATGCAGGACTGCATCGACCGCATGACCCGCATTACCCGTCAACTCTACAGTTTGTATCGGCCAAACTCATCACCGACCGATTCGATTGAAGTAGAACAGGTCATCCAATCGGCATTGGATATCATGCGCCCTATCGCCCATAAAAAAGGCATCAGGATTCGATCCTCGCTGTCCGGCGACTCTATACCGAACCAGGTGGGAATTGCTCCCGGCGACCTGATTCAGATACTCTGCAATCTCATGCAAAACGCGGTGGATGCATCGAGTCCCCCCTCTGACATTCATGTCTCCATCACACGGGATCATCAGGCTAGCACCATTTCGATTGCCGATCAGGGAATGGGAATTAACCCTGAAGTGCTGCCCAGAATATTCGATCCCTTTTATACGACGAAATATGGGAAGCAGGGCGTTGGATTGGGACTCGGGTTAGCTATTGCCAAAAATATCATTGAATCCGCGGGGGGGCACCTGCACTGTTCCACCATTCAAGGGACAGGGACGACTTTCTCCATTATCCTGCCGGCCTCCCTCGTCAAACCATGATCGCTTCTGAGGAGCATGCCTTCACAATAATGATCCCTATTTCACCATACCGTTCGTCTTTTTCCATTAAAGGAGTTTCGGCATGACATCCGCACTAGGCAACATTCTCCTGGCTGACGATGAAGAAACATTTTTGGAGGCAACCTCCGATTTATTCCAAGAAGAAGGTTTTGACTGTCATACGGTCCGCAATGCCGAAGAATTAGGCCGTGTCCTCCATGGCACATGGGATATTGATGTCTTGATCACCGACCTCAATATGCCGGGCAATCGAGTCATGGAACTGGTGGGTGAAGTCCGATCACAAACACAACATCTACCGGTCATCATCGTAACAGGCTATCCTTCCCTACCCACCGCCGTGGAGTCCGTCCGGTTGCATGTGCTGGAATATTTCATTAAGCCGGTGGAATTTTCCACCTTGCTGTCCACGGTCAAACGAGGCATTCGACACAAAGAAGTCCTTCGCACGGTTCAACGGGCTCAAAAAGAAGTGGCCAGCCGAGCAGAACGGTTGGCCGCCCTTGAAGAAGCCCTTCAGTCGTATGGTACATCCGTTTCTGATCCCATGGTGGAAAAATCCTTGTTAACTGACCCTGAGATCCATGAATTGCAAATTCAGGTTGAGAGCCTGTCGCAGGCCTTGGAACAGGGGAAAGAGGGCAGAGGACTCCCATCAAGCCTCTCTGCCAGTGATTATTTCCGTCTGCGAGAATCCGTCTACGACACGATCCAAATTCTTCAAAAAACCAAAAGCGCATTCCGGTCCAAAGATCTGGCTTTTCTCCGCAAGCGTTTAGAGAATGTCTTACGAGAGACTGCGGAACCTCTCAAGTCCACTCCTCCATCAACCGATGCAACCGAAGGAAAATGAAGTAAAAAGAAGTCATCGAACGCTCTAACCCAGGAAAGTTCACTATTCATCACTTTCTGAATCCAGCAGAGCGTGAGCCACTGGCAGCAGACTGTACGCCTACCGAGTCAAGATCTTCTTTGATTGACGAGCGGAGGCCGATAGCAGCACAACCCCTTATCCGTGCGACTCAGTCTGCCCCAAGAACTATCGTCCTGATGTGATGTCTGGATTGTGCCAATCCATAATGTTTTTTGCCGGAAGGAGTCTGGATACATGGATATTACGGTAGTTGATCAAGGAAACGGGAACATCGTCCTGTCATTGAAGGGACGCTGTGATTTCAAATCCAGACATACCTACCAACGCGCCCTGGACCAGGCCTTTCAACGCACCCCTAAATCGGTCATCTTGGATTTTACCGATGTCACATATATTGACAGTGCGGGGTTAGGACTTTTGGCACTTTCCCATAAAAAATTTTCCGCAAATGCCATGTGTTTAATGATTGCCGCTCCTCAGAAACCAGTTAGACAAATTCTCCATTTGGCCAATATGGGGAAAATTTTTCCTATATGCGACTCCTTGACGGCAGCAACACAGAACACCGTTTCCGGGCAGTAATCGAATACCCACATTTTCCGTTCTTCATTCGCATCAACAGGCGGTCCTTCGCCCTGGTTCAGTCTTTCTAAGGCTATTGCCATTTATTTCGTCACATTACTTAATTTTGTCTCAGAATTCTCCGATGAGGAAATGCAAACCCGTGAGCTTCCATTTTAAAGGATGACATGACCTACGATTATTTATTGCCGGTGCCGGAACGAAACTCTCATGGGTAACGAGGATGTCGACCGGACTCAACACCGACGCTCAAAGGACGACCAATACGTGGCGTTTGTACCCATAAAATCTGAAGTCCTTCGAATAGGCTTATACATCAAAATAGAAGGCTCGTGGTTTAGTCATCCCTTTCCGACCAATTCCTTTAAAATCAAAACCACGAAAGAATTGGAAACCTTGCGAGGGTTAACCAAAGTCAAACTCTTTTTCGATCCAGAGCGATCCGACCCGGAAGAAATGTGGTTGGCTGAGCGGGCCCCTCTTTCTCATGAAACTCCGGAAATCATGAACGACTCGCCACCGTCCACTCTACCAGAGGCTTCGAACGCTCCAGAGGACGATTCGTCCGAGCCCGAAACTTCCCCCGATAATCCCGAAGACCTTCCAGAAGACCCCATTGTTCGAAAAGTGGCACAGCACGAAGCCTTTCAGATCTACCAGGCTCACCTGCAACATGTCACTCAGCAATTCCAAGCGGTAGTCAAAGAAGGCAAGCAAATGATTCAGGATGCGGTATCCGGCCGTGCACGGGGAGTCCGTACCGCGCAAAAAATCATTGAGAATCTTTTTGAGATTCTTGGTGAGCAGGAACAATCTCGTGCGCTTCTGAACCTCATGGGATCGGACGATGCCAACGAGGAGTTTTTCCTTCATGCGTTCAATGTCTGTTCCTTGTCTCTCATGATCGCCAATGATCTCGAACTGAAGCAAGAGGAAAAAGAACGACTCGCACTGGGAGCCTTATTCCACGATATCGGAGAGTTAAAATTTCCAGTCGAGAAGTTATTACGAAAGGGGACGATGAGCCCGGCGGAATTAAGAACCTTTCTCAGTGCTCATCCCAAGTATGGAGTGGAAATCGTCGAAAAACTGCCCAACTTCCATTATGACGCGGTCAATATCGTTCGCCAGCACCATGAACGCCTGAACGGTTCAGGATTTCCCTCAGGAAAAAAAGATGACCAAATCAGCAAGTTGGCCAAAATTGTGATGGTGGCTGATGAATATGATGAGTTGTGTCACCATCCGGATCCGAGCCGATCGATGGCACCCCCGGATGCGTTATCCTATCTCTACGTGAAATGTCGTCACACCCTCTGGCAGGATGCCGTGGTGGCGTTGATCCGTCAGCTTGGAGTCTATCCTCCGGGATCCTTGGTGCAACTAAACAATCAAAAAGTCGGGATTGTCACCAGTGTGAACTTTGAACAGCGGTTGAGGCCGATCATTCTGGTCTATGACGACCAAAGCTCTCCGGATGAGCCTATTGTCCTCAATTTGGCAGAAGAAGATGATTCTCTCTCCATTGTCACTTCGATTCGACCCATGGACCTTTCTCCGAAAATTCGGGAATGCCTCAACCCTCGAAAGATCATTAGTTATTTCCCCTCGTCAAGCACCCTGGAATTAAACGTGGAAAATCTCGCCAAGGCTGCCACCTCGAGCTAGAGCCCATAGCTCTCCCTCTGGCTTGACTTCGGACATGACTCTCCTCAAGCTTCGACTACCGGATTACCGGTCGGAAGGGGTAAAAATTCCTCTATTGACCTTTCAAATGATTTCTCTTCAGGATCCTGCAGTTCCGGATCGGCCTCGTATCCATCGAATCAACCACTTCCAAAAGTATGGCTGTTCCTGTGGAGGTGGCGGATCTGGATAATCCACCCAAACTTCCTGGCTGCCTAAATAGCGATCACCGGCAAACAACCGCTGGTGACGTAACTGGGAATAACCGCACCTCTGCAGTTCCTGCATCAGTTCCCGTAAAGCCTGTTCTTCGGTGGGAACGGGACCAATGACGACATGGAAGGTCTCATATTGCAGATCTAATTGCACACCTTCCGGGGATACGACTACCGGAGCCTGACGGTTGAATCCTCGCTCCCGATCATCTAAGCCGGCGATTTGATAAACGCTGGAAGGAGGGTGATTTGGTTGCATAACGAAAGACGATCCAGATGATTTACCTCCGGTTTCACACAGGTAGAACTCCCATGTCAACTGGGGTCGGCAGGGGATCGATAGAAGAATCGGCAGCTTGTCAAGGCATCGAGATCCACCAGGCATCGGAAGCTATACTGGAAAGTCTCGCGCTTGCCAAGCAGACGACTCATCTCTTATGTTTTCTGGAATATCTCCGGCCTCTCATTGTACAATTGACAAAGAGACCCTCACGTTACCTGCACCTTCAATGACCTGACGATGCCAAGCTCGCTCACTCTCGGAAAAACCACCACACTCCCGCAAAAAAACCGTAAGCAAATTCTCGCCCTCGCCTTGTTGTCATCGACAGTCATCTTCGTGCTAGATGCGTTTTTACCAATGGGGATTGCGGAAGGCGTGCCCTATGTCGCCGTCGTCCTCATTGCGCTTCGCTCTCCGGACAAAAACGACCCCTTGCGTCTGGCGGGCCTGTGTACGATTCTGACGATCATAGGCTTTAGTGTATCCCCACCAGGAACCGAAGCCTGGATCGGCATCACCAATCGTTCCATTGCCGTGTTTGCTATTTGGTCCACGGCTCTCCTGGCCATGCAAATCAAGGAGGCCGATAAGGCCACTCAGGAACAAAGTTCGATGTTAACTGGCATTTTGTCTAATATGCCTGCCGTGGGATTTCGAATTGACCAAAACGGGGTCATGTATGAATCGATGGGCCGTGGGTTGGCTCGATTTGGAATCAAAGACTTCACCGCGGTTGGCCGGATTCCTCTTGAACCCTCGGAATCCATCACGCAAGAGGTCAAGAACGGCACCGTCACGCATGCCGCCTTTTACGAGAGCAAGGGCATTTTACAAGGCAAACCTTGGTGGTTTTTGAATTGCCTCTGCAAATTGGAAAATGGCAAACAGGATTTAATTGGGTTTGGCATTGACATTACTGACCGAAAACGGGCAGAACGGCGTCTGGCCATGCACGATGCCGTCTCGGCTATCCTGACCACCGCACCCGTCATCACCGAAGCCTATCCACAGATTCTCCAAGCCATTTGCGACACCATGCAATGGAATGTGGGAATCCTCTGGCGCATGGATTACCAGCGCCAGGCTCTGGGGGCCGCGGCTATATGGCCACCATACTCATCACAGGCCCAATGGATGTCCGCTCAGACCTCAGCCTGGACACTGAAACCCGATGTCGGTCTAGCCGGGCAGGTATGGGACATTCGAAAACCGATCTGGATCGAAGATCTGGCGGAATATCCCAAAGACCCGCGTCACCAGATTGCCCTGGATATGGGAATCCACGCGGGATTCGCAATTCCTGTGCTTTTAGCCGGGAATACCCGAGCGGTTTTGGAATTTTTCTCTCCATTTCCCGAAGAAGCCGATGACACCTTGTTACTCATGCTCTCCAATATTGGATTTCAAATTGGCCAATTTATCGAACGGGAGCACAAGGAACGCCGGTTAGCCACCCATCACAGTCTGACGAATGTTCTGGCGGAATCATCAGACTTAACCCACGCTTCCTCCATGATTCTGGAAGTCATATGTGATAATTTAGGATGGGACCTGGGAGCCATTTGGACTATGGACTCTTCACAACCGGCCTTGCGCTGTCTTAATATCTGGCATTCCCCGCATTTGCAACTGGAAGCCTTTGGAAAAGCCTCACAGGAGAGTACTTTCGCTCGGGGTATCGGGTTGCCCGGCCGCGTATGGAAAAGTGGGGAACCCTCATGGATTACCGACGTGATGGCCGATCCCAATTTCCCTCGTGCTTCTGCTGCCGCAGAAGAGGGCCTTCACACGGGCTTTGCCTTTCCGATTAAATCCGGCCACGATATTCTTGGGGTCATCGAATTTTTCCACCGGGACATTCAAAAACCGGACAAAGAGTTGTTAGCCATGTTTGCATCCATTGGGCTTCAAATCGGCCAATTTATCCAGCGAACGACTCCTCTTGCCCTCCCGTGAATGACACCTATGCCCAACTGAATCCCATTCTATTCCAGGGAAGCCATGCTATCCCTATCCAGTTCAATCGCGTGGTCTTAGGAGGATTCACCTTCAACCATGTACGTTAAAAACCAATGAACGCCATACACCCAGCCTTCTCATGGGTCCACGGCCTCCACTTTAATAATCTTCGGGGAGATTTTTATGGTGGGCTCGTGGCCGCTGTCGTGGCCCTGCCTCTGGCCTTAGCCTTTGGTGTGACCTCGGGCTTGGGAGCCATTGCCGGTTTGTATGGAGCCATTTTTGTGGGGTTCTTTGCGGCCCTTTTCGGAGGAACGCCGGCCCAAGCATCGGGACCGACAGGCCCCATGACCGTGGTCATGGCTGCCATCATCTTGAAATTCCCCGATGAGCCGGCATTGGCTTTTACCGCAGTCATCTTGGGCGGTGGCTTTCAAGTCGTATTCGGGCTTCTGGGATTTGGACGCTATATTACATTGGTGCCTTATCCGGTCATTTCGGGATTCATGAGCGGCATCGGTGGGATTATTCTCATTTTGCAGGTGGCTCCCTTCTTGGGCCTGGAATCCAAACCCAAGGTCGTGGAGAACCTCATGGCCATGCCCACCTATTTAGCAACGTTTTCCCTGCCGGCAGCCCTGATTGGTTCCCTGACTTTGGCTATCGTCTATCTCACTCCCGCTTCCATTGGGAAACGCCTTCCCCCCGTGTTGTTAGCCCTCTTGATTGGGACGATTGTAGGAAATACCTTTTTCCCCACTCTGCCCATGATCGGAGACATTCCGAAGGGTTTTCCTACCCCCATTTGGCCGGCCATGCATACCGATGCGCTACTACTCATGGTCGAGGACGCTCTTGTTCTGGCATTACTGGGAACCATTGATACCTTATTGACCTCACTGGTGTGCGACAATATGACGCGCACCCAACATGACTCGAACCGGGAATTGATCGGGCAAGGCGTTGGAAATATAGCGTCCGGATTCTTTGGGGGCATTCCAGGAGCGGGAGCCACGATGCGTTCGGTCGCGAACATACGGACTGGAGGCCGTACTCCTCTTTCCGGCATGTGCATGGCGGTCATCCTTCTAGGAACGTTGCTGGGACTGGGACCATTGGCGGAAAAAATTCCTTTGGCAGTCCTGGCCGGTCTCCTCATTAAGGTCGGCTTCGATATTATCGACTGGCGCTTCCTCAAACATTTGGTACAAGCCCCGCGTACTGAAGTCCTAGTCATGTTCGTGGTGTTACTGGTTACCGTTTTAGTCGATCTGATTACCGCAGTCGGGATTGGAGTGGTTTTGGCCAGCGTCATGTTTGTCAAACGTATGGCTGACCTGGAGTTGGAAAGTCTCCGGGTCATTACGGGTTCCTCGAAAGAAACCCCTTTATCGCTTGAAGAGCAACGCATTCTGGATCGAAATCCGGAGCGCTTAATTCTGATTCACGTCAATGGCCCTATGAGCTTCGGCTCGGCCAAGGACATGATTCGTCGCCTGGAATCCATCGAAGGATTCAATCACTTTTCCTGTGTGGTCCTGGACTTGACGGATGTGCCGAATATTGACGGCACGGCCGCCTTAGCCATAGAAGACATGATGGTAATGGTCAAAGACCATGGGCAACATTTGTTCTTTGTAGGAATGCGGCCCGATGTCGCAAGGGTGCTCACTGGATTGGGGGTATTGCATCAAGTTCAACCAGAATATCGATATGCTCTTCGCCTGGATGGGTTACGCCACGCGGCCCGTATTTGTGGTTCCACGCATCCGTCCGATGTCTTAGCTCGGGGATCTCTGGTTTCAGCAGATGCCGGAAAGCACGCGTGAGAGATCAACAAATAAGAAAGCAGAATGCGCGGGTGTGGGCATAATCGATGGATCGGCTCACACCTCACCGCATCTATTGCTACTCTCCAGGCATCGTTCGTTCAGCCCTCGTCGATTAATCGTTTCCAATTCAAGCGGTCCGCCTATCCGCATGCTCATTTTTTACTGATCTAAGGAAGATTATGAATAAAACCGTGGCTCACGCACTGATTGATAATTTCCTCGACCATACGCCAACCTGGTACAAGCTGACTATTCTTGCCTTTCTGGTTCTGAATCCCATCTTGTTGGTTACCGGCGGACCTTTTATCGCCGGATGGGTCCTCATTGTAGAATTCATTTTTACCTTGGCCATGGCCTTAAAAAGTTACCCTCTTCAACCCGGTGGCTTGCTGGCCTTGGAGGCCGTCTTGATCGGCATGACTACGCCGGCCACCGTCTATCATGAAGCGCTCAATAATTTCCAAGTAATTTTGCTGCTGATTTTCATGGTAGCGGGGATTTACTTCATGAAAGACCTTCTTCTGTTTCTATTCACAAAAATCTTGCTAGGGATTCGTTCAAAAATCTGGTTAGGTTTCTTGTTTTGCGTCATGGGCGCCTTTCTGTCGGCATTTCTTGATGCCTTGACTGTCACCGCCGTCATTATTGCCGTGGCCTTGGGATTCTATAACATCTATCACCGGGTGGCTTCGGGCAAATCCTCCCAGGCCTCTCATGATTCAACCAACGACCAAGAGGTCCAACAACTTCATCGGGAAGACCTCGACAACTTCAGAGGTTTCCTTCGAAATCTCATGATGCATGGCGCCGTTGGCACCGCTCTGGGAGGAGTCTGCACCCTTGTGGGTGAGCCGCAAAATCTTCTTATTGCGGATAAGGCGGGGTGGGAATTCATGGAGTTTTTTTTCCGCATGGCACCTGTAACCCTTCCGGTCTTTGCTATTGGATTGACGACCTGCCTGGCCGTCGAAAAGATGCGGTGGTTCGATTATGGCTATAAACTGTCGGAACCCGTTCGGCACATTCTGATAAATTTCGAAACGGAACAGCAAAAACGACGGGACTCTGGAGATACCGCCAGGCTTATCATTCAGGCCATTGCCGGCATTTGGCTAATTTTTGCTCTGGCATTTCACCTGGCAGAGGTCGGGATCATCGGGTTAACGGTCATCGTCTTTATCACCGCCTTTAACGGCATTATCGAAGAACATCAACTTGGAGAAGCCTTCAAGGAAGCGCTTCCGTTTACGGCGCTATTGGTGGTGTTTTTTGCCATTGTGGCGGTGATTCAGGACCAAAATTTGTTTTCCGGAATTATCGGATATGTCTTAAGTTTGGAAGGCTCCCATCAAATCGCGATGTTCTATTTAGCCAATGGCATTTTATCGGCCATCAGCGACAATGTGTTTGTCGCGACGGTCTACATTCAGGAAGTCTTACGTGCGCTGGAAGCCGGCATCATTAGCCGTGACCAATTTGATTTGTTGGCGGTGGCGATCAACACGGGAACCAATATTCCCAGTGTGGCCACCCCAAATGGCCAAGCCGCTTTTCTGTTTCTTTTGACGTCCTCCCTTGCCCCGGTCATTCGATTATCCTATGGCAAAATGGTCTGGATGGCTCTTCCGTACACCTTGACTATGGCCAGCATCGGGCTTCTGGCCACATATTTCCTTCTGGATCCGGCCACTTCCTTTCTCTATGAAACGGGATTGATCCAGCATCATAGCCTGGCGAACCCTGCCAATCAGGGAGGTGGGGTGCACCACTAGGTTTGTCGGAAATTCATTCCAGGGGAAACATATTCCATTTGGGATTTTGCGGATTCCCGCTGCTTAGGATAGGAAGGACCGCTCCAACTTTCCTCGTGAAGCGACTGGAAGTTCATCTGTAGATTAGGGAGTCAACGTCGCCACTTTTTCACTTTCCGGCCTCATGTGTTTCGGATAGAGGACAATTTCAACACGCCTGTTTTTGGCGCGGCCCTCTTCCGTTTCGTTGGTTTGTACAGGTTGGGTATCGGCATATCCTGTCGCCGAAAATTGTTCCCGGTCCATGCCGGTTTGTTCAATCAAATATCGTAACACCGTCGTGGCACGAGCTGTTGAAAGTTCCCAATTCGTCGGGTACCGCTTTTGTAATTGGCCATAAATGGGGTTGTTGTCGGTATGGCCCTCAACCTGAATATATTTTCCCGGCAAACTGGCCAACACCTGGCCAACCTGCCTCATGATGTTGAGCCCAAGTGGAGTGAGTTCCGCCTCCCCCGACTCAAACAGCACTTGACCCAGCATGGTAAGAACCAATCGGTCTTGATGTTGGGTGACCACCAAACTTTTTCCGAATTTTTCTTCCAATGCCTTCGTAATCCGCTCAATTTCGTCTCCGACCGTCAACACTTCATGTTTCACTTTGGCTAACTGAGCTTCCTGAACTTCACGGGATCTTCTGACCTGCTCCAACTCCTGTTTGAGGCGTTCGACCTCTTTAAGACGATCTTCCAACCCGGAGAGCTCCTTTCCTAAAAGCCGGTTTTGCTCACGGAGTTGAGAAAATTCAGCTACCTGAGCATCCAAGGTGCCTCGCAGGTGCTGAAACGCCGTACCCAAATCATCAAAGTCTATGGAACCTGTCCCAAAGATTTGGGGAACTGTGAAAGAGTCGCCATCTTGATGGGTGACCCCCAGAACCTGGGCATACAAGCTCTCCAGTTCTTTTTTCACATTAGCCAATTGTTGCTCTTTAATCTGTTCTTGAACCTCCACAGCCTGTTCCAGTTCTTTTTTGGTTTCTTGAAGCTCCGTCACCCTGACATCTCGGGATGTCATCGCCTGCTCTAATTCGTGATTTTTTTCTTGAAGCTGAGCGACTTCCGCCTGTTTGGCTTCTACGGTCTGTTGGAGTCGTTCAACTGTCTGAGCCGTGCTTTCCTTCGTCATTTCCAATTCTTGAAGAGCTTGTTCATGAGATCGTTGACTGACACACCCCACTACCGAGGTGCACAATACGGTCACAAGCAAATACTGAAAAAGTCTTCTCGTCTTCATAGTGAATACTCCTTCACGATCACCGAACCTCAATCATGGAAAGAATGAAGGTTCCGTGCTGGATTCTTTTTCCGTTCAGACCACCCTTTGGTTTCCAGGCACTTTTCGAAAGGATAAGATCCGTAAGGCCCCCAACAAGGGAACAAAAAGATCTCCGAAAAGAGCGTGTATGGCTCACACCCCTCTCGGCTTTTTTCGTGATTCACTTTAGGGAACCGCGTATAAAGGCTCCCATTGTCCTCTAATGAATCGGAATTGACGAGAAGATTGTTCAAACATCAAAGAAAGAACAACAGCCGAACCTCATAGACCACTCTCGAATCAGGAGCAGCGTTTAAGGATAAACGCCCCGAGAAACGAATTGGGAGGGTCAAAAATACAGGAAGGATTCCTGAAGGGTATGAATCGATTCGAATAAATCTACGGGATCAATGAGACCTTCAATAAACATTTTCACTGGGAGTCTCGAGAAATACTTAACTTGATGTCTTAGCCTATTGCTTTCTTCAACGCCTATCGAAAAGCCACTTCCGAGAGCACGCTGATATGATATGGCGCCATATGTTGGACCAGCCCCGTCACGCTGGAATTCATCATTTCCATAAGGGGAGAAGGATACAACCCGATCCACAAGATCAGAATGGCAAAAGGAATCACGGTAGCCAATTCCCGCACACTCAGATCGGTCAGTTGGGAAATGGTGGGGCTTTGGGGTTGACCCAAAACGACTCGTTGCAACATCCAGAGCATATACGCTGCAGCCAAAACAATTCCTCCCATGGACAACAGAACCATAATATAACTTTCAAAGGATGTTCCGACCAGAACCAAAAATTCTCCAATAAAGTTGCACGTTCCCGGCAATCCAAATGAGGCCACGGAAAAGAGACAAAAGAACGCCACAAACCGGGGCATGGATTTCTGTACGCCACCGTAATCTTGAATCGACCGGCTATGGGTCCGGTCATACAATTGACCAACGGCCAGAAAGAGAGCGCCGGTCGTAATCCATGGTTCACCATTTGTAAAATCGCCCCTTGAATACCATGATTATTGAAGACAAAAATTCCCAAGGTCACAAATCCCATATGGGAAATGGACGAATACGCCACTAATTTTTTTAAATCCGATTGGGCCAAGGCCATGTACCCTCCATACAGAATTCCCGCAACCGACAACCACAAAATAAATGGGGCAAATGTCACGGAAGCCTCTGGAAACATCGGCAGGCAAAATCGTAAAAATCCGTACCCGCCCATCTTTAAAAGCACCCCCGCCAAAATGACGCTTCCGGCAGTGGGAGCTTCGGAATGGGCATCTGGCAGCCATGTGTGAAAAGGTAACATGGGCAGTTTAATGGCAAAGGCTAAAAAGAAGGCCAGAAATATCCAAAACTGGGCATCGGGGGAATAGGTTTGTTCCGCCAAAACCAAAATATCGAATGTCCGTCCCCCTTCCACATACAAACCGAGAATCGCCAAGAGAAGGATCAGGCTTCCCGACAAACTGTACAGGACGAATTTGATCCCGGCCGCAATACGTTGGGGGCCTCCCCACAAAATGATCATGAAATACATGGGAATCATGGTGACTTCCCACAACATGAAAAACAAAAACAGATCCAGAGCGGTAAATACCACTATCATGGCCCCCTCCACCAAAAGAATCATGGCCATAAATGAGCGTACCCGTGTCGTAATGGCGTTCCAGGAACAGAGAACGCAGAAAGGACAGAGCAGTGTCGTGAGGAGCACCAACAGCAGGCTAATCCCATCTACCCCGACAGCATATTGGATATTGAAGGTCGGCATCCAAGCCAATCGCTCCACGAATTGCATGCCCTGCATGGAGAAATCAAATTCCTTCAATAGCACAAGAGAGAGAACCGCATCTCCCATGGTACTCCCCAAAGCCACGCGTCTAATCCATTCTTGATCTTGAACACAGGCAATGATTGCAATGCCCAAAAATGGAATGGCTATCATGACACTTAAAAGATGTTCCGTGAAGATTACGTTCATAGTCTCCCCTTCATGACAGGCCGATCACAACACCATCCAGGCATGCAAACCACATTATCCGTCTTTGGCACTCCATGACTTTACATGTCGGTGTCCTGTCAGTTGCCCCTCGCGGATCACAGGACAAACCAAAATAATGCTAACATTCCGATAATCAACCAGAAAATCATCACCAGCAGATGGTGCTGTAAGGTACGAGGTTCCAGTTCGCGCATCATGTCCCCTGTAGCCTCCGCCTGA
Source organism: Nitrospirales bacterium (assembly GCA_031315915.1). Lineage (GTDB taxonomy): Bacteria > Nitrospirota > Nitrospiria > Nitrospirales > UBA8639 > JACKFE01. Next base: position 23,252 of record JALDRK010000028.1, read on the forward strand.
TCCCCGATACGACTCACTTGTTTGTCAAGAATCTTGATGTCGATGGACTTCCACAGCCAATTGGCAATGCCTATACTTTGTTTCCCGATTCCCACCACCACCCGGTCCACACCACGGAGATCCACCACCCGCCAGAGCCAACCGGCCATTCCAACACTGTTGCGCCCTAAACCGACAACCAGCCCGTCAATCCCTCGAAGATCCACGACCCGCCACAACCACTTCGCCGTCACCACCGACCCATTGGCGACTCCCAGAATCAGGGCATCAAATACTTCCCGGTCGACAACCCGCCACAACCAATGGGCAAAACCGAGAGTCGGTTGGACCACGTAGGCCTCATACAATTCATCGAAATACAGTTTATTGAGAAAGTGGACATACCATCGCTTTCCCCAAGACGATTGACGAAACCGGGATCTGGAAAAGATGTCAAGGGACAAATACCCGACGCCAACACCGCCAATTGCCAGCAAGAGAGCTATCACCAGATGAGGATTCATGGCAAAAGACCATTCAATGGGTTTCAGCGTCAGGCGATGTCCGACAACCGGTGACAGAAACTCCGCAAACCAACTCCATAAAACCAGCAAAAGGCTTCCCATTGCTCCAATCACAAGCAAGGCTCCCAGAAAATGTCTTGAGGAGAAAAGACGGGGATGGGTAGCGTCAGTCACCATTCCAGCCCCATGGACGGATGAAGCCTGGGAATGAAACAACATTTGCACACCCCGAAAAACATAAACTGCCGTCAAAAACACCGTCAGAAAGGCGAGAATCCGAAAGGTCCATAAGGCCGAGGCCATAGATTGAGCCATCCACAATTGTTCATACGGCCCTGAAAAAAGAAGAACAGGAGGAAGGCAGGCTAACAGAACAGTCCCTGACACCAACGGCCACATAGAGGGGACGGTAACTCCGGGTTTGGAAACGAATGATGGTTCATAGCCATGCGAGCCAACCGATCGAAGGGCATTGCCTGTCGATAAAAATAGGAATCCCTTCAAACAGCCATGAGCCAACATATGAAAAATGGAAACTACAAAGGCTCCTACCCCGCAAGTCATAACCATAAAACCGATTTGGCCAATCGTAGAAAATGCCAACATGCGTTTAATATCCACCTGAGTCAGGGAGACCAGGGTCGCAAAGAGGGCGGTCATTCCCCCAATCAGGGCAATAACGGTCATGGCTTTAGGGGACAGAATCACCAGTGGACTCATGCGGACCAACAAAAAAGGTCCGGCATTCACCATCGTCGCCGCGTGAATCAAGGCTGATACAGGTGTAGGAGCTTCCATGGCAAACGGCAACCAGACATGGAGAGGCACTTGTGCGGACTTTCCCATGGCCCCCATAAATAAAAAGAGTGTGATGAGAGTCAACACATCAATGCGAATGTCCAGTCCCAACCAGCCAAACAGATTAATGGTGCTTTCCGGCATGGACTGAGCTTGCGCCAAGATCGATTGGATATCAAAAGTGCCAAAAGTAGAATAGGTGAGAATGACCCCAAAACCTAATCCCACATCGGCTACGGAATTGACGAGAAAGGCTTTGGTGGCGGCTTGAGCCGAAGACTTCCGCTCGCCCCAATGAGAAATCAGCAAATAAGAGCAGATCCCCATAATCTCCCAAAACATATACATCATCAATAGATTATTGCTCATGACCAGCATGATCATCGAAAACGTGAATAGGGCCATGACCGCAAAAAACCGATTATACTTAGGATCGCCGATCATATACCGGGAGGCATATATATGCACCACACTGCTCACACCGGAGACCAGAAGCAAGAGCAATACGGTGAGTTGGTCGACGTAGAGCCCCAAGTCGACGACCAGATCTCCCGACTGGATCAGTCGATACAAGGAAATGGAGAATGCCCCATCAGACGCCACCCGAACAAACGCGATAGTGGAAAAGGCGAAGGATATGGCTATGGCGGGAATGCCGATCTTATGCCCTTGCTCACCCAACCAGGGTTTTCCCAGCAGGAGAATCAGAGCAGCTATCAGAGGAAGAAGGGGAATAAGAATGAGAAATGTCATAATCGGCAAAACGCCATAGCCCCCAATGCTCCTACAGTCCGGGTGGAACGGCGGTATTGAGGAGAAACCTAATAATGTGATCGCTCATTACACCCAACAGAATGACGGCTACCGATGTCGCACCCAGACTTATTCGCACGGCCAACGGAACTTCACGGGTGAGGGGCGGCTGCGGGGCTGACCGATCACGAAAGATCCGTTCAAATAATTTAATAAAATAGGCCAGGGTCAGCAGCGTCGCAATAAGCACCGAGACAATCGCCAGGTAATTGCGTGAGTCCACCGCGCCAAGAATGATGTACCACTTTCCGAAAAACCCACCGGTCGGAGGAATGCCAATCATGGACAAAGCCAGAACGACCAGGGCAACCGACATCCACCCCGCCCCCCCGTGCAATCGTGAAAGATCCTCAATATTGCGAACCCCATACAGATGAATAATTCCCCCTGCCCAGAAAAATAACCCTGCTTGCATCACCGCATCATTGAGAAGGTAAAAGACCCCCCCGACAAATCCTGTTTGATTTCCGAGACTAATCCCCACCAAAACCAATCCGATATGGGAAAGCCCTCCATAGGCAAACATGCGTTTGATTTCTACTTGGGACAGAGCCAGGAATGCGCCAACCAGGGCTGCAAGAGCCCCAAGAATCCCCACTAACACCAAAAGGCGGATCTGGTAGACTACCGCCTGCGCTCCTAGGACCCAAAACATGATACGAATCCATCCATACAGCGCGACCTTCGTCACTAAAGAGGCCAGCATCGGTGACACTCTATCTGGCGCATAGGTATACGCATCCGGCAACCACCCGTGGAGCGGTACCAAGGCCATCTTGATGCCCAGCCCAATGAACATGAATAGCACACCAACCGCAAAGGCCTTGGAGGCCACCAAAGAGGGCACCCGCTGAGCCAGATCCGCCATGTTGAGCGTACCCGTCTCGGCATACAAATATCCCACTCCCAGGAGATATAAGGAGGCTCCGAAGGTGCCTAAGATTAAGTAGCGGAATCCGGCGACAAGCGCTTTCCCACCCGCCAACCCGACCAAGGCATAGGCACACAGGGCGGATACTTCTAAGAAAACGAAAAGATTGAACAAATCCCCGGCAAACACCATGCCGGTCAGACTGGCTATCAATAATAAGACCAGGGTATAAAACGGGACAATCCGGCTACCAAGGTAAGGAAACAAAACTGAACTGAGGAAGGTGATACACACCAATCCAACGAGACTCAACGCCACGGTCATGACGCTGGCCAAGCCGTCCGCCACCCACTCAATTCCGACCGGAGCAGCCCATCCCCCAAAGTCATACTGAATGGTCCCGTTTTGAAGAACTCCTACAAGATTAGCAAAGGAAACCGGGACCATCGCAGCCAGCACACCAATTGATAATGGCCGGCACCACTCCCGATGCTTGATCCCGATTAATGGTAAACAAATCGCCAAACCGAGAGGTAAGAGGAAAAGAATTGCGGGAAGGTGTCGCGTCATTCCAGCCTTTTGAGAATTTCTTCTTCGTCCAGGCTGCCGTATTTTTTATAAATGGCATCGGCCAGCGCCAACGATACTCCCAGGGTGGCAACACCCACCACAATCGCCGTCAATGTCAGCACATGAGGGAGAGGATTCGCATAGACTTCCGGTTGAATGATCTCGGTTGTGGAGAGCAAAATGGGCACCGTGGCGCCTTGCTTGGCACTTGTGGTGACGAGGAAAAAGATCACACTCGTTTGCATGAGATACATCCCGATAAGTTTTTTCACCAGATTGTACCGGGTCACCATAATATAGATGCCCCACAGAAACAGCAGGACAAAGGCAATATAGTTGGGGCGCTGCAGCCACCCCCCGATCATCTCAAACATCATATTCCTGCTCGGTATCGTGATAGGCCAAGCTGAGAACGATAGAAATCCCTGTCACCGCCACATCCACGGCTACTCCGATCTGGGTAAGGAGAATTCCGACATATCGGCGTGAGGGAGCATCCATACCTAAAATCTCCAGATTGGCGTAGTTTAAAAATTCCCCACCTCCAATGAGGCATAATCCGCCAACACCCACAAAAATAATCAAGCCCACCCCATCGCCATGCAGCACCAGTTCCACGAGTCGACCCTGGGGGGACTTCAGCCCATACACTAAAAAGGTCAAGATCATGCTGGTGGTCCAAATGACACCAGCCACAAAGCCGCCACCAGGACCGTATTGGCCAAAGAACAAGACATACAGGGAAAACAGCTGAGCTAAAGGAATGAGCAACCGGCTCATCGTCTGGACAATCAGACTATCGTGCATTTGTTTCATGAACCAGGCTCCTTGAGCAGCAACGCACAGGCTATGCCGGCGGTAAAAATCACCACGGTTTCAATTAACGTATCGAATCCCCGATAATCCATCAGAACCGAGGTCACCACATTCGGGGTGAGCGTATCCGCGTAACTTTGCTGCAAATACACCGGAGAAATATGGACATTGGCAGGAGACGTGGGATCGCCAAACGGCGAGAGATCATTGGCCGCGAATAAGAGCAGTATGCCCAATAAAGGCAATCCCACGACACCGGCCAATGGCGGCGGCGGACGACGGAGACGGCTGTCTTTAGGAGCCGTATCAAACAGGGTAATGAGAAACAACACGGTGGCCAATCCTGCCCCAATCACGGCCTCAACAAATGCGACATCCACTGCACCCAACCATGCCCAGACCAGTGCCAGGAAAAAACTGTACGAGCCCAGAATAAACACCGAACTCATCAATTCCCTGACCAAGAAAGTAGCGCTGGCTGCCGTCAATACCAAGAGCAGCAATAGGGCAATATTCACCGCATAGGTCATGAGTTTTCCTCGGCCTGAGGTTTAACGCCGGCCCGATAGGCCGCTCGAAGGGTGGCATGAGCAATGACGGGATTCAGAAGAAACAACAAGGCCAGCACGACCAAGATCTTGAACATATTGATCCCGAATCCTTGATACAGGGCAAGGCCAAACAGCACACAAAACGCACCTAGTGAGTCGGTCAAGGAAACGGCATGAGACCGGGCAAACACGTCGGGAAGGCGCAACGTGCCAATCGCCGCAACCACGAGAAAAAACAGGCCAAGCAGAATGAACACGACGGCGAGTACGGTCATTTACGGTGTGCCTCGTTGCTCAAGAAACTTGGCAATGGCGAAAGCCCCCACCAGATTCAGCAGGGCATACCCGGTGGAAATATCCACGAACATATCCACACGATCATACACCGTGCCGATCACGACAACCAATATAATAGCTTTGGTCGAAATCCCATTCAGCCCTAATACCCGATCAAATACCGTCGGGCCCTGAATGACACGGTACAAGTAGACGAGAATCAGGAGAGAGAGGACCATGACCACCACCAAAAAAAAATTTGTCATCGGTCCTTCGTCTCCTCCTGAAAGACTTGAGCAATTTTCTTCTCCATCCGGCCACTGGTGAGATCCTCGCCCGCCTCCTCATCAATGGTATGGACCAACAGATGGCTCCCGTTGACTTCAACTGTAATGGTTCCCGGCGTTAACGTCACGGAATTTCCAAGCATCACCATCGCGCCCTGATGTCGTAGATGAGACCGATAGAAAATCAATTTCGGCCGAATGGGTAAAGACGGACTGAGAATGAGTTTCGTCAAATGCAGACTACTCTGAACCACGCGCAGAAACAGCCAGGGGACATACAATACTGCTCGCACCCATGGAAATTGATGAAAGGCCGAATGGGCAAATCCCGTATTTAACCATGCCACCCCACAGGCAACCATGAAGCCTATTACCACATGGAAAAGATCATATCGGCCCGACAAGACAAGCCAGACGCCAAAAAGAGCCAGGGTATTAAACAGTAACTGTTTCGGAAAAGACGACGTCATAGCCGACAATCTATAAAAATTTGAGATTCTTTGCGACACCCCGCCACAAGATTAAAAAAAAAGCCAACCAGAGGGGTTTCGAATAAGGTGTTCGAAATTCCTGGTTGGCCTGTACTGTTGCCAGCCGATCCAAACTACAGAAAAACTGGAAACCCTACCGCCATCATAAAGAACGTTTCGGCAAATCCGATGCTCGCCCGCTCTCCCTACTTCTATCTCCGCCCTGTACAAAGAGGGGCTTCATCGTGTTGAGATCCATCACAGACTTCGATCTTATACCAAGCGCTTCTGACCATCCACAAGACCAGGTGGAAGAGAACAATTCTGATGGAGTCTTATGACTAATCGGATCAGGACTTCTTGCTCCCTCAAAATATCGGAAGCCCTAGGCCAAAGATTCTCTCAGCGAAACCCCTCAAAACTTACATGCATTGGCAGAGAATCTTCCTGCATATTCCATTCGCACCTATCTAGTCTAGCCACCCTAGGAATCGATCGTCACAGGTTCCCAATTCGAATCCGTACGGTACCGTGAAAAAACTTTTGAATTTGCATGAAAGGCCATTAGATTCATCCATTGATTATGGAAAATATGCTGCAGAATGGTATGCTTCTGAATCACGGACCGAATCCGATCCGGCGGAGCTTCGATGATGGCCAATAAGCGCATGGGTTCATGATAATGGCGTGCCCCATCGTTCACCGATTGAAGAGGAAGTCCTTTTTGCAAATCACTTTGGCTCCCCAACATCACGCCAACCCCTCCCACCATATTGTGAATCACCTTGCTCCCACTTCCATAGACCCAGGGATCCACCGACGAAAAATAATACGTCAAACTAATCAATTCTCCCACAACAAGAGGAGCGGTCATAATTTTCTCAAGAAGACTCCCTTCCGGATCTGAGTCAGGATCGTAAGAATGCAAAAACACTCTCCCCCCCAAATTCAATCCTTTGGTGAGAGCTCGCCTACCAATCAAAAAGGCCGCGTTGCCTGATAATCCCCATTCAGGACGGGAATTGGCCCAATCCATACTTCGAATTCTGACATGCTTCCAGGCCTCCAGTGGCGACACCTCGTTTGGAGCCCCAGGAATTCGACGACATCGCTCCAAAGCCTGGCGAGTTCCTGCCTGCTCCAAATCATGTATCAACCGTTTTAAATCCTCGTCATAACTGGCTGGCATATCGATAAGATCGTATATCGTGACACGATCCGTGGTCGTATTATGCTTTGCAGGGAGAAACCAGGTGTCCTCGGGAATGGGCAGCCCATGATCATTCAGAATTCGTCGGACCTCAGGGTTATTGGCCATCGCGGCAAATACACGAGCATTCGGGTCGCCATGACTGCCTCCACAGGCGCCACAATCCAATGCCGCATAATAGGGATTATTGTCTGATTGGCTTCCATGTCCGCACACCACGACAAAACGTCCAAAACTCTTGGTGAGTCCGATGATCCGCAAGCCGCCTTCCACAAAGCCGGCTTGTTCTTGAATGGTGAAGCCTAAGGTCAATTGATCTGGAGGTAGTTCTTTTTGACTCGTTTCACTTGCCCGATCAACAGGAATATGGGTTGCCACAGGATTCCCAAACCAGTGGTGAACCCAAGTATTGAGAGTATCGAAAGTCGTTCGAAATAAAGTTTTCCCAACCAACCCGAGACTAAAAAACATCCCCAACACGTCAATGAGAATGAAGGAGGCAATAGGATTGTGCTTTAGATCATGAAATAGGTGCTTGCTGAATTGTTGCCAGCGAGTCCCAGAGAAATAGCTCCTCTGGGCATCCTCCTGTCCGACTCGTGGAACTTCGACTACTTCGTTCTTTGGGGTCAACAAAATAGGACACAGAGCTAGATGGTCATGACGATCAAAGGCCACATGACTCATCGGCACCCCGAAAAATCCAGCATATCCAAACGTTTCATACGGCCCTTGTTCTTCCCAATGCCGTCGAAACGACTCCGACCGGGCATCGATGCAAAAAATTCCCTGTGCCAAGGGACGTCCCCCACCAAGAGGGAACGCTCCTTGATGTTCAATAATTTTCTTCAGTAAATGCTCCCGGTAACCTGCTTCATAGGCCTCAAGCCACACGGGGCCATGAGCCTCTTGGGGAAACTTATCAAGCCATGTTAATAAAGTGGAAATTTCTGTTGCGGACGATTCATGAAGATCGATGGGACTCAATTCCAAAAATTGCGAAAGATGAAAGAGCCGCCAGCCCTTACGACACACACTGTCTATATGAGGATCAGCCCTGTGAGAATAGGAGAGCTCATCGGTCTGATAGTCCTCCGGGTGGTCCTCCCAATACCTCACCAGAGCAGGCAGTGTCCCTGGAATGCCCCATTCTCGTTCACAGAATCCGTCCATTAGGCTTGATTCATAAAAGAGCCGGACAGCCAAATATTGGAGAGGATCGATGGGATAATGTTGTTGTGCGGGATACCTGGGATTCTCTCCACGCCAGCGAATCATTCCCGCCCACCCAGGTAATTGGGCTAGGTGCCGCGAGAGATACTCACGCCAACGCTCAGTGGGAATATTCAGACGTTGAAGGTGCTGAAGCAGCGCTTCATCCGCATTATCGGGAAGTTCATATATTTTTTGCCGGGTATGAGAAATGCCCAAAAACCCGATTGAATGATCCGCTTGTGCCAGCTCTTGCCAAGCGGAGTAAAAACCTCTTTCTCGTGAAGGCATGCTCCATCCTGCAATTCCTTCATCAATAAAGGCGGCAATCCATTTGATCATTTGTTGATTGACCGCTTCAACTTGATTGCTTCCGGTTACACGATCCAACCAATCGGCCAAGGTCCGGTCTGGGGGTAAATCCACCGAATTATTGATGTGGGCCGACATATTTGAAGAAGAATCAAGACCGGTCTGGCCGGCAGGAAAGGAAGGGAATCCGGCAAAGGGATCAGACAGGTGAAGTGCGGACAACGAACTTTTCCAGAGATTGTTTACATAGGCGCACTCAGGGTCATGTCGGCAGGTCTCACATTCACGGATGGTCCGAGTAATGATCGCCTGTTGAGAACTTTCTGGGAGATCGGATCGGAACCGTCCGGTCGCTCCCTCTGAATCGAGGGTCCACGTGAGGAGAACCGGATTCAAGGCTTCTATTCCATAAATGATATGAATCGCCCAGATATCCTGTGCGTGAATCGTGCGCTCACCAATTTGGATACTGGCTGGGGAGGGGAGAGTGGGCCCGACACGTTGAAGTGCTCGTTCAATTGCTATCCGAGTGATTCGACCCTGGTAAAATAATTGGCGATACTCTTCATTGGAAAGAAAGCCCCGACCGCCCATCAAGTTGAAGGCATTCCGAACGGCTTCCGCGAATGGGAGATACTCAAGGTCCCTTAAGGGATTGTAATAGGCAAATGTCTTCATGGGCCAATACGGCCCAATTGGTTCACAAACCTCGGCCACAATTTGTCGAAGCTGCTTCCGTAGAGCCCCAGTTACTGCCTTCGACTCGGCTTGGCTCATGCAATCAATCCTGGTTCACGCCATGGAACGGACCTGGCAGAGACTAGTCCTCATACCCCACTCTTGGAAAGTGCATCAACCATCCTGCCATAAAAAAGTCCCCCGAAAGACTTTTTCCTCACCATGGCGTTAGGAGAAGACATCAGTTGGCGCGTTCTGTGGCTTGCCTCATTAACAAGGCAAGCAATCCAACAAACCTGTTTTTGTGATAAAATCACATCCCGAATTGGAGACCTGCGTGTACATGCAATCGCCAGAGGACCACGTGCTCTTCTTGACCTCACATAACCGACATGCTTATACCAAGGGAGAAAGCAGCTCCTCAAGCTTTAAAGACCTCTATTTTATATGAATGTCCGGAATAGCTCATCGGTGGCTCAGACACGTTATAGCGGAAAGATCTCCCCATGAAAAATGGCCTCTCAAGAGGTGAAATGGAAAGCTCCATACGCAATGCCATTATTCAATTCGAACAAGAATTCATGGGCCGTGGTCCAACCGACGTCCGTGCGTTCATTCTTCGTGATATTATTCTCATTCGGCTCAAAGGGGTTCTGACTCCTGCCGAACGACAACTGGCCAAAAGTGATGACGGCATCGGAATGGTAAAACAAATGCGACAGAATCTGATTTCTCAAGGGAGGGATCAACTCTGCCGTCAAATTTTGGACATCACCGGGGCAGAAACCACCGCACTTTTCACGGATATTGATGCCAGAATCGGGGAAAGAATCATTGTGTTCACCCTAGATCGGGATGTGGAGGCCGTTTTCACTTGAGTCCTGCCGTATAGACTCCGGAAAAATTGCACCCTCACTTGACTTCTTGAAAATTTGCCTTACCTTTTAAGTATGGCACAACCATCACGCGCATTAACCCATGACGAGGTTAAAGCCTCGGAAGCCGCCTTCAAAGGATTGCCGTTTAATCCGAATTGGTCGAATGCCGCGAAAGTGGTGTATGATGGAATTGTTCAAGCGTTAGGGAATTCTACAATCGATGCTTCTGACACGATTCCCGAGGAATCATTCCCTGCAGAACTTGCACGGACGGTGAGCTCCGCAGAAAGTTTGAATACTCCGTCATTAACCGAGAATGATTCGGAGGAGGCGACCACCCTGACACTGACAACAGGTTCCCTTCCGTTAACCTCCAGGAAAGACGCCATCTTAGCTGGCATTGTGAAAGAAGCCACTCCGGCCGCAAAACGTATCGGCCTTGAATATCCTGTCGGTCTGACCAATGCCCTCTGGGACCACTATATAGCTTTTTCCGAGGATGTGAAAGATGTGACGGATGACCATATTCAATCCCGCTTGCAGGATATCATGGTCGGAGTCCGATTACGCCTGGCGAGTTTAAAAGAAGCCGTTCCCTTTATTGATGTTCCAGTCCTGCTACACATTCCACAAGAAACCATCCCCCAAGTCAACCTCGTTTTTGCGCTCTTTCATCGGGACCCGGAAGAAGGGCAATGCCTATTGCTGATTCATCCCAGTGAAATTTTTTCTCCGCGTCAAAATATTTCTAGCAACTAAAGACGTTCCCCCATTATCGGGTATCACCTGACAAGCTTTGGGTACATTGAGTACTCACACACGATCTAGGGCTTCCCGATTGGGCAGAAAAATGACGCCAAAGTCACGACTTGGCGCCCTTCCGAGAAAACTCATTGTCTAGCCCTTGTACCCTATTCCAAATCGTTCGGATTATTGAATAACACAGGCAATGCAATATTGCCATGTCCGTACTGAGGAAAATACTGGGTCTGAGAATCACCCGGATTTAAATTGGAAGCGGTATCGTCCGGCGGAAACAAGACCAACGTCTGAAGAAAATCTATGACCTGGGCCTGTTTCCCATCAGGCAGACGGGCAAACCGATTTCTGGCCTGTTCGGCCTCTCCACCGTGACGCATGATTACCGACCATAAATCAATGCTTCTCCCATCGTGCCCATAGGGGGCGGAAGATCCAACACCCCACAATGGCTCGGTCATAAATTCCTTTGTCAGAGTTCCATAAAAATTGCGTTCCCAGAAATTAGGCCCCAAATCATGCCGCTTAAAGTCTGCATAGATATTCTTAACTACAAATTTCCGTCCAGTGGGTTCTTTCACCGGAGGCGATCCGGACCCCGGAACTTCCTGCACCTGAGCAGTTGCGACAGCGAAAAGGTCATTGAATATTCCCCTGCGGGGGTCATATGTGGTTTCCACATCAGCTACGCGTCGATCTCGCTCAATAACTAAATTTTGAATATGGCATCCGGTGCATTGAATTTCTTCAAAAATTTTCCGGCCTTTTTCGGTGTCATGGGTTTGCCGCCCAATGGCAGGCTTGAAATAATTCAACAAATAGAACTCCAGATGATCCACTAGACTCACGGGAATTTCATTGGCGACCCCATCTAAATCCGGATCATCGCTTTCACTGACGGCAGGCGGAGCTTCGATAGTGTCGGTCGTCCCATCCAATACCATCCCGGAAGGAGTGACGACACGATTTCCCGCAGATGCCTGTGCCAGATCAGGATCAAATGCTTCTAAACCCATTTCACCATTCAAGGCCCCAACGATAAATTCCCGAATGGAAATAGTTCCCCCATGGTGAAAAAACGGCCGTACCCGTAGATCCTTATCAACACCTTTTAAGTCGAACGGATCGACGGATCCGTCTGGATTCACCCGAATTTTTCCATAGGAGATGCCTTTGCTCTTCAATAGCACCTCTACCGCTCGTTGCCTCGCTTTGGCGCCGGCGATGGCCTGGTCCCGGATGCGACGAAGATCTTGGGTAATTTCATCGGCAAGCATTTCGATGATTCCTAACCCGAACAAATGCGGAGCATCCCGGCTATCGGGCCGGGTAAATACGTCCCCGCCGAATCCCGCAGATCCCCGTGGACGCCCATGACAAGTGGCACAGCTATCTGCCAACCCGGCACCTAACGACGCATCGGCACTAATATCCCCGAAGCCATCACCATTGCGAGGCCCCATGCCTTGCGATATGGTAAATTTTCGTTGAAAGAGGCTTCTCCCTCGACGAATGGATCGAAAGGGATCTCGCCCAATGATATACAGTGATGAACCAGGAGTTTGGATGTCTCCACGCCCAGTTCCAATTTGATCGGCTAATGTCTTTTTAATACCCGCTTGCTCAAAGTTAGGATGTTGAAAGATGTCCGTTTCCTGCGCCTGTACCTCAAATACCCCTGTTAAAAATCCCAAGGAGATCACTATGAGCAATGCTATGAATAAAGACAGATAGCTTCTCTCATACTCTCGCATGTTGAACTCTCTTTCCTGGGGGAATGATTGAAATTAAAGGGGGCGTAGCCCTTCTCTCTCAACGAGAAAAATGGTAGGGGCTGGATATAGACAAAAAATACGTTTGAGATTTTTTTTGTACAAAGGAAAAAATTCAAAGCAAAATTAATACCATGAGACAATAATGCTAATTTTCAGGCCTTTTTTCTTTGAATGAGTATCGGACGTTTGTTTATTTAATAATTCTTCTCGTGAATTCTGTATGTTTTACCCTTCGTCTTGAATCGTTTTGACCTACAATTGTTCAATATGTTCCGAAATATAATAGAAGATTCATGGAAACGTATTTTCCAGCACAGGAGTAGGCACTCCTATGAGGTCCGTTTCCGTCAGGTGGGATCAGATTGTAGTTCTGTAAATTTTTGAAGAATTGAAAAACGGCCTACTCTGGGTGAATGCGACCCATAAGGCCAAATATGAAAGAGGGCTAAGGAAACACCCTTTCAATGGAATATTTTTTCAGGGCGGGCGTGAGAAGAATTTTTTGAGGGATAGGATAACACTACTGGAGATGGCGATTTTTTAAATTTCTCGCCTGGTTTGAGATAGCCAAACAATTCCATGGTTTCTTGGAACTGCCGACCGATTTTCTCACTAACGTGATCTGGCATTTCTTCTTTCCAACTATCTACCCGGCCTTTTCGGACGAAAAGGCCTTTGATACTTTTTTGACCGTGAAATGATTCCGCACCATAAGATTTTTCATTTCTTTGCATGGCTTCAAAAGCCCCCTGTTTAATAGCCAATTCCACCAAGGATTCCGAACAGCGGAGGTCAGCAAAATCAACGATTTCTCTGAACGTCTTGCCTCGATCCTCGACGAGATCCTCATACCGGACTATTTTGACGGGCTGCCGTTTGGCCCGTTCCACCCAATCATTGACTTGCTGATCCCAACCGACCAGCCAAGTTTCCCAACGCCGGATACATCCATATTCCAACAATTCATCCACAAAATCTTCCAGGCTCCCATGTATGGTTTGTTCAGTATGAAGCCAATGGTGGTAATACGACAAAAAAACCGCTCTGGGATCGCGGACCAGATAAATCGTTTTGGGGTAATAATCATGCCACCTCGGATTTTCATTTCTAAAAATTCGTGGGGAAGGGAGATCATTATAGGTTTTTATCCGTACGCCCCGTGTATGCAAATTAGGCACAAAATTAGAAACATTAGCCATGGTCACCTTGTTGCCCATTTTTTCACTCAAAATAACCGACAGCATAAAGGCGACCCAGGTATTGCCTGACTTGGGATGGCCCACCAAAAATATATCGGTGGGACGAATCGTCCTCGAAGCCTCAAGCCGGATCGCCCCCTTGGCTCTCATAGAGGAAATTTTTTGTTTTAAAGGTGTCGGCAAAATGGCTTTTATCAATTCCTTCATGAGTCCCCCAGGTTTTTATGGTGTTCGATGTAGTTTTCTCCACTTCACTCCCTAGATATGACCTTAGAAATCCTATTCACGCATGCAATGTTCTCAGGTAAAGGAACCCCGTGATTGCTCGACATCCACTGATTTGGCAATATGTCGGTATATTGGGGCATCTCCTGTCCAGGGGACAAAACCCAGTCCGACAGTAGCCTTTCACGAAAATATTTTTCTTCCACTTTCGTGGGGGAAGTAGAAAATAGAAGGTGGGGGAACGGACTTTTCTACCGATGGAAGAAATATTTATTAGAAAATCCGTGAAAAAATTTTGTAATTTATTTTTTATTACAAATATTAAAGGCAAATTTTATACCATGGAACCAAAAAGGCCGAACTTCGGAAATTCCTTGCTTTAAGCGCTTTGGATCCATATTGAAAGAAGATTCTTTTATGTAATTCTGTATGACTTATCCTTCATCTGTTCTTTTTTTCCCACGATCATCCGAGACATTCATCATGCCAAAGTGTTTTCTGCCGATTTTCCCAATCAACGACGAAATAGGAGATGGATTTGTCCGCTGAAAATCGGCCCATTCCAGAGCCACCACTCAATCCGCTTGGCGGAAAAACTTTGGTGGTGGATAGGGGAAAGTCCGGGTGTTTCATGCTTCCCAGTGAAGCCATTGCTAAAGCGGAAGAACAAGATCAGATTGTTATTCGTCCGGGAATCTATGAAGATCGCGTGGTCATCACCGATCGCCCCATTTATCTCTTAGGCGATGGCCGAGACCAAGTCACAATTTTTAACCGTAAGAGTGGGCCCTGCTATCTCCAACGAGTTCTCGGCGGACACATCAGCGGCATTACATTTCGGTATGTTGGCAGCGATCAACACTCCGCGTTGAATATTCTGGATTCCGTGTGTACCATCTCTCATTGCCGACTGACGGAGGGCATTTTGTCAGGAATCGTGATTTATGGACCACAATGTCGGCCAACCCTGAGGAATAATGAAGTGTGTCGAAGTCGCGAATCGGGTATTTTTTCCTTTGCGGGTGCTCAGCCCTACCTTCGGGACAATCACTGTTTTGAAAATCATCATTTTGGAATTGCCGTGCGTGATGCCAGCACCAGACCGGATATCGTTCACAATCTGTGTTGCGAGAATATGTTGAGCGGCATTCTGCTGTTCCATCAGGCCCAAGCTCTGATGCTCAATAATGTCTGCCGGCAAAATGCGCATTGGGGCATGGTGCTCACGCCGGACAGCGAACCGACGCCCAATGTCGAAGACCTGCCCCAATCCAACACCCTTGAGAATAATCCTCACGGGTCTTTGACTATCACGGCAGAACCCTTGGCAGAAATCGGACGATAGGAACCCTCTCGTTGAATCCGCACAGATCGGCTGTCTTCCGCACGGCCAGTCAATCATTCCTCTGCATGATTGCTTCACAGGGTGCTGAGGGAAGATCTATGATTAGGTTGGACCACCGTCTGAAAGAATCAATTCGGGTCAACAGAATATGAATGATAAACGATGGGTTCAACTGAATGCCGTGTTGGGAAGCCTGGTGGTGATGATTGGCCTGTGGTTGTTAATCGGAGCTTTTCCCATAGCCTGGGGTGTCGCCGCCTCCATCGTTCTTGCGTTACTCCTGGCATGGAAGTGCCCCTCCATTGGCTATATTTGGTCGGCCAGCACGTTTTTATTGGGGTTGGAAAGTTTGGCTTGGCCGATTTCACAAATGGTGGACATCCGAAAATTGGGTCCGGAGCCGCCGCTGGAAGATCTGCAACGAATTTTTACCGCGGTGTTGTTTGGGCTTTTTTCCGGCGTATTTTGGATGATCTTTGCGTATGGAATTTTCAAACGAACCCGAGGAGATTTAGCTCCTCCTAAACCGGTCGTTGCTCCGCCTTCTTCCGGCAAAAAGAAGTCGTCAAAAAAACCACGGTAATGTCGTTTCAGCCTCTCTAGACCCTTAATGGATTTCCAATGGATCAACATGGATTTCCACTACCACTGGTAGAGACGGAAACCTCTGGTGATATTCTTGTTGGAGTATCCTCATCTGTTGTTGCACAACTGGCAACCTCATCGTTTTGATTAAAAACAACGTCCTCTTTTTTTTGAGGCTTCCGGCCTTTTTTGAATGAATAGGACCCAGGACGCCGTCATTAGAGACCATTTCAACAACAGGTTCAGCTTCCGTTTCTGCCTGGAACAGTCTTTCAAATCTATTCTTAAAAAATTCCACCACGGGCTGGACTTTGGCCGACTGACTACCGGTGATTACGATCAGTAGAAGATGAGAAAACGGGGGATACCCCAATAGTTTCCGCAATGACAGTTCTGGGCCGTAAAACCGTTCCGGATCCTGCTTACCGATCGCCTGCAGGACATGATGCTCCCTCATCCATGTTTGCAGGATCACTTCCCCGGGGTTTGCCCCACGATCAGCCATCCGCACTGCCTGAGCAAGAGTGCGATAGGTTCGTTCAGCCGAACGAAAATCGGGAATGTGCAGTCCCAGATCTGCCTGAGGGAAGCCCAACAGAGCAGCTTTTGGAGAATCCACTCGATGAAACAACCATTCTGTTCCGATCAAGAGTTGGATTTCTCCTCGCTGAAAAGCGGCCAAGATTCCATCAGCCTCCTGACGGGTTTTCACTTGCTCTCGATCAAAACGGGCCACTTTCGCAGAAGGGAACATGCGCGCGACTTCGTCTTCTAATCGTTGCGTGCCCACTCCCGTAAAACGAAATACCGTACCCTGACATACTGCACAGACTTCGGGTGTCGTTTGCGTGCGCCCGCAATAGGAACAAAGAAGCTTGGGAGGACGTTGAAAGAACTTTAAGGTGACATGACAGACCGAGCACACCGGCACATGACCGCAATCCTTACATAACAGTCCATGGGAGAACCCTTTTCGGTTGAGGAAGAGGATGACCGGTTCCCGCCGCGCGAGGGTTTGTGCGATTTTTTCCTCTAACGGCGGAGAAAGGATATTTCCGAACGCAACCTGCCGCATATCGACCATTTTTAGGATCGGGGACGATACTGAACGGGCCGGCTTGAGAAATGTCCAGTCGTGCTGAAATCGGGCATATATTTCCAGAGAGGGTAAGGAGGAGCTATACACGACAAGAGCGCACTCAAGCTCGGCCCGCATCCTGGCCACCTCTCGCGCATGATAATAGGGAACGTGCTCTTCTTTATAGGAGGCATCGGCTTCTCGCTCTATCCAGATCAATCCGACATCCGGAAGGGGGAGGAACAAGGCTGATCGAGTTCCGACCACTACATCTCTCTCGCCTCTGCGTATACATTCCCATTCGGCAACTTTCATAGAGTGGGGCAAACCTCCGTGAAAGATTCCAACTCGCTTTCCCCACATACGCCGACATCGAACGGCTAGGGCCTCCACATCTTGAGTTTCAGGGGCCAAAATGAGTGCCCGTCTCTTGTTGGCGAACACACGCATGACGGCTTTCATAAGCCCGGCCCAATGAAACTCCTCTGAAGCCACACAGAGCCGTTCCTGAAAAATGCGTTGATTTAATGCCTGCAGCATGTTTTCAAACCCCGGAGGAAATTCGACTGTTTCTCTTTTTTCCGAAATCGCTGACTCGCCTGTCAGAGGATTCCGTTGTTCAGCCATAATCGTGTGCACCTTGCGGCTAGACCCTCCATCGGATGAAGAACGGATCATCGGTCGCTCTTCCACCCACCCGTTTTTCTTCAACCGAGCAACGGTGGTTGCGTTGACTGTTGCGGAACGATCCCAGGTTGTCCGCAATAGCCCTTTGGGACGCCGTTCCAAGCTTCGAAGGAGAGAACTGTCCTTCATTGAGAGAACGTCCTCTGCCAAGACCCTCCGCCCTTCATCTGTAAGAAATACCCGGCTCTTCACCTTGACTTCGCGAGGGGGGATAATCAGAGGCAAACACGATGAAATCGGAGCCAGATAATAGCTGGCGACTGTCCGGATGAGCTGCATCAAAATGGGACTCAACGGTTGATCGGCCATGCCCATATCAACCGAGATCACATCCCGGTACATCTGAGGTCGAATGCCCAACCCACTTGTGTTGGGAACCGTTTGCTCTCGGCTGACCACCACACCTGTTACGACGATGGTCCCGAGTGGCACCACCACCGCACATCCCACCTGAACTTGCCTCTGAAAACGAGGAGGCACACGATAGGTAAAGACCCGATACTGTCGACTTGGCAACACCACATCAACAAACATACAATCCTTTAGCAGACATTATAATGGGCTGGAATTTTAATCAATGAAACCCCATCCTCACGTTGAAACTCTCTGAAAGTGGGAAAAGAAAATTGAGAAGGAAGAAACCCGAACCCAATGCTCGGGACTGCGATGCTTCTCTCTACTCCCGGAAGAGAAAAGGAAGAATCATCATTTGAACAGTTTGGCCTTTTTGGGTTTGCTTGCCATCGTTATCGGGGCGGTGGGAGTTGTGCTCCTTTGGAAAAGCCGACGTAAATCAGATTCTTGAACCGCGCCCACACTGGCCAACCCCACTACGGGAAGAAATACTTATTCGGGGTTGACTCACACATCAGGCAGTTTTTTCAGACGTCGGTCTAGGGCAAACCGTGTGATGCCTAACTGTTTGGCCGCAAGACTCTTATTGTGATCCGAAACTCGCATGACTTCTTCAATCACGGCACCTTCGATATCCGCTAACGTGTGCTCTCCTAACACCATTTCAATTCTGATGACCTGTTGGTCGCCATGCGAGATCGCTTGAGCCGAAGACCGCGCTTCTTCATGCAACTCGCGCGGAAGATCTCCCGGTGTCAAGGTCTTCCCATGGCAGAAAATCACGGCCCGCTCAATGATATTCTGCAATTCCCGAATATTTCCAGGATATACATACCGCTCAAGTAGGTACTGAGCTTCTGGATCCATACCCGTAATATTCTTGCCGACCTCCTGGCTCTGACGGATCAGCGCCTGCACAGCCAACGGAATGATGTCTTCCACTCGTTCCCGCAAAGGCGGCAATTCCAATGATACCACGTTCAATCGGAAGAAGAGATCTTCACGAAAATGTCCTTGACTCACTTCTTTTTTCAGATCACGATTCGTGGCGGCAATCAAGCGAAAGTCCACTTCAATATCTTCCCGACCACCTAACCGCTTAAAGGAACGTTCCTGCAAGACTCGCAGTAATTTTGCCTGCATGGTCGGATTGAGGTCACCGATTTCATCGAGAAACAGGGTTCCCCCTTCCGCCTGTTCGCACAGGCCCGGCTTGCGTTGATTCGCTCCGGTGAAGGCTCCTCGTTCATAACCGAATAATTCGCTTTCGAATAATTCTTGAGGAATCGCCGTACAATTGACTCCCACAAACGGGGCATGACGACGCGAACCGTTATGGTGAAGCACACGGGCCACAAATTCCTTTCCAGTCCCTGTTTCCCCGTGCAGCAACACGGTCGTTTTTTGATTTTGCGCCATTTCCTGAATTTGGCCAACCAAGGCTTTCATACTTAGGCTATTGGCGATCAAATGAGGAAACGAGAATCGTCCTGCTACATCTTTGGTTTCAAAGTCTACACGACGACGGAGGGTTAAATAGTCAAGAGCCCGCTTAATCACGGGCTCAACCCCAGAAAAATCCACGCTCTTGATCAGAAAGTCGTATGCACCCAATTTCATCGCCTCGACAGCATCTTCCACCGTACCGTAAGCCGTCAGCAAAACGACCAAGGCTTGCTGAGTTTTCGGACGGAGCTGTTTGAGCGTTTCCAACCCGCTCAACCCCGGCATTTTAAGATCCAGTAAAATCAGATCCGGAACCTCATGGTCCAAGGCGGTAAGCAAATCCTCTCCCGAAGCAAAGTTCTTGATGTGATGATGCTTGGCCAATCGCCGGCTTAAGGCTTGTCGAACAACATCATCATCATCGGTCACAAAGATGGTAGCTTTCATGGATTACACCGTCATCGGTTGGGGTTGAAGTAGACAAGGTAGCCATATGGAAATGGTCGTTCCCAACCCCTCCTGACTTTCCGCATGGATTTCCCCGCCGTGAGATTCAATGATATTCCGGCAAATGGCCAAACCCAGTCCCGTGCCGCGTATTTTCCCGGTCGTAAAGAACGGTTCAAAAATCCGGGGAAGGGCGGTCGGATTAATCCCTCTGCCATTGTCCTGAACCTTCAGTCGAAGACCCAACGCTTGCTCACGTGTTTCCTCAGCTATAGAGAAGACCAGACGACCCTCTTGGCCAACAGCTTCAACGGCATTTTGAATGACATTCAAAATCACTTGTTTCAGTTGATCACGGTCTGCCCGAATGGTCGGCAACTGATCGGAGGGAGAAAAGTCCACATAAATGTTTTTCTGTTTCACGAGATCCGATAACACTTGGAGAGATTCCTGAAGGAGATCAGGCAACAAAAATGTCAGAGGCAATAAATCCCTGGGGCGGGCATAATCTACAATTTGATTCACGATACGATCCAATCGACGGGTCTCCTTGAGAATAATCTGGATATCCTCGCGTCGGGAATCTCCGCTTTCAAAATCTTCCAACAGTAACGACGTGGTCGACCCGATCCCCACCAAAGGATTGCGTATTTCATGAGCAATGCCGGCTGCCATCTGACCCAATGTGGCCAACCGTTCAGCGCGATTTAGTTGAGCGCGCATTTGTTCCAAAGCCGTAATGTCAACATTAAACCCTTGATAGCCCATAGCCTGTCCCTCTTCATTGGCGAGAGGAACGGCACGACTCAAGACTTTTCGCACAGTTCCATCTTCGTGGAGAAAGCGAAACACTCGTTCGAAGGTTTCACCCGCTTCCCAGGCTTGCTGAAAAGCCGATCTCACGGCAGCTCGATCATCCGGATGTATCGCCTCCCACATCTGTTCCGGATCCAAATTGCCATCTGGATCACGTCCGGCAATCAACCAGTTCTGTCTATTGCTGAACGTCAGAAGATTTTTTTCCGAGGCAAAAATACCGATAGGCGCATAATCCACAATTCCGCGATATTTTGCTTCAGAGGTGGATAAATTTTGGTTAAGCCCACGCAATTCATTTTCGGACTGTTCGATATGCCGAATGTACTCACGAAGTTGGGTCCCCATGGTCCTCATCACGCGGGTTAAATCTCCGATTTCGTCCCCGCGATCCAAGGCCGGCACATCGGGAATACTTTTTCCAGAAGCTTTTTCAACCGTTTTGGCCAACGTGGTAAGCGGTCCGGTAATAGAGCGGGCAATCAAATGTAGTGGCAAGAACATTAAAATGAGTGCCAACCCTCCGCCACCCACTACAACAACCATCAGCACAGACCGGTCTGCCGCACTACTATCCAACGCCTGGCGTAATAAACGTAGTTCTTGCTGATCGAACCGAGCCATTTCCTCACGAATCGCCAACATCAGCAACCGCCCCCTCTCCGCTTCAATGTAATCCAATGCCTCTTCCATACTCCCCTCCTTGACTCGTTCGATCAGCCGATCCTTATCGATCATAAGTTGTTCGACTCGTGCTTGCACCGATTCAATCAATACCCGTTGGGAAGCAACATTTTGGACCATCTGTTTCAACGAATTACCAACGTGAAGGACTCGTTGCTTCGCCGCTTGATACGGTTGAAGGAATTGGGGACCTTTCGTAAGAACAAACCCCCGAAAACCCGTCTCCAAGTCTACCGCCAATCGCATAAATTCTGCCGAGGCTTGTTGGACATGATACACATCATTCAAATGATCTTCGTCTAAGGAGAACGTTTGAACACTTTTGTAGGTCACTAGGCTCAAAATTAACACTGCCAGAATGGGGACTCCAGAGACAAACAGAAGTTTTTTAGCAATCGGAAGATTGAGAAAAAACCTATTCGCACGCATTGATAATCAACCGAATTTCTTTAGGACATCTTGGACACGATTACGGTGAGAAGGATGAACTCAACCTTGCTTTGCATACCCATGAAGATTATGAAATTCCGTTCTTTATTGTCTATGAAAATTTGGCCTCATCGAGAAAATTCCCATAGCGGACAACCACCCGGCCTTCTGCATAAGCGCAATTGCGCGTCATCGAACTCTATGTAAGCGAAATCGGCAAAATTCAATTCATGAATCCAGCCATTATCGAGACGTACTATACCTGAAAAACAGGAGAAATCTCATTCCTGGAGCCCACTAGCTGGAGAGACAACGATCTCCACCATTGATTCTCTTTTCCTGGCATTTTTCTAAATCGGGGTCCACTTCTCCTAGAGGAAAAATCCCCAGAATCGGAACCATTTTCTATACCCTAATGAAGGAGAAGAAGTTCGGAAATGAACCGTGGACATAGGGTATGGGGACAACCCATTATATATTCAGGATGAATCAAGCCATTCTTACTTTGAGAGAGCTCCTCCGAGGAAGGAGAGTGGAACCGTAGGATCCGGTAGGTGTTTCGCCATAACAGGCATCTGATGGGTGAGTAGGCCCTGGGGATAGGGGTTATGTGCGACAGATGGCAAGAGTATATAGACGTCCAAGAGTCCGATACAAGTCATGGTCCCTGTATAATATGGTAGAGCCATCCACACCATTTGCCCAGAGGAAAGCCGAATCGGCAGAGCAAACGTGGAAGTTAAAAGAAACAGAAAGGCAGCCTGCCCATTTTGGGGTAGCCGTACTAGGGATGGTGGATAATAGCGCTGCATAGATGTTGCTCCTGAATCACCGCCACCATAAAATCAGCAAGAGAATCACTTGAAAATCGTTCAACGTTTCATAATAGACCGTTTCCGGTTTCGCCATTCCCAATGAGCATGGCTTCAAGAGCCAGCAGCTCCTGGGTGATAGAGGATAACTTTTAAGAGCCAGGGTAAAAATGAATTCCAGAATAAGACACCACCAGTGATAAAGAACCCAACGGCATACAACAGGCAAGGGTTCATAATCAGGAAACCGAAAATGATCACCATAGGCCACTCTGGGGCATCGTCGAAAAATTCCTCCCACATGCCTGAAGAAAAGATCGTGCCATAGTAAAAAATCTTAGTAAAAGGGAATCAACCGATCAGAATACCTGCCATTAACTTACCGCCAAAACGGGTTCTCGGCGAGATTCCAGGGTAGACTCTAAGGCTTTCTTTTCTACGATCTGCATGGCCTTATCCAGCGTTTCATTAAAGTGTGCACAGATATGATCCTTCTCGCCGTGACAGCTCATTCAAATCTGTCAACACCTGCTTGGTCCTCGGGGACATACCCGCAGTCAACACCGCCACCCCCCGGCAATTAGCGGCTTCAATCAAATCACCCAATGCATAGGCTCCTGACAGATCCAACTCATCCAGCCATTTACAGCGAATGATGAGCACATCCTTGCCTTCAAGATGTTCAACCGTCTCATTCAGCCAATCGATAGCACCGAAAAATAAGGGACCATGAGGCCGGACGATAAGTATCCGATCTTGTACTATATTCTCAAATCGACCACTCAGCTCGCCCATATCTGCGCCATTTTTGGTGATCTGCCGGGCATAATCCCTGGCAAAAGCAAAAATAAGATCTTCTTCTTCCTGTTTCACATCTTCATCCCGTTGGTTCAGATCGGCTTTATAGCGATCAGCTTGATCTTTTACAAAACGGAAGAATGCCACGGCCAGCCCCATAGCCATGGCTGACAGCAAATTCCAAAACACCGTCATGAACACCACCAGACCAAATACCATCAAATCGGAAGTCGGCAACCTTCGAACGACGGGAAGCACCCGCATATCCAAAATGTCATATCCGGCTTTGAGGAGGATTCCGGCCAAGGCCGACAGTGGGATAGAAGCTGCAAGTGGGCCCAGACCGAGAATCAACGAAAGCAAGACAAGGCCCATCACGATCGACGCCAGACGAGTACGTGCGCCGCTCTGAATATTCACGACACACGGCATCGTATTGGTGGCTCCCCCTAACCCTCCAACCATTCCGGAAAAGAGATTTGCCGAGCCTTGAGCGACCAATTCCCGATCGCTGTTATGGTGTGTTCCCGTCATATTATCGACAATCAAACAGGTCAGCAGACTATCAAAAATGCAAAGCCCGGCCAGAGCAGCAGCCGGGACAAAAGCCGCTTCAACGAGTGTGAGATTGGGAAGATACAAATCCGGTAGACCCGTGGGAATGTCTCCAATAGTTGGAATATTCAACCCCAACATGACCGTTGCCACGGTTCCAACCACTAAACCAATCAAGGGACCAGGCAACCAGGGTACAGGAGAAATCTTGGGCCAAACGATGACGATGAATAAGGTCAATAGACCGATCCCGACTGCGGCCGATGACGCATGTATGAAGGTAGAAGGGAGTTCCGTGATGGCGGCCGTAATACTTTTGGCTCCAGGCAATCCCAGGAATGGATTGAGTTGAAGTAACATATACAAAAAACCCAACCCGGTCATAAATCCAGAAATGACCGAATAAGGAGTGAACTTGATAAATTGTCCGAGCTTGAACAATCCCAGTACGATCAGAATGAACCCGGCGAGGGCAATGGTCGTAAAAATGAAGACAAGATCGGGAGACCCATCCGGCAGTTGATGCGTTTGAGCAATGGAAAGAATTTGAATGGTCATCGGCCCCGTCGGCCCTCCCACCGACCAGGCCGACCCACTAAGCGGTCCCGCAATGAGACCTGCAGCCACAGCCGACCACATTCCCGAAACGGCTCCGAGCCCGGAAGCCACTCCAAATGCCAGTGCCATCGGCAAAATCACCATCGCCACGGTCACTCCCGCCAATACATCTCCCCTCACATGACTGGTTATTCCTTGGAAGTTTTCTTTAAAATTAAAATCTTTCAGATATTCACGAATGCTCGTTGTCACCCGATCCATGACTTTTCCTCCGGCTCGTTCGTCACAATCTCTTCACTCTTCAACAGTCGAATGGGGCTGCCTTAACAGATCCCGACCCCGCTGATAAGCGCAAATTACATGCCAACCATCGGAAGAGGGGGCTTGGCTAGAAATTTGATTTTTCCCATGATATTTATGGCGAAAGCTTCAACAGTGCTCATGGATGGCAATTTCTTCTTCTCACCTTGAAGGCATCCTACTGTGCGAATTCGTACGGTATACCCTGTGCGAAAATAACGTTTGGGGCAAGCGGAAATGGCCGAGAGATGCCGTTTATGCATCTCTGATATGTGCATCTCTAAAAACAATAAGGCAAAATAATAGAGGAGCTAGTGTCCTGTCTGAGAATTTCGTTGAATAA
>JALDRK010000029.1 GCA_031315915.1 Nitrospirales bacterium
TATGACCTCCTCAGAGACATCCTCGGCGATAAAGCACTTATCTTCGGGAAGATAATTCCCTATTAACATTTTTGTCCGAATAGCCTTCGGATGCCAGCATTTTTCCCCTGAGCCGAGCGATATTCGATGTATTCCTCGATAATATCGAGTGAATACCGGCAACCCATTAATAAGAGCCTCTGTGCAGTCCTTTTTACAGCTCCAAGGCTGAACCGGATTGCCGGTTAGTATGGCTTTAGGCAGGGCCTCCCATTTCAACGGTGTGGATTGATTTTCCACTCTGCTTGCGAAGTTAGTGGCCTGTTGCTCTTGATACAAGGCTACTGCTGCCCAGCAGAGAAAGAATCCCATTATTCCGATTGGGACACCGTAGCTTCCCTTTTTTTTTCCAAGGAGAGCGATTACCATTACGGTTAGGTAAAAACAGAATGGAATCAGCAAAAACCAAAATAAGCCCTTAAGATCTACTACTTTTGGCACGAAAAGGCAGACGGCCAACGAAACCAATGTTCCTAAAAACCCCAAGCCCATATCTTTCAAAAGGTGTTTGTCCATCGATATCTGAATTAAAATGTTTATCGAAATTTAAGGCTTTATTTAAGCCATTCCACTTCACAAAATCCTACCTAGCGTCCCTTAGCCTCTCTCAAGGTTTTTTCAAACCACTCACGGCGTGAATTCCAATCTTCTCGATATTCAATGCATGGTCGGACATGCCTTGCTAATCGCTGTTTTTCCTCAAAAGCGTAACTAACACGTTTATATCCGGATGTCCCGTTCATGTATTCAAGGAGTTCTTTGATTTCCTCGAAACTCGAAATCGTACAATTCGAGTAGATACTTGCCAAGCCTGTCTCACTGAAGCGAGGAAGTAACAATATAAGTGCTCGTATATCGTTTATTCGCCTCCCATTCAGAGCTTTCACAAACATCTCTCCATAGAGTTTTTCAACATCTAATACAATGCCAGGATCGGCCTTAAGCAGCAAAAAACCTAATTCATCGATAACCCAATCCGGATCGATGGCTATCAGCAGAGACGCCAGCCAATCGGGAACCGTGTTCAGGGAATTCATTAGTACGGAATAAAGCCGGTACTTTCTATAGTTCATCTTGTATTGGAGAAGCGTTTTCAGAATACCCTCAATGGCCTTCAGCTCGCCCCCACTCTCGATCCATTTTTGAACATCATTGGCGGCCGCTACCCGGTCATCAGAGTCGGACGAGTTGGCCAGCATAGTCAGCCGCTGGAGGATATGGTCCAAATCATCCGCCTTCTGAAGTTTTGGGAACATTGCCCGTTCCAGAGCGAGAGGCGTTGAGACCACGGGAGAATGCGCACCGGATGCCTCGATTAATTTTTCGATAAAGACATGCTTGGTCCATCCTGATCCAATCTTACTTTCGGAGGTAAGGAGATTTGCCCCACCAAACCTTCCATAATCCTCGCTATGCGGAAATGGGATGTATACCACAGGCAGCCAAAAAGGATACTGAGTCCGCCCGGTGAATCCATTGGCGATGGTTTGCGCCGCCCCCCCCTTGTGGAGAACAACCGACCAAGGAACATATGACCAACGAAACTCGGGAAACCCTCGTCCAAATTTCTTGAGCCAATTATCGGGAGTTTCCTTATACTCGCTACTTCCCTGAGCAAATTCCACGGCATAAATGGCTTCAGGAGAAACTTTTTCAACTGCAATACAGTTCCCCGGTGGAAGTCGATGTTTTACCTCAAGAGTCGCACGTAAACTTTTTGGCGAATCGCAAGAATTTCCAGTGCCAATTGAAAAGCGGTGAATTCCTTCTGAATGCCGGACGAAGACTGGGAGCCCTTTTAATAAGGCACTTTCATGATTTTTAGGGAATCCCCAAGTTGTAGACGAATTGCCGGTGAGGAAGGCACGCGGAAGCCCGCTCAAATCTAGGGAAATTGAACTTTTTTCAAGCCTTCTGGCGTATTCAACCGCTTCGTATTTCTCGTACAGACCCACAAGGGCCCAGATGATTAGGAAGGCCAAAACTCCGATGGGGACCCACTTACTCCGCTTTCCTGCAGCGGTCAATACGATGAATATAAAAGTCAAAAAAAGGCAGAAAGGTAAAATAAACAACAAGATAAGAGCAAGTGGCGGGACGATAAAGATAACAAATGGAAAAGCTAGCCAGAATACTACACCTAGAAAAGAGCCAAAAAATCCCCGGCAAAAATCTACCGCCTGTTCCTTATTCATGGTTCAAAAACGTCATTCATGGTGAACTCTTCTACCACGACTCAAAGACAAAGAATTGTAGCTTCCAAAGACTTTCTATTGAGTGGGATTTATTGGTCTACAGATTCTGTAGATTCTTTGGTTGGGGCTGAATAACCTCAGGCCTTTTCGGTCTTTTGTTACCCATTCTTAACCCTCACTTCCTGAGAAATGGAGGTCCAGGGCACCGCCGCGAAATTTCAAGAAAGGTGGGGACGGGTTAGGGAAAGGACGAATGTCAGGGGTGCTTGACAACTGAATGAACGGCTCGAAAAGGCGAATATAGAATCGGCCTTAAAACAAACCGACTGGGAAATCTATGGCACCGGCGGGGCTGCGGAACTCCTCGGCATAAAACCCACCACCCTCCTCTCCCGCATCAAAAAAATGGGGATTCAAAGATGAAGCTAAATTCCTATTTATAGTGAGGAGGAAGTGTTTTCCAGAAAAGAGTAAGGAGGGAATGAATTAGACAAGCACTCTGGACTTACAAGGCGAGGACATCATCACCCTTCAAGTTTCAACATCATTTGGCCGAACTTCAGCACATCGTCGAGCCCCTGTCTAATAATGGCCTTCACAATGTCCAGATTCAGTTTATCGTATTCATGAATGGCGACATTCCGAAATCCCACCATGCGCTTCATGGCCTCCGATAATTTGCTGTCCAGATGTCCATTGGTCCGCAACAATTCAAATGCATCTCGACTCTCTTGTGGAACACCCCACCGCCGCTTGCGGACAATGTGCATGGCCAGGTCAATTGATACTTCACAGGTTCGTTGGAGGTTGAGGAGAATGGATTCCTGAGCCATCAAATCTTCATAGAGGTTCTGGTCATTCAGGCTGTACACTTGTCGAATCCGTTGAATGCACCGCTCCAGACTCGCAACCTTGTTGAGAACGACATCATCCGGCATACACTGATCCTCGAGTCCGGACATCTTCAAGAATCCCTGACCTTTCTTCGTTGAGCCGGGCATAGGATGCATAGACCACCATTTCAAACAATTCCCTGGCCCGGTCATCTCCACTGAACAGACAATCACCTGTGGACAGAACCTGCATCTGCATCACCGTGGAAATGGCACGGAGATCAATCAGATCGACATCCCGATGAAGGATCGTCGCCAGACCCTGTTGAAGCTCCACCAACGTATTTGGCACAAGCCGATTCCAGGCCAACACGGCCAAATCAATATCGCTCCCATGGCGAGCCGTACCCTGGGCCTCGGATCCAAACCGGTAAACGACCAGAAGACCCGGCACCGTCCGCTTTAAATAGGCGACAGCCGATTCTATTTTCTCGTCTTTCATGGTTCCTGAGGTTTCATTACTTGGGTTTCATGCAACCCACTGCTACCGCTGCTGTCAGGCTACTGCCGGGACCACAACCTGTCAACAGGAAAGGAAAAGACGGTAACACAGAAACCGTGAAACATTCTGAATTACCACCCTTCCTCTCCCGCATCAAAAAGATGGTGATTGAGAAAGTAGTGTGAAATTTGACCAATAGGCTACTGACGTGCCCCCCTCGCAGAAGATGGTCAAGATACTGGGACTCTTGGTCTCCTATGCCCTGAGTGATATCATGAAGCCGGAGGAAGGACATATATGCCGAAACCTTTAGAAGTCAAACCACTCCCTGACTTCCGCCTTTGGCTCAGATATGATGATGGCGTATCAGGCGAAGTCGACTTATCCGACCTGGCGGGTAGAGGTGTGTTCAAGGCTTGGGATCAACCTGATTTTTTCAGAGGAGTCCGAATCGGGCCTCTCAGAGAAATTTCATGGAGTGATGAAATTGACCTGTGTCCAGATTCTCTCTACATGAAACTGACGAAAAAAACGCCCGAAGAAATTTTCCCAAATCTGAAAACAGGCGTGAATGCCTGAAATTTGCCGCTTTTACGGGATTGTCATCAAGATGTATTTTGATGACCACAACCCACCACACTTTCATGCCGAGTACGCAGGTGATGAGGCCCTTATTGACGTAAATACGCTAACCATATTTTCAGGTCGATTGCCGGCACGCGCTCAAGCTCTGGTCACCGAATGGGCCACGCTGCACCGAAAAGAGCTTCTCTCTGATTGGCAAAAAGCAAAGAATTTTGAGCCATTAGATAAGATTGAGCCTCTTCCCTAGTAATAGTCGGCGGGAAAATCTACGGCACCGGCGGGGCCGCCGAACTCCTGGGACTCAAACCCACCACTCTCCTCTCCCGCATCAAAAAAATGAGGATTGTGAAATCGGGGTAAGCAGTTGAAGGGTTCTGGTTTATTTTATTTTAACGCATTCACCTGCGACGTGTTTTATAACCATGACTCTAAAGCACAAAATTCAGACATGCAACCTCACTTCGATAAAATTCTTCGACTTCTGTCGAAACCTTTTCACGTCTGGAAAGATTTCGATCTTGGCTTTCCTTTTGTTGATTTTTTTCTCCATGAATCTTCTTCAGGCCAAGCCCTCCTTTTCCGATTCACCCTGCGCAGAAATACATGACCCTCATGAATGTTTTAAAGAGGCGGAAAGGTTTTTTTGGGGTATAGGAAGAAATGAAGACAAAGAGGCCGCAATCAGCCTATACATGGCAGCAAGTGAAATGGGAAGTACTTTTGCCAAGGCCAGATTAGGATCTTTTTATCTTTTGGGTTGGGGGGTTGAGAAAAACTTCGCCACTTCGGTCAAATACTTCGAGAATGCCCTGGAAAAGCAGGAGGATTTCAGAACATCCTCATGGGAACCAGTAATTCTTTCAGCACTGGGACTGATTTATCAGCAGGGTAAAAATGAATACAAGAATGAAAAGAAGTCATTTGAATACTTCTTGCGAGCCGCAAAGCTACGTTATGGCCCAGCTCAAATTAAGGTTGCGGCTGCCTATGTAAAAGGTATAGGCACTCAACCTGACGGATTGGAAGCTTACGCCTGGTTGAGAGCGGCGTTTGATGGTGGATATACCAGCGAGGCCATTCGCAAAGCCATTCAAGAAATTGAAAATCAAATGAATGGAGAAGTTAGAGCATTAGCGGAAAATCTGGCGAAAAGCCGTGTGAAAATTATAGAGCTATTCCAATCCCGGACATCTGGAGACAACCAATAGAACTTACCTGATTTGTTAAATGGACAAAAGTTAAGGCCAGACATACAAATCTAGCAGGGTTAGGGAGTCCGTGTTGTAATACTGTACGCTTCACGATTCGACTCATGGAATGGCCCGTCTGCTTTACCGTAAATTTCCTTTTGCTCCCTATCATGTGATTAGTCAGGATAATGCGCGACAAAAGAACTCAGCTTTTTCTTCATCAGCCTAGTTGGATGAGCGAATACCTAAAACAGGTTTGTGGGTTTGGGGAAAGGGCTGATGGGCAATACTTCGTCCAGCAGCCCTTTTTTGAAGAGAATCGATGGTTGAAATCTGGTCGGTAAAAGATGCGCTCAAATGAAATGCGCATTACACTATCACAAGCTAGATCTCCGGCCTGAAATTGATCCGCCTCTAAGCCTTACCTGCTCCGACCGCTGACAGGCTCTGCATGTGAATTTTCTCAATGATTTCTTTGAGCGTGTAATCCGCTACTTTATTTCCGACCTGACAGGTGCCTGCATTCCGATGTCCGCCTCCGCCATACGTGAGGCAAAGCTCGCCGATATTGACTGTTGAGGTCCGGTTGACGATCGACGCGCCGATCGCGAACACCGTGTTTTGTTGTTTCAACCCCCACATCACATGGATGGACAGATTGCAGTTCGGATAGAGCGCATAAATCATGAACCGGTTGACCGCATAGATGGTCTCCTCGTTCCGTAGATCCAACACCACCAGATTTTCATGGACCGTGGAGCAACGCCGGATCTGTTCTTTTGCCAATTCGGCATGCTTTTGGAAGAGCTGCACCCGTTCCTGCACGTCCGGCAGGGCGATGATTTCATCGACACTGAGGTTGATACATTTTTCGATGAGTTCCATCATCAACTGGTAATTGGAAATCCGGAATTCCTTAAACCGCCCCAGACCGGTCCGGGCATCCATGATGAAATTCATCAAAGCCCAGCCGCGAGGGTTAAGGATTTCGTCGATATCGTATTGGGCGGAATCCCCTTTATCGACGGCATCCATCATTTCGTTCCATGCCGCGGGAAAAGTCTTTTCCCCGCCATAATGCCGATAGACCACCCGCGAAGCCGAAGGGGCGGTCGGATCGATGATATGATTTTTCCGTTCGCCCTTATTCCGAATGGTCTCGCTCAGGTGATGATCGAACGCCAGGTGCACTCCCTCCACATACGGAAGATTGGTGGTGATATCGTTGGCCGAGATGTCCACTTTGCCATCCTGCATATCTTTTGGATGGACGAATTTGATGTCCTCGATAATTCCCACTTTTTTCAGTAGTACTGCACAGACCAGTCCGTCGAAATCACTGCGGGTCACCAATCGAAATTTTTCAGGTTTCATAGCTAGATCCCCAAAGGCGAGTAAGGTTGATATGAATATGGCGCGAGTTTGTTCATACAAGATAAAAGTTCAAACATCATGACCCCGGCCCGGATGGGCAGGGCTTAATCATATTTATTTTCGGCCGGGGACATTCGATCTTAAATATTTGAAAGCTTTTGTGTTTTTACTGTTCCGCTTGAGAAAGGTTTCGGAAACCATCCGGTATGCGTTCAAGATTCGATACGGGCGCCGTTTGGAAACACAGGAACCTCCCGCTTTTCACTCACACATATGAATTCCCACATATCGGCAAACCTCTTCCCTCACGGCGCGTCGGTAAACCATCTCTCCCTCTACCTTTCTGACTACCACGAAGGTTCATTATCTATTAACCAATAGATTTTTAAAAAAGATTCATAAAAGCAATGACTTGTGATTTACTTAATACTCTAAACAATATTAATATTATAGTGATTAATATATTATACAGTATTATATTTTATTATTTTTATATTGTTTTCAATATGTATTAGGATAATGAAGAAGAAAAAACAGACAACGATTGTCGATGAGATTGCCCTCTCAAAATTAACGGTTGCTCACACACTCGATAACTCCCAATTCAAACCCGGCGATTGGATTCGTCTGTTGCGCACATCCCTTCGGATGACACAGGCGGAACTCGCCAAACGCGCCAGGATTACGCAAGCCAACCTTGTGGCGATTGAAACGGGAAAGGTCGACCCGCGAGTCGGCACTCTTCAACGGATCTACCAGGGACTTTTTTGCCACCTCAGCTTCGAACCCCGGCTCCAACAACCTTTGGAAGGCATTCTCCGGAACCGTGCCCGGGTGGTTGCTCTGCAACGGTTGAAAACGACGATGGGGACCATGGCACTCGAAGAACAGGCGCCGGATAAAGAGATTTTTACAAAGCTCCTGGAAAAACAAACGGAAGGAATTCTTCGTGATCCTCGCGAACGATTGTGGCGCACTGACCATGACGGATGATAGCCAATCCGATGGGGAGACACCCGGAGAGGATATCTCGGGCCTTATCCTTACGCATTTATCGACCCCGGCAGCCCGCAACGCGGCCGAGGCCGAAGCCATCGGTCGAGCATATGACAAATACGCGTTCCGTGCCCGCAGGAAAAAACAGGAAACCGGATTCGCGAGCAATAATCCGGGCCATGAAAAAGGCGGATGAGGGCGACTTCACCGAATTCCTTCAGTTTATTACAGGATGTCTGAAGGAACCTAACTAGACTTTGCCCGTTGTTCGTCTGTTCTTAGGGAAGCGCTGCCCTGAGTGTCAAACCCTTCTATACCATCACGCTCCTCGACCCTCTCCTCAACCGACACGGAAGCGGCGGAAGACGGAGAACGAAAAGATAATGATATCGATTGCCTGGTGGATGGTCAGAATCACGTTGGCGATCTGCTCAATTACGACGATTCCAGCTCTTGCCGAGGAACCGGAGAGACTGGCCCAGAACGAGGACCGCTCGCAGGAACTATCGGCCCAAGCACAGAAACCCCAGCCCCCTCAATGGCACTACGGTGGATTTGTGGATCTTGGATACTCACTCGATTTCAATTTCCCCGAAAATCACCGCTTCCGCAATCGCGGGACCACGCCCAGAGTCAACGAGCTCGACCTCAACATGGGCGGTGTCTACCTCAAAAAGGCGGCATCCGAGCAGTCTCGCTGGGGTGCAGAGCTATTGGGGCAGGGCGGACAGGATTCCAAAGCTTTCGGGTTCGGCACCAATCTTCCTCATGTGGATGGGTCCGATGTCTTACGTCACTTCGGGCGGGCGAATCTTTCCTATCTGGCTCCGGTTGGAAACGGTTTGACTCTTCAAACGGGACTCTTCAACAGCCTCATCGGTTATGAATCCCTCTACGCCAAGGATAATTTCAACTATACGCGCTCTTGGATTGCCGATTACTCACCATACCTCATGTTCGGGGCGAATGCCGTCTATTCGTTCAACGACCGGTGGACCGGTGCCGTTTTTGTCATTAATGAATATTTCCATCTACAAAACGCCAACGATCTGCCGAGTTATGGCACCCAGGCGATTTTCACACCCGGTCCGTCCTGGACGATGAAAGAAACCATCTACTATGGGCCTGATCAGTCGAACACATCGCTGGAATTCTGGCGATTGTTTTCAGACACCATCGTCGAGTGGAAAGGGAAGCAGGTCACGATTGCAGGCCAATATCAGATGGGAACGCAGAAGAATGCCTCGGTTCCGGGCAATCCGCGATTAATCTATATGGGAGCGGCCCTCCATACACGCTGGCAAATCGGCAAACCATGGTATGTCGCGCTTCGACCGGAATTGTATTCGGACCCGAATGGTCTTATGACCGGCGTTGACCAATTCATCTGGGCGGTCACCGCCACAGCGGAATACAGGCTTCCCTACGAGTGGATCAATTCCATCTTCCGGCTCGAATACCGCCATGACAACTCTACGGGTTCCGGCGGCGGGTTCTTCAAGGGCAGGCAAAACACCCTGACCTCATCTCAAAATTTACTCATTTTCTCGGTCATATGGACATTCGACTCACGCTGAGAGCGTACGCCATGCTGAGCGTGCATGAAGATGGGATGGGTATTGACCATGAGGAACTGATCCGCAAGAGGCACAATGCTTGAAGTGGCCAAGACAGGAATATACGTAGGGAAACGATCTCCGGGAAATCATGCCAGAAATTGAAGGTAGAGGGCCAGGCGCCCGATGAAAGCTCTCACATGTCCATGAGACTGCCGTCCTCTGCCTTCAGAGGATGAATTCGCCTTGGTCCGCTTCAAGCAAGGCTTACAGAATATCTGTTTTCGGGCAGGTCGGCTCATACCCAATTTCCGTTGAAATTTTATTTGCAATACATGATGGCTCTGGTTTATCGTGCGGGGTTTGCAAAATTCCCTTCTTCGACGCAAGAGAGAGACAAAATCGTCGGACGTTGAAAGATCGCACGAACGGATTTCTCTGCAAAGTGCGCTGCAGATAGCTCGAATTCCCCCAGAAGGAGAAAGGATCGTGAAACGATGTCAGAAATACGGCGAATCGGATTTGACTTCTTAAGACTGTTGAAACGGTGGGTTGATAGTCATGAAGAGCCGGGGCCGGGTTCTGACAAGGAAAGCCGTAAGGTGGACATGGTGCGCACGTTCCCCTTTCTCGCGATGCATGTCGCCATTCTCTTGGTCTTTTGGGTTGGCTGGAGTCCGATAGCTGTCACCATGGCCGTCGCATTGTATGTCATCCGAATGTTCGCCATCACCGGATTTTATCACCGCTACTTCTCTCACCGAACATTCAAAACCTCCAGGGGGATGCAGTTCGTCTTTGCCCTCATGGGAGCCAGTGCGGTTCAACGGGGTCCATTGTGGTGGGCAGCCAATCACCGCCTGCACCATGCCCATTCCGATCGTCCCACCGATGTTCACTCGCCTGCCCAGCACGGCCTGTGGGGAAGTCATATCGGATGGTTTCTTACCCATGGACAGCTTTCGACGAAACTGAAACGCATCAAGGATTTTTCACGATTTCCGGAATTACGATTTCTGGATCGGTTCGACACACTGGTCCCGCTGACCTTGGCGGTCAGTCTGTTTCTCTTTGGCGAATGGCTCGAAACGTTGTATCCGTCCCTCGGGACGAAT
This sequence comes from Nitrospirales bacterium, assembly GCA_031315915.1. GTDB lineage: Bacteria > Nitrospirota > Nitrospiria > Nitrospirales > UBA8639 > JACKFE01. Next base: position 10,386 of record JALDRK010000029.1, read on the forward strand.
GGCTGGCAAATGCTGGTCTGGGGATTCGTGGTGTCGACCGTGGCCCTGTGGCACGGTACCTTTACGATCAACTCGTTATCTCATCGGTTCGGAAGCCAACGCTACGCCACGGGAGACGAGAGCCGGAACAATTTTCTGCTGGCGCTTCTCACATTGGGAGAAGGATGGCACAATAACCATCATCGGTATCCCAGTGCGACCAGGCAAGGCTTTCGATGGTGGGAAATCGATATTACGTATTATCTTTTGAAGGGGCTTCAACTCTGCGGCCTCATCTGGGATATTCGCCCCGTGCCGGCTTCAGTGCTGAATCAACAGAATCGAGCCCAGATAATTGAGGATCCCGACTCGGAGCAAATTGCCGTATAAAAGGCTCTTATTCCAAGGCACTGGGTCTGCCCGGTAATCCTAACGCCTCTCGCTGGCTATCAGCCCTGCCGCAAACTCTTCGTTTCTTCTCTCGGGACTCCAAGAGCACCTAGACCCATAGGGAGATACGCGCATTCTAGGTCTCTCCCAATATCCGAGTGATTGCGGAGAGAAGTTCCTGATCTTTATAGGGTTTTTTCAATACTGCGGAGGCACCGGCTAATTTGGCGGCCTTCTGCAGAGGCTCCGTTAAATTGCCGGTGAGCAGAATAATTGGCAATCGGAGGTTCTTGGGTGTTTTGGCGAGCGCCTGAAGTAATTCCAGGCCGGTCATGACGGGCATTTGGTTGTCGGTAATGACCAGATCGAAGTGCTTCTGCTGAATGATGCTGAGTGCCTCGGCGCCATCCTTCACTTCCCGACAGACATACCCCTGCATCTCCAGTTTTTCACGGAGCACATGCCGCCCACTCTCATAATCGTCAACGAGGAGAATTTGCTTCATGGCACAGGCGCTCTCAATCCTCCATGACCCCTTCCCGGAGGATTTGTCACAATGGATGAGCCGGCCGCGCGGACGAACCTTGTTGGCCGTCTGCCGGTTTTGAGCCAAAGACGGCATGGCACTTCTTGGCCAAGAGATCGAGGTCAATGGGTTTCAACAGATAGTCATTGGCCCCCAGGTCCATGGCCTGAAGGATCTTTTCTTTATGGCGTTCTGCCGTCATCATAATTACCGGCATCTTCGGAAATCGTTCACGCACCTTTTCCAGCATGGCTAACCCATCCATGACCGGCATCTGAATATCGAGCAGAATGCCATCGAATATCAGGACGTCAAACATCGCGATTCCCTCGGCTCCATGACCTGCCGTCGAAGCATGATAGCCAAGAAGCGTTAGGCGATCTTGCAACATCAGGGAAATGTCCTGGTCATCGTCAACGACCAATATGGAAGGTGACACGTTCAACCTCTGTATCATAAATACAACGTTCGGTTCTATTATCTCATTTCATAGGGTACTCTGTTGTTCCATAAAGGCACTATTCATATTCCTGGGACGACTTATAAATTATTCATAAAGTTTCCAATTGGCCGCGTATCGTTCATTCATTGAACCGAACGGGGTCGACCGGAGCCTTGAACCAGATTCCACGAGTCATGATATGTGTTTGGTGAAAGGCAGCCCGAGGCAGAAAGGGTTGGATGTTGTCGGCTTATTTCAGTGTTGGAAAACTTCGGTATTTGAAAAGGGGAAGGGAAGGAATCTGTTGCCGAAATTGCTTATTGACTATCCTCTGAAGCTTCCGGCGCAAAACGATAGCCCACGCCTGGATCGGTCAGGATGTACCGCGGACGGGCCGTATTACGTTCCAATTTTTTTCTGAGCTGTCCAATAAATACTCGAAGATATTGGGCTTGATCGGCATAAGCCTCTCCCCAAATAGCCGTCAGCAGAGTCCGGTGCGTCAGGACTTTTCCGGTCTGCTGAATCATATATTTCAAGAGATCGTACTCCGTGGGAGTGAGTTTGACGGCATTGCCGTCCAGTAACACCACCCGTCGTTCAAAGTTGACGGAGAGCGCGCCGCTTTTGAATACGGGTTCCGCACCGGTCAACATGACCGATCGTCTCAGGGCCGACCTGATCCTGGCGGATAACTCTTCCATCCCGAACGGTTTCGTCACATAATCATCGGCCCCACTCTCAAGCGCCTCGACTTTTTTCCGTTCATCCCCGATCGCCGAGAGAACAATGATGGGCACAGGCGATCGCTCACGAATGCGACGAGTGAGCTCGATTCCATCGATCAAGGGAAGCACGAGGTCCACAATCACCACATCCGGCGGCCGATGAACCATCGCCTCCAAGGCTTCTTCTCCGGAAGCCGCCGTCATCACCACATAGTTCTTTTTTTCTAAACTGACCTGCAATGAGCGACGGATTTGCGGTTCGTCATCCACCACCAGGATTCGGGCGCCCTGACTCATCATGCTCCTTATGTTTTGTGCAGTCCCTCAAGCGTGAAACTGGCCATGGATTCGGTCAGAGGCACCGTAAACGTCATCTGCACATCCGTCCCGATCGACTCGGCCCAAATCCGACCTCCATGGGCTTCGACGATTCCCTTACAAATGGCCAACCCCAGACCGGTGCCTCGGACCTGATGTTGGCGAGGGGACTGATGGCGATAAAATCGCTCAAAAATCCGCTTCAAGGCTTGCTCCTGAATCGGTTCGCCTTTATTGGACACTTCAACCTCGAGCTGTTGATCGCCCACACGCACTCGGATTCCGATCGGCGAATTCGGAAAGGAATACTTCACCGCGTTATCCAGCAAATTGATCAGGACTTGTTGCATCTCCACGGCGTCGACGAATACCGGCGGAACCTCCTCGGGGAAATGGATTTCGATGTTCCGGGTTTCTCCCGTCAATCCGGTACGGCGGAGCGCACCTTCCACCAGATCCTCCAGCGGATGCCACTCCCGGTGGGGCACCAACGTCCCCGCTTCGATTTGAGACATATTGAGAAGATTATTCACCAATTGGGACATATAGTCGATCTCCCGATCAATGCCGGTGAGGAACTCGTGTTGCATGGGTTCCAGAGCATTCGACGCATGGTCGATCAGGCTGGATACAGACGATTTGATCGCGGTCAACGGTGTCCGCAACTCGTGAGAGACGGAGGACAATAAGGCTGATTTCAAGGCATCGCTTTGACTCAGTGCCTCGATACGTTTGGCCTCGCTTTCCCTCAATCGTTCTTCGGCCTGCTTTCGTTCGGTGATATCATCGATCACTCCGACAATTTTAATAACCTTGCCATCGCTTTCCAGAATAGGAATAAACGTCTTGGAATATACGCTGACCTTTTCAGGCGAGTCCACCTTGAATTCGAAATCGACCGGATGACCCTGGACGGCTTGAAGGAAATGTTTCCTCAACCATTCCAAATCCCCTCCCTCTACGAGTTGCAAGTACGAACGACCAAGCACATGAGATTCATCCTCGGCGCCGATCATGGCCTGACCGGCCCGATTCATCGAACTCACTCGTCCGTCCAATCCAATTTCATAAATACAGAACGGAACATGATCCACCAAAGACCGGAATCGGGCTTCGCTGGTCCTCAGCTCAGCTTCGATGTGCTTGTGTTCGGTAATATCCACGTTTAATCCATCCAGATAGAGCAGGCTGCCGGTCTCATCGAATATAAAGCGCCCACGCGCAAGAATCCATTTCTTTTTGCCATCCCGGGTGATGATTTGATGTTCATTCTCGTAGGGAAGATGTTTGGCAAGCGCGTCCTGGACAATGGGCCAGACCCGCTCGTTTTCGCCGTGGGCCATTAACGTATCATAGGTGATCTTGCCGCTCAGAAGGGCCGAAACCGGAAATCCGGTGACTTCTTCGATCCCATCGCTCACATAGACAATGGTCCAGGTCTTGTCATTGAGGCACCGATAGGCAAACCCCTTCGGCAATTGCCCCAAAATACTTTCGGTCAGGGCTTTCCACTCTTTCAAGGCTTTTTCGGTCGTCTTCCGTTCGGAAATATCCTCGCACACAATCAGCACAACGATCTCGCCGTCCTTGTTGTGCACCGACCGGGCGACTTCTTTCACCCATAACACACTCTGGTTCTTCCGCACCTTGCGAAACTCCCAGGTAAAGACCGCCAAAGGACTTTGCACGCAGTCCTCAAATCGTTGCCGAACCTGGATCCGATCGTCTTCGAAAAACAAATCGATGACAGACCGGCCGATCAACTCCGCAACCGAATACCCGAGTTGTTGGGCTCCAAATTCGTTGACCGAAAGAACGATGGCGTTCTGTCCAACCGTGAAATACATCGACGGATTGTTTTCGTACAAGGCTCGATACCGCTCTTCACTTTCTTGGAGGGCTTTTTCCGCCCTCTTCCGGTATGTAATGTCTTCCACCATCGCCATATGCTGACGAGCATCGGTGGGTTCCATCCACAAAGGGACACATGTCAGATTGACCCATATGACGTCACCGTTTTTTCGAATATACCGTTTTTCCATTTGAAAATTAGCGATTTGGCCGGTCAGCAGTTGCTGCATCCGATCCAAGTCCGCTTGAAGATCATCGGGATGAGTGAGTTCCTGGAAAGTCCGGTTGAGCATTTCCACTTGCGAGTACCCGGTAATGTCACAATACTTTTGATTGATTTGCGTGAATTGCCCGCTGAGTGAATTCAACACGGCAATACCGGAGGGGGCTTGTTCATAAATGGCTCGGAATTTCCTCTCGTCTTTCCGAACAAACTCCTCGATCTGTTTTCGTTCGGTAATATCTTCTGAAATTCCCAAAAGATATTGAGGATGGCCATGGGCATCCAAGATCGGAATTTTCTTGGTGTGGAGATATCTCGTTCCCTGAGACTTCGTATGAATTCCTTCCTCTGGAATATCCAGAAGAATTTTTCCCGCCAAGACTTCTCGATCTTTCGAGGTATAGGAATCCGCTTCCGATTCGGGGAAAAAGTCATAATCCGTCTTCCCGATCATGGTCTGACGCGGATAACCAAGAAGGTTTTCCCCGGCTTTATTGAAGAGGAGAAATCGGAGATCGGTGGCATCCTTGACGAAAATCATATGGGGAAGGTTTTCCACAATGGAGTCCAAGAAAAGTTCGCTATTCCGCAAGGCCGACTCGACGCGTTTCCGTTCCGCAATTTGCTTTTTCAGCCTTCGGCTGCCCCTGACGCCTTGGCCGGCCACGACAATGCCGAATACGCCCACGCAGATGGCGACGAAGATTTCCCCCTTCAACATGGTGCCAAGAATCGATTCAGAATACGCACTCAATTGCTGAACGGCATCATCCGCAATCCCAACGACCGTCGAATTGAGGTCTCGAAGCGTGTGAAGTTTCCGGGAAAAATCCGGGTGATCGGGTGTCGCCACCAGGAACTCATCCGCCACAGCCATGATTTTGTCGAAGTATTTCCGTTGTTCACGCAGTGTGAATAACATTTCCTCTGTGGGGACGGCCGAAATGATTTGGCTCTGCCCCTTGTCGAGATCACGCACAACCGGCCCGCCTTCCATAAGCGCACGAAGCGTCGAGACGATCTGTGTTCTCGTCTGTGCGTAGTCAGAGGGGATCCCTTGGGACGTCAGAAAGACTTCATGGATATGCTTCTGAAGAAGCATCCGTTGTCGGCCGGCCATATCGATGAGGACGGCGTTCGATTGTTCTTGACGTATGGTCGAGATCGTGTAGAACACAAGACCAAGAAGGACGCTCAAAAACATGATGGTCATGATGGTCAGGCGACGACCGACCATGGTTTGATCGGAATTGTGGGCAAGGGAATTGGGATTCATGGGGGAAACCTCGCGAGCAATAGTAATGGACTGGCGCTGAAGAAGGCTTCAACGTCGAGGCTGCGTTTCTCCAACACTAGAACCTAGCCTGCCGTATGGTGCAACCGGTTGTTTTATGATCATAATACTGCTGAGTGGGTATTCGGCAACCCAGCGAGCCAACGGTCACATTACCCTGAACGTATACGAGAACATCCGTCCCTTCTGGGGGAAAAGGCTTTGAAGCCTTGCGGATCGGTGATGTCGAACACTCGACAGTCCAAGCAGATCCGGCCAAATGATTCCCCTCCAGGTGGAGGAATAAAAAAGTTGGAAGGCCTCCTGTTCCCTAAAACCCCGACAAGAATGGTATGATAGACCAATCTGATCCGGATTCCCTGTGAGGTAGATACATGTCTCGCGCTATGTGTTCTCTCAAAACTCTTGGCATTCTGATCTCCCTATCGCTTACTTGCGGAGTTCAATCCGCCTGGCCGTTCTCGATTAGCGAACCGAAACCTCTCAGTGTGCACGAGGCCGGCCAGCACATTCCGGTGGTCTTGGAATTAAAAGATCTCCCCGGCGTGACCAAGGTCAATTATTATTGGTATAGGGAAGATGAAGATATGCTGCAGGAATTAGTTGAACAAAAACTGGCTCTTGTCGCAACGGCAACAAGTACCCCTCCTTTTGGCGGCAGTATCCTGATTCCCCAAGAGGCTATCGGCATCTATCGATTGCTGGCGGTGGCCGAACAGGGAGGCCGGCAATCCCAGGTGGCGCTTCTGGCGATCTTCGATGAAATTCTGATCAACATCCAACCCAAGGGCCAACTTCTGGAAATCGATTTTCAAACGGATAAACCCCTCCGGTTAGGACGGGCCGGAATGTCCCAGGTATATGACCAGGTAGACTTTTTGGGAAAGACCCTTGCTCTGCCGGTTATTGGACGATTCTCGGATGGCATCACCCGTGCGATCCGTCGACATACAGCAGGCACGACTTATCAATCAGCCAATGAAAACATTATCACCGTTGACCAGGACGGAGTCCTTCGATTAACGGGAAATGGAGAAACGTCTCTCACGGTGAAAAATGGCGATCAAGAAGCCACGCTGGGCATTCTGGTGGAAGTGGATGACACACCCAATCGCCCGCCGGTTTCCGATCCGGGCACCACTCAAATGGTCTCTGCAGGGGAACGCGTGACCTTAAACGGGCTCAAGAGTTACGATCCCGACGGAGGTTCACTTCAGTACTACTGGTCGCAGGTGCGCGGCAGCAAGGTTCCGTTGCTCGATCCGTATTCGGCGCAAGCCAAATTCCTGGCCCCGTTGGTGGCGGAAGAACGAACCTTCCGTTTTAAACTCCGAGTCACGGATATCCGAGGGGCCGACAGTTTGCCCACCTATGTCGACGTATTGGTTAGTCCTTAGCCGCAAGTGAACCGGCACATCCGGCTGGACATACGTGAATTACCACATCCTCTTTTCGTAAGAGTTTTAAAGTAGCCGGGACCTATCCTCCGGCCATCGCTCCCACAATTAACAATGGCTCATCCCCTCTGGCCACCGGTTCAGGAAGGGGAGTATCGGGGGATTCATGCGAGAAATCCTGCTCACATGCGAAAAATCTGATAAACGGCCGTCGCCGTTTGGTGACCTGGTCGCGGATCGTCCCCCGCAGCATGGGAAAACGGACTTCAAGGGCGTCGAGGACCGACCCTTGCGTCACCTGGCCGGAGATATCAAGCGCCACCTCCCCATCGATGCGGGCGAGCGTCCGCAGATGGGCCGGAAGCACAACCCGAATCGTGTTCATGGTAACGCCTGGACTTCCACGGACAACACGGGTGGAAGATCCCGGACAATGGACGTCCAGGTGCTCCCTGAATCGGCCGATGCATACACCTGCCCCCCTGTCGTGCCAAAATAGACGCCGCACGGATCGAGCGAATCCACGGCCATCGCGTCGCGCAAGACATTGAGATAGCAGTTTTGTTGCGGCAATCCTTTTGTCAGCGCCTCCCACTCGTTTCCGCCTGTCCGACTGCGGTAGACACGCAATTTTCCGTCCGGCGGATAGTGTTCTGAGTCGCTTTTGATCGGGACAACGTAGATGGTATCCGGCTCGTGCGCGTGCACGGCAATAGGAAATCCGAAATCGGAAGGTAAGTCTCCGCTGATTTCGTGCCATGACTCGCCTGCATCGTCACTCCGCATGACGTCCCAGTGTTTCTGCATGAACAGCACATGGGGACGAGAGGGATGCATGGCGATGCAATGCACACAGTGACCGACTTCCGCATGAGGATCGGGAAGTTCCATCTGGGATTTCAATCCGCGATTGACCGGCCGCCACGTCTTGCCGCCATCATCGGTACGAAAGGTCCCGGCCGCCGAAATAGCCACAAAGATCCGTTCGGGATCACCGGGATCAAGAATGATGGTGTGCAGGCACATCCCGCCGGCCCCCGGTTGCCAGAGATGGCCTTTTGCGCTCCGCAAGGCGGGAACCTCCTGCCACGTCTGCCCGCCGTTGATTGAGCGGAACAAGGCCGCATCTTCCACTCCGGCATAGACCGTATCCGGATCGGTCAGTGACGGTTCGATGTGCCATACGCGCTTGAACTCCCAGGGATGCTGCGTGCCGTCGTACCACTGATGCGTCGTGAGGGGTTTGCCGGTTTCGGAAGACGTATCGTATACGAAATTATTGCTCATGCCTCCAGGGGGGTCGTAGGGATCCGGCATTTTCTCGCCGCCTGGCGTCTCCCAAGTCTTGCCGCCATCATCGGAACGTTGAATGATCTGCCCGAACCAGCCACTGGACTGCGACGCATACAGTCGATTCGGATCGACAGGAGATCCTTTGAGGTGATACAGCTCCCAGCCTCCAAAGTGAGGACCATTCACATCCCACCGTTCACGCTTGCCGTCCGACGTCAGCACAAACGCACCTTTACGTGTTCCAACCAGTACTCGTACCCCACTCATACCTTACTCCTTTCTGAAGATGATGATGATCGTCGCAGAAATTTTTCATCAATGAACCCCTTTTTCAGTCTAAAATCGACACGACATTAATGTACCCATGATTGGAAGGGTCATTTCCCCTAACATGCCGGTCAACCTGTTGCCCCGGCATCAATTGTCGGGAGTCTTGCGAGAGGTCATCGAACATTATTGCCGCGCATAAGCTTGCTGTAACCGTTTAATGTCAATCTTGTTCATTTGAAGTATGGATTTCATGACTCGATTTGTTTTCTCCGGATCGTTGTCTTGCATCATCTCGCCCACCTCGGTAGGCACGATTTGCCACGACAGCCCATATTTGTCTTTCAGCCAGCCGCACTGTCCTTTTTCACCGCTTTCGGAAAGTTTCTCCCATAGCTCGTCAATCTCTTCTTGCGACTTGCAGTTCACGATGAACGAGACGGCTTCGCTGAATGTGAAATGCGGGCCTCCGTTCAACGCCATAAACTCCTGCCCGTCGAGTTCGAATGTCACGGTCATCACCGTTCCCTTCGGTCTTCCGGAGACATTGGCCCCTTCCTCTCCATAGCGAGTGATGTTTCCAACCTTCGAATTCTTGAAAATCGACACGTAAAACTTCGCCGCCTCTTCGGCTTTGTCATCGAACCACAAGCATGGGGTGATTTTTTGCATACCGTTTTGCTCCTTTGACGACAGAATCTATTTTCTTGTTCGGTTGGAACTCCCCGCGCCGGATTTCAGAAATATTTACACGTACCGATCATGGTGGCGAACCCAGTCCATCGTCGCATCGGAAGGTTCATCTCTCCCTTTGGGCACGAGATCCAGCCAATTGTAGGCGGCGTTCAACATATCCAATCCGCGGGCATACGTTGAATAGGCATGAAAAACATCGGAATCATGTCGGTAGAAAAAACTCGCGCCGGGCATTTCATCACTCATAAAATGCCCATCCGTGTAATTATAGAACGCCTGCCCTGCACGTTCGTCTTCTTCCGAAAAGGAAACTCCGAAATCAAAATTGAAGTCGGACCCTTCCGAAGAGACCCAGGTAAAGGTCCAGCCCATTCGTGCTTTAAATTGCTCAATCTTGGTTATGGGAGCCCGCGAGACCACCACAAACGTCACGTCACGGTGGGCCAAATGAATCGGGATGCCTTGAAAGCCATCTGCCCAAAACGAACAACTTTTGCAGCCTTGCTCCCAGTCGGGGCCGAGCATGAAATGATACATCGCAAGCTGCGTTCTTCCATCAAAGAGGTCTCGCAAGCTCTCTTTTCCTTTAAGGCTCTCGAACACATATGGTTTTTCAATTCTCCGCCATGGCAGCGCGCGGATCTGCGCGGTCATCGTATCCCTCATTCGGGTGAATGCCTTCTCTTTCACAAGAAGGGATTTCCGAGCTTTTATCCATTCATCGTGTGAGACAACTTTGTTTTTCATGGCAACTCTCCTGGCCTATTGATGAACAAGGAGGGGGATTCCCTGCGGTGATCGGGATAATCTTTTCATGCAAAGCCGCATTTCTTCCAGGCTCCCCAAAGCGTCCTTCCGGCGCGGCTTACCAACCCGCCAAGTTTGGCTGGGGGATGAATGCGCTGATATTCATCTGACCGCAATAGGCTGACCGCTATCAGCTCAAACGACCCTCTCTGGGTTATCTCTGATCAGCGATTAGCCACAGGCTTTCTGCGCCGACTGTCGTATCTCCTCAGGACTTATGTCTCGAATATGTGTGGCGACCGACCAATGATGGCCAAAGGGGTCTTCGAGTTTCCCATACCGATCGCCCCAAAACGTGTCTTCGAGTGGCATGGTGACTTTCGCTCCCGCATTGACGGCCTGCGCAACGAACGCGTCAACATCTTCGACATAGAGATGAAGAGTGACTGGCGAACCCTTCAAGGTCTTCGGCCCGAATCCGCCCCAGTCGGGAAATTCGTCGACCAGCATCACTGCGGAATCACCGATCCGAATGTGGGCATGGATTATTTTGCCTTGCGGGTCTGGAAGCCGAGCCAATTCCACGGCATTGAATGCCTTCTTGTAGAATTCAATGGCATCCTCCGCGCCGGCGCAAATCAAATGTGGCGTTACGGTGTGCATTCCATCTGGAACAGCCTTGACCTGCGGTGTCGTCATCGTCAGAACTCCTTTCTGGTAAAAAAGTTGTCTATGAGCCTCACGGACCGATTGACCCGACTGAAACGGCTCTATCTATTTGTCGAAATGGCCTCGCGAAATCGACATGCTCCCTTTTCCTTTTTTGGGGAGACTAATCCGCCGGCAGCCCCCCGATCTCCAACACCGGCCGGATTTCGACCGTGCCTACTCGTGCCCCTGGGATTTCTGCGGCAATACCCATTGCCTCATCCAGATCCTTGGCCTCGATGAGGAAGTATCCGCCCAGTTGTTCGCGCGTTTCTGCAAACGGACCGTCGGTGACGAGACGTTTCCCATCCCGTATCCGAATGCTGGTCGCCATCGTGATCGGATGCAGAGGAGCGGCCGCCAAATATTTCCCTTCAGCTTTGAGCCGGCGGGCAAGCTGTGTGGATTCCTCATAACACTTTTCCCGTCCGGCTTCGTCCCACGCCTGATCGGTACCGTAACTAAGCAGCATATACTTCATTGGTATCCCTCCATGAGGAAATTGAAGGCCGGCATCAAAAACATAAAGCTGTTTAAAAAGATGGAATGTTTAGATATGTTGGTGTCGATCCGTCTGTTTTCGTTATTAGCGATAGCCGGTGACGTCGGCAGGCTTGCCTGCATCCTGTACTTCGGTCATGTAACTCCAGGCATCGGGTTGACTGCCGTCCAGATCGGTGAAACCGTATATTTTCGCCAACTGCCCGCTGGACAACGATTTTGCGTTCCAGCGCGACACATTAGGGTCTTGCGCAAGTGCGGCCACTGCCCGGCCGATGAACGCCGGGCTCTCGGAAATGGCGAAGTGGGGTTGGGTCGTGGTCGCGTCACGCCAGTTCGATTCACTCACCCCGAAGGCTTCGAGCATGGCCTCGGATCGTAGCCAACCCGGAGTCAGCGACACCGCCGTAGCGCCATGTGGCTTCAACTCATGCCCCAAGGCGAACCCCATTCGAAGCACGGCGGCCTTAGCCAGATCGTAGAAGAAGGAGTTCCGATAGTTGACCTCGTTATACTCGACGGTTCCGTCATTAACCTCGACCACCAGACCGCCTGGGATTCTGATGAGCAGCGGTATCGCGAAGTGGCTGGTGATGGCGTGTGTGTCCACCGCCAATCGCAAGGTGTGCAACCCATAGCCCAGATCCGATTCCCAGACCGCCTTGTTCCACTCGATCCTGGCCGCTCCAAAGATGTCGTTCACGAGAATATGCAGCGCGCCCTGCTCACCCTTGATGCGAGACACCAACGCATGCACCTCATCGGGCACAAGGTGGTCCACCCGGACCGCGATCCCGCGGCCGCCGGCCTCATCCACGAGAGCAGCCGTCTCTTCGATCGTTTCCGGCCGGTTCATTTCCGACCGTCGGAACCCGCTTGTCCGCCCGGTGCAGTAAACAGTCGCTCCAGCCGCACCGAGCTGCACCGCGATCCCACGTCCCGCTCCTCGGGTCGCTCCGGCGACCAATGCGACTTTGCCTGCCAACGATGTCTTCATGGTCTGTTCTTTAAAAGCCTCTCACACCCGAGTGACGCCGAGCCGCGAAGCCGCTTCGGCTTGAAAAATCGGTTTATAAACCCCTTGCCCCGGCACTTGCGATCTCAGGTAGAGACCTGAGACTCCGTTGGCTTCCAAAAACAAGGAGGAGTTATCCGTCCTATATCTAATCCGGCTATTGTTTTCTGGTATACGTGATCTCCATCATCTTCATTTCCTGTCCGCCGTGGTGTGTCCCCCACATGTCAAACGTCTGGGTATTGCTGTCGACAATCTTCCACACCGCACGATGCGACATATGACCTCCACCCGGTTCGGCGTGTTGACCCTCCAGCGTGATGGTTTTGCCATCGGCACTCGCCGTGCCTTCCATCATGAATATCCCCGTGCCCATCGTATCGATCCAGACGGTGACATATTTTTTTCTGACGTTGTCGTAAGCGTCGATTCCAATCCCGGAGTAAGGTTGGCCCATCATTTCTCCGGTGAATTTCTGTTTGAGAAAACGCCCGTCCAGCAACATTTTCATTTCCGCCGAGCCGGTGGATTCCATCGGCGGCTTGTCTGGTTCCATCCAGGACTTGGTTTTGGTCGTCCAGCTCCCGGCCAGGCTGGCAAACAACTTATGCGGCTCGCCGGGCATAGCCAGTTTTTTATACATCTCCATCATGGCCTGCGGGTCCATGTGCTTTTCGCCATTTGTGTCTGCAGCCTGGGCAGGGGACATCGTCACGAATAGGCACAAACAGGTGAGAGTGATCAATGGAAAACGCATAGATACCTCCTTGTGGTTAAGCGATGAATACTTTCGACAAAAAATTGTCATACGGTTTTCGATGTCTCAAATCGACAGCTCCTCCGTCCCGGTTTCCTAATATAAAATCGCAAGAATTACGCCATTCGGTACCCGTCTGAGAATCAAGCAAGGTTGAATAAAATTGGAATTGTAAGGTTCTGTTCCCTGATTCCTCTTTTGAAAAATTTACAATGTCGTGTATTTATTACCATGTCCTCCGTTGGGTTGAGACTAAATTTAATCTTAAGCAACAATTTTTCTCATTGATGACAAAACTCGATCCGTCCGTGAAATGGTTCGTGATCAATCTGGAAAGACCCATTGAGGATTCCATGCAATTTCCCACAAATGTCCATCCGGATCTTGGAAGAAGCCTGCATAGCCACCCCAGAATGTGTCTTGAGCGGGTTTAACGACTTTGGCTCCGGACATTTCGGCCTGCTTCATGACTGCGTCAACCTCATCCTTCGACGCGACATTGTGCCCCAGGGAAAACTCCGTGGGGCTGGGTAGATTAAGAGAAACCGTAGAGTCATGTGCAAGGCTTTCACGTGGCCACAGTGCCATCTTCAAGCCGCCTTCAAGGTCAAAGAAAACGACCGCGCCGTGTTCAAACTCCGTGCCCACAATGCCTTCGGTTTGTAGGCCAAGACCGTCCCGATAGAACTGGAGTGACCTCGTGAGGTCGTCAACACCAATGGTGATAACAGTAATGCGTGGTTTCATGAGCGGTATCCTCGAGAGACATAACAATATTGGTCTAATGCCCCCTACTTCTCCTTCGCGGCTATCTTCGCGCGTAGGCGTTCTTCTTGCTCCCTCAACTCAGGCGTGAACTCCTCCCCGAAGTCCTCGGCCTCGAACACCTGGCGAATTTCGATCTCGGACGCCCCCTGATGAGGATTGGGGCAGCGCTTGACCCATTCGATCGCTTCTTCTTTCGACTTTACCTGCCATAGCCAAAAACCGGCTATTAGCTCTTTCGTCTCGGCAAATGGGCCGTCGATCACAGTCCGCTTGTTCCCGGAGAACTTGACGCGCGCGCCCTTCGAGCTTGGCTGAAGCCCCTCGCCAGCCAGCATCACGCCGGCTTTCACCAGCTCTTCGTTGAACTTGCCCATTTCGGTGAGGAGTTGCTCGCTCGGCATCACACCGGCTTCCGAGTCCTTGGTTGCCTTAACGATAATCATAAATCGCATCGCTCATTCTCCTTTGTTTTTGTGATTGAAACTGTGTGTCTATTTAGTTTCACAACCGGGTTCTCTCGACTTTGTCGAACAGAGGCCCGAGAAATCGACATACGCCAGAAATCGTTTTTAACAGCCTTGCCCGATCATAAACATTCGTGAGTCGGCAGACCGGATATCTCGATCAACGGTCGCACCTCGACGGTACCGATGCGTGCCCCTGGAACCCTAACGGCGATACTCGTCGCCTCATCAAGATCCTTGGCGTCGATCAGGAAATACCCCGCTAGCTGCTCGCGTGTCTCCACGAACGGACCGTCCGTGACCATCGGTTTGCCTTCGCGAACCTGCACAAGGACCGCGGTCGACGCGGGTTGGAGCGGCGAAGCACTGAGATACTGTCGTTTGGCATGAAGCTGGTGCGTCAGTTGCACGGATTCATGCAGCATTTCCTTGCGCGTGGTCTCGCTCATTTTGCCAAAAGCGTCTTCATCGTGGTGAACCAGCAACAGGTATTTCATGTGAATTCCCCTACTGATTGGTTGAACCGGACGTGACCGAATCGGCATTCCCCGATATCGTGGATCCTCCTAAAATTCCTAAAGATCTTCACAAGACTCCGCCTTTTCCTCTTATTTCTCAAGGTCCACAACCGGCCGAACCTCCATACTTCCGAGGCGAACCGATGGAAACTTGGAAGCGATCTGAACGGCCTCGTTGATATCTCTGGCGTCAATGAGAAAGAAGCCGCCGATCTGCTCCTTCGTTTCTGCGAAAGGACCATCGGAGAGAGAAATTCCCCCATTACGGACCCGCACGGTCACCGCCATCTCGACAGGCTCGAGGGGATTTGATACAAGGAGATGGCCGCTCTTGTGGAGTTCTTCACAATAGATCCGCGTTTCATCCATGAGTTCATCTCTTTGGCTTCTTGATATGGTCTCCAATTTTTTCTCCTCCATACAACAGAAGAGCAGATATTTCATGACTTCAGGCCTCCAATAGGTAGGTGAAATGTGATTGTTATCACATAGTCGTCCAGGAAGATCAAAATCGACAATGGCGTTTCATCCATCCTGTCGACAACGCTGGGACCCTGGGAATGGGGAACTACCAAAACTTATCCTCAAGATATTGTGGATGTGCCAAGTTCTGGCACATCAAAATCGGAAAAGTTCCCGGTCGTGCCTAATTTGATACGGATAGGGGTGATTAACCGTAGTCGTGCAACTCGGCCAGCCGTCGTTTGAGAAATCTCCGTTCAGGCTCTTGCTGGGTGAGGCCAAGAGCCTGCTCGTAGGAGGCCTTCGCTTCGGTCGTTCGCCCCAATCGGCGGTAAAAGTCCGCTCGCGCGGCATACGCCAGATGATAGTTCGACAATTCTCCTCGCCGGAGGATGGAGTCAATGAGGCTAAGGCCTGCTAATGGGCCGTCGCGCATGGCCACTGCGACGGCCCGATTCAGTTCGACCACCGGAGAGGGGCCGGCCTGCATCAGCAAGTCATACAGTGCGACAATTTGAGCCCAGTTTGTCTCGGCGGGCTGAGGCGCCTCGGCATGCACTCCGGCAATCGCGGCTTGAATGGTGTATGGACCAACCTGATTTGAGGCAAATGCCCGTTCTATCAGGATCGTTCCCTCAATAATTTGATCACGGTTCCACAGCGAACGGTCCTGGTCGTCCAGAAGAATCAGTTCGCCTGTCGCCGAAATACGTGCGACACGGCGAGAATCGTGTAACAACATCAGCGCCAATAATCCCATCGTCTCAGGGTCGGGAAGCAATTCGACCAGCAATCGCCCCAGGCGGATGGCCTCGGCGGAGAGATCATGCCGCGTCAGTGACCCACCGGAAGAAGCCGAGTATCCCTCGTTGAACACCAGATACACGACTCGAAGCACTGCATCCAAACGAGCCGGCAAATCGGTTTCCGAAGGCACCTGATAGGGAATGCACGCGGTGCGAATCTTTCCCTTGGCTCGCACGATTCGCTGGGCGATCGTGGAGGGCTTCGCGAGAAAGGCGCGCGCAATCTCTTCCGTCGTGAGGCCGCAGACCTCGCGTAGCGTCATCGCCACCTGAGCCTCGGGCGCGAGGGCGGGATGACAACACGTGAAGATCAGTCGTAACCGGTCGTCCTCGATGCTTTCATCGTCCGGCTCTTCAAGTGGGTAGAGGGCGGATTCCAATTGTTTGGCATGTTCAGTCAGGGAGGCATCGAAACGTGCTCGTCGCCGCATGCCATCGATGGCCTTGAACCGGCCGGTCGATACGAGCCATGCCCGAGGATTGGACGGGACGCCGTTCCGTATCCACTGCTCGGCAGCCACGGCGAAGGCATCGTGCAGGGCCTCTTCCGCAGCATCAAAATCGCCAAGCAGGCGAATCAAGGTAGCGAGAACCCGCCGGGATTCTTCCCGATATACCTCCTCTACCAACTCACGCACCTTGCTGTCCGTGACTTCGCTCATTATCGATTAGACCTTACATAGAGGTGTCCGGAGAGACCACTCATTATTCCATCCGCCGGAAACACTGCCCCTGTCATTGCAGAATGCATAACACCGCGACCAGCCCGATCAGCCACGACGGCAGCTCGGATATTTCTCTTCACACAGAACGACTCTCTTGGTTCTATTTGGTAGACCTGAATGATCAGATCCATGATATTAGGAACCGCTCCATCGACGGTCAATTCCACTGGGCGGTGGCTGCGCGCCCGCGTCCTGGTCCCCAAGCCGACCGCTTCACTGCACCAGCCAGACTTGCACCACATTGCATAAGGCACGAAGGTGCTCCGGCCACGCACGGCCGGCCTGCGCCGCGCGTTACCGGTGTTGATGGGAGACAAAGCGATCCTCTGCGCATGCGTGGCTAGCAGCCGCTTTGTATCGACGGCCAGCACGACCTGGGGCCTGGGATCACACGCGCGTCGCTGACGATCGAGACGGGCAGGGTCGAGCCAAAAGTATACCTTGGAATTGAGCAACCCATACCACTCGACCGGACTTATTCCAATCAGACATCGCGCCAGCGCCTGTGTGAGCATCGGTTTCTGATCCCGGACTTGTACCCCGTTCGGCAACTCGATATGGATTGAACGAGGTCGTTGCTCGAATTGTGCTCGTTTGTTACCCCGAACTCCTGCCAGGTCGAGTAGAGCACTGGTGCTGAGCAAACCATGCTGCTGGATCGACGGCCAGTTGGCAGCTTCAGCGAGGTGAAAGACTTGGGCCGGTAACTTCATCTCGTTGTGCTCCTATTTCAGTAAATGCTCCGCCAGACGATTGTCACGCTTTTTCATGACCCTTCTGCTGGAAACGCGGATTCAATGTGAGACGGCCGCCTTCCCATTGTAAGCGAGTCACATGCCACTCGATCGGTTTCCATCCGCGAGCGGTCATCCATGCCGGAGCAGGCCGTGTTACGGCAACTGCTCCGAATGAGTCGGCGAGACTCGCAATCCGGTGGTTGACGCTCACGCTATCGCCATAGATCTCCCGCGACTGTAATGTGCGAAACCCGAACTCCACCAAAGCTTCCATCACTTCGATGGCGTAACCGTAGCGGCCCCAGAACTCCGGAGCGAGCTCAATCCCCAGTTCGGCCCTTCCGCCTTCCGAACCCGCCGTACGGAGTCCACAGCAACCGATAAGCTGTTGTGGCGGTCGGCGCTGGATAATAGCAAGTTGGTAGTTCCGTCTGGGACGCTCCTTTGCCCACTGTGCAAAAGTCTCGAGAAGCCCCTGAGCATGCCCGGACATAATCTCGTCTGGCCCATAAAATTCGAGAGAACGCGGATCGGCATGATAAGCCTCAAAGGCCGATGCATCCTCCTCGCACAAGTCTCGAAGCACAAACCGCCTGGTCATGATTTCCATTCCGGTCTCTCGAACGCAGGGCACACAAAGAACTTCCGGGCGGCTCATACTTGTTGGGCAGAGCCGTATGTTCCATCTTCTTCCGACATCCATGCTGATTGGTTTCGTCACATTCAGCATGCCGCTATAACCATTCACCAGCTCCAGACCATCATGTTTTCCATGACAGCTCGTGTCAGTCTGTAATATTCAAATTCGCTCCGCAGCAGAGTCGACAATGGCGATCGCTTCGATCTCAATCATCGCATCCGGAGAATAAAGCGAACTGACTTCGACGATGGTGTCAGCCGGATAGGGAGGAGTAAACCATTTCCCGCGCAATGTGACTATGCGATTAAAGTTACTCATGTCGGTCAGAAAAATGGTGACTTTGATGACGTTCTTCAAGCTCGATCCTCCCGCGCGTAACACGCGATCGAGATTGTTAAACGTCTGCCCCGCCTGCGCATCGAAGTCGCCCACGCCGACTATCCGGCCTTGAGTATCGATTGCGGTCTGACCGGAAATAAACACCAAATCTCCCACCCGATATCCCTGAGCTAGACGGAACTGTTCATAGGGATCGGGATCGACGGTGATCCGTTGAATTTTCATGTCGTGTACTCCTTACGGTTATCACATACATTCCGCGCAACCCTTGTCCAACCGCAGCCTCCTCTGACGCGCTACCAACTCTACCCCACGGTGAGCAGTTCAAGGATGTGTCCGTTAGGGTCGCAAAAATACACTCCGCGCCCGCCGCCACGATGATTGATCTGCATGTCGTCTCGCGAGTGAGGCTCGGCTCCATAGGGAATGCCTTCCGTTTGAATGCGACCGAAGATTGCATCGAACTCGACTTCGCTCACTTTAAACGCGTAATGATGGACGTCGAATCCGTCGACATCATCGTCGAAATCGAGCGTAAGCGACTCATTGATCTGCACAGGAGCGAAATAACCCACTGCATGCTCGTCGAACGTCAGGCCGAAAATCTTCGAGAAAAACTTCGCCGACCCGATCTTGTCACGCGCCGGCACGATCGTGTGATTGAGTTCTATCGTCATGATAATCCTCCCATTCCTGGTCTGAACAAATTTTCGACACGTCCGGCGCAAAACCGGCCGCCGCGTTCAAGGTGAGGCGCTTCCCATGCCAGGCCCCAACACTTCGCGCATAGTCGCCGCTAGATCACGCAGCGCACTTCCAGCATCTCCACGAAAGGCTGATCCATGCATAATCGCCAATTGTTTCGGCTGCAGATCGGCCAACCCTTGCAGGACTGCCTCCGTCGATGACGTGTACGGATAGGCATTCGCCAACGGACCTTTCTGACCCTCGATTAACGCGCATTTGGCACGATCGACGAGATCCGATTCGGTCACGGGCTCTACGTCGCCTCCATGAGAGAAGAGGTCCGAGCACAGTAACGTGCGCGTAACCTCCTCGAACAACAGGCCGGCTTCCCAGTTATGCGGCACATGCGGAGTCTGCCGGAACCTCAGCCGATAGTTTCCGGTTTTCAGGATTTCGTCATGCGCCAGCACGCGAGCCGGACGCACGGCGAAATCGTTTACGCTGACGAGCGCCCCGACCAAGCCGCACACCGGTTCCGCGCGTGGAGCCAACGCCAGCCATTCGTTGAGCGCCCCGCATTCATCCGCTTCGAAATGGCTGAACGAAATCCATCGCAGCATGGCCGGATCGATGACGCGTGCGACGGCTTCCCGCACAATCGGAAACATCTGCTTCATGCCTGTATGGAAGAGCAGCGGCTCGTCATCCTTGATCAGGAAATGATTGAATCGGAGATTGAATTCCGGAACATGGATCGAGATGGCATAATGATCGGGCGCAATCTCCGCGACTCTTGCCTTATGCGTCATGGGTTCTCCTTCTTTTGTTCGACCGTCCGGACAAGACGTTCCCATATGGATGTGCACGTCGTCGGACCATGCACTGACAACACCGTTACGGTCATTCCGTCGACGTTGTGACCTTCATAAGCGCGGTCTCGAGTTCCGGCATGTCGGGCAACGTGATGCGAAACACGGTCTCCAGTGTCTCCCGCATATCTTGGACATTGGGGATCAACTGTCGTTCAATTTCGCCGTGTCTATGATAGACGGTCAGCCGGTTATTCCTCAGCGCATACCGGCAATCCTTTGCCACCCGCGCGGCCAGCAATCCGTTGATAAACAGCGACTCAGGGTGGGTGGAAAGATACCAACTGGCTACTTCATAATCGGGAAGAAGGTGCTCGGATAAACCGAAACGATAGAGCGATATCCATTCGCCGCGAATGTGGACCTGCGCGATGAATTCGTCGTTGACTTTGAGCAGCCGGAACGTTTCATGCGGCGTGGTTTGTTCGATACCGGGTTCGAGGCGTAGCGGGCCGGTGAGTGTCACGCCGCCAAAACCGGCATCCACGATGTAAGGGCAGCCGTCAAGATCAACTTGGAGAAGCATGTGACTGCGAGGAGGCACCACGCCTTCCTGGGTATTCCACAGTACGCGCGCGGCCAATCCCGTGACCTGAAAGCCGAGTGCTTCGAGCATGTGTTTCAAAAGAAGGTTGTGCTCGAAGCAATAGCCGCCACGACCGTCTCTCACCATTTTTTGCTGAAGCGAGGATACATCGAGGAGGACCGGCCATCCCATCAACGGATTCAAATTCTCAAATGCAATAGTTTCAGTATGGCAAAGCTGAATGTTCCGGAGGACATCGAGTGTGGGCTTGCGGTTGCCCGCATAGCCGATCCGCCGGCAATAGGCCTCAAGGTCGATGGCCGTTGTCATGGTCGGCAGGATGGTTGGGTTCGTGACCACGAGTCACCCGATAGCGGATTTGCACACTCCCATTTTCGGTGCAAAGAATTGATTACGCTTTTCGTGCCTATCACACGGACGCATGCGGAACTCCCATCTTCTTGCGATGTTGACTCAATCGCTTCATTCTTTGGCTGCAGCCAATTGTAGTCCCCCGGGCTCGAGTTCCTCGTCCATGGCCCTTGGCTGGTGCTGCGCCGCAATCAGCGAGTAAAACACCGGTACGACAAAAAGGGTGAACAGGGTACCGAGGGTCATACCGGTCACCAGGACCATCCCGATGCTGTTACGGGCTTCGGCCCCCGGACCGGATACCAACACCAGCGGGAGATGTCCAAAGACCGTAGCCGCGGAGGTCATCAGCACCGGCCGCAACCTCGTCAAAGACGCTTCGCGCAGCGCCGACGCCTTCGAGAATCCTCTCGCCTGGAGCGTATTGGCGAACTCCACGATCAGGATCCCGTTCTTGGCGATGAGACCCACCAAGGTGATCAATCCGACCTGGGAATAGATGTTGATCGTGGTAAGGTCCAGAAAACTGAATACCAGGGCCCCTGAGATGGCCAGGGGGACCGATCCGAGCAACACAATGAGGGGATCGCGAAAACTGTGAAACTGGGCGGCCAGGACCAGGTAAATGAGCACCACGGCAAATCCGAGCGTGACGGTAAGCGCCGAGACCTCGCGACGAATCTGCCGGGATTCCCCGGCATAATCGAGCACCACACGTGGGCCGGTCGACGCCGACGCAGCCTCTTCAAGCACGCGCAGCCCTTCTTCCTTCGTCACGCCCGGCTTGACACCGCCGAAGACCCGCGCGGCGTTGCGCTGCTGAAAACGATTCAACGTGCGCGGAGCGGTGCTCGTCTCGATGTGCGTAAACGTCGAAACCGGCACGAGTTGACCGCTCGGAGTCTTGATCTTCAGGTCGAGCAATGGTCCTACCGTCGCGCGATCCTGATCATCCATTTGCGGGATGACTTTATAACTGCGGTCAAAAAAGTTAAACCGATTGACATAGGCCCCACCAAGCAATGTTCCCAATTCCTGCCCAACCCCGGCCAAATCGAGTCCGAGATCCGAGAGCCTCTCGCGGTCGAGCACGACGTGTGCCTGAGGCAAATCGATTTTCAGATCGGTGTCCACGTACAGGAATTTTCCGCTTCGCCAGCCGGCATCCACCACCGCCGAAATCGTCTCGAGCATCTGTTCCGGTGAAGCCTCGCTCTTGCACCACCAGCTCGACATCGTACTGGCCGGGAGTCGGAAGAGGCGGGTCGAGGCGAGGAAAGACACGCAGCCCCGGTACTTGCGACACCGCGCCATAAACCTCGCCGTACATTTCCTCAGTCGAACGAGTTCGTTCTCGCCAGTCCTTTGTCACCATGCCGCCGAAGCCTCCCCAATTTGTCGTGAGCGACCACATGAACTTCGCTTCCGGGAAGGAAGTGATGGCTTTGACGACGGGCTGGGCTTCACGATCGGTTGCCTCGACCGTCGAGTCGGGCGCGGCCTCGAAAAAGAGGCTCATGTGACTCTGATCCTCCACCGGCGCCAGCTCTTGTCGCGAAAACGTATACAACGGCCAGGCGGCGAGCATGATGAGGAACGCAGCCACCACGATCGTCCACCGCATGTCCAGTGCGGCGTCGAGCAGCCAGGCATACCCGCGCCGCATGGATTCGAATCGGCGGTTAACGAACAAGGTCATTCGGCCTTGCTTGCCCTGTGGATGCACAAATCGGGAGCTCATCATCGGCGAGAGGGTGACGGCCACCACCCCGGAGAGGACCACGGCCGCGGCGAGCGTAATGGCAAACTCGAGGAAGAGCGAACCGGTCAGGCCTCCCTGGAAGGCAATCGGCGTGTAGACCACCGCCAAGGTGATAGTCATGGCGACGATCGGGCCGAGGAGTTCGCGGGCGCCGATCAATGCGGCATTGAGCCGCGATTTCCCCAAGCGAACATGCCGTTCGACGTTTTCGACCACGACGATGGCATCGTCCACAACCAATCCGACCGCCAGCACTATCGCGAGAATGGTCAAAAGATTGAGGCTGAATCCCAAGGCGAACATGACGATGGCGGCCCCGATCAATGAAACGGGCATCGCCAACAAGGGCACCATTGCCGTTCGCACCGAACCCATGAAGAGAAACACGACTAAGCCGACGATCAGAATCGTCTCCGACAGCGTTTTGGTGATTTCCGTGAGGGCGTCTTCCATAAACACCGTCGCGTCGTATGCGAGGTGCATCTCGATATCTTTGGGCAAGCCGGGACGCAATTGCTCCATCTCTTCGCGTAACCGGTGGGCAACCTCGATCTCATTCGAACCGACCAGCGGCCAGACCCCGAGATAGACCGCCTCTCGGCCGCTATACTTGGCAACGATCTCCGCTTCTTCGGCTCCGAGCTCGACTCGCGCGACATCCCGGAGCCGCACGAGCGCACCTTCACGGTCACTGACGATCAGTTCCTCGAACTCTTTGACGGACCTCAAATCGGTGTTCGCCAAGAGGTTGAGCTGCACAAGGTTGCCCTTCGTCCGGCCGACCGCGGCCAGAAAATTGTTCCTTTGCAAGGCTCCCTGCACATCGCCGGGGGAAAGATTGAGCGCCGAAAGACGATCCGGATCGATCCAGATACGCATGGCAATCTGACGGCCGCCTTCGATAGTCACGCGCTGCACCCCCGCCAATGTCGAGAACTGGGGTTGCATGGTCCGTGCGAGCCAGTCGGTGATTCCCGGCACATCACGTTCTGTCGAGGAAAAGCTCAGATAAAAGGAAGCGTACGGCCGGTCGGCACGCAGCACTTCGACCGCCGGAGGCTCCGCAGCCGGGGGCAACTCGGATCGGGCCTGCTGCAGGCGCGCGGTGATCTCAGCCAGCGCTGCCGTGCTGCTATGATTGAGTTTGAGGTGGACGGTGACGGTGCTCACACCGGCTCGGCTGGTCGATTCGAGATAATCGATGCCGCCGATCGCCGATACGACCCGTTCGATCGGAGTCGTCAGAAACCCGCGAACCGTTTCGGCGCTGGCACCGTAGTACACCGTCGTAATGATGACCGAGGAACTTTCGATTTTCGGATACTGCTGGACCGGCAGGACTGTCAGGGCTCGCCATCCAACGAGCACAATGGCGAGGTTAATGACCACCGCAAGCACGGGATGTTTAATAAACGTATCGGTAATGGAGCGCATAAGAATGTTCTTGTTCCGTCGTCACGATGAAGTGACGCATCGTGCCTGGTTCTTCCGTTCATTCCCGAAATCGCTCAGGAACTGTTCCGATTTTCTCTTGCTGATCATCGCGACTGATAATGCCTGCTTTCTCATGCGGGGACATGTGCATAGGCGTTCGATTCTGCGGGCCCTTACTGCAGCATGACGCCCGGGCCGGGCGGTGAGTCACCGGCGATCATGACAAGCGTTCCTTCACGCAGTTTGAAGGAACCGGAAGCGGCCACCTGTTCGCCGGCTGATAAACCGGCGTAAATGACGACCTTATCGTCAAGCATCGCGCCACTTTCGACCTTTCGCACGTGAGCTCGGGCTTGATCGTGCTTATCCGTGGCGATCACAAAGACCTGGTCTCCTTCGGCGCCTTTACGTAACGCGTTGACGGGGACCACGACAGCTTTCCGCGCTGGACCGACTGGAACTCTGACACGCACGGCGGTACCAGGGACGGGCGTATGAGCCGCACCCTCCACCCTTGCCCGCACCATTGAGTTGCGCGTGGTGGTATCGATACGCGCGTCGAGCGCCACAATTTTTGCCGCAATCGGACTTGAACTACTGCCGGAAAACACTTCGACAAGGTCTCCTGCCCGCAAACCCGCGGCGACTTGCTGCGGAATCGAGAAGTCCACGTGGACCGCGTCGTCGATGCCCTGCAATGTGGTCAGTTGTGTGCCTTCGCTCAGATACTGACCGGGATGCACATCTGCGAGGCCCACCCGCGCATTGAACGGCGCACGGATGGTCTTCCGGGCGATGATGGCTTTGATGCGTGCCATTTGAGCAAGGGCGACATCGAAATCGGCCCGCGCACGATCCGCCTCCTCCTGGGAAGCGGCTAAATCCCGGCTCAAGGACTGTCTGCGACCGTGCACCGTCCGTGCGAGGGCGGCCTGCGCGGTCAACGCCTTCAGCTCGGCCTCTTCGACGGATACGTCGAGCGCAATGAGCACGGTGCCCGCTTTGACAATTTGCCCTGGTTTGAAATTGACTTCCCTGACGGTTCCGGAAAGCTCGTTTTGAAGCGTAATGGAGCGCAACGCAAGCACCGTTCCTATGGCGGTGGTGGATGGACGGTGCTCTATTTCATTCACGACGGCAATTGTGACGGTTTCCATCGGCTCCGGCTGATTTTCGGAGGCCCATTGGGATTCCTGTAAGGATGCATACTTCCACGCGGCCAGGCTGCCACCGGTCCCGACAACCACGAAGAAGATCAGAAAGGATCCTATCCAATTAGGACGTTTCATGAGAGAGGCTCTCCTGAACATTGGCCAAGGAAGTAGTTATGGAACTCCTCATCGGCATTCATAGGCTGTGATAAAAAAGCAAGGACTATTCCAGATAACATAAAATATCGTGAACTGCCCTGTAACTAGCTAATTAAATGGAGAATTCTCGAAAGTGGTTGGCTGGAAACAGACAAGCATGAAGACAGAGTGTAGTGATCGAACTGCCGTCCATTCGGCAGGAGCCGAAATGTCGGCACGTCCAACCTAAAAACGGATAAGAATGCAGGAAGGCAGTTGCTTGTTCCACAATAAAAATTCCCTCGGAAGAACCCAAACTAAAAGTTTCGCTGCCTCGGGAGGGGGAGAGTACTTATAAAACTCCTTCGATCCGATTTGGAGGAATTGGGACCAGCAAGCAGGGAACTTTGCAGATGATAACCGAGCACACTTGGCCATCCACTCAACCGAACCATGGAAGTCCCATCACCTCACTTCCTCGACAGGCCGTTCAGATGGTATGTGAAACGCCCAAACCGGCAAGATATAGATCTGCGTCAGCGGGGGCGACCGATCCCGAGCTTCTGCATCTTGGATTGAAGGGTAGTTCGCTTCATGCCGAGCCTAGCGGCGGCACCGGATGGGCCGCCAATCACCCAATTTGTGTCACGAAGCACCTTAAGGATATGGTCACGTTCGGCCTGTTCCAAAGTCCCCGGAGGAACCTGGGAGTGATTCAGCGGTCGTCTCAATTCGGTCAGCGGAACGAACAAGTCCGTCCCTTGAGTCAGGATGACCGCTCGTTCAACAAAGTTTTCCAACTCTCGAACGTTGCCCGACCAGGGATAATTCCGCAACGCAGTCATCGACTCTGACGGGATCGTCTCAATGGGCTTCTTCATCCGTTTGGCGAATTTCTGGGCAAAATGTCTGACGAGGGTGGGAATATCTTCCGCTCGCTCCCGCAGAGGCGGCATGGTGATCGGAAATACGTTGAGGCGGTAGTACAGATCTTCGCGGAATTGCTTATGTTCGACAAGATGAGGCAACTCGCGGTTGGTCGCGGCGATCATGCGGACATTCACACGGATTGTCTTGGTGCTCCCCAATCGTTCGAACTCTTGCTCTTGAAGAACACGGAGCAACTTGACTTGTAACTCCAGGGGAATTTCTCCTACCTCGTCAAGGAAGAACGTGCCGCGGTCAGCCAGTTCAAAGCGGCCGATCTTTGTGGCAATCGCACCCGTGAATGCGCCCTTTTCATGTCCAAACAGTTCACTTTCGAGTAAGCCTGTCGGAATAGCCGCGCAATTCAACTTCACAAAGGTCCGGTCCCTTCGCCCACTCCTGTTGTGAATGGCTCGAGCAATCAGTTCTTTCCCGGTTCCTGTTTCGCCTTGTATGAGAACTGTCGAATCCGTGGGCGCGACAATCCCCACTTGATGCAGAACTCGCTTCAGCGAGGGGCTCTCTCCTAAAATTTCCTCAAAATTATGGTCGGCTTGGATTTCGTCTTCCAGATAGAGTTTTTCTTTCTTCAACTTGTCCTTCAGTTCGGCAATCTCCCGGTAGGCCAGGCCATTCTCCACCGCAATGGCGATCTGTCGTGCGACTTGATTCAGGAGCTCCGTTTCAGTTGAAGTGAAATCACCGTCACCCGAACGCATTACGTCCAACGTGCCAAGCGCTTTGTTATGCGACAACAGAGGCACGCAACAGAGCGAGCGGACTCCTTGATCCAGCAAATGCCGAATGCACTCGGAGTTCATAGCCAACACCTCTAAATCGCCTTTTCGGTAGATCACCGGCTTTTTGCTCGCAATAGCCATATCCGATGGACACTGACTTCCGGGTTCAATGTCTCCTTCTTCGAAAAACTCCTCTTCTTTCGTAAAGTCCAGCCAGTGCACACGATACCGTCGCGTGTCGACGTCGTATAGCACCAGTGCCGACCCGTCGTGTTGGATGACTTTTCGCAAACAGGCGCTGACTGCGGTGAATAGATCGTCCAGACCCAGATGAGAGACCACCGCATTGTTGACTTCCAGCAGCAGGCGTTGACGATCGCGCTCACGCCCCAATTGCTCCTGGGCGGCCACGGCAGTCTCGGAATTCAGCGTGTTATCTACGGCCACGGCCACTTGTTTCGCCACCTGTTGCATGAAGTGAATCTCGGCCTCTTGATAGATCCTCGGCTGCAAACTCCCGAAGCCCATCGCGCCGAGGCGGCGCTGCGCCGTGGTCAACGGAACCGCACAGTAGGATTGAACTCCATTTTCCCGCAAAATGGCCATCAACTTCGGAAAACGGCGCTCTTGCACGATGTCATTCACGGTCAGCGGCTGTTGAGTTTTCCACACCAGCCCACCGGGGGATTCGTCAATCGGTATTTCCAGGCCCGGGTTGATTGTGCCGGGTTCCGAGGTCACGAGGAGCCATAGACGCATTACTTCTCGCGTCGCGTCGTGCAAGACCACATTGATGTGGTCGAATGGGACAATGCGGGGAAGGCGCTGGGCAAGATCCTTCAGCAGTTCGCCCAGGTCCCTGTGGGACGCGATGGATTCGGACACTTCCAGCAAAAGACCAAGCCGGTCCCGTTCACCGACCAGATCTTGGTGGTGCAGGACATTATCCACAGCCACGGCCACCTGATTGCCGACCTGCCGGAAAAATGTCACATCCGATTCGCCATAGGCTTCTTTTTGCAAGCTCGCAAAGCCCATAGCTCCCAACTGCCGTACGGCAGTCGTCAGGGGAACGACACAAAACGAATTCGTGCCGTCTTCTTTCATGCGATTGAGAACCTTCGGCCAACGAGACTCTTGGGCAAGATCCGAGACAAGCAGAGGTTGTTGTGTTTGCCAGACCAGTCCGGCAGGCGTCTCTTCGACCGGTTCCTCATGACCGCCCACGAGATCAGCCATCACGTTTGTCTGAATGGTGTGCAAGCGCATGGTATGACGCGCCGGGTCATAGAGATTCAAGGACACGAAATTGACATGCACCACTTGCGGAAGTTTCCAGGCGAGATCACGAAAAAGTTCGTGCAGGTTCCGATGCACGGCGATGGATTTCGAGACTTCAAGCAAGACCCGAGACTGGTCGATTTCCGAGGCGATTATCTTGGAGAATAAAAGCGATTCCATAATCCGGAATTATGAACCAGCCCTGAATTCTCGTGCAACCACATCATCTCCCCCTAAAAAAAAACGATGCGATTAGAGCCGAGCGAGGCTCTGCTCCGGAGACCACCCGCCCCCTAAGGCTTTATAAAGCTGCACGACCGAGACCAGGTGCAGCCGATGCGTGCTCGCCAGCGCCAGTTCGGCCTCGAACAACGTGCGCTTGGCAATCAGCACATCGATATAGCTCGTAATCCCCCCCGTATAGCGCAGGTTCGCCAAGTGCAGGGCCGACCGCAGCGCCGTCACTTGCTCCTCCTGCGCCTGGCGCTGCGTCCCCGCCGTCCGCACCGCCACCAACGCATCCTCCACTTCCTGAAACGCCACCAGAATGGTCTGCGCATACTGCGCCAACACCTGCTTGGCCTGGGCCTCCACCGCCCGCTGCTCGAACCCTAAGGTCTCCGCATTGAGGACCGGCCCGGCCAACCCCAGCCCCGCTTGCCCGAACTCATTGCCCCCATCCAGCAAGTTCGACAGTTGCGGACTGGCCACCCCCAGCAGCCCCGTAATCGACAGCCGGGGAAAGCGCGCCGCTTTGGTCGCCCCGATGCGGGCGGTCGCCGCCACCAGGGCCTGCTCGGCCCGCAGAATGTCCGGCCGCCGCTGCAGCAGTTCCGAGGGCAGCCCCGGGGGCACCTCCGGCGGCAACACCTGTTGCGTCAGGGCCTGCCCCCGGGGGATCGGCATCGGATTCGTCCCTAACAACACACTCACGGCATTCTCGGTCTGCACCATTTGCCGTTCCAGCTGGGCCACCCGAGCCGCCGCATTGGCCCGCTCCGCCTCGAATTGGTCCGCATCCAGTTTGGCACTCACCCCGCGGCGCACCCGCGCCCGCGCAATCGTCACCGACTCCTCCCACGACAGCAGCGTGCGCCGGGCGATGTCCAATTGCAGGTCGTATTGCAACAGGTCAAAGTACGACTGGGCCACGCCGCTCACCAGTTGCAGCACCACGGCCCGCCGGTTTTCTTCCCGCGCCATCAACTCCGCCTGCGCCGCTTCCGTGGACCGGCGAATGCGGCCCCAGAGGTCCAATTCCCAATTCAGCGTGCCTTGGCCGTAGTAACTGAAGGCGGAGGCAAACCCGGGGGCCGAAAAGCCGTTGAGCCGCCCCAACACCGGCGCATTCGTGGTCATCGCCGCCTGCGGGATGAAAGCCGTCCGCGCCGTGTACAACCGCGCTTGAAATTCCTCCACGCTGGCCGCCGCCTCTTTCAGGTTGTTGTTTTCGCGCAACGCCCGTTCGATGAGCCGGTGCAAGGCCTCGTCCTGTAACAGGTCCCACCAGGGCAAGTTGGCAATCGACTCCCCTTCCGTCTCCGCCATCCGGAAGGTGTCTGCCGTCTCGAGGGCCGGGCGCGTATAGTCCGGCCCCATGGCACACGACACACTCAGCAGCATCAGCAGCCCCAGCCCAACAACCACCCGCATCTTATGGCTCTCCTATTTTGTTCTCGGTTTGCATGATGACATTTCCCGTAGAGAAGAGCCTCATCTGTAAAGGCAGGATAATCGCCGGATGCATTCGTAAATTCTGCAGGTTTTTTCGCATTTTCTTCTTCCGATTAGAATGATTGAAACCTGAGCAATCACCCTTCTTTCGTAATCTCTTCAACGATGCATTTAGTTAGGCACCCAACCGCATGCAGCCGTGCGCCTTCCCTCCACATCCGCGACAAGAGCATTTTTCCATCGTCGTCTATGAACGGCACTTCGGACAAATTCACCAGGATTTCGCCATGAGGGGCAGCAGCCACTGCTTTCCAACAACGATCCAGTTCCCTGACCCAGGGCCCCGTCAATCGTCCCTCAAGCTCGATCCTCATCAACTGGGCTTCTGAATGTATGGTGATCTTCAGCATAAGCGAATCTTTAAAAATTAGTCTTATTCGCTTCGCAAGGAATATTCCAGAAGAACACAGCCATATATTTTTATCTAACTGTTTGAAAAAAATAAGTATTCTTTTCTTCCAATTCCGCTTCGCTTGGAAGGCAACCAACCAGTGACGCCGATATCTCGGCACATGCCGACCTATCGGCGTAGAAAACCCGATAAAGAACTACTGGAAGTACTTTATGCTGTGAACTTTTTTAAAAAAGGACCATGAGATTGGTCAGGTCGTGAGAACCACAGGCTTCAGTTAGGGTCATCACCTTTTGAGTCTCGGTGGAGAGCGCAGGATGATCGAAGATTCCAAAGCCAACCGTTTTGCTGCTGCGGGAAGGGGAGAGTACTTAATAAAGCCCCTTCGATCCGATTTGGAGGAATGGCGACCAGCAAGCAGGGAACTTTTCGGATGATAACCGAGCACACATCGTCATTCACTCAACCGAACCATAGAAGCCCCATCAAGCTATTTCCCCGGCAAGGGACCCAGGTGGCCTACGGAATGCTTCAACCGGCAAGATATTGTATTGCCGTCGAAGGTCCTCAACCTGCTCACTCATGACGGGCCAGTAGTCACAGCCATCGTTCAAATCGACATTCATCTCCGCACCGCGCTGCAAGGCGATCATGGCTTTCTCAGGGTCGAAGAATCCGGTTCTCGCTTCGGTGATGGGCGTCATGCGGATTCCTACATGAAATTGCAGCAGCACGAAAAACACGAAGAGCCACGGTTCACACCTCTGAAAGCCCGCACTGAAACAGGCAACCTGAACCTCTTCTTCAGGGGTCGTTCCGTAACCCGATAGAATATGTGCGCAATCGTGAAACAGAATGGGTTCCGGGGCACCGCCCTTTTCCCCAGGGAGTGCGAATGCGTTCTTGCGGCAATATTCCCAATAGGAGCGGCCCAGTGAACCGGATGGATAATGTTCGAAAGCTTGGTAGCGAGCCGCGAGTGCCGGGTTTTCGTATTTTCCAAGCATTCCGAGTACGAACTTGAAAAGGCCCCGAATTCTCTCTTTCTCCCAGATCTCTTTGACTTTGGGTCTCAACCAAACCCGACGAACCAAATCGAGGCGAAGCGGAATCATCTCTCTGTTCATGACATGTCGCAGATTCCGTACCTCAGGAGCACTGACCTCCAGAGCCTGCGCAAAACGCTCGACCAGATCGGTCTCTTGCGGACTGACGTTCACGTCAATAAGAGACATGACGATCAGGCCTTGCACCAGTTGACGCCTGATCTGGGGATCTGGAAGTGCCCGAGCCAGTTCTACGGGCGTGACAGGGCCCATGTGTTCAAGATCGTGTGTGGTGCCGAAGATCTTCTGAAGAGATTGGATCATGTGCCATTCCGAGGCTGCCAGTTCCCCGTCCGCCATGGCCACGGTTTTCATGGCGCGAAGCCCCCAGTAGGCCTGTTCAGAACTTGGCAGCTTCAGTTCCATCGAAATTTCCTTCGTGTCATTTCTATCTGAACATCAGACTGCTATCGCATGATTGACTGCTGCGCTCCTCATTTGTTCCTGCACTGTCGGTATAGAGGTGCCATCCTGCCAGCATTCGATAATATGAAGCTGAGGCGGGAGGACTCCCACAGGAACCATGATCTGCGAGGCCCCGACGATAGCCTCCTTTGCCGTGATATTTCCCGGTTCCCATGCACGCTTCCATGCCGGCAGAAACAACAAGAACAGG
This sequence comes from Nitrospirales bacterium, assembly GCA_031315915.1. Taxonomy (GTDB): domain Bacteria; phylum Nitrospirota; class Nitrospiria; order Nitrospirales; family UBA8639; genus JACKFE01. Next base: position 42,672 of record JALDRK010000029.1, read on the forward strand.
GTATGCCATTTCATCGTGGCCACCCCCGCGGGATTCAATTAAGGCAGGGTGAGTTTTTAGAGTGATATCGATGGTCTACAGAAAGGAGGACTTGAAAGAAAAAGGGAAACACCCTGTATTCTCCTTCCTGCAGAAAAGATAGCGTCTGACCGGTCTAATGTACTCTGTTTGGTAATTATTTGCCAAGATTTCCAATCGGAGTCATTTGTTGCTATGGGTATCCCTCATGTTTTGTCGTCCCGACAGTCCGGCGTGATTTCGGCTATTCACACGGCACTTGTCGGTCATTCAAAATGTTATGGTACGAAATTCTTATATTTCGCATTGGTATCCAAACGGGGGAGCTATGACTCTATCGGCCTGGGCTGTGATTCTGCTGATGATGCTTACTGGCTGCGTGGGGAGGATGGAAACCAAGCCCGATCTTACGATCGCCTGTGGGATGGATTGGCAAGGAAAGGCCGGCATCACGAGGGACGATCTGCCCGAATCATCGGCTAACCATGCATTTCATATGTTGGTGTTTAACATTCACGACCGGCTCCTTCCCGGTTCGTTTTTTTCCTCAGACGCCCATACCGAGGAAGAAGTCGCATGCATTGGCGACCTGGCCTCCCGGTATGACCTGGCGCTTCTCCAGGAAGCCTTCGTTCGTCCCGCACAACTGGCCCGCTCTACCGGCCATGCCTGGGCCGATCACCCGCATTTTAACGAAGGTGGCGGCGGCGACTGGTGGCCCCTTCGCATGATGTGCGAGATCTGCCTGAGTCCGGGCCTGCTCATGCTGGCCCGGGAGCACCCCAAATTTGTCCATGCCGAGCCCTATGAAGCCTTTTCCGGATGGAATACCGACCTGAATAAAGCCGATGATTTCTTTTCAAAAGGATTGCAGCTCGTTCAATTCCCGGACTTCTGGGTGCTGAATAGCCACATGGATGCAGGCCGCGGGCAGGACAGTATTGAGGCCAGAACACTGCAGTTCCGCCAGATCACGGCAACACTGGCCCGGTTGGTCCCGACGGATGCCCCGCTGCTGATCGGTATGGACTCAAATCTTCGACCTGATCTGGAAGAACAAGATAGGAACGTGTTAGAGGAATTTTTACAATCGAATGGCTTAACCCTGGTATACCAGAACGGCCCGGACTTGATCGCAATCAGAAATTTGCAAGCCGAACATCCCCGATCGCTTCCGTTAAAAGGGATACTGAGCGATCACAACGCCTTGTCGGTGATCCTGCATGTTCAAGACCTCTCCCATTCATCATCAAGACCTTAAAGAACGATTGATCTCCACCCAGATTTTGAGATTCAGTCATCAAAGCAGGGAGTGTTGGACATTCCACCGGCGGTGAAGGAGTTGGCGGACAGCGTTCTTCATGTCTTCCAGAGGGAGTTGGACACGCTCTCCATGCCCCGGCAACACCCATTCAAAGGCATAATCGAGTAATTTTCTGACCGACCGTTTCAATTGTGCGTCATCCCACACCAGATTTTGAGGCGTCCCAAGCTGCCGAAGAGCACGATCCCACCAGAGATGATCCCCTGAAAACAAAAACCGGTTCTGATACAGCAGGGCCATGCTTCCTGCGGTATGGCCGGGAACGGGAATGCAGACAAACCCCGGATCAATCTGAACGGCCTCATTACCATCGATGACCCGTTCCGCATCGGGCATGGCCGCGACATCGGCCTGGTGAATGATTCGTTTGGCCCCAAAATATTTGGCATAGTGAGCTGCATCCGCCACGTCATCCTCATGGCTAAGAAAGATGTAGCGAAGCCCTCCTTGGTCTTCAAAGAACCTCACCAACTGTTTGAGGTAACGGGGAGAGTCGACTAACCAATTCCCTGAGAGATGTCGAATAAAATAGCTATTGGCGCCAAAGGATTTCTCCGAATTAAATCCCGCATAATACACTCCGTCTTCTATATGCAGCGGGAAAGAGGCCCGGGCCTCTGAGAATACCTTGGCATCTTTCACTTTGGTGCCGATCGAACCCACCGGACACGCAATCAGAGCTTGATACGCAGAGAATTCTTCCTGGGCCGTCTCCGGCTGACGGAAGACCGTTGAATAATCGCCGTCTTCCTTAAACGTCGCAGGAGCCAATTGCCGACAAGTATCGCAGTCGATACACGTAGAATCAACGTACAAATTCCCGTCGATATTTGTGGGCAATCGTTTCGACAGGTTAGCCATAGGAGAAGTTTTTCACATCGGTGTCATTAGATCCATAATCACATCATACCCATTTCTTATCGGATTTGTTGACCGTCCAAGAGACCGAGATGGAAGAAAGAGGGTAAATACCGACTAAAGATTTTCTACCCTATCTTTGCTCCGGAATAAATGACGCGAAAAGACCTGCCCCCATCCATGAACTTTATTTGACCCCCATCGAATCTCGTTGGTACTCTCGATTCGAAATAGGGAGGTACCGTGGCATTACAGGTCTTCCTGAGTCATTCCAGCATAGACGGGAAAATCGCCGACGCCTTACAGACGCTGCTCTATGATTTGTTCGGAAAAGGTGTTGCCGTTGAGTTTTCCTCAGATCAGAAAGCAGGCGGGGGAATCCCTCCCGGCGAAAAGTGGTTGCCCTGGATTAACGAGAAGATCGGTGCCGCCGACAAAACCTATGTCCTTCTGACGCCCAACTCCATGAACAAGCCATGGGTGCTTTGGGAGTCGGGAGCCGCGGCAGGCGTGGCCTTGGCTGGCCCAAAGACATCTCCAGTGGTCCCTATTACGTTTGGCATTTCAAATGATGACATACCCAGCCCGTTTGCCAGCACTCAGCATGTGAAAGGGGATACCAAGGAGGCAGGGGGAATTCTCAGGCTGCTGCAAGACCTCAATAAAGACCTCGGACATCCTCTGACTGACAAGGCTTTCGATTTAACAACCGCCAACTTACTTCCGGGTTTTTTCCAGAAAATCCAGGATGAACTCAAAAACTCGTCACCTCTCGAAAGCTTGCTCAGTTCCGTTCCCCACCTCTTCTCCGTAAGAGGGTTGGGAGGACACTGGGTCACGAGCTACCAATTCACTTCGGGGGATGCTCTGATGCGCCATTCGGAGGTCGTTCAACTGACACCGGAATCGGACCGGCGATTGAGAGGCAGGCCCCATTTTCCCGAACCTCGTACGGAGGGTCGTCACAATCCGTTCCGCAATGAGATCGAATTCGAATTGGCCAACCGGCATCTACTCGGCCACTGGAAGAACCTCAGTGATACACGCTACTTCGGGACTATTCACCTGGCTGTCCTCACGGGCGAGAATGTGTTAGAGGGCTATTACACCGCTTTCGCGAGTGACGTTAGTGTGGGCTCGGGTCCTTGGAAGTGGGTGCGAATAAAGCCGGAGACCATCAAGGAAGCCGATCTCTCAAAAATGGTGCTTCGTACACCGGCCGAGATCCACAGCCTGTTGACCGCTCACAAGAGGCACGCGGGTCCACTGAATCTGACGGATATCATAGAAGGGAAAACCTAGATGGCCTTAACGAAGCCGGAGGTAAGGAAAGTCGTTGAGCGCTACATTCGTGCGTGGGTTGAGCAAGATCCCGATCTGATCCTAACCGTCTTTACCGAATCAGCTACGTATCACGAGCGGGTGCTTGAAATGCCCATTTGCGGCCATAAGGGGATTCGACAATACTGGCAGGAGAAGGTCGTGAAATCTCAGGGTAGGATCGAATGCAAGCTGTTGAATTTGTACCTGGACGGTTGCACGGCCATTGCCGAGTGGGAGGCGTGCTTCGACGATGTAAAGCAAGGGGTCCGTAAGCGAATGCGGGAAGTGGCGATCCTGGAGTTCGAAGGACGATTGATCGCCAGCCTGCGCGAATACTGGGCCTCTCAAGATATAACAACAGGGCAGGGCGGGGAGGAAAAGCAGAGCTGCTCCAGCCACTAAGGGATTAAAGAATTTTGATAAAGGTCGGCAGCGTACTCTCTCTACGCCGAAACGTCTTGGCGCAAACAGGTAGCCATGTTGTCCTACTTACGTACTGAAAGTGTACTCCGCACGTCAAAAAACAATGCCACGTTTCAGGACCCAAATGACCATGTCGGTTTTTCTTTCGACATGACTCAAGACAGGACGAGACAAACATTTTTGACCAATTCCACCAAATGGGAGACACCAATCGATCCGCTTTCAGGAATCCAAAGGAAGAAACGGTGGGCAATTTTAGAAGCTAAGGCTGATGTGGACCTGTTGCCCTACTAGTAGCGGGAATAAGTTGACTGGCGTGGCCGTGCTTTGAGCACCACTCCGATTAACAGACCGATGAGGACCAAAGCGCCGCCATACAGCAGCCATTTGAGTTGAGTGTTTTCCTCCAACTGCCTGGCTTTGGCTGATAGCTCTTCCACTTGGGCGGCCAGGCGGGTGTTCTGCTGGGTCAACTCGACGTTACGGGCATGCTCCCGGATCGGGTCGGCCGATACGAGTTTCAATTCCGCAAGATCTTTGGACAGCGCTTCAACCTGCGAAGTGAGATTCTGATTCGTGGCCTTAGTTTCTTTCAGTTCAGCCTGTAAGCTCGCTCGCGCTTCGCGTTCCTTGTCGATTTCGCCTCTCAAGCCCTGAAGCCGTTTTTCGGCTGCGGCCAGCCTGACCCGAGCAATGGGTTCTCCGATGAGATACTGAGACGTGACCCAACCATCCAGCCCACTGTCAGTCCGAACCTGTGTGAATCCCGCCTCTTCGTCGATTGCAAGAACGGTCAGCTTGGTCCCGCTTGGCAGGCCACGGTGTAAGATGCGATGGGCCGTTGACGGCCCGCTACGGAGCGGCACGTTCAATTCATCAGAGATGTAATTGACATCTCCGACGGCGGCCAATGATTGGGTTGCCACCGCCAAGGAAGAGAAAACACAGACAAGCGTCAGAATGAATTTCAAAACGTGTAACCTCCTTGTGGGGTCGCCCATCTCAAGAAAGGGTGCTTCGTGCGAAAGGTAGCGCACCATGATCACAGGACTGGGGGAAACACGTGCCCTGTGGGACCAGGGGATAAGTAGCAAAGGAGGCGCAAGGTGTCAATGACGCTAGCCTCTCGACTCAAGGATTGGAGGTTAAATAGTTTCAAAATGCAAAAGAAATCGAATTTTTGAAGAAATTATAAGCACAGCATTAAATCTGTCCGTGAGTATGCGTTTCTCGGTATTCAGAAAAACCGCCAACAATCGGTCCCGCTTTCCTTGTTTTCCATTCTTCCAGTATTGCCGATCCCCATTGTTCCTTGGAAAGTATGGGCATACTATAGTGTCGCAGAAACAGTTGGGGGGAACCATTGTCTGTGGATTCCCATTGTCCAAACCAGGAGG
>JALDRK010000003.1 GCA_031315915.1 Nitrospirales bacterium
AATACAGAAAATAAGGGTTTGGCCACAGCCTTCACGATGGTCCAACTGCCATATATAAACCACCCAAAATCTATAGTGTCTTCCAAGCCGATCCCAAGGGCTTTCAGACGATCAAAGTGTTTAGGGCCGGCATATAATTTTGCCTTGTGAACCTGCTCTTTCGCATCTGCCGGATAGCCAATCCCAGCCGTGACGACCCGTTCGCTTTCCAGCGTGGAAAAAATTTCACTGGCATTCTCCGGAATCAACACACTCATAAAATATTTATCTTGAAGAGCCAACCATTTGATGTTCCCCTCCCGCCGCAGGGAAGTCCCCATCGTTTCCGGATTTTCTTTCTCCAATTGATCGCCGATCATCCAAGCCGAGCCTAATAGCCCGATAAACCCCTGTCCCCATTCGACGACCCCAAAATTGGTCCCGAGCACGAGTTCCAATTTTTCAGGGATTCCCTGTGAACGAATGGCGATATCCACCAGGTAGGAGTCGTAACGAAAGGTGAGCTCTTTTTCGACCCACAGATCAGATAAGGGAGTCCCAAAAGTCAGGGTCACTGTTCCTGTGGGGTGAGTCGCATCAAGTGTCGAGAAGTCCCGGTGAATAGAGAAGGTCCCTTTTTGAAGGCGGTCCGTCAGATTCTGATTTCCGGGAATGTGAAGGGACAATGGGCCTGGGAATTGTCCTTGCGAATAGACCAATTCCACCGGTTGGGGTTCTTCGGTCTGGGTCAAGTATTTTTTTAATTCCCAAAAGGTCAATACCCCGCCCTGGCTGGAAAGGCCCGCACGAAATAACGGGGTGTCGATAACCACTTCTTCCGGCAACTCTGTTTTGGAGGCTTCCGTAATCTCCATTGAGTTTCCGGCGTTCGATTCATTTCTGGTGGGAGCAGAATGAACGGAAACAGGTGAATCGGGAGTGGACGAAGACGGAGATATGTTCTGTTCAAGAACAGACGTGGGCGCGAAAGGGGCGATCCCCATTTGTTTCAGAAGGTAATCGTAGGCGAAGATGATCCCCAAGGAGAGAACAAGGAAAAGGACGACGCGCTTTTCCATATCGCTAACTTACTTCCCCCAATCACGTTGTGTGAAAATTAACGAGCAACCCGTGAGGACTGTCTGTTCAGGGAACCGGGTCAAAGCCCCCCGGATGGAAGGGATGGCATTTGAGCACTCGACCCATCGCCAACAAAATTCCTTTACATAGCCCATGACGTTGAATAGCCTGATCAGCAAAATGAGAACAGGTTGGCTCAAACCGGCAACATGGCCCAACCCAGGGAGAAATCCAATATTGATACCAGCCGATTAAGACCCTAAATCCCACAATTAGGAACTCCTGTCATTTGGAAATCAGTCCTATTTCATTTAACATTTCGTTCCATACCCGCTTCACTTCGCCGAAAGACGCCTGCAGCATTCGTGTTTTGGGGTACAGGATACATTCATACCCTGGCAAAATGGAGGTGATGGACCCGCGAACCAATTCCCGACACACTCTCTTGAGCCGATTCCTCTTGACCGCATTCCCGACACGGCGACCGGCAATAACTCCAATTCGGCTGAACCCGGCTTGTTTGGACGTAGAATACACCATGGTAAAAAAAAGGTTCCGAATAGCGGAACCCTTTTTCCTTACCCGTTCAAACTCCGCTGTTTTTGTGAGAAAAAACGACTGCCCTTTTCCCAATTATCATTCATCGGAAACCGTCAAGCGGTACCGGCCTTTTTTCCGGCGACGGGCCAGGACTTTCCGTCCGTTTTTGGTGCTCATTCGTTTACGGAATCCATGGTCACGTTTTCTTTTAAGATTCGAGGGCTGTCTGAATGTCATTGACACGGAAGAACTCTCCTTTCAGTCATTTTCTTATGAACGGGTCATTCTATGGGGTCGACGGACGAGTGTCAAACGAAATTTGGTAACTTTATCCATGGAGCCCTCAGGGATTTCGTTGACTGGAGAAACCGTGATGGATATAGTCCGAACCGATTTTTTCTTTTTTTTTTTAGCCGTATGCTGCGTTCCATTAAAGGCTTAAAAGACCTCATTCCCTCACAAACACCTTCATGGCACTACATGGAGGGCAAGGCGCGTTCATGGGCCGGTCGATACGGATTTGCTGAAATCCGAACACCTATCTTTGAATCGACCGAATTATTTTCCAGAAGTATTGGAGGAGCCACCGATATTGTCGAAAAAGAAATGTACACGTTTCCCGACCGCGACGGCAGTTCCTTGACTCTTCGTCCGGAAGGAACGGCCGGCGTGGTAAGAGCGGTGCTGGAACATCAACTTTTGGGGTCCATCACCACCAGAAAATTGTTTTACATCGGTCCTATGTTTCGCCATGAACGCCCCCAAGCCGGTCGGTACCGCCAATTTCATCAATTTGGAGTTGAAGCCTTTGGCATTGAAGACCCCGGAATTGATGTCGAAGTCATATCTCTTTTATGGAGTTTTCACTGATCTGGGCCTAAAGACCTGACCCTTCATATCAACTCAATCGGCACGGTACAGGACCGAGAGGCCTATATCCTTCAACTGAAAAAATTCCTTTCCCCTATCGTTTCCACGCTTTGTGGAAATTGCCAACGGCGTTTTACCGCCAATCCGTTACGGATACTTGATTGCAAAGTCCCTCACTGTATGGAAAATACTCAACGGGCCCCATCTATTATTGAACTTCTTCCCGATTCCTCGGGAAGTCATTTTCAAAATGTGTTAAGCGGTCTCAAAGACATCGCCATTCCTTTCACCATTAATCCCCGTCTTGTGAGAGGTCTGGATTATTATTCACGGACAACCTTTGAAATAACTTCACCCCACTTGGGGGCTCAAAGTACAATTGGGGCCGGGGGACGCTACGACACTTTGGTTGAACTCCTCCAGGGGCCTCCGACACCAGCAGTGGGATTTGCCGTAGGTCTGGAACGGGTCAGTCTTTTATTACCGGAAGGAGCCTCAAAACCGACATCACCTATAGTGTTTTTAGCCGGTTTTGGAACGCATGGAAAACCTATTGCCTCTAAAATCCTTCATGTTTTGCGTCAGAAAGGAATCTCTGCAGAAACGGATCACAAAGCCACGAATCTCAAAGGCCTCCTTCGCTCGGCTGATAAGCTATCGGTAAAGATTTCCATTATTATCGGAGACGATGAAGCTCAGGCAGGAATGGCTATTTTAAGGAATATGGAGACTAAGGAACAAGAATCCGTACCTCTCGAAGAAATTCCCCATAAAGTTATCGGTTTTTTCCAGTAATTCGGCGTCTTCCCTGACCATATTTTTCTTGACATTTTACGGGTCGAATGTTAGGTTTTTTTCTTATTTTTCAATAAGAAAATCCATTTCATTTTTCATATCCTAATCCTTGTCATTCATTAGTTTTTCCAGGTTTTTAGGTATTGCAACCTGACCATACATTACATGCCTAAAAACATAGTGGTGTTAATCCGCGAGGACCCACAAAAAAGTCACAGGGCAGCCGAAGCAGTTCGAATTGCCTTGGGTCTTTCAACAGGCCCCAACCCGCTCAAAATCATTCTCCTGAATAAGGCCAAAGTTTTAATATCGGAGGAGGCTTATGATCTCCCAGAGGCAGATATGCTGGAAAAATACCTGCCGGTTATTCAAAATCTCCAAATTCCAATCTTCCTGAATAAGGAATCACACGAAAGTTTGGCCTTAGATCCCGAGTTTTCAACACAAACGCTGTCTGACGAGGAAATAACCAAAATACTTGGAGAAGCTGATCGAGTCTTGGCTTTTTGACCTGTCCATGAAAAAAACGCTCTTTATTATTAACAACCAGGGACAAGTATCAGAAGAGTTGCCTTCTTTTTGCTCTAAATTAATGGATCAAGAACAAGCACATTTCTTACTCCTTCACCAAGAAAATCCCGCCGAATGGTCATTTATACCTAACCTTATGGTTTTGGAAAATCCATCAAAAAATATTTTTCCTACAAAGGTAAAATATTTTGAACAAATTACCTATCAAGGTGTTTTGGAGAAAATTTTTCAGGTTGATACGGCTTTAATTATTTAGACCAATCTTCTTCTCTTAATTTGATTAAATAAATTAGGAACAGTAGTATTCATAGTTCTTGAGAATCATGGGGATAAAAAGAAAATACAAAATTAAACTCTATGAATTTGTTGAAAAATAAGTAGGTTATGGAGATCTAAAAATTACATGTATGGCTTGTGGGTATGACTGTGCAAACATCCTGAGTTGCTTGGGCGTACAGAGGGATGGCTTGAGTTAAAGGCAGAAAAAAAGATTGCCTGTGTGTAGGTTTATTAACATCTGTGAATAATTCTGTGGATAGTCTTAATTTAAGAAGTAAAAACAAGGGAAAAATTTGGGATAATGTCATGGCCTTTTTAGGGCCAAGACTTGGGGATGAAACCAAGGAAACCTGGTTTCGTCCGCTGATCCTTGAAAATTTAAGTGAGGAACAAGTTCAAATTTCCGTTCCCAATAAGTTTTTTGGGGAGTGGTTGGGGCGAAATTATAAAGATTTGATAATTGAAGCCTTTCAACAGGTTGAAGGAATTACCCTGAATGAGGTGGTGTTTGTTCTGAGTGCTAACAGTTCAGGAGAAGAGAAGGGGAGGAGCCTTGTTGTCGATGAGACTCCTTCCCCGATAAAAAACAATATCTCCAACCAAAAAGCAAGGCGCCAAACTCTTCCGAATCCCAAATACACCTTTAAAAACTTTGTGGTGGGAGGGAGTAATCAATTTGCTCATGCAGCTTGCTTGGCAGTGGCTGAATCCCCTGCTAAAGCCTATAACCCGTTGTTTATTTACGGGGGGGTCGGCCTAGGGAAGACTCATTTATTAAACTCAATCGGGAATCATGTTGCGGATCGAAGTGATCTTCGGATCGCCTATGTCACCACGGAACAGTTTACGAACGAGGTCATTAACTCCATTCGATATGACAAAATGATCGAGTTGAGGAGGCGCTATCGAAGCGTTGATATGTTGTTAATCGATGATATTCAATTCCTGGCCGGAAAAGAGCGGACCCAGGAAGAATTTTTTCATACATTTAATTCTCTCTATGAAGCGAGAAAACAAATCGTCTTGTCCAGCGATCGTTTTCCCAAGGAAATGCCTTCAATGGAAGAACGTCTTCGCTCGCGATTTGAGTGGGGGTTGATCGCCGACCTCCAGCAACCTGATGTGGAAACCCGTATCGCTATTCTCCGAAAAAAATCGGAGGAAGAGGGTATTCCCATTAATGAGGAAGTGATTCAACTTCTCGCCACCAATTTGAAGAGCAACATTCGAGAAATTGAAGGAGCGCTCATTCGACTGGGAGCGTATGCTTCCCTGACCGGACAAAAGATTACAGTGGATATGGCCAAAAATACCCTTCGGGACCTCCTAGGAGGGAAAAGAAAAGTCATAACCGTCGAGGATATTCAAGAAACGGTCGCCAGTCGGTTTCATATAAAAATTTCAGACCTCAAATCCAAGCGTCGCACGAAAACTCTGGTGTATCCTCGGCAAATCGCCATGTTTCTCTGCCGGGACATGACCGACGCGTCTTTTCCGGAAATAGGCCGTGATTTTGGGGGGAAAGACCATACGACCATTATTCATGCCTGTAAACAAATTCAAAAATTCCAGGAAACCGACTCCGCTCTCCGGGCCACTCTTGAAAGTTTGAAGGGAGAGATCGGAAAAGCCTAACCGTCATGACGAAGCTCAACGCCACACTATGAAAATTCACATTTCCAGAGAAGATTTATTAACAGCTCTTCAACGCGTGCAAGGTGTCGTCGAAAAACGAAATACCATGCCCATTTTGGCCAATATCCTCTTGGAGGCCAAGCCGGAAGGCCTGGACATCGTCGCTACCGACTTGGAGATCGGGATGCGAGGGTTGTATAAAGCCACCGTGCACGAGGCGGGTTCTGTCACCTTTTCCGCTCGGACGCTGTTCGATATTTTAAAAGAAATTCGCCAATCGGAAATTGATTTGGCGGTTGGAGACAATCACTGGGTAACGGTGGTCGCGGGAAAAAGTCAGTTCCGGGTGGTGGGGTTGCCCAGCAAAGACTATCCCGCCCTTCCGGCTATTGAACGGGAGGGGTTGATGGCGATCCCAGCCGGCGGATTGTTGCAGTTGTTGAAAAAAACGGTGTTTGCCGTCGGAGAGAAAGATACCCGGTATGTGCTGAATGGCTTATTGATCACCCTCATCCCTTCGGGGAGTACCGTCACGATCCGTCTGGTTGGAACCGACGGTCATCGATTGGCATGGGCCGAACAGGAAATCACCCCGGAAAAGCAAGCCATTCCCCCGTCGGAAACCAAAGTGATAATCCCTAAGAAAGCGGCCATTGAGATCCGTCGGTTGTTGGAAGAAGACGACGAACAACCACTGTTAGGATTCACGAAAAATATGTTGATCCTTCGAAAAAGCGGGCTGGTCCTGACCTCCAGAATTATGGAAGGGGCGTATCCCAATTATCAGCAGGTCGTGCCCAAAGACAGTCCAAAAAAGGTGACGGTCGGCAAAGTTGATTTAGAAGGGGCCTTGCGTCGAATGTCGCTACTTTCAAAAGACAAAGCCCATGCCGTGAAACTCGCCGTGGCTTCCGACCACATTCATTTGTCCGCGAAAAGCCCTGATTTGGGGGAGGCGGATGAAGATATCTCCGCAAAGTTTGGAGGAGAAGGATTTGAAGCCGGTTTTAATGCCCGGTATTTTTTGGATGTGTTATCGGTGGTAGAGACCGAAAACCTGACTCTTCAAATGGAGACACCTTTGAGCCCCTGTTTAATTCAGGAACCGGGAAATCCCAAATTCAAAGCCGTTGTGATGCCCGTGAAGGTATGACGGATTTGACCAAGCAGCCCTTCACCTCTTTCGTCACGTATTCCATTCACAGTTCGCGATTGTTATGGAACCGACTCAGCCGCTAAGCCATGAATCTGTCCAGAGCCCTCCTTCATCCGGAGAGGGCTATGACGCCGATCAAATCCGTGTTCTCGAAGGATTGGAAGCGGTGCGCAAGCGCCCGGCCATGTACATCGGCAGCACCGGAATCGACGGTCTTCATCACATGGTGTACGAGGTGGTGGATAACAGTGTTGATGAACATATGGCTGGATTCGGCAATGAAATTCAGGTCGTGCTCCAAGTGGATGGGAGCGTCATGGTCTCGGACAATGGACGAGGGATTCCCACCGGCATGCATTCCACTCAAAAAAAATCAGCCGCGGAGGTCGCCTTGACCGTCCTTCATGCAGGTGGGAAATTTGAGGAAGGGGCCTATAAAGTGTCCGGGGGCCTTCATGGTGTCGGTATTTCCGTGGTCAATGCGCTGTCGGAATGGTTGGAGTTAGAAATCTGGCAGAACGGAAATACGTATGAACAGGAATATGAGCGTGGTAAACCGCTAGCCCCCATGACTATTACGGGGAAGACCAAGAAACGGGGAACCAAGGTGGTCTTCAAGGCGGATTCACGGATTTTTGAGGCTGTGGAATTCAGTTTTGATGTTCTGGCTCAGCGCCTTCGGGAGTTGGCCTTCCTCAACAAGGGACTCGAAATCAGCCTGAAGGACGAACGGGCCGGAAAAGAAAAAGAGCAATTATTTTGTTACAAGGGAGGCATTGTCTCCTTTGTCGAACATTTAAATGAAGCCAAGTCGCCGTTGCATCCACCAATCGTTGTAGAAGTAGAAAAAGCCGATCTCATTCTTCAGGTGGCGTTGCAATATAATGAAGGCTATTCCGAAAATCTGTTTTCCTTTGCCAACAACATCAACACCCGGGAGGGAGGAACTCATTTAGTCGGCTTTAAGGCGGCCTTGACCCGGACGATTAATAGTTATGCCTCCGGGAACGAGCTGTTCAAGAAAGACACCGAATCTCTCAGCGGTGAAGATGTTCGTGAAGGGCTAACGGCCGTCATCAGCGTGAAAATCCGGAATCCTCAATTTGAAGGTCAGACCAAAGCCAAATTAGGAAACAGCGAAGTCAAGGGCATCGTGGAAGCCGCGGTCAACGAGGCCTTGGGAGCGTATCTTGAAGAAAACCCCTCCATCGCCAAAAAAATTGTCGGGAAATCTGTGGATGCCGCCAGAGCTCGTGAAGCCGCTCGTAAGGCCAAAGAGCTCATTCGGCGAAAAGGTGCCCTGGAGGGAGGGTCACTGCCGGGGAAACTTGCCGATTGTTCCGAAAAAGATCCGCAGCTCAGTGAACTTTTTATTGTCGAGGGTGATTCGGCAGGAGGTTCGGCCAAACAAGGGCGGGACCGACGGAATCAGGCCATTCTTCCCCTGAAGGGAAAAATCCTCAATGTGGAAAAAGCCCGGTTCGATAAAATGCTGTCCAGCGAAGAAATTCGCACTCTTATTATGGCCATTGGCACTGGAATCGGACGTCAGCGGGAAGAAACGGATAAGGGAAAGGAAGATAAGGAATCCTTCGATATCGCTCGGGCCCGGTATCATAAGATCATTCTGATGACCGATGCCGACGTGGACGGCAGCCATATTCGCACTCTTCTGTTGACGTTTTTCTTCCGGCAGATGCCCGAACTTCTGGAACGGGGCTATATCTATATTGCCCAACCCCCCTTGTTTAAAGTGAAAAAAGGCAAGGGGGAGCGGTATTTAAAGGATGAGGGGGCCATGAATGACTACTTGTCCAATCTGGCGGTGGAAGAAACCCAATTATGGCTTCAGGACCGGAATGAATACATCACCGGTGAGGCGCTGCTCGCGATCCTGAAAAAACTGATTGCGTTTGAAAGCTTGCTCACTCGGCAGACTCAAAAGCATCTGGAGCCGGCTATTCTGAGGGTAATTGTCGATTTTCCTCAATTGTCGAAGGATTTTTTGCGGAATCGGGATGAATTGGAACCTCTTGTCCAAGAAGTGAAACAGATGTTGCAAAACGTCTATCCTGACGGGACCGTGAATCTGGACATTCAACCTAACGAAGAACACCAGACTCATCATATGGTGTGCCGTGTGGCGGGGAATGGCGGGCAAAAAATCTTGATGGTCACCCACGAGCTGGTCGGATCGGCGGATTTTCGAGAATTACAGAAATCCTCTCCCTCTTCGTTGGGTCTGGGCCGCCCTCCGTACAAATTGAAAATCAGGAATGAGGAAATGGAATGCGGCTCCAGCAAAGATTTGGTGGAGAACATTTTGGATGCCGGGAAAAAAGGCATGTCCATTCAGCGATACAAAGGTCTGGGAGAAATGAACCCGGGACAATTGTGGGATACCACCATGAATCCTGAGACACGCAGTCTCCTTCAGGTCACGCTGGAAGACGTCACCGGTGTGGATGAAATCTTTACCATCTTGATGGGGGATGAGGTGGAGCCCCGCAGGAATTTCATTCAACAGCATGCGCTGGAAGTTCGCAATTTGGATGTGTAGGAACCAACGTCATGTCGCCTGAAACTCATCTCACGCAAGTCGCTATCGAAGACGAAATGCGCTTGTCCTATTTGGACTATGCCATGAGTGTTATCGTCGGTCGGGCCTTGCCCGATGTGCGTGACGGCCTCAAGCCGGTGCATCGGCGCATCCTGCATGGCATGAATGAAATGGGGCTGGGCGCGGCGCGGCCTTACAGAAAGTCGGCGAAGATCGTCGGTGAAATCATGGGGAACTACCATCCCCATGGCGATTCGGCCATTTACGATACCCTAGTGAGGATGGCGCAGGATTTCAATATGCGCTATCCACTCGTTGACGGGCAGGGGAACTATGGATCGGTTGACGGAGATCCCCCCGCAGCCATGCGGTATACGGAAGCCCGCCTGACCAAATTGGCCGAGGAAATGCTAATCGATATCGATCGGGAGACCGTCGACTTCGTTCCCACCTATGACGAATCTTCTCAGGAACCTGTGGTCTTACCGGCACGCATTCCCAATCTATTGGTCAATGGGGCCGGGGGAATTGCGGTGGGTTATGCGACGAATATTCCCACGCATAACTTGGGGGAAGTGGTGGCGGCCCTGATCGGCCTCATTGATCGGCCTGAGATGACAATTCCGGAATTGATGGACTGCATTCCCGGACCTGATTTTCCCACCGCAGGATTTATTTACGGTACCCAAGGGATCAAAGAGGCGTATGAAACGGGAAGAGGACTCCTCACCCTCCGCGCCAAAGCCGAGATCGAAGTCGATGACCGAACCGATCGCGGGCGGATCATCGTGACGGAGTTGCCCTATCAGATCAACAAAGCCAAGCTTATTGAGAAAATTGCCGATCTCATTCATGAAAAACGGCTGGAAGGCATTTCGGATTTACGGGATGAATCCGACCGTGAGGGCATGCGGATCGTCATCGAACTCAAGCGAAACGAAAACCCCTCTGTGGTCCTGAATCAATTGTATAAACACACCAACATGCAGACTACCTTCGGGGTCATCATGCTGGCACTGGTCGGAAATCGTCCTGAAGTGTTGGATCTCAAGCAGATCCTGGAAGCTTTTATTCAGCATCGGAAGGAAGTGGTGGTACGCCGCACGGCGTATGATTTGCGCAAGGCCGAAGAACGGGCTCATATTCTGGAAGGCTTGAGACGGGCGCTGGAGTCTTTGGATGCCGTCATTGCCCTGATACGAGGCGCCGCTTCTCCCGACTCGGCTCGTCTTGGCTTGATGGAACAGTTTTCGCTCAGTGAGATTCAAGCCAATGCCATCCTGGACATGCGCCTCCAACGCCTCACCCAGCTGGAACGGGACAAACTCCAACAGGAATACGCCGAACTCACGGCCCGGATTGAGCATTTACGGAGGGTGTTGGGATCGGATGCCATGGTTCTCGACATCGTGAAGCAGGAGTTAGTGGAAATAAAAGACCGCTATTCCGATGAGCGCAGGACCCGGATCATTCCCGCCGAAGCCGAACTCCAAATGGAGGATCTGATCGCGGAAGAAGAGGTCGTGGTGACCATTACCCGCGCCGGGTATGTCAAACGCAATTCCGTGACGTTGTACCGGGCGCAACGACGAGGCGGCAAAGGCAAGGTGGGGATGGGGGTCAAGGAAGAGGATTTCGTGGAGCAGATTTTTACCGCGTCGACGCATGACTATTTATTGGTGTTTACCGACGCGGGGAAAGTCTATTGGCTGAAGGTCTATGAGCTGCCGGATGTCGGCCGGGCCAGCAAAGGCAAGGCCATTGTCAATCTGTTGGCCTTAAACACCGGGGAGCGCGTCACGGCCACCTTGACGGTGCGAACGTTTACCGACAATCACTTCGTGGTGATGGCCACGCAAAAAGGCTATATCAAAAAAACGGATTTGTCGGCCTTCAGCAACCCTCGACAAGGGGGTATTATCGCATTGACCTTAGAGGAGGGCGATCGATTGATCGGAGTGGACATCACCGATGGGACCCGGGAAATTCTCCTGGGGACTCGCATGGGGATCGTCATCCGGTTCCGTGAAGAGGACGTGCGCCCGGTGGGCCGGACAGCCAGAGGCGTGCGGGGGATCACGTTGGATGATGAGAACGAAGTCATCGGGATGGTCACGATCACCGCCGAGGCTCAATCTTCCATTCTAACCGTGACCGAGCGTGGCTACGGCAAACGGACGCAGGTCGATGAATATCGAGTGCAATCACGGGCAGGAAAAGGGGTCATCAGTGTGAGGGTGACGGAAAAAAACGGACCGGCCATCTCCTTCCATCAAGTCTGGGAAACCGATGAGATCATGCTGATTTCTGCAGACGGGATGATTCTCCGAACGAAGATCGGGAATATCCGGGAGATTGGTCGAAATGCCCAGGGTGTCCGCTTGATGGACTTGCCGGATGAAGATCGCATCGTCGGGGTGGCCAAACTGGCCGAAACCGAGGAAGAGGATGACACGGCTGAGTCCTCTGATTCGGAAAATGGCCCACCACCTTCTCCCACAGATGAACTGAATACCTAGTCCGATCTGAAGAAAGGTGCGCGTGCATGCCACCTTGGTCTCATGAAAGCAGGCAAGAAACCTCTCGATCCCGTGGTCAAAGCGGGTATAGGTGTTTTAATCGGAGCCTTTTGCTTGATCGGCTTCGGCATGTTCCTGTCCAGGCCCGATCGATCCATTCCTCCCTATAGCATTGGGGCGCAGGAAGGCACCGTGGTCGCGGTGCACCTGCCATCCTGGACCAGCGATCCGGAAATTGAAAGCCTCATTCGCCGGTTCGGATCGGTCGGGAGTTCTACGAGGGATTTCGGCCCGTTAAAAATCCGTCCTACGACCCCCGACAGTCCGGAGGGCCGGTATCAACAGTTTCTCCTCTTGATATTCTCCGATCACAACTGGGCGGAACACGCCAAGCTTCACCGGTATCTGGACGGCAAGGCAGGGCAGGTTACGGATCCATTTCTGTCTGAGTTTGAACAGGCCGTTCGCGGTGGATATCGATTGGATGAACATGGACATGCGGGGTGGCTTGGAGGGTTCACGGGGATGGCTGGGGATGAAGCCCCCTATACGGTGCAATGGCTCTTCAAGGAACCGTAGCTTCGCTCGAATTTTCAATAGGAACATACTGGACGTCTCTGGTGAACGGGGTGTGCCCACGCTCGGGCCTCCGGAGGGAAGTCGGGTTAGGAGGGTCTTGCGGCAAGCCCTTTGGCTATGGTTTGACTGATGGCCTCACGTAACTCGGGATTGGACACGCGTTTGGCCAATTGATGGGCTAAGGCCAGATGTTCGGGGGAAGGGGTTTGATGAATCGGCGGAGAAACTTCCTCTGATTGTGCTCTTGGTGGAGACAATGTGCCCAGACGCAGCACAATATCCACCAGGGACAGTTCGGGAACCCGAGTTTGCAGAGCCCGTAAGATGGTGGGTTTTAAGAACACCAATTGCTGAAGCCAAACGGAATTTTCCGCAACCAGGTATAATTTGTGAAAACGAATGCAATCGGGAAAGGAATGTTTCGCAAGGGTGTGGCCCACGATTGAGGGCCACTCTTTCTGCAAGCGGATTTCCAGAAGTTTCTGCCCCAAGGCATGGTCTTTGGAAAAATCCCGGATGAGATTGTGGATCGACTCAAAACCTCCCATAGTCAACAGATTGTAAAAGGCGGATCATAGCAGGGCAAGGCGCCAGGAGAATTGCCAGACTGGTTTCTTGGATGGGAAAGCAGAGAATCATTTTGGTCATTGAAGTTCAGATCGTAAATAATCTGGTTGTAACACATGTCAAAATCTAAAACCCAAGAGCCGGGTAAACTGCTGGCCAGTAATCGCAAGGCTTTCCATGATTACCATGTAGAGGACAAGATCGAGGCCGGAATGGCCTTACTCGGCACAGAGGTCAAAGCCCTGCGTGAGGGACATCTGAACCTGAGGGACAGCTATGCCGCCATCCATGAAGGCGAGGCGACCCTGCATAATTGCCATATCGGCGGGTATAGCCACGGCAATCAAATGAATCATGAACCCCTGCGTCCCCGGAAACTGCTTCTCCATAAAAAAGAAATCGATCGGCTGCAAGCCAAAGTCCAACAAAAAGGGCTGACGCTGGTGCCGCTACGGATTTATTTCAATGCCCGCGGCCGGGTCAAGCTGGAACTGGCTCTGGCGCGTGGGAAGAAGTCGTACGATCGCCGGGAAACCATCAAAAAACGGGAAGCCAAGCGGGAAATCGACCGGGCGTTAAAAAGCGCCAATCGGGGTTCCTAATCCTGAATATACGACAAGTGCGCCTCACATAACACCATGTCAGCCTTTCGAATCCATTCGGCGGAATTTCTCAAATGTTGCGGGACGGTTGAGCAATTTCCCAAAAGTCGTCTGCCGGAAATCGCCATGGCCGGTCGATCCAACGTGGGGAAGTCTTCCGCCATTAACTGTTTGCTGAACCGGAAGGGGCTGGCCAAAGTCGGAAAAGTTCCCGGAAAAACCCAAACCATCAATTTTTACCGGGTGGAAACGAATCAGGGTCCGTTTGAACTCGTGGATCTTCCCGGCTATGGCTTTGCCAAAGTCCCTGAGCAGATCCAAAAACAGTGGATTCCGCTGATCGAACAATTTTTTGAAACCCGCACCATGTTGCAGGGCGTGATTCTCTTGGTGGATGCCAGAAGAGTTCAGGCACAGGACCGGAAGATGCTTCAATGGTTGGAACATCTCAACATTCCCTATCTCGTGGTGGCCACCAAAGCCGACAAGGTGACGAGAGGAAAACGAGCCGCTGCCATTCAGGAGCTGCGAAGAGATTTGGGAATTTCCATTGATCCGATTCCACTTTCTGCCCATTCGGGGGAAGGTAAAAATTTGATTTTAGACCAAATTCAGTCTCTTCTGAATGTTAAAACTTCATATCCCTAAAAGCTTTCTTCTTGAGATCGTTCAGCCAATTTCGATAGGCTTCTTTTGTTTTTCGCCTTTGTGGCAGGCCTCGAATTTCCTGCGCAGTTGCTTAAAAATAGGTAAATTAGTCATTTGGAGAGTTCCTATTCCTATCGATCGGTGGAATCCCCCGATTTCTATTTTTTGAGAGTTTATATCTATTGGGAAAAATAATTCAGACTCTCAATTGTCGGATATATCTCCCAAGGTAGTTGGGAGCCGTCAACGGAGTGTCACAGTTAGATCGAGTACTTGAAGATTCTTGGTGAGATGAAAATTCTGGTTATAGAAGACGATACCGAGACGGCTACCTATATTGCGAACGGCCTGACGGAAGAAGGGTATGTGGTAGACATCCAGGCTGATGGGAAGGTCGGATTTGTTCAGGCCATGGACGAGTCCTATGAGGTGTTGATCGTGGACCGGATGTTGCCCAACCTGGACGGGCTCAGCCTGGTAAAAGGACTCAGGACGGCGAATGTGCAGACGCCTGTCCTGTTTCTGAGTGCCCTTGGAGAAATCAACCACCGGGTTGAAGGCCTTCAGGGCGGTGGAGACGATTATCTGTCTAAACCGTTTGCCTTCTCCGAGCTAAAAGCGCGGATCGAGGTTCTCCGTCGCCGTCCGCCCATTCAACTTATTGAATCTCGCCTACGGGTTGGTGATCTGGAACTGGATCTGATGACCCGGATCGTCAAACGGGGAGAGATCCTCATCGACCTTCAACCACGCGAGTTCCGCCTGCTTGAATATTTGATGCGTCATGCGGGCAGGGTGGTAACACGGACCATGTTGCTTGAACATGTGTGGGATTTTTATTTTGATCCCCGAACCAGTGTGGTGGAAACTCATATTAGTCGGCTACGAACGAAAATCAATAGAGGGTTCAATCAGCCGTTGATCCATACCGTGCGCGGCACGGGGTATCGGATAAGTGCAGATGCGTAAACTGTTGCACACGGCCAGTTTCCGATTTACGCTGTTCACGGTCGGCCTGTTTGCCATTTTCGTCGTCTTCACGTTTATAGTGTCCTACTGGATTGCGGTCCGTTATTTGGTTAATCGCGTCGATGCGGAGATCTTCTGGCAAATCGAGATGCTGTCGGAAGAATACCAATCAGGATCGCTCAATTCGCAAAACCCGGACTTGGTGGAGCCCGGCACTTATCTTTTTTTACAGGATGCGGGCGGACGGGTCATTGCCGATACTTTGCCGGAAGATCCGGGCGACCGACAATGGTTAACGAGACTCTTTCCAAAGTCAGCACCACAACACAATGACGCACAGACTCTACGTGCGCTGGCTGTGGCCTTGCCGGACAACTCCCGTTTGGTAGTCGCTCAGGATCTGCACGATCTGCATGAAGTGAAGGATTTTTTAGGGAAAGCTTTTGGCGGATTATTGATTGCCATATTGGTCGTCGGAGTGGTATGCGGCGTAATTGTGAGCACTCTGACTCTTCGTCGGGTGGAAAAAATCAATATGACTGCCGGAGATATCATCAAGGGTCGGTTGGATCGTCGCATGCCCCTGAAAGGCACCGACGATGAATTTGATCGGCTGAGCCACAATCTCAATCTGATGCTTGATCAGATTGAAAAATTGATGACCGGATTGCGGCAAGTCTCCACGGACATGGCTCATGATTTACGGACTCCGCTCTCCCGTATGCGCCAACGGTTGGAGGGAGCGCGAAGACGGGCTAAACGGATTGAGGATTATGAGCAAGCCGTCGACCAGGCCCTGGCGCAAAATGATGAAATATTGGAAACCTTCAGTGCGCTGTTAAGTATCGCGCAAGTCGGATCGGGGGTTTACCGACAGGGATTCGGAGCGATCTTCCTCAGCGAACTCTTCGAAACGATCTCGGAAACGTATGGTCCGATCGCCGAGGAAAACAAGCAAGTCTTATGCAGTTCCATTGAGCCCGGGCTTTTGGCTCATGGCGATAATAAGCTCATGACTCAAATGGTCGTCAACCTCGTGGAAAATGCCATTCGCCATTCCCCACCCGAGACCAAAATTTTTCTCACCCTCTCCCGAACCGATAGTGAAGTGACCGCCATCGTGGCTGACACGGGGCCTGGAGTCCCCAAAACAGAGCATGAAAAAATCTTTCAGCGGTTTTATCGCCTGCAAACGAGTCGGACAACGGCTGGCAGTGGGTTGGGCTTGAGTTTGGTTTCCGCCATAGCCGATCTCCATGGAATCGCCATCAGGCTTACCGATAATGACCCCGGCTTGCGAGTGACCCTTCGTTTTCCCTCGATTGTCAGCACCTCTTTTTAAACCTTACGAATCGGTAAGGTTTTGTCCCACTTCCCGTAATATTCATTGATGTATCCTCCTAGCATCTGGAAGCCAGGACCTGCATGGCTCGTAGGTGTCGGTCCTGGGTTCACCCACCGTTTCTCAGAGATTCGCTGGTAGCCCTCGATCAGGTTGTAGGACCCAGGATCTTCCAAAGACCCGGTTCGAGAGTCGCTCAAATGGCAAATACCATGGACAAGGCAAAGCGGCTCTCCCCAAAAATTCTATTCAAGGGGAAGAGCAACTTTTTTGGTGTCCTCCGGGCTCGGATTGATGCCCATTTCGCAGGGCGGAATCGCCGTGACGATCCCAGGCTGTACCTCAAGTCTGTCATCATCCTGACCTGGTTTTTCAGCTCTTTTGCCCTGCTCCTGTCCAGTTCCGATTGGGTTCCTCAACTACTTCTGTGCGTATCCACCGCTCTGGCCGCTTGTGCGATCGGATTTAACATCTTTCATGACTCCATCCATCAATCCTTTTCTGGGAACCCTACCATCAACCTACTTCTGGCGCGAGGTTCCTGTGCTTTGTTAGGGGTCAGTCGGTATTTTTGGCGGTATAAACATAATGTGTTGCACCACAGCTTTACAAATGTCTTTCAATGGGATGATGACCTGGAAACGCGAGGATGCCTCCGAATGAGCCCCCGGCAGCCTTGGGAAAAGAAGTTTAAACATCAACACGTCTATTGCTGGTTTCTTTATTCTTTGGCGACGATAGAATGGATCTTCGTCAAGGATTTTATTCACTACTTTACGATGCGAATCAATCCCTTTCAGCCGTATCCACCAATGTCGAAACTGGATAAGATTGAATTTTGGACTTCCAAGATGGCTTATTTCACCGTATTTCTGGGGCTTCCTTTCCTTATGCAACCCGTATGGACCTGTGTTGCAGGACTGATGATTTTTCATCTGACGCTGGGGCTTAGCGTCACTTTGATCTTCAACCTGGCGCACGTGATGGAAAAACCCTCATTTCCCGTTCCGAAAGGGGTAACTCTTCCCACCTTCGAATCGGAATGGGCCATTCATCAACTGGCCACTACGGTCAATTTTGGGAGAGACAATCGATTGTTGACGTGGTTTTCGGGATGCTTGAATTACCAGATCGAACATCATCTTTTTCCTAAGGTGAGCCATACTCATTATCCAGAGATGAGCCTCATTCTCAAGCGCACGGCACAAGAATTCGGGCTTCCCTATCATGACTACCCCACTTATCTTTCTGCTCTGAAAAGTCACTTTCGAACGTTAAAGTGGTTGAATGAATCACCTCGAGTGAGTTCTGTGTTTGTCGCGAAACCCGGTGATTCCTCCGGCATTACCTCGTTGGAGGAGACAGAACCTTCTCGATGGTTTGGGAGAACGACAATAGGCCCCTGAGATGTCCTGAGGCCATGACTGCAGGAGTTGTGGTGAAAAAACAGAGCAAGAATGAGAAATTTGAATCTTAAAACTTCACGTCAACGAAGGCTTTCTTCTTGAGATCGCTCAGCCAATTTCGGTAGGCTTCTTCGGTTTTTTGCCTTTGTAGCAGGTCTCGAATTTCCTGCTCCACTGCCTCAAAAGGGTAAATTTGCGTGTCGGACTTTTCTTCCACCATGAGCAGATGAAGTCCTAAGGGTGTTTCGATCGGGGTAGACAAATCGCCGGGCTTGAGGTTTTGAATTTCAGGGGAGAGCGTGGAAAGCAATTCGTCCGCCTGAAGCCAACCCAATTGCTTCACCGGTTCGGAAAATTGGGAGGCCAGTTCTTCCAATTCCATATTGGGTTTCCAGGTGGAGAAGATGGATTCGGCCTTTTTTCTGGCAAGTTCCCGTTGGTACTCTTCGGTGGTGGTCAGCAGGATTTGTTTCAATCGAACCTGAGGAGGCTTGAGGAACAAAGACTGATTGGCATTGTAGAAACGACGCAGTTCTTCTTCCTCCACCACCACGGTGCGGCGAACTTCGAAATCAAACAATTTTTTCAACAACAGTTGGTCGCGATAGTCCTGTTCTGTCTGTGTCGGGAGCAAGGGTGTGCGTTGTAAGGCGGCGTTCATCTCCTCATCGGTCACGGTGAACCCTTTGGATCCGGCTTCCTGGAGTTGGAGGCGTTCGTCGATCAGGTTGTTCAGCACTTCCCGTTGTTTTTGCTCGTAGCGCCGGTTGAGGTCCTCTCCGGAATATTTGGCCTTCAGCCGTTTGTATTCGTCTTGTATTTTACTCTGGAGATCCGACCAGGTAATCACGTCTTTGTTGACCACAGCGATAATCCTGTCCTGGAAGGATGACGCCGTCGGTGGACAGAGAACGGTAATCCATAGCATGAGCCCGGCCGACCATGGGACGAATCGCCTGAATAGAGGGAGCCGACTCATGAAGCCGTGCCTTCCGCTTTGGAGACTGATTGGAACAGGCTCTGAAGAATAGTATTTACCTGTGGATACATTGTTGCCCAGTCCGGATTGGGTAAGGTGACTCTAAAGGCTCGAGGAGAAAGAAACTGGATGCGGCCTTTCCATTGTTCCATCAAAGCCTGAATGCCTTTTTCCGGAATTTTGGCCTGTTCATGAAAGCGGAAGTTGGCCAGGCTGTTTCGAACTTCCACATATTCCAGTTTTAATGCCTTGGCCAAGACTTTGATTTGCATCACTTCAAACAACCGTTCCATGGGATCAGGGGGCGACCCAAAGCGGTCCAAGGTTTCCCCATACAGCAAGGCCAAATCTCCCAACCGGTCGCTGCCGGATAACCGTTTGTACAGTCCCAACCGTTGGGAAGTGTCCTCTACATAATTTTCGGGGATAAACGCCGAAACGTCCAGTTGGAGGGTGGGCTCCCATTCTTCGGGAATTTCCTGCCCTTTGATTTGCTGCACCGCCTGCTCCACCAACTGGAGATATAAATCCAAACCGACTGCGGCGATACTGCCGGACTGTTGTTTTCCCAAGAGATTTCCGGCTCCACGGATTTCCAGGTCGGCAGCGGCGATGCGGAATCCAGATCCCAATTCCGCAAATTCCTGTATGGCGTTCAACCGTTTCTGGGCATCGGTGCTTAACGTTTCTTCATTCGGTATGAACAGGTAGGCATAAGCCTGTTGTCCGCCTCGTCCCACCCGCCCTCGCAATTGATAGAGTTGGGATAGCCCAAAGAGTTCGGCCCGGTCAACCAGGATGGTATTGGCATTCGGGATATCCAGGCCGGATTGGATAATGGCGGAGGCGAGCAGTACGTCCGCTTCATGATGGAAGAAGCGCAACATGACCCGTTCCAGCAGTTGTTCATCCATTTGTCCGTGGGCCATCAACACTCGCGCTTCCGGCACCAATTCCTGAAGCCAAGCTCCGGTTTGCTCCATGGTTTCCACGCGGTTGTGCACAAAATACGCTTGCCCCCCACGGTGAAGTTCACGCAGAATCGCCTCACGGATGACGGTGGCGTCAAATCGCAAGACCTGGGTTTCGACCGCCAATCGTCCTGTCGGGGCGGTTTCAATCACAGACAAGTCGCGTACGCCCGAAAAAGCCATTTGCAGCGTTCGAGGAATCGGAGTCGCTGAGAGGGTTAAGACATCCACCTGGGTACGCAGTTGTTTCAGACGTTCCTTGTGGCGGACACCGAACCATTGTTCTTCGTCGATGATAACCAGGCCCAACTGTTTAAAGACAATATCTTTTTGCAGAAGACGGTGTGTCCCAATGACGATATCGACCACGCCCTGCCCGATTTCTTTGATGGTGGATTTCAATTCCTGGGCGTTTTGAAACCGGGAAAGCACGCCGATTTTCACGGGAAAGGGTGCGAACCGTTGTGTAAAGGTTTCAAAATGCTGCTGAGCCAACAGGGTGGTAGGCACCAGGACGGCTACCTGCCGATTGGCCTGAATGGCTTTGAAGGCGGCTCGCATGGCCACTTCCGTTTTGCCATACCCCACATCTCCGCAGACTAACCGGTCCATGGGTTTGGGAGATTCCAAGTCCCGGCAGATTTCTTCGATGGCCTTGATTTGGTCCGGCGTTTCCTCATATTCAAACCCCGCCTCGAATTCCTGAGCCGGGAGTGAGTCTTCCTGGTAAGCAGACCGACGGGCGACTTCACGGTTAGCATAGAGTTCGACTAATTCTTCGGTCATGTCCTCAATGCCTTTTTTGACCTTGGCCTTCGTCTTCCCCCACGAAGCCCCACCCAGCCGATCCAGTCGGGGCGGCCGCTGGTCGGCACCGCGATAGCGATGGATGTGATTCAGCCGGTCCAGGGGTACATATAAGGTGTCGGTCCCGGCAAACTCCAGCAAGAGATAATCGCTGGTGCAATTTTGCACATCCAGCCGTTTCAATCCCAGATAACGGCCGATACCGTGTTGAAGGTGCACGACCAGATCCCCTTCCTTGAGATCATCCAGGGAGGAGAAAAACTTTGCGGTGGTCGATTTGGTATGCGGACGATGGCGGATGCCTTTCCCAAACAGCTCTTCTTCTGTGACAAAGGCGATGTGGGCATGTGGAGCAATAAATCCGGCGGAGAGGTCTCCCTCCAAGCAATAAAACGGTGACCGACCGTCAGAGGTTTCTGCGGGAAAGGGTTTTTGCCACCGGTTGGCGGGAAATCCATGGTCATGCAGGAGGGAGAGAAGGCGTTCGACCTGCCCTGGGCTGCGAGCGACCAGAAAAATCCCGGTGTCCGATCGAAGCTGATCCAGCTTGGCCAAGGTTTCCCGGAAGGGGATCCCGCGAACTCCCAATCCCACGCTGGCCGGCGATTGAGCCTCGACCGGAATAGGGAGATGAGGCGTGGTGGTGGAATCCGGCGCCACGCTGTCTAGAAGGATCGTGGGATGTCCGGAAAAATGCGACTTCACGGTATCCCAGACTTCGTACAGTTGATCGGGGTCGGAATGCGAGGAGATGTCTGTAAATTCGGCATCAAGGTGTTCCCATGTTTCCAGAAGATTGTTCCAAAATTGTGCCGCCGAAGTATCCAGATCCGTGGATCGGTAGAGAAATGTGGTGAACGCGGTAGTGATATATTCCGGCAACGTTACCAGTTCAGGATAGTACCGTGGCAGATCCCATTCGATACTGGAGGGAATCGGATCCGTTGAGAGAGGTCCTGCTTCATCAAGCGGCGGGATAAATTCTCTGGTGGGAAGGACCCAGATTTCCTTGAGTTTCCGTAGCGATTCTTGTGTGGAGGGATCGAAGGTCCTGATGGATTCCACGGTGTCGCCCAGAAACTCGATGCGAACGGGATCATCCTGAGCTGTGGAAAAGATATCCACGATGCCTCCCCGCACGCTGAATTCGCCGGGAATTTCTGCAAGGGAACCCCGTTGATACCCCAGCCGAATAAATGATCGAAGCAGCCAATCCCGTTCATAGGTGTCACCCACACGCAAGGCAAAACAGGCATCTTGAAAAGTTGCAGGGGGAATCAGTTTATGGAGGACGGCGGGCAGAGAACTCACCAAAATGATCGCGGTACGCTGCGAAAGCCGGTGCAGGGCTCTGACTCGTTGGCAGATGACGGTATGGGTCGGAAGTGCGGGATTGTAGGGTACGGTGGCCCATGGGGGAAACAACGACAGGGATTCGGTGCCACGGCCCATGAGGGCACAGAAGAATTTCAAGTCTTCATAGAGTTGCTCGGCTTCTTCTTGAGTCGGGACGATGAGCAAATGGGTCTGCCCCTTTGCGGCGGGATGGTCTTCCTGCATGAGCAAGGTCATGGCCAATGCCAGACACCCTGGTTGAGTGCTCAATAAGCAGGGAGGCCGTTCGGCAGTCGGCTCGATGGCGCGAAGATGATTGGCAAAAGAATGCAATGCGGATGGGATACTCATATGGCTGTCAAAAACAATTCAGGACGGCATATGGGACGAACCGGAGGGGTATGGAGTGTTGCCATAGGCGGCTAGAATTTTTTGAATAATAAGAGTGGTTGAAGATGCCGGCGTCAACGAGATGGACTGGACCGACCCTCCCCGTTCTTCCACAAACTCTTTTCCTACAATGCGATCAGGTTCCCAATCCCCGCCTTTGACGAGAATCTGGGGTCGCAGGGCCTTAATGAGAGTTAACGGGTCGCTTTCCTCAAAGAGAATCACATAATCCACGCAACCTAACGCGGCGATGACTTCCGCACGATGATGTTCCCTTATAATGGGTCGACCGGTTCCCTTTGACAGGTTCCGTACGGATTGATCGCTGTTAATCCCGACGACAAGACGATCACCCAGGTTTTTCGCTTCTTGCAGGTAGCGTACATGCCCGATGTGCAGGAGATCAAAACAGCCGTTGGTGAACACGATGGATTCCCCGGCCTGCTGGTGGGTGGTGATTCGGGGTAACAGTCGTTCGAGCGTGTAGATTTTCTGTTGCATGGTATCTGAAATCATCTATTTTCTGTATGATACCGTCTTGCCCCACCAAATCCTAGTGACGGATGCCTCGAACGACTTCCACACATGCACCAGGTCTGACCCGCGAACATCTTGGTTTATTCGCCGCTCCGGTTTTGGCCTTCTTGATGTTTGCGTTTCTTCCGGATTCCCTTTCCGGTCCGGAGAGAACCTTAGCGGTCATTCTCACCTGGGTGGTCGTCTTTTGGATTACCGAACCTATTCCGTTGCCCATCACCGCCTTACTTGGTGCAGGGTTCTGTGTCTTGACAGGGTTGGGCAGCATGAAATCGATCTTTGCCGCCTTCGCTCATCCCATTATTTTTCTGTTCATCGGCAGCTTTTTTATCTCTGAAGCCCTGGCTGTGCATGGGTTGGATCGTCGGTTTGGCCACTGGTTGCTCTCCCTCAAGTGGGTCGGCTCCCATCCCGTTCGCATGATGTTGGCCCTGAGTGTGGCGGTGGCCGGGATGTCGATGTGGATCAGCAATACGGCCGCGACTGCCGTGATGCTGCCGATTGCGTTAGGGGTCCTTCAAGCTTTTCGAAAAGATCATCCCGACTTGGGAACGTTTGAAACGGGGTTTTTGCTCTGTTTGGCATATGCGGCAGGCATTGGAGGGGTAGCCACTCTCATTGGAACCCCGCCAAATTTAGTCGGAGTGGGGTTGTTGCGTGAGCAGGCTCACGTCACCATTTCGTTTGATCGGTGGATGATTTTAGGAGTGCCCCTGGCCTGTGCCATGCTTGTGGTCATGTTTCTCTTGCTCTATTGGCTGCATGCACCTCCTCCTTCCTTTCGTTCGGACGGTGCTTCTCGGCTTTCTTTGGAATCGTCTCCCGAACCTTGGACATTGGGCCAGCGCTACGCCCTCGGGGTGTTTTTGTTGGCGGTCTTTTTGTGGGTCTTTCCGGCTTTTCTGCCGCTGATGTTTTCTCCGGAGCACCCCTCCGTGGCTTGGGTGAAAGCGCATTTGCCCAATGAATTGGTCCCGATTTTTGCTTCCGGCCTGTTATTTTTACTCCCGATCAATTTGCGCCAACGACAATTCGCCTTGTCCTGGAAGGAGGCGGCCAATATTCATTGGGGAACGATTCTGCTATTTGGAGGAGGTATTGCCTTCGGACATCTTATGGTGGAAACCGGATTGGCGCATACGATTGGGGACACTCTGGTCAATGTGTTTGGAATCTCATCGGTATGGAGTTTAATGGCGGTGGGGATTGTGACGGCGTTGGTCTTGACGGAACTGGCTTCGAACACGGCCGCCACCAGTATGGTCGTTCCGGTACTGATTGCCGTCGCCGGGGCGGCGAACTTTTCCCCAGTGCCTCCTGTGCTGGCCGCCTGCATGGCCGCCAGTCTCGCCTTTGTCCTTCCGGTTTCCACTCCCCCCAACGCGATTGTGTATGGGACGGGACGGGTCCCCATTCTTCGAATGATCCAGGCGGGTCTGCTCCTTGATGTCATTGGAGGCCTGTTGATTTGGTGTGTGTTACGTGTCCTCTGTCCTCTGTTGGGATTGGACACATGAAACCCTTAAGACAATAGGAACCGAAAATCCTTTTTCGTTCCGGCTTTTCATGTATTCAGCAGTAGGTGTTCTACCAAAGGAATTTCCCTCAATTGATTTTAAAAAGGCGTTTGGACATAATCCACGTTCCTTTCAACGAAAGCTGACTCCGTGACGCAAGCGCTTCCTCTCAAATTTGCTCTTCTTACCGAAGATCCCCAGGTGAGGTCCAAGGCCCAAGGCCACGCACTCCAGCACACCATTACGGTTATGGAGAATTGTTCCTCGTTGGAGCAAGCCATGCAGTTGGAGCAGTTCACCGGGGTGATCGTGGATGAAACCAGTTCGCATTCTTTTCATGACCTGTCCTCTCTCAACGGGCAATTGAATTTGTCCAAGACATTTGTGTATGCCGGGCCTCTCATGGCCTGGAGATCCCTCAATCACATTCAGCAGGTCATGGGGGAACAGGTTGTGGATGAGAAGATTGTCGATCCCAAAGATGCCAATTTGGCCAGCTATGTCGAAAAAAAATTGGGGGATTTTGTTCGTGCGATGAATGTGGGATCTGGGAAAAATCTGTATCCGACTCTTATGAGGGCGGTCGAACGGCCGCTCATCGAATTGGCGTTGCGGGAAACCAATGGGAACCAATTGAAAGCAGCTCGACTTCTGGGTCTTAACCGAAACACCCTCCGAAAAAAAATTCTGGAATTTGAGATCTCCGTTCGTCGGGTCAAAGAATCCGCCGTGGAGCGACGCAAGAAGCCCTAATGGTTTTTTAGGGCCTATCTTTAAGTTTTCTCTGATAAAACAACTACTTCTTGACAAGGCTTATGAAGGCGTCTAGCATAACGCTGGTAAGAATGTTATAGGCGCGTAGCTCAGGGGGAGAGCGCTACCTTGACACGGTAGAGGTCGGCGGTTCAATACCGCCCGCGCCTACCATTTCCAGGATACACCGAAAGGCATCTCGTCTCCGGTGAGACGGAGAGATGCCTTTTTTGCGTGGGCCATCATGAACAACATGACTGAAGAATTCGGTAAAACGAAATAACCTGAAAAAAATGTCAACGATCCAATTATCATTACCAACCGGCCCAACACAAGCTTTTCAAAAGGGGATTTCTGCCAAAGAGGCTTTGGAAAAACTAGCCGGATCCGTCGGACCTGACATTTTTGCCGTGAAGATTAACGGGGTGGAAAAAGATCTCATGGGGCCGGTGGAAACCGATGGAACATTGGAACCCCTGACCTTTGCCGTTTCAGATGGAAAAGAGGTCTATCGTCATAGCAGCACTCATATTATGGCCCAGGCAGTCAAAGAATGTTTTCCGACCGCCCAACTGACCATCGGTCCGGCCATCGAAGAGGGTTTTTTCTACGACTTTGCGTTTGAACGGCCTTTCACACCAGAAGATTTAGAAAAAATCGAAACCCGAGCTTTGGAAATCATTCAACGGAATCTTCCGGTCTCAAGGCGGGAGTTCTCAAAGGAAGAAGCGATCGAATTTTTTAAAAATCGCGGGGAGTCCTATAAAGTCGAACTCATTCAAGGGTTTCCTGATGGGGAGCCCGTGTCCGCTTACACGCAAGGAGACTTTGTCGACTTGTGTCGAGGTCCTCATGTGCCATCCACTGGTTATGTCAAAGCCTTTAAGCTCCTCAATAGCGCGGGAGCCTATTGGCGAGGCGATGAGCGGAATCCCATGTTGCAGCGTATTTATGGGACCTCTTTTCCCTCCGACAAGGACTTGAAGGCCCATTTACACAAACTCGAAGAAATCAAGCGCCGTGATCACCGAAAGCTGGGCAAAGAGCTTGATCTGTTTAGCATTCAGGATGAAACAGGCCCGGGGCTGATTCTTTGGCATCCCAAAGGTTCGATCATCCGGCTGTTGATTGAAAACTTCTGGCGTGAACAACATCTGGCTCATGGGTATGAACTGGTGTATTCCCCTCATGTGGCTCGCTTGGATCTGTGGAAAACCAGCGGACATGTGGAGTTTTACAAAGAAAACATGTTTACCCCCATGCCGGTGGAAGCCAGTGAATATCAGTTGAAGCCCATGAATTGTCCCTTTCATATCATGATTTATAAGTCCCATTTGCGAAGTTACCGGGATTTGCCTTTGCGATTTGGCGAGCTGGGAACGGTCTATCGATATGAACGATCCGGGGTGCTCCATGGCCTCATGCGGGTTCGGGGATTTACCCAGGATGATGCGCATCTGTTTTGTCAGCCGGACCAATTGGCTGAAGAGGTCCGAAAGGTCTTAAAATTCGTAACGTTCATACTGGAGACCTTTGGTTTCACGGAATTTCACATGTTTCTGTCGACCCGGCCGGAAAAGGCCGTCGGTTCGCTGGAACAATGGGATCAGGCCACCAAAGCTTTGGAATTCGCTCTGAAAGAAGGAGGCTATTCTTACCAGGAGGATCCTGGGGAAGGCGTATTCTACGGACCGAAAATTGACGTAAAAATCCAGGACGCCTTAGGCAGGTCTTGGCAATGTTCGACCGTTCAGATTGATTTCAATAACCCCCGACGATTTGGGTTGACCTATGTCGGTGAGGATGGCAAAACCCATCAGCCCATCATGATTCACCGGGCCCTGTTGGGATCCATCGAAAGATTTTTTGGAATTTTAGTTGAGAACTATGCCGGAGCCTTTCCCATGTGGCTGGCTCCGGTTCAGGTGAAAATCCTCCCTATTTCGGATAAACATCATGAATATGCCCGGCAGGTGGACAAAAGGCTTCGACAGGGAGGCGTACGGGTGGAATTAGACTTGCGAAATGAAAAGATTGGCCTTAAAATCCGAGAGGCAGAAAAAGGGAAAATCCCTCTTATGGTCGTTGTAGGCGACCGGGAAACAGAATCACAAACCCTATCCGTTCGGCAACGCAATGGGAAAAATTTAGGAACGCAATCTGTGGCTGAACTGATGCAGCACATCTTGGACGAAATCCCGGACACGGTCAAAAAGGAAGCTGTTCTTTTCGAATGATTCGATCGACCGTTCCTAAACAGCGGATCAATCACCTCATTAAAGTGCCTGAAGTGAGGGTTATTGGACCTGAGGGAGAACAACTTGGCATTCTCAAAACTTCAGAAGCCCTTCGACAGGCACGAGACGGCGGATATGATTTGGTTGAAGTGGCTCCCAACTCGGAGCCCCCGGTCTGCCGTATTATGGATTATGGGAAATTCAAGTATGAACAGAGCAAAAAAGAACATCGCATGCGCCTACACCAAAAATCCACCCAGGTCAAAGAAATCAAATTTCGGCCCAGGACGGATAAACACGATATGGAAACGAAGCTCCGGCAGATTAAGGACTTCCTTGAAGAAGGGAATAAGACCAAAGTTACGGTTATGTTCCGCGGGCGTGAAATGGCCAATCAAGAACTTGGCTACGCGGCGATTGAGAAAGTTATTGAGGAACTCAAAGGAGTAGCGAACATTGAAAGCCCTCCCCGGATGGAAGGGCGAAACCTTTATATGGTGGTTTCACCCAAGACCTAGTCGGACGGGAATTTATGTTGAGAAATTAGGAATCGGAAACCAAAGGACACAGGCACGTGGCAAACATGAAATTGAAAAATCATTCAGGGGCCAGTAAACGATTTAAACGGACGGGTTCAGGGAAATGGATGCGGCGGAAAGCCGGAGCACGCCATATTCTGACATCAAAGTCGCCTGGACGAAAATCTAAGTTGGGTAAACAAGTCGAAGTTCGTAAAGAAGATCAATTGCGAATTTCGGGGTTGCTCCCCTATAAGTAATTCTCGTATCGG
This sequence comes from Nitrospirales bacterium, assembly GCA_031315915.1. Classification (GTDB taxonomy): domain Bacteria; phylum Nitrospirota; class Nitrospiria; order Nitrospirales; family UBA8639; genus JACKFE01. Next base: position 28,374 of record JALDRK010000003.1, read on the forward strand.
AAAAAAGGAGATTGAGATATGCCAAGAGTCAAGGGCGGGCCGCAAACTCGTCAACGCCGGAAAAAACGATTAAAACTGGCAAAGGGCCAATATGGTGGAAAAAGCCGGTTGTTTCGTACCGCGACAGAATCGGTCGATAAAGGACAGGCCTATGCCTATACCGGTCGGAAGCAACGCAAACGGAACTTCCGGCAATTATGGATTGCTCGAATCAGCGCCGCAGTACGTGCACAGGGTATTACGTACAGTCAATTTATGAACGATCTCAAAAAAGCCAACGTGTTGCTGAATCGAAAAATGCTCTCTGAGATGGCCATCCATGATCCGCAGGGGTTTTCGCATCTGGTGAGTATGGTCAATCCGGGAGCCACCCAACCGGTCGTGGCCTAATTTGACGGGATAAAAAGAAAAAGCCTGCCCCCTCATGTCATCGAGGGGCAGGCTTTTGTGTTTTCAGGTGAAACAAATTCCGTGAGTGTCTTCCTCCTGAAGACGGCTTTTTCCCGCTAATCGATCTGAAACTCAAAGCCGGAAGTGGGCATGTTGATTTGCCAAGCCTCCAACACCTCAGGGTGAAATTCCCCAATAAACCCAACCGGCTGACCCTTGACGCGGATCTGACCGACCCGCCCATCTAAATAGGATGGATGACTGACTGGCTCCAGTTCGTAAGACCAGCCCATATAGTACATGAGAAGATCCAGGTAACTATGAATTTCCGAAAAGTTCGCGCCGGGATGGGCATTGATTGCGGCAACCGACATCAATGTTTGGGAACCCAAGTCGGCTTCTCTATCCAGTCTGGCGACCTCGCCCACCTCAAAAAGCAGGTGAGGATAAAATGAACGGGGCGACAGGGCTTCCACGCGAAGCAGGCACGGGAGAATTGAGGGTCGAAGACAGGAATACGATAGAGACATCACATTGGCTACTTCCACGAGCCGTTCATAGGCCGTTCCGGCAATTCGCATCCGATCCACCCATTCTTGCCGTGAGGACAGAATGTTCGAAAACATTTCCTGAAAGCCGAAGCCGACCATCAAGTCCCGGATTTGATCGCTGGTCGATTCTTGAACTGTCAGTCCTCCCACTGTGAACGATTGAGGCATGATCGGGGTAAAGGAATCGTATCCTTGGGTGATCGCCACATCCTCTGCCACGTCCATCACGTGCATCAAGTCATTTCGATAGGGGGGTATCCGGACACTTAACGATTGACGGGTTGTTTTGACCTGATACCCATAGGCGGTCAAGGCTTCGCTTACCGATTTGGCTTCGAGGGACACCCCCAAGGCCTGTTCGATGGCGTGTAGCGAAATGCGATGGGCTTGACCCATGTCCAGCGGCGTTTTGACCGTGCTTCCGAATGGGGTTTCGTAGGGATAGGAAATATCCAAGGGTTGAATCGTGGCGCCACGGTCGGCCAGATTGGTTGCGAAGATGTTCAACGCCAACACCACCATGGTCAAATCCGTGCCGGTGACTTCTACCAGAAGTTCGGTATCTCCAACCTTGACTTCCCCAAGCTCCCGGCTGTTGATAATGGGAGGGAAAGACAAGACTTGTCCATCGGCATCCCAGAGCAGAGGGAGGCGGTCATGACCGGAAAGGATCCCGGCGTATTCCATCCCCTTGGGGTGCAATGTCAAAATTTCCTGGAGCGTCATTTTTTCATCAAATCCCAATGGAGTAAATCGGGCTTCTTGGGGTTTGACCAAACCGTAGGTCACAGGAAATTTGATGGAGGCCAACCGATACAACCCGATAGACACCGTTTCCCGTTTCCGCCCAAACGTATCGGCCAATTTCTCCTGGGTTTGGATGCATTGCTCCAAAGCCACTTCCGACATCTCGTACCCTGAGGCCGCACAGGCCGCCACAAACGGCCGCACCGTTTCCATGCCTTGTAAGACTTGAATTCGGCGCTTGGTGTGCCCTCGGGATGTATAGTATGGGTAAGAGGCTTGGCTTCGGTTGAGTACCGATCGAATTTGCCGTGCAATGCCCTCGACACACCACAGATCCGGACGGTTGGTATCCTGCAGCTCAACCCGGATTTCTCCGGTCTCCTGGGACACATCTTTGACCTCTCCTTTGACAAGGGGCATCCACTCTTCAATGTGAGCGGGGCTTACCGTTCGCCCAAGTAAATGCGATAGGTCGTGTTGAAAGATGGATATGGTTGGCATGGTTGTAAATGACCTCTAAACCGCGTATGAAGCGGTACTCACGTTGGTCCCTCTGTTGCTCTTGTTCTCATTACAGATGTTGACGGCGCATATTGCGTACCGCTTCCAAATCGGACGTAAATAAATCACGGATATCTTGAATCCCCAGGGCAATCATGGCCATCCGGTCGAGGCCCAATCCCCAGGCAATAACCGGAACCGTTACGCCCAACGGCACGGTGACCTCCGGGCGGAAGAGACCGGCGCCGCCCAGTTCCATCCACCCGAGTTTGGGATGGCGAACGTGCAGTTCCACCGAAGGTTCGGTGAACGGAAAATACGCCGGGAAGAAGCGAATGTCTTTGGCCTGCGCCATCTCGGTCGCAAATAATTTCAGCAACCCCAACAAGGTACGAAAATTAATGTCCGAACCCAGCACGATTCCTTCAACCTGGAAGAAATCGGTGGCGTGTGTGGCATCGACCTGGTCGTACCGGAAGCAGCGGGCAATGGAAAAAAACTTCCCCGGAACCTGAGGATTGGTAGCCAGCGTACGAGCCGAGACAGCGGTCCCCTGGCTACGTAGGACCAACCGTTTCGCCCGCTCCTGATCGTACTGATAATTCCAGCCTTTGGATCCGGTCGTGCCGCCGTCACGGTGGGCTTGCGCCACTTGACTCAGAAAGGGTTCGGGGATGGATTTCGCATGGCTGGGATCTTTCACAAAATAGACATCGTGAATGGCGCGGGCAGGGTGAAATTGCGGCATGAACAGCGCATCCATGTCCCAGAATTCCGTCTCGACCAGTTCTCCCCGCATCTCCTGGAACCCCATGCTGGTGAGTTTATATTTAACCGAATCCAGGAATTCACGATAGGGATGCCGCCGACCCACCGCCAGTCGTGGAGGCCTGAGGCTGATGGAATACTTCCGGAACGTGCGGTTTCGCCATGAGCCATCCTTCAACAGTTCAGGAGTCAACTGAGATATTTCTTCACCGGCGCTTTTGCGGAGGTGAGGGATAAGGGATTGCCCAGCCTGCGTCAAGCGATAGCCACGCTCCGTCTGGTCGTCAATGCGGAAAGGTTCCAGGTTGTTCCCCCGTTTCACCGAATATTGCCGGAGGATCCCTTGTTCCTCCAAGGAAAAACAGGTGATGGGCTGAGACCCCTCTTTAATCCGATTCAAAAGAGTCCGCAGCGTGTCGCTGGTCTGAGAGGGGTTCCCGGTGATTTCCAATGCCCCGCCGGCTACCAATTGAATGGCCTCCTCCTTTTTCAGCAACCCGATGGACCGGCTGAGTTCCGTGGGCTGAAACGTGCCGCTGGCTTGCAGGTCTTTGACCGTCAACGATTTCCCTTCCTGTGAAGCCTTCTGGACGGATTGCACGATCCATTCGGAAGGAGAGGCGTATTGGTGAAACTGGCTACCAACCTCGGTGAGGGACACAAGGGTGGTGGTTTTTTCGGACGACAGAGTCAGCAGGTCTTTGGTGAGAAGCCAACCGACGGCCATACTGACCTGGGAAGCCGCCAGCCCGGTGTGCTCCACGAGTTGAGGATCGGTGAGTGGACTATCGTGTTCACCCAGAGCTTTCAGGACGTGTATTTCAAGCGGATGGAGGCTCTCTGTGTTGGTCGGGGAACTCATAGGCAGGTTAGACAGACACCGTTCGACCTGCCGACCGCATATGATTGATGGTGGCAGTCATGTCATGGCTGCCAAAAATGGCCGATCCGGACACTAAGACATCGGCACCGGCTTTGAGAATCGACCCGGCGTTGTCTTCTTTCACGCCGCCGTCGACTTCAAGATATGCCGAACTGCCTGCCTCACGAATCATGGTTTTGACCCGCCGGATTTTTTCGAGACTGGATGGAATGAATGTCTGCCCGCCGAAACCTGGACTGACCGACATGACCAACACGAGGTCCACATCACCGACGACCTGGTCGAGAGATGAGGCCGATGTACCGGGGTTTAAGGACACTCCGGCCTTGACTCCGTGCTCTTTAATCGATTGAAGGGTGCGATGGAGATGCGGACAGGCTTCCACATGCACGGTCAGAATCGTCGCCCCGGCTTCGGCAAATTCCGGAATAAACGCGTCCGGATTGGTCATCATCAAATGCACGTCCAGCGGTAACGTGGTGGCTTTCCGAATGGCCTCCACCACCGGAGGACCAATGGTGAGATTCGGGACAAAGTGGCCATCCATGACATCGACATGAATCCAATCGGCTCCGGCGGCTTCCACCATCTGAACCGCTTCGGCCAAACGGCCAAAGTCCGCCGAGAGTATGGATGGGGCAATCAATGGGTTGGATGGCATACTCAATTCGCGCTTTTGATTAAACGACAGGCGAAAAATCCGTCCATGTTATGGACATTCCCGGCCGTCCATAACTGGCCGCTTTGATTCAACAGATCATGTCCACTGGCCGGGATCCGTGTTGCGAGAGATTCTTGGCGAAATTCAGGGTGACGATGACAAAATTCAGACAGGACGCCAGTGGTCTCTTCCGGTTCAATCGAACAGGCACTATAGACCAAGATTCCCCCAGGTCTCAAGAGGTTGCTGACGCGATCAAGAATCTGTGACTGCGTGACCCGGGATTGGTGAATGATCGTGGGATGTTTCAACATTTTGGCCTCGGGGTGTCGCCGGAGGATTCCCAGGCCAGAACAAGGAGCATCCACCAGGACACGATCAAATAATTGCTCGAATGCGGGTGACGGGAATGAGCGCATCCCTGCAAGCTGCTGATTGTTGGGGGGAAGATCAGCGAGCACATCGAGAGAATAAGCCTGGACAATGCCGATGCCCAATCGCTGGCAATTGGCGGTGAGACGGTCCAGCCGCTCCTTCCGGCGATCCAGCGCGACGATACTACCGCGGTTCCCCATCAATTGCGCCAGGTGAGTGGTCTTCCCGCCGGGGTGCCGCGCATCAGCGTCCAAAATACGTTCACCAGGTTGAGGATCAAGCAGCAGTGGGATTAACTGCGCGGCTTCATCCTCGATATAACACCACCCTTCCTGCACCACGGACAGTTGCCCTGGGTTGCCGCATTTATCAAGGATGATGCCGACGGGGCTTACGACGGTCGCGTGTGCGATCATCCCTTCGGTCTGCAGGCGTTCCAGCAAGGCCGGGCGGGTACAGCGAAGGGTATTGGTTCGCAATGTCACGGGAGGAACATCCAAGGTCTGCCGACAAATCTCTTGGGCCTGGATCAGTCCAAAGGCCTTGATCCATCGATCAACCATCCAGTTTGGGCAGGAATAGAGAAGAGAGAGGGCCTGCACGGGATCCTTGTCAGTGTCAGGAAGCGGAGGGGGCGGTTGCCGGATCAGGTTCCGCAGAATGGCGTTCACCAACCCGCTCCAATCATGTCCCGGCTGGGACCGGATCAGTTTGACGGCCTCATTCACCGCAGCCGATTGAGGAATACGATCCAGATACAACAATTGATAGGCTGCCACCCGTAAGGTAGTGGCCACATTCAACGGAAGCCGGGCCATGGGTTTGCGCGAGATCCGGTTCAATCGCCAATCCAGGGTGAGGGCGTGCCGCAAGACGCCGTATACGAGTTCAAAGGCGAGTGCGCGGTCCTGAGCCGAAAGAGACACCTCCTGAAGCTGGGCATCGAACACGTCATCCGCGAAGGCCCGGTTCCGATAGATGATTTGCAGGACCTGCCATGCGAAGGTTCGAGCGGTTGGGGAAGAGGAGGACATAATTGGAGGAGCTGGTTACCGGATAAATCCTGAAGGATCAGCCGTAAAAGAATTTTTGAGGTAGGAAATCTGTCCCTTACGCTTCACTCCTTACATAGCACCATTTTGCTTTTCCCTTTTCCCGATAAAAAGGTAGGCGCCAGTCGAGCGGCCATCACGATAGCCTCCACAAGACTGTCAGGATCGGCTTTCCCTTTTCCCGCTATATCAAACGCCGTCCCATGATCAACCGACGTGCGCAGAATGGGCAATCCCACGGTAATGTTCACGCAATGACCGAAGGCCACGGTTTTGAGGGGAATCAAACCCTGATCATGGTAGAGCGCGACAATCCCGTCAAACGCCCCGGCCAGGGCCTTAGCAAACATGGTGTCAGCGGGAAAGGGCCCGGTGCAGGCGATGCCCTGGGCTTTGGCACGTTTGACGGCCGGAAGAATCAAGCGGGCTTCTTCATCGCCAAAGAGCCCATTTTCTCCCGCATGAGGATTGAATCCCGCCACCGCAATGCGGGGTTTCCGGATTCCAAACAATTGCTTCAAACCGCCATGCGCCAGGCGAATGGCCTTGAGAATTTTTGGCACGGTCAAGGCTTGTGCGACCTCCCTTAACGGCAAATGGGTGGTGGTGAACACAATTTTCAGAGGCCCGCCAATGATGAGCATGCCCGATTCTCTGGCTTTGGTCAGATCTCCCAGCATTTCCGTGTGCCCCGGATACTCATGCCCGGCCAGATGCATGGCCTCTTTATTGATGGGAGCGGTGACGATTCCTGCCACACACCCGGCTTGCGCTAACCGGACCGCCGACTGGATACAGGTGACCGCCATGTGCCCGGCAACGGCGGAAGCACGTCCCATGGGGAAAGGGCGAATCGAATCCGGGAAAGGATCGAAGAGGGGAAGACGCCCCCGGCGAAAGACCTGATGGGATTCTCCTGAATCGTGATCGGACACCTGAGCAATGGTGAGAGAAGGGGCCAATCGGCTGGCCGTTCGTGCGAAAACCGCCACGCTGCCGACTACCAAGGGTCGGCAAACACGCCAAACTCGTGGCTGTTGTAAAGCCTTCACAATGATTTCCGGGCCGATGCCGGCCGGATCGCCCATGGTAATCGCCAGTAACGGCTTGAGTGGTTTCACGGCAGCCATCGGACAACAGTCTTTTCAAAAAGTCTAGTTCGGTTTCTTTGCCCGAAATGGAGTCTTGGTCCCATTCAATTGGGCAAATGACTGTCTAGCCAACTCAAGAATTTCATGAACCGGACGCCCCGTCCGCTTGGCCAGACTCTCACAATCGCGAAATTCCGGTGAGCCTTTCGTTCGACCGTTTCCCAACTCGGCGACTTTCATGCGCACGGTCCCGCCCAACACCCGAACAGTTTGAAAGGAGCGTGATAACACATAGCGATCCAGATGGTGCACGCGGATGCCCAGGGTTGGCGTATCCTCAAACAGCAGTGCCGTCAGCGCTTGCAGATAGTGGGGATGAGCCAGAACCGTGAGAATGATCCCCGGCCGTTGCCGTTTCATAATTGTGGGAGTCAGGGTGACATCCAATGCGCCTGCATCGAACAAGCGGGTGGTCAGACCCTCGAACAGTTGGGGGTTCATATCGTCGATGTTCGTCTCGAGCTGGATGATACGTTCCGTTTGAGCCTGAGTATCAGAAGTCGGAGAACCCACAAACAGACGAAGCACGTTGGGCCACCCGTGAGGATCGGCCGTGCCCGCGCCGTAGGCCACGATTTGTGGTGTTAAGAGAGGGAGCGGCTTACAATCTTCTGAAAGAGTTCTCAGCAATGCGATTCCGGTTGGGGTGGTGAATTCCATGGCCGGTCCGCTGGAACACACCGGGATGCCCTGGGCCATGTGTGCCACGGCCGGTCCGGGAACCGGAAGGAGGCCATGCGCGGTGGAAATGGTCCCGGCACCCAGATTGACGGGGGAATACGAAACCGTCGTGACCTTCAAATGTGCGATCCCCAGCAGGGTCCCAACAATATCCACCAGGGAATCGATGACTCCCACCTCATGAAAATGCACTTTATCGGGAGCCTGGCCGTGCACCCGGCCTTCTGCTTCCGCCAAGCGTTGAAAGGTCTGGAGAGCCTGCGTGCGAATGGTCTCCGGCAGGCGGCTATTTCGTATCGTTTTTTTAATGACGGCGAGTGATAAGGGTTTGGTGAATCCTTTTTGAATATCCACATCCACCTTGGTGGACCGGATGCTGCTGCGAACCACCTGCTGTTCGCGAAGCCGATAGCCTTTGATGCCTAAAGTCTTTAACCCTTTTTGTAATGTTGGCAAGGGCACACCGGCATCCACCAGGGCACCCAGAAACATGTCCCCGCTCACGCCCGAAAACGCATCAATGTGAAGATGTTTGGTCAAGTCTATAAGGTCTTTAGATTTTATTGGGAAAAGCAATCATACCAAATATTCCCATTGCCATAACAGACAAGGCCGACGAAGATAGGTTTGGATGGGGAAAAAATGAAGATCAGGGCACTTCAGGATAAGATCGGTGACTTTTTCATCTCTTGGAGAATGTTCGAGAGGCTCCCAACTTTCCTTCGTTTTTTCACAGGGACAAGTTTAGGGTGTGCAATATTTTTCCCTGTGTTGGCAGTTCTTCCTGCAGAAAACATTACTATGAATGGGGAACTCATTACTTATGAGGAGTTGTGGAAAAGGGGAGATGCCCTGGTTTTTATGATTGCAGGTCCGGTTTTGTTAGCTATTTCCTATGGGGTCCTTGGGCGAAGGAGCTGGGTTCGTCCGTATATTGTGATCTTTCCAGTAATACAAGTACTTATCACTGGGATCATTTTCCAAATATTTGAGCATCCAACGATTCTCAGATTTCAGAACCCTCTGGAGTATTTGGGGAATATTTTGCTTGTCCAAAGTATCTACATATTTTTCTGGGGGACCTTTTTTCTCTGGTATCTCTATTATAAAAAAACCGTGGTTGCTTACTTTAACGGGGAAATCTCCGTCTCAGAGAGCCATTAATTCGTGTTTTCAAAGTCCGATTCACGGCATAGCAACGCTTGAGGCCTGGGAATCGTGGGCAAGTTTGAAAATTTAGAAGTTGGCCACTTACCGTATGATTGATGTTTTCTTTTGGATTCTTGAGATCATTTTATCTTTTGGTACTTCGCTCATGATCATGACCGGAGAAATTGTTTTGGCAATTTTCAGCTTAGGATACCATCGCCCTCGTTTGAATAAAGAATTTTATAAAGAATATACGTTAGAATTTCCTTATAAAAGTCTGAGTTTCTGGGTGGGAATCATGTTCTGGACTTGTATTGGCATCTTTATTTTTATTTAACGGATATTACTTGAAGACGGGATTGGAAATAGACCAAAAAACTTCCTGAATTTATCCGGGTTTCGTCCTGGGGGACGAGATTCTTTTGTTTCGGCAAAAAGACTCAAACAAAGGTTGCGCTCTTCGAGACGCACAATGCAAGTTTTGGCCTTGTCGTGGCCATTCGGGTTCCCTACACTGTTCCTCGACTCCGAGGGCGGCATTAACTCGTTAAGCTCGGACACTGCGCCCCCGTCTTTCCGAAGTCGGCTGCACGGCTTGGCCATGTCCAAAGCCAGACATTCACAATATTTGTAAATAAGCATTCCGTCTCTCCTGGGCCCCGGCATTCATTCGTCAATATTGAACGAGGCGGTGCTCAATGCTTGTCAGATGAGGCTTCAATGGGTATTCTGTTTGAATAGAAACCGAAGCGCCTACTATGACTACCACGGATCTACTTAGAGCCAAACGGGATCGTATTATCCAGGTTGCCGCGCACCATGGAGCGCACAACGTGCGCGTGTTCGGATCGGTGGTCAGAGGGGAGTCTGGCCCTAATAGTGACATTGATCTGTTGGTGGAGATGGATCAGGGGCGCAGCCTGCTGGATTTAATCGAACTGAGCCAGGAGCTGGAAGAGTTTCTTGACCGCAAAGTGGATATCCTCACTGATGAGGGGCTCAGTCCATACCTGGAGCAGCGCATTCACGCCGAAGCCGTCCCCTTATGAAGGACGACCGCATCTATCTTCTGCACATTCGAGACGCGATCCAACAAATCTTGGAGTACACCGTGGCCGGTCAAGAAAGCTTTCTTTCTGACCGAAAGACTCAAGATGCCGTCGTGCGCAACCTTGAAATCATTAGGAGAGGCCTCCAAACGCCTGTCCCCTTCGCTCAAGGATGCGCACCCCGATATCTCATGGAAGCCCATTGCCGGCATGCGAGACAAGCTCATCCACGATTACTTTGGCATCAATCTTAAGTTGGTTTGGGACGTTGTTGAACGTGACCTACCCGCCTTGAAACTCAAGGTCTCTCAGCTTCTCCAACCCTTGGATTAGACTTTTGGCCGCTATACACAGGCGCCGCGAAAAATATCTAGCTCTCCGTTAGACTAGATTGAGCCCTCTCCTGTCTGGCAGTGCCCAAAATCTATTCCGAAATTTCATTGGTCTCAAGGGAAAATGTTTGGCACAATAAGAAGGATGTCTTCAGTTTTGACAAAGAAACATATATCCTTACACAGTCGATGGTGGCACCCAGAATTGTTTATTCAAATCCTGGGTGTTGTCCTTTTGGCCCTTTGTCTTGCCGGGCCTGTTGAAGCCAAATCGAAGAGGGTCTCGACTTCCCCCGTAAAAATTTCCGAAGTAGTGATCTCACCTGAGCCTTTTCTCATCGGGAAAAGTCCGGTGACCTTTTCCATGCTGGTGGAGTTGCCCGTTTTTCTTAACGGGGCCAACGTACTAGAGGTTTCCGTGTTAATCAGTTCCCCGACCAGGCGGAGTATGAGTTTTGTGGCTCACCGCCAGATACTTGCTTCCCCACAACCGGGAATTCGGACTCCTGCCGTCCCTGTCGTGTTGGTGTGGGATGGAAAGGATCAATACCGGCAGTTGGTTCCGGATGGTTCGTATTATTATGAGATCCGAGCCAAGTTGATGGAAGATGAAGGCTTTGGTCCTCGGACCAGAGTAGTGTCTCATCGGGTTCAAGGGACCTTGGATGTGTTGGCCTATGTGGGCGAAGTCTTGCCCCCGGTTCCCCCGGAACCCGCGCTGCCCGAAGAAGCGCCGGAAGAACTACCAGGATCGACTCCTGAAGGGGAGGATGTTCCTCTAAAAGAGGAAGAATTACCTGTCGAAGAAGTGCCGGTGGTTGAGGAAGGGTTAAAGCTTTCTGACGAACCGGTCACCAGTGATGAAAGTCTTCCCAAAGAACCTGGTGAATTAGCTCCTGAAGTGTATCCCGAGGCCTTACCCGAAATTCAAGAGGGAGAGAAAATGAGAGGGTCGAACGATCCGGCAGCGATCGAGGAGCCTGTACCCGATCATTCCCTTGAACTCAATCCGGAACCCGTCAAGCCGATGGAACTTGCTCCCCCCGCACATTGATCCGGTGAGCTAAACAGGCCGCTCCGAAACCATTGTCGATATTGACCACCCCGATACCCGATGAGCAGGCATTCAACATCGTGAGCAAGGCTGATAGGCCTCCGAAATTTGCCCCATAGCCCTGACTGGTCGGCACCGCCACGATCGGCTTATTCACCAATCCCCCTATCACACTCGGCAAAACGCCATCCATGCCGGCCACCACGATGAGGACTCGTGCCTCATGGAGAAGGGCCTGTCGATCCAATAAACGATGGAGGCCGGCCACTCCCACGTCATAGAGTGTTTTCACGGTACTACCCATCACTTCGGCGGTGATCCGTGCTTCCTCGGCGACAGGAATGTCTGACGTCCCCGCCGTGACGATGACGACCAACCCGGTTCCAACCCGTTTGGGATCGGAGACGGAGACGATTCGAGCCGCTTCATGGTACACCGCTTTGCGGGAGAGTCGTTTGATGAGTTTGGCGATAGAGGGCGCCACGCGGGTAGCCAGAAAAGGCCCGCCGGACTTCAGGAGCTGGCGGGCGATTGCGGTCACTTGAGCCGGAGTCTTTCCTTCACACAGAATGACTTCCGGAAACCCTTGCCGCAAGGACCGGTGATGGTCTACCGAAGCAAAGCCCAAGTCTTCAAAGGGCAAGGTTCGTAATTCGTGAACGGCTTGGGAAACCGAAACCGTTCCCGATTGCACTTGTTTGAGCAGGTGAGTCAGCCGATCCGGATTCATACGCGGGCCGTGGGCTCAAACGCAGGCATATTGGGGGGGAGGAGGCCGTCGGTTTCGCCTTTGGCCGTGCGCGACATGAGGTCGCTCACGACGTGGCGGGGATTCTGCTTTTCAAACAGGACCCGATAGATTCCGCGCACGATGGGCATGTCCACGTGATATTGTTCGGCCAACGCCATAGTGGCCCGGGTGGTGGGAATCCCTTCCGCCACCGTTCGTGTGGAGGATTGCAGAGAAGCCGCATCGTGGCCTTTGGCCAATTGGATACCAACCTGGTAGTTTCGACTGAGCGAGCCGGTACAGGTCAACACCAGATCGCCTAATCCCGATAAGCCATAGAAGGTCGATACGTCGGCACCGAGGCCCCTGCCCAACCGGATCATTTCAGCCAACCCCCTGGTGATCAGGGCTGCCCGGGCATTGAATCCCAGATCCAACCCATCGACGATGCCCGAGGCAATGGCCATGACATTCTTTAGAGCCCCGCCCAATTGTGCACCGATGACGTCACGCCCGGCATAGACGCGGAATTGAGGAGTGAGGAATACCTGTTGGAGGCGGTTGACGAGGTTGAAGTCGCGTCCTGCCAGCAAAATGGTGGTGGGTTTCCAGCGGCTGACTTCGGCCGCGAAACTGGGTCCGGTTAACACCGTAAGGGAGGAGTGCCACGTTTGGGGCAAGTGGCCTTCCACGACTTGACTCATCAATTGGAGCGTACCTTCTTCAATGCCCTTTGTGGCGATGGTAATAGGAAGCACCTGTCGTAACAAGGGGCGTAAATTGGAAATGACGGACGACATGGAATGCGAAGGGACGGCCAACACCACCAATTCAGTATTTTGAACGGCATCGGCTAAACTATTGGTGGCCTGGATGGAGTTTGGAAGGACGACCCCGGGCAGATACCAGGAATTCTCTCTGGTGCCCTGAATCGCCTCCACCACTTCCGCTTCATAGACCCATAATCGGATGTTAAACCCTTTGGTAGCCAGAAGGTGAGCCAGAGCGGTGCCCCAGGCTCCGGCGCCGATTACCGAGATGACCTGGAAAGAGGAACGTGTCACATCATCTCCTTTATGGATGAAATGAAAGTCAGGAAACTGTAGAACATTCGTGCGCGGACTTTCCTGCCTGCCCAATGGTCAGGTAATAAGAAGGTCAAAAACGTGAGAGGGAACTGGATGCGATAAAGATCACTGAGAGAGCGCTCACATGAAATTATAAAAATGAAATTGGAATTGAGTCAAATCGAAGGCTATTTGAGGGCTGGACGAATACGGTCGATCACGGCAAGGTGAGGGATATCCCTAGTCCCGAACTGGTAAGAAGGAGTGTCCAATGCACGATACCAAGGCTTGTCCATCTTGTGGCTATGAACTGGATGTCCGAGGGCGGTTTTGCCCCAAGTGCGGGTCTCGGGCGGATAAATCTCCGGAAACGCCGGTTCAGGAGGAATCTCTGAATCTGCGTATTCTCTACATTATGGTCGGTTTGTTGATTCTGGCGGTGTTGTTCCCGCCCTGGCAGACGCCCCCGGATCAGCCGTTAGAGTTCCTGGGATTTCACTTTATCCTCTCACCACCCGTCGAAGGGGCTGAACGTAGCCCTGTCCTGCAAACCATTCAACTCTTCACCATTGCCGTGGCGGGTTTGTATTTTTCATGGGTGTTTCGTTCACGGTCAAAATAGCGCCACTTGTAAGGAGTCAGGAGAGTGAGAACAGATGCCGGTTTCTCTTCCCACTCCTGATCCCTTCCGGCCTATTCCTCGTGTTTCACTTGCAAAATTTCCTGAATGGCCTTGGCTTTTTGGGCTTTCAGACTTTGGTAAATTTTTGGGCCGTCATCCAACACATATTGGTGATCGGCAGGTTTCACCTTTCGGCAGGTTGATGGATTACTGTGTGTAGATACAAAGCGGGTGACCATGACGGGTTTTTGGAAAATCCGGAGAATACTGACCGCACAGGGTTCCCCTTCGTAGGGGTGCGAGACGATTTGGTGCTCGTTCCATTCTTTGATCTCGTAAATGTCCGTATGCGCTCTCATCGTGGGAACAGTGCTGTTCACAAGCGAAGCCGTTGAATCGATACATCGGCCAAGAACTTTCGAGCAAAGAATACGGCTGGTTTCCAGAACGTCATCGGTATTGCCTTCCTTGAGCATCCAACTGCCTTGTACTTCCACCACATTTTGCCAATCTCCGGCCTTAATCGCATACGGAGGGAGGTAGGGGATCACCCGATTCAGGACTTGATCATCCTCGGTCAGACTTTTCAGCGTGGCATAATCGATGTCGCCCGTGGCTTCCAGGCCGATATGTTCCTGATAGGCTTTGAGGGCATTCTTGGTTTGTTGATCCAATGTTCCGTGGTAGGGGCCGACTCCATACCCAAATCGTCCCAAGAATACCTGTACGCCGGTCACGAGAGTCCGAAATTCTTCAGGCTTTTGTCGTAACGCCTCAAGCTCCTTCTTCGCTCTTTCCTGATCGGCAGCCGATGGGTTAGTCCCGGTCACTTGGGATGGATTGGCCGATGTCGGTTGAGTGGAGTCGGAAATCGAAGATTGGGATGGATGCGAAGCATGAGCCTTTCCCTCATCTGCAGAGGCTTCGGGCATCCCCTGTCCGACTGTTAGGGCAAGAGGTGAGAGACTGAAAAGATAGATCAATAAGCAAACCCGTGCGTACGTTGCCATGAAACCCCCCTCATCGAATGAGTCATTGGTAAGAAAAAAAGACTGTACAGCCTCTGAGATCATTCCAGGTGATGATTTTCCACGTCAAGCCTGCTCCGGTCTTGCAAGAAGAGAAGACATGGAGTTTGGAGAGAGGAGAGGTTCGGATTAAAAGATTTGTGAAGGCAGGAATTGGACATAATAACGCCGGATGGAGGTGAATCCATCCGGCGTCAAGCCCAGGCTGCTAACACCGTTACCGTTTTTTGGTTGCGGTTTTTTTCTTCGCTGGAGCTTTCTTTTTGGCCGCTGGCTTCTTGGCCGCCTTTTTCTTGGCCGGTGCTTTTTTCTTCGCTGTCGCCAATGCGCTCACCCCCTTTCTGAATCATCAATGACGAAAAGACGAGTCTGGAACCATCACTCGAAGTCGATCGCACAAAGGCCTGCGATGCTCAGGCAGATCATCACCGTATACGTCAGTACAGATATTCGGTTGTTCTCTCAGAAAGATGAACAAGAAAATATTGAAGGCAATATGGTAGAGGGAAGTGTGTCGGACAGGGCGTGTTTTGTTTCATCCGCATGATGATATGAAGTCATACTACAACGATTGAACATTTATTTCCAGGAAAAAAGAAAATTATTTTTTTGATGCGATGGACAAATGGTCCTCCTTCGAGGGAGGTTCCTCGACCACGGGGAAATTATTTTAATGGCTATCGCGTGATGGTGGTCATGGAAGAAGTTGGAGTATGCGAATCGTCAACCTGAAGGTGAATTCGGCCGATCATGCGGCCGTCTTCTGTTTCCACCGTCACGCGCCATTCACCTGGAAGGAGATGCTGTTTCATCGTATACATGCGATACCCATGTTCCCGTCCGCCCGAAATGGTCACGGGAATGCGATCCGTGGTCGAAAACGGCGCGGAGTCGTGAGCCGGTTTCCATTGCCAATGATGATACACCGTGGTGTGGAGAGACACCGGTGCGAATACCGACGTGAAGGCGAACACGGGGTGATCGGTTCCTGTAACGTGGTCGGAACGCTGCCAAATGGCATACCACGGGCCCTCTTCATACATAAGATGATATTCCTCGCCCGTTTTTTGGATATGGTGATAGAAGCCGCCAAATTTCATAGAAAGAGGAATCGGTGGAATCCAATTGACGAAGTACAAGGCCGAGCAGAGACCAATGAGCATGAACGCCGGCAGGCAAAGATACATCGGGGCTTTCAACGAAACATCCGGGATGCCGGCCAGGATCAGCCGCACGATTTTCCAGACAATCAGTCCGGACAGGACGGCTCCCGTCACGAAGACCCAAGCATTCATCCATCCCGTGAGGACCGGCAGAAAAAATGTCAAAAAACTGAGGGTCACCATGGCAAACAGGGTCATGATCATTTTGATACTGGAATATCGATTGCGTAGGAATTCATTGCCGATGAGCAAAAGGACGATGAGGACCAAAAAGATGGAGGTAGTGGAAAACGAGGCACTTTGCGAATAGAGAATGGCATAGGCGCTAAACAACCCTCCTAACAGAAACTGCAGAGCCTTATCGAAATGTGGGCGTGCCCGATGAACCAGAGAGAGAACATTCCGAGAAGGAGAAGGGGGAGCTTGAGGGATGAGTCCCAATTGAAAACGGCCGGTCAAAATCACCAAGGCACCCAGGATGGAGAGATAGAGAAGAAGAATGAGGTTGTCGAGCAGCCGATCGATGCGGGTGAGTGTGACGGAATCATACGTCACCCCTGCAAAGAAGAACACGGCAGGGAGAAGGGGTTTGAACAAATCCGATTGGGTCAGATCCCAGAATTTTTGCATAAGTTGCGGCATACCGAAAGCACGGAGGACAGAGATGACGTCCGAGGTTTCTGGATGATTGTACTTCATAATAACCGACTCGGAAGGTTTCACTGGATTCTTGATGAACGAAGCGGGACTGCAGGGCAGAATAGACGACCGAAGGAGGCTGCGGTTCAGGAAAGCGGTGGCTTCCCCGAAGCGGCGCAGGGTGACAACAGGGTGCTGGAAGCAGGATTTAATCGGTCTGGCGTTTACCGAACAAAAGCCTATGAGCCGCTTGGCTGGTTTCTTTCACCAAAATCCCCATTTTGGAATGAGAAGGTTCGATATCCACCGGAAAATGATATTGCCGAAGACGTTCGCTGGCCACAGGTCCGATGGATGCCACGACCATCCGGCGAAGAGACGTGCGAAACCGTTCAATCCGGGCATCGTCTTCCAAGACCTTTACCGCATGATCGATCTGAACGGCATTGGTGATCAGCAAGACATCGATGTGGTTCTGAGATACGGCCTGTAACAATTCCTTCAACGGTTGTACATCACGAGGCAGGGTCCAGCGGTACACCGGTACCGGAACGACATGAGCGCCACGCTGCGTCAATCCGGTTAACAATTCTTCGTTGCGTGTCCCATATTCCTGAACGGCCAGTCGAACACCGTTCAACCCTTCCGGTTTGTTCTGATCTATGGTGTCGAGAATATCCTTCCAGGTATTGGGTTCGGGAACTATCACATGAGGGGCCAGGCCCACGTCTTTCAACACCGATATGGGCTTGGGCCCGCGAGTGACCAGAGTAGTACGTTGCAAGGCATCCAGAATGGTTTGAAGGGGAAACCGGGTCTGTAAGACATCAAGAAGGGTCCGGAACCCGACTCCGGTCAGAAGCACGAGCATATCGATGGTGCCGGCGATCAATTCCTTTCCAAAAGCCAAGGCTTCCGGATTTTCAGACAACGGAAGTTCACGCATAGATGGGGCCACATGGGGCACACCTCCATGTCGAATAATAAGCCGGCTCATTTCCTGGGCCATGCGGCTTTCCAGGGCTCCAACCTGGAGTCCCTGAAAGCCTGAGGATGAAGGTTGGATAGACACGAGATTCAGAGGTCGTGTTTGTGCAGGTTTATTATCGGTTACGATGAAGAGGAGGACACATCCATGGCGCACCGAAAACCCGTGGAATGGTTCCGGTCCGTCGGTTTGCTTTTAATTCTGGTAAAAATCCGCACCTGCGGCGTTTCTACTTGCCACCCTGAACTGCGGATAGCTTTTTCCACCCCTGTAATCGGGCCTTTTGGATTTCGATCGGGACTTTTTTGATAATAGTCCGGATCATACCAATCAGCCACCCACTCCCACACGTTGCCGGCCACGTCATACACACCATATGGGCTTTTGCCCTTCTCATAAATCCCCACTTGCACGAGCGTGGCTTCTCCCCGCCATACCTGACCGAAATTCAGATGTTCATTGGTGGGCTCCACATCTCCCCAGGGGAACCGCCAATCATTGGAACCTTTGGCGGCTTTCTCCCATTCGGCTTCGGTCGGAAGACGTCTGTCTGCCCATTGGCAATAGGCTTCAGCGTCATACCAATCGACATTGATGACGGGAAGATTGGTGATGGACTCCGGCATCATATTTCCCTGCCAAAGATTTTTGGTAGGGTCGGTGGGATGGAGAGGGCTCCGGTGACCGGTCTCGGTCACGAATTGCAGGTACCGGCCATTGGTCACTTCGTATTTGTCCATATAGAACCCGTCAACATAGACGGTATGATTGGGACGCTCATCGACTCCCCCGTCACGGGCTCCTTGAGGCACGCCCATGGGAAAGGTTCCAGCGGGGATAAAGACCAGAGGAGCGCCGTCTTTGGGACTGATGAGTTCCGTTGTCGGGGATTCGGCAGCCAATGCGCCGGCAATCATGCCTGCCGAAACGATACTCAGAAAAATTCCCCAAAATAGGGTTGCCCGTGTGTTCCTGAAAGATCCGCGCATGTGTCCTCCTGATTGCCAAGTTCGATAAAGCTATTATTTTCCTTGATGTGCCTATGAGGCAAAATACCATAAATGATCGTCGGAGCTGAACTTGCTCCGTCAGAAGGTCCTGGGTAAGATGCCCAACCAGACTCGGCAGGGATAAGCAAAAGATATATCAGAAGTAAGGATGGCCGAAAAATTGGATAAGTCGAGGAAGACCTGGGGATTGCGGCATTTGGCCTTACGGGTGAGGGATGTCCGGGTTTCTCAAAGCTTTTACGAGCAGATATTCGGCATGAAGGTGGTGTGGCACCCGGATGACGAAAACGTGTACTTGAGCACAGGACTGGATAATCTAGCCTTGCACCAGTATCCCAAAGAGGATGTGAACCATCTGGCCCCCGCTCATCTCCATCCTTTGGATCATGTGGGATTCCTCATGGCCTCCCCCGAAGATGTCGAGGATTTTTTCAAGGAAATCTCCCGACAGGATGTGAGGATCGTGAAACCGTTGCGCAAACATCGGGATGGCAGTTTTTCATTCTATTTGGCGGATCCCGATAACAATACCATTCAAATTTTGTATGAACCGACGGTGCAACTCCGGTAAGAGACCGGTTGGTTCTCCAGCCAGCAGGATTTCCCCAAACTCAAGACCGATCCGATTAATATGATCTGGGATTCCATTGATGCCAAACAGTATGTGGGCCTAACCCCCTGGGTCTGGGTCCAGTTGGAAAGTGCCGAACCTCCTGGACCGTTTCCGTTTTTGGGGGGGGTGGCCCCGGAAGTGGTGCAGAGTCTGCAGCAGGTTCACGGCATCATGATGAGCGGTATTGAAACGGCCATGAGTGACATCATGGCCAAACGCGGGTCGATCGATGATCCAGACCTGCCCCGTCGTGTGGAGAATGCCTACGCGGAAGTGGTGGCCTCCCGCCCGGCCTTACAACGACATATCCAATGCGGACGGCAGGCGGACGGGACCTTTCATTGGTCTTACCCGAAAAACACGTCTGCCTCCGCGACCATGACTTATGGCGGTCTTCGGATTTTCAATGCCGTGACCCGGCAAGCAGTTCCGTTTGGCTTTGATCGCCCGATCAGTGCCAAGGTCGGACAGTTCCTTGGATTTCTTACCGGGCGTCATACTATGGCCGAGATTCGAACCGTGGCTCAGGCCGGAGGCCGGGACCTCGAACAGGCCTTATCCCAACTATTTTGCCTGTTGAAGGATCATGACTGTCTGTCGCTTTCCCTGCGGTCTTCTCTGGAAGAAACCTGGAGAACCGTGACCCAGGATCAGGATGTGGTGAATCTCGGCCATGCCGCTCTGATGTACCGGCACCAGGAACACTTTTTGTGGTTTGACCCCTGGCTCATGCCATGGTTTGCGGAATCACCTGTCCCTTCCTTGTGGGCTCATTTACTGCCGAAACCTGCCGGGATTTTTCTCACGCACGATCATGACGACCATGTGGATCCCCGGACCCTGTATCATCTTCCCAAGGACATACCCATTTGTGTTCCCAGTCGGCGAAACAAAAAAACGCTCCATTATGATTACTTATCGCTGCTTCGTGAGTTGGGTTTCAGTCAGGTCAAGGAGCTGGCCCATGGGGAAGTCTGGAAGATCGGCCAGGTGGAAGTGGTGTCCGTGCCGTTTTTCGGCGAAGATCCCTGTGATGTGGATTTACCTCGAAATTGCTATCTGATTGCGGATAGAGGGAGGAACACTCTGGTTCATGCCGATAGCGGCCCAACCAATGACGGGCGGTCGGCCTTACGGGATCAGGTGATTGCCAAACTTGTGGCTCAATATGGCCCGATTCCTCTTGTCTTTGCCTCACAGCAACAACTCAAAGAGGTGCGGAGTTATGCCGCCTATGCCTGTCTCTCCCCTCCAGGGAAGTGGCTGGAAGTCGGGGAAAACGGATTTCTCACGAATGGATATCTGACGGAGTTGTGCCAAACGGCCAAAGCGAAATTGTTCGTGTCCTATGCGACAGGCGGGGCCGATTGGTATCCCGATCATTTGTCTTTTATGTTTAGCGGACGAAATCCCGCCCGAACCGCCTTACTGACAGCCCATTGGGATCCTCCGGAAAGCTTACGGGAGGACTTGGCTCCCTTTGGTTGCGGGTATCATTATGGTCAGGCCCTGGATGTCTACCGTCCGGGGGCGGAAGGGCAAACCGCCGTTCACTCGTTTGCCGATCAACTGGCTCCGTTGACACTCTATCAATTGGATCATCCGCCCCCGCCATTTTTACAGCGGCAGCGATAATCGAGGATTCGGCCATGTTGAGGCTGCCCGGCGAGATTGTGACCATCTTTCTTCGCTGAGTGGCTTGGCCTTACTAGGGAAGTTCGGTATGATGACCGGCATTGCTTTTTGCCTTGGAGTTTCTTTGAAATGAGCGTGGATATCAATGAGGAAATGCCTCTCCCGGAAGAGGTGGCGGTGGTAGGTGTGAAAGTCCGTGATTTGGGAGAGGTTAAGAAAACCCGCACGGAAGATACCTCCATTAAAGTTGGTGATTGGGTCATCCTTGATCTGGAGCCGGATCAGACGTATGGGAAAGTGTATCTAGCTCCACAACACTTACCCTTCAGTCCGCCCATGCGGGTGATGCGGAGCGTCACACGGAAAGCGACTGAAGCCGATAAGCAAGCAATTGAACGTCAGCAACGTCTGGCGGAAGAGGGCAAAGCCTTTTGCTATGAATGCATTGAAGCTCTGGGGTTGCGGATGAAATTGGTGGAAGTCTATGGCACCCTATCCCGTCGTTCGTTGACCTTCACCTATACCGCGGAGGACCGAATTGATTTTCGACAGTTGGTGAAAGATTTGGCCCGTCGGTTTGGCTGCCGAATCGAGATGCGGCAAATTTCCACACGGGAGGAGGCGGGTCGTCTCGGGGGGGTGGATACTTGTGGCCTCGTACTCTGTTGTGCGAGTTTTCTCACGGATTTTAAGCCTGTCTATCCTCGGGGCCGCCCGGATGGGCCTCAAGGCAATATGGACGGACACCGCATCGGGGTCTGTGGTCGTTTGAAATGTTGTTTGCTCTATGAAGAAGAAGGCTGGACCCTTTCCCCTCGCAAGCCTCAGCCTCTTATCCGTCCGGTCAAACGGGGAGCCTAGGGGGGTTCCGGCCCCAAGGAAAGCTCCTCCGGTATCGAGCCCATGCCCACGAAACCTCGCTTCGTCGTCTTTGCTCACAACGCGACCTACGATAAGCTTCATCAGACCGCGACGTTGGGATTAACGGCGGCGGCGATGGGGAAAGAGGTCTTGGTCGTTCTGCTCTTTTGGACGATCAAAAAGCTGGCGGAGGGCCGGCTCGATGAATTGGATTTTCCGCCGGAATATGCCGCTCAGGCTCCCGAAGTGGCTCGTTTGATCAAAGAGCGCCGTGTGCCCTTAATCACGGAAATGTTCGAGGAGGCCAGGAAAGTCGGTGAATTCAAATTGATTGCCTGTAGCGCGGGGCTTGAATATATGGGCGTCGATCCTCAAGCTGTGGCGGCCGGTGTCGACGAGGTGATGGGACTGCCGGCCATCCTTTCCGCCTGTGCCGATGCCGAAACCACACTCTTTATTTAATCCATTCTTACTCTCTTCAGCTATTGTATGCTCTATGCGGAAAGCCGGTTGGCTCAAGGGCTGCAATTTCTTGACAAAGGCGGAGAACGGGTGCTAGGTCCTTTGCCATGGTTCAAACACTGGAAAAACCGGAAGTGCCTGGCAAAACCGCGTCGACGTGGACGGGTTCGGCCCGCGAGCAGGCCGTGCAGCGGATGTTTACCGCCATCGCCCGGTTTTATGACCTCAACAATTCCCTTCTGAGTTTTGGCCTTCATCATTCATGGAAACGTAAAGCGGTTTCCTACATCCCCGCTCAACTGGGAACCAGAGCCCTGGATCTTGGCGCCGGCACCTGCGACTTGGCCATTTTGCTGGACGAACATCTAAACCGTTCCGGTCAGATATTTGCAGCCGATTTGAATGAAGCGATGCTGCGGGTTGGCCAGAAAAAAGTGCGGGGACATCATTCGGCCAATCGCATCTCCTGCCTCCAAATGAATGCGGAACATGTAACATTTCCGGACAGAAGTTTTGACACCGTCACGGCAGGGTTTTGTGTCAGGAATGTGGGCAATCTCACGAAGGCCTTGGGGGAAATCTGCCGGGTGCTGAAACCCGGGGGGCGCTTTGTGTGCCTGGAATTTTCCCGTCCGGTCTCCCCGGTATTCCGGAAGTTCTACGATTGGTATTCGTTTCGTCTCTTACCCTGGATCGGCACGGTGGTGGCCAGGGATGGAACCGGGGTCTATGAATATTTGCCGGCTTCGATCCGCAACTTTCCTCATCAACAGCGACTCTGCGAATTGCTGACCGAGGCTGGGTTTCAATCGGTGGAATATCACAACCTGACAGGCGGCATCGTCGCCATTCACGTGGCGGTGAAATAGGATGCTGACTTCCATCCTGTACGTTTTTTTGCCTTGCAAAAAGGTCTATCCCACCGGGATTACGTATCTTGCCGACTTTGTTCATCGCCGACGGCCGGATGTGCGTCAGCACATAATTGATCTCTCCTTGTTTCCACCCGCTCAACGTCCAACCAAACTGCGTGAAGCAACGGCCTCATTTCAGCCCGAGTTGGTCTGTTTTTCCTGGCGGGACATCCAGATTTTTTCCCCTCACGAGGGGGATGCGTCGTTGGAACATGCGTTTAATTTTTATTATGCCAGCAATCCGTTCAAGCGGATGGTCGCGTCGGTTCAAGGCCTTCGAAATCTCTATCGGTATTACACCGACATCAAAAACAATCTTTCCTATCCCTGGTTGATCCGTAAAGAATTTCCTGCAGCCAAGATGATGATCGGGGGGGGCGCCTTTACGGCGTTTGCCGATCAGCTCATCGAAAAACTGCCTGAAGGCATCATGGGGATTCTTGGTGAAGGCGAAGATGCCATTCTCAAAATCCTCAATGGGGAGTCGTTGGCGGAAGAACGGTTTATCGTCAAGGAACATGGTCATGTCACCAAGGGCACCAAAAATACACCGGCTCTCTTGGATGCTCTCTCGGTTGATCTCCCCTATCTCACCTCGATTTTTCCCCAATATACGGAATACATCGGGGAATGTATCGGCGTGCAGAGCAAGCGGGGCTGTCCCTACGACTGTTCCTTCTGCCTCTATCCGTACATTGAAGGCAAGCGTGTGCGCTATCGTCCGGCGGAAAATGTCGTGAAGGATATCGCCCAGTATTACCACCAGTGGGGAGCCCGGCGATTTTGGTTTACCGATGCCCAGTTCATTACGGGAAAAGATGCCTATCCGCAATGCACGGAAATTCTTGAACGGATCATTTCACAACAGTTGGAAATTGAGTGGTCGGGATACGTGCGGACCTCGTTGATTAATGCCTCGCTTGCCAGACTGATGGTGCAGTCAGGCGTGGGAGATTTGGAGGTCGCGGTCACGGCCGGATCGCAAAAGGTCCTTAACAGCATGCATATGGGCTTCAAGCTGGAGCACCTCTATGACGGGTGCCGGTATCTGAAGGAGGCGGGGTTCAACGGGCGCGTCATTCTGAATTATTCCCTCAATTCGCCGGATGAGACGGAAGACACGCTGCTCCAAAGTATCGAGTCCTACAAAGTCGTCGCCTCGATCCTTGGAGAAGAACGGGTGTTTCCGCTGATGTTTTTCCTGGGGATTCAGCCCAATACCGATCTGGAAGCCCGCTTATTGTCCGAGGGGTATTTGTCGAAGGGATATAATCCGCTGAGTCTCACACCTTGGAACATCAAAAAAATGCTGTACAACCCTGCCCCATTGAACAAACTGATTGCGAAGGCCTGTCTGGAGGCTTGGAGCCGGAAGCATGGATCACGAGATCCACGCCCCTGGTCCGGCAGCTTGAGCCAACAAAGTGCCACGCAGCAGCAGGGGCATGCCTATGCCGATACCAGTCTGTCGAAAGGATTTGAAACCAATTCAGGGCGTGACGCCCTGCTCACCTTGGAAGAAATTCTCCGTTCCCGCCGCCCAAAGGACTCTCAGCGGGTCTCCCCTGCCCCCGAGCCCAATCCTTCGCGGTAATATGTTCTGAAAATTGCGATTTTCAACTGCGAATGAAGGCAGAAGGAGAATATTATCGATTTCTCTTCTTTCAAAAAACGTAGAAAAAATAGTATCTGGCAGCTAGAGAATCGTAAATTCCATGGTGCCGATGACATTGGTGGGATGGAGGTTCTGACCTGGGGAGCCGTAATAAATTTTGACCAGGTATTTTCCCTTCTTCCATCCCTCGGCCGGTTTTGAAATTAAAAAGTAGCCGAAGCGCTGGTTCATTTCCAGCTCAATGATGTCTTTTCCTACCGGGGTGTTGGAGGTTACTTTTCCATTTTCCATTTCATGCCAGGCGGCGGCGAATTGTCCTGGGGCATCCAGGGGCTGTCCTTCGAAGACGATGTAGATGGACTCGGTGTCGGCGGGAAACTCGGAAATTCCAGGGTCCACGGGTTTCACATAGGCGTCTTGAATCGTCATCCAGCCGGGCCGGCCTATGGAATCCCAGGGTGTCTCGTAGCCGCGGGCCATGGTAATCCACGAAAAGACGCCCTGAGGCCGGTTCCAGTTTACTTGGTCGAAGGCCATCTCTTTGGGTGTTTGAAGATTCTCGTGAGGAGTAGAACTACCAAAGGGATCCCCTGCCCAACCGACGCTTCCGCACATCGTTGAGACAATGCAGATAGCGAGAATCGCTGCCCACCATGGCTTTCCCAAAAAATGGCGTGATCTGGATGTGTGAATGAACGAAATTGTTTTCATGGGGCACCTCCGGCTTTTACAGCCTCGTTTTCTGTGTTTTTCCATTTCTTTTACCTTACTGGACTGAAAAACCCTTGTGCAACGGATGGAAAAATTGGCGGGATATGAAGGAGTTGGGACTTGGGATTCCGTTACGGGGTTGGGGCCGGTACACGGGAGCCTTCCACACCTTTACGTTGACGGTCCACGATGGTATCGGCCACCTCGGTAATGTGCTTTTCAAGGATCAAACGAAGGTGGCTCCCCGGCCGATAATCGGCTGGAGCCATGAAATGCACCCGTTCGGCGTGAAAGGTCAGTTGATAACATTTTTCGAATGATCGACGGCTTTGATCTTCCGGATTGTAAACCGCCAATGCGAATCCGCCGTTTTTTTTCATCACGGTGAAACAGGGAACATCCGTCGGTCCGTCTCCCACATACATCATGTGCCTGAACGGCACCCGACGGCTTTCTTCAGGCATATGATCATTTACATCGTCTTTGAGATCGGTGAGACCTTTGTTCACCCGGAAGAGGAATTGGGTTTTTTGCGTGTGGCTGATGGTGCGTTTGGGGAAACTGATGTGGCCGTCCTCTTCGTCGAACTCACAGCCGAAGAGCGCCCGAACATGTCTGGCCACCGCGCTTCCGTCCAAAATGGCCTTGAGTCCGGAACTCACGACATAATGTTCCAGGCGAACGGGTACTTCCTCATATTGGGGTTTTTTGAGGATTCCATTGAGTTCTTCAAAAAAATCGGGGACGCCCGGGAAAAAGGATAATTCCTTGCCCATGCCCCGCAGGTCTTGATTGGAAAAACTGCGGATGCGTGGTTCCTCCAGCATCCGTTTCATATAGGCCAGTTCTTGATCGTAATCTCGGGCTTCGATTAAAGCGGTGCAGCTTTTCCAAAACGTGGAGGGATCCAGTTCGGCGTGACGTAAAATGGTGTGATCCTGCATGTAGTGGGGACTGAGCGTATGATCAAAGTCATAGACGATCGCAATAATATTCTGTGGTTGATTCATGCGGGCATCCCTCCGACGTTGGCGAACGAAGTGTAAGTTGAACCGAAGGGGCTGTCAACGAATGTCCGAATGTGCATGGGTGGGGAAACGATAGTTGGTTGACTCTTGGATAAGCCTTTACCCTCACCCGCACGCTCTCCCTTACAGGGAGAGGGAAATTTATAGTGTGTGAGTTGAAAGTTAAAACACTCTGTGTGGAAAAGAAGGTCTACACCATTCTGGTTGGCTGCAAAGAGAAGGAAAGCTTTTTGAAGTATAAAGTCAGTCGGAGCTTGGGAAAGGTATTACACCCCGTACCGCATACGGGTTCCCTGCTGGTGGGAGAGCATAATTTCCTGGGCACTGAGTTCTTTGGGAAAGAGGACACCGGAAATCTGGGCGCCGTTAATACTGGCCCCTTCCAATTTGCAGTGAGAAAGGTCGACGCCGCGAAGGTCGGCCTGCCGGAAATAGCTTCCGCTGAAATCCACCCCTTTGACTTCGAGACCGCGAAGATCGACGCTCCGAAAATCACAGTTGGTGAAATCGGCTTTCTCTCCGGCCTTAAACCGGGAATTGAACTCGCTGACCTTCCCATCACGCAACAGTTTATACATGGGATCGGTCGACAGTTTAGGCTTCATTTGGAAATCTTCCGAGGCGATCCTCTGCTGGAAACTGCATTCTCAGGCCCCTGGCCGTGTTTGAATAAGGTTATCGGTTCCTGAAAGCCAGGAATAAAGGGCGCAGAGGCGGAATAAAGTATTGGGAAGCTGGAACTCTTCAGGAAGGCTCGAAAAAGAAAAGTGTCGGTTTTCAGCCAGGAATGGCTTGGAGAACAGAGTGGAGTTCCCGGATTCGAGACAACATCAGATCCAGGTGGACGGTCCGAAGGGGGGTGTCGTTTTTGAATTTCCAAAGCCGGTGAAACACGGCTTTTAATTCTTTGTTGAGGGTCACAGCTTGTTCGTAGGGCGTAGTAGCCCGCTGCTGCTCGGAAAAATCACAAAACGATTTATGAAGGGCGTGAAATTGGTTATGAAGAGTCTCCAATCCCTGGGACTCGCCATGTTCGGTTTTGGCCTGTTGTGCGCTGGTTTCCATCAGGCCGACGAGCGTCAACGTCGTCTGTTGAGCATTCGGGCCTTTGGCCTGATTGTAGATTTCTGTGGCTTGGGGATGAAACAGACTCATGCAGCCGGTGAGTGTCATCATGGCCAACCAGATCACGATCAACGTCCCGCGGTGTTTCATGGATGGGTCCCTCTCATCGGTGCCTGCGCTCAAAAAATCGCTTTGATGACTTCCTGGATGCTTCGTTGCATATCGGTATCGTCGGTGATGGGCCGGGTAATGGCCGCATCGCAAGCCTGGGATGGAGGCACGCCCTGTTGAATGAGCGTCCCGGCATAAATGAGCAGCCTGGTGCTTACGCCCTCTTCGAGTCCGTGGCTCCGCAGGTTCCGGACTTTTTCACCCAATTTGACGAGCCGGGTCGCGATGTCCCGGGAGACGTTGGCCTCATGCTCCACAATAGTCGTTTCCACATCCTTGGGAGGATATCCGAATTCGATGGCCATGAATCGCTGTTTGGTGCTTTGCTTGAGTTCCTTGAGGACGCTTTGGTATCCGGGGTTATAGGAGATGACCAAGAGAAAGTCGTCCACGGCTTGAATAATTTGGCCCTTTTTCTCGATTGGCAAAAACCGCCGATCGTCGCTTAACGGGTGAATCAAGACCGTCGTATCTTTTCGCGCTTCCACCACTTCATCCAAATAGACGATCGCACCGTGTTTGACTCCCAAAGTGAGCGGTCCATCTACCCAGATCGTTTCTTCACCTTTTAATAAAAATCGGCCTACCAGATCGGATGCGGTCAAGTCTTCGTGACAAGCCACGGTGATGAGGGGGCGGTTGAGTTGATAGGCCATGTATTGAACGAACCGGGTCTTCCCGCAGCCGGTGGGGCCTTTGAGCATGACCGGGATTTTTTGGGAGGCGGCCACCTTGAACAATCCGATTTCCCCGGTGACTTCCTGGTAAAACGGTTCTTCGGCGACCCGAAACTGTTCAATGCCGAATTCCTGCCCTTTCATCCCTCAGTCATCCTTTATAACCCATCGAGTTCGTGTAGAGTGGTGAACGTGTTTCACAGCCAGTCCGCATTATACGTGGGTGAATTCGGAGAGAACAACCTCATGATTTGTGTGGCGAACGGTTCTCTATTCTGTTTTTCTTGCTAGGAGCTCAGGTTAATTGAGCAATGTAACTTTCCACCATTTGGCAGGGATGATAGGCCCGTTTGGCGCGGGCCAAGCCGGGGAGTCCCGAATCGTCCATTGTGTTAATGAATGGATATTGATGGAATTCCCGGCAAAATTCACGAAAGAGATAATGCGAAAGGCCATACACCGATCGATCGGCGACTTCGAGGAGAACACAAAAGACTTCACGGGAGCGGGGAAACCCGAACGTATATCCTCTGATGCTGCCGTCAACCCATAAGACCCGCCCGGTGAGCCCGAGTTCCCGATATTCATTCAACACAATGCGGTGGGCTTTGGCGGAATCCCGCAACATCAAACGAGCGATCTCCCCGTTGGGCCCTTGCCTGGATAAGGGGATTTCTTCCTTTTGATAGATCCAGCGCTGAAACAACGCAAGGCAATTGTCCCGGTCCAGCATCTGGTAAGGCCTCAAGCGTAGCCGATGAGACTTCACAAACCGATTGTAGGCTGCCCGCTGACTTTTATATGGGTTGCCTTTCAGGGCCACCAAATCGGCTGTGCAATACAGATAATCCGAATCTTTTGGTATCAGACGATACCCCCATGCCCGTATTTTTTCTTTCAGGTCCCAGGGAATATTCTCGATGCGGGTGACCTGAGAGCCTTTATTTTGTTCATTCATCCACTCCATGACTTGGCGAAGCACCTGTTGAAGAGGGCTGGCTGCGGATGATCCTATCCCCGATCGGGGTCCTAAAGGAGGGAGAGGCATGTAGATCCCATCGGAATAGGCGGCAAACAGGCAGATCCATCCGTCCAATTCCGTCAAGTGATAACTGAATAAATCCTTCCAAATATAATGAGCGGGAAAGGACCAGGCCGCCAACGGTGTTTTGCCTCCAATCAACGTGGCTCCGATGGTCTGATGAAGCCGGAACTGATCTTTGACGGTTAAGCGGGTCAGGTGCAAAGACATGCTCTATATATACGAGATTGAAGTACGATTGGGAAAGACTGCTCAGGTCGCTGAAATAGCGGCTTTATTGTGGGGGCAGCAGAGCGGCCGTCAGTCGATTGAGGCGCTTGATGATTACGACGTCCGGTTGAAAGGCCGTGATCAATCGTGGGTGGGTACTGAGGTATTCCAGGGTTTTCTTCGATTCCAGCATACCGGCCACGGAATGGGCCTGTTGCACCAGGGAGTCCGGGAGGGTAAGTCTGGACGGATCTTTGTCCGAGAGGAACGGTGGCAGGTCCTCACCGCTTTGGACAAGGAGGAAGGGGCATTTGGGGTCCCACCCAAAGAGGACATAGTCTTCAGCGTCACTCCACATAAGGGCAAAGGGATAGAGCTGACAATCCAGAGGCCGTACGGGGTAGATCCGGCAATGCCGGGTTTCCGGGTCGAATGCGGGACAGAGGTAACCATCTCCGGTATGATCGGATATGACCGATATTTGGCAACCACTCCGGTTCGTAAAATAAGCAGGGTCGATCCCATGGCTGATGGCCTGTCCAATCTCCACATCCGTGAAATACGGGCGAAGAAGGCTACCGGCTTCCGGGAATCGGCAGCAGACTTCACACCGACAACACACTTCGGATGGAACAACTTGGGGCTCAAGAATCATGGGGAGACTCTGCGGCATTATGAAATATTGATGGAAAAGCTTAACCCACCCACCCCGGCGGATCGGCCAATTTTCCTTGTCTGATTTCAAGAAGGCGTGCTACCATTAAGATATTCTAGCAAATGCCCATTTGATTATCCGATCTCATTGTTTAATTTCTCACGGATGGTTTCTACTGATGCCCTTCTGACCTGGTATACCCGGTGAAGGACCTTAGGGTGACCGGTTTTCCGTCTTCAACCTCATGTCCCTCGCCCGGGCCCATGTTCGCTCATTTCGATCACACACAAGATAGGGGAACCATTCCTCAGACTGTGAATGCTCCGGCATCCTATCCGGCTTTGAAACACAGTCTGATACAGGATGGGCTATGGGAATCCGGGACCCAGGACTCATGGCGATTGTCCTGTCGGCCTTTTGTCCTATCCCCGGATCAGGCCAAACTGTTTGAAGCTTTAGGGCGGCATTTGCTGATCTTCTATCAGGCCCTGAACAAACTCTATTTAGATAGTGTTAAAGGGCGGGAGCCTCGATGGGTTCACCAGTATTTGGATCTGGGGAAGCCACCTGAACTGCTCGATTTTGCGAGGATGAACCGGTTCAAGGACCACATTCCGGGTGTCATTCGGCCGGATTTAATCTTGACCGAATCCGGGATTGCCTTGACCGAATTGGATTCCGTCCCTGGGGGAATGGGATTGACCGGCAGTTTGAGCCGGCTCTATGCCAAGGAAGGATATGACATCTGGCCGGCCTCCGATGGGTTGGTGAAGAGTTTGGCTCGAATGGTGAAATCGGTCCTTCAGGGACAACCACCCTCCATGGCCATTGTGGTTTCGGATGAAGCCGAATCCTACCGGTCAGAAATGCAATGGATGGCGGAGCAACTGTGTGGAGAAGGAGTGGAGGCCTTCTGTGTCCACCCCAAAGATATTCGATTCACGGAAGAAGGCTTGCTCGTTCGAGGAGATCAGGGCGAAGTCCCTATTTCCCTGATCTACCGTTTTTACGAATTGTTCGACTTGAAAAATATTCCCAAGGCCGAATTGTTGTGGTATAGCGCAAAAAAAGGGAAGGTCCTCATGACGCCTCCCTATAAGCCGTGGATGGAAGAAAAACTTGCGCTGGCTCTGTTCCATCATCCCCTGTTGGAAGCCTATTGGGAGCGGACATTGACGCCGGCCGTACAAGAGTGCTTGCGAACCATTATTCCCAAGACCTGGATTCTGGATCCCCGGCCTCTGCCTCCCTCGGCCGTGCTTCCCGGACTGTTTCATAACAATCGGGCGGTGTCCGATTGGACATGGTTGGAAACAGCCAGCCAGAAAGAGCGTCAGTATGTAGTGAAAGTGTCGGGGTTTTCCGAACAGGCGTGGGGATCACGCGGGGTATCCATCGGGCATGATATGTCCCAGACGCTATGGCAGGAAACGGTGAGTCGTGCACTGAAAGCTTTTGAAACGTCCCCTTCCATCCTCCAGGTATTTCACAAGGGGCAAGTCGTTATGGTTGAATATTATGATCAGGCCACGGGTGCCGTGCAAAGGATGGAAGGTCGTGTCCGATTGTCTCCTTATTATTGTGTGGCAGCCAGGCAAGCAGAGTTGGCCGGTGTCCTGGCGACCATCTGTCCCAAGGATAAAAAAATTATTCATGGAATGCGGGATGCGGTGATGGTCCCCTGTGCGGTAGCCTAGAAGCATGAGGGTAATCTGTGTCTTCATGGTCGGCATCCTGTCGGATATGTAATAAGCGGGACATTGATCGGACATCTCAATAGTATGGATATGATAACGAAGATCGGGAACATTCAATGAAACTGTATCATGTCGAGTGGTGTCCGGATTGCGAAGTGGTCCGCCGGAAGCTGGAGGAACATGACTTTGCCTATGATCATGAAATCGTGGAGGACGCCAGGCCCCTGCGCAAACAGGTGCATGAGGTTTCCGGACAATACTATGTTCCGGTCTTGGTCGATGGTAAAACGGTGTTGACGGAAACGCATGACATACTCGCGTATCTAGACAAGAAGTCCGCGAATGGGATGCGCGGCGAGCAGCAGCAAAAATCCACCACACCCCTCGGCTCCTCGGATGAAAGGAACTAATGGCAATGGAGGATTGGAAAAAGGTTTTAGCGGAAAGCATTACGAAGCCCAAAGATCTGGCAAAATATTTGGGAGTCGATCCCAAAGAAGTCGAAGATGTGGTGGGCCCCTATCCGATGCGGATTACCCCGACGGTCCTGGCCACCATCAAAGATAAAGGGGATGCCATCTGGAAACAAGTCGTGCCGGAGGCCATTGAATTGGACGATATCGATGCTCCGGACGATCCGTTGGAAGAAGACACAGACAGCCCGGTTCCCCATTTGGTGCATCGGTACCCCGACCGCGTTTTGTTGATGGTGACGAACCAATGTCCCATTTATTGCCGATTCTGCACCCGAAAACGGTTGGTGGGTAAGCCGGGATTTTTAAAGAAGGGGGAATTGGATCAGGCGGTGGCCTACCTTCAGGAACACATGGAAGTCCGTGATGTGATCTTGTCGGGAGGGGATCCGTTACTCCTGCCGGATCATCTGATCGAGCGTATTCTCAAAGCTCTTCGGTCCATCCCGCATCTGGAATTGATTCGATTCGGAAGTCGAGTGCCGGGAACGCTTCCCCAACGGATTACTCCGGAACTCTGCGACATCGTCAAACGATACCATCCTATTTATATGAATCTGCATTTCAACCATCCCGATGAATTGACTCCTGAGGTCAAAGACGCTTGCGGCCGATTGGCTGATGCGGGCGTACCCCTCGGGGCGCAGACGGTCTTGTTGAAAGGGGTCAACGACGACCCGGAAATTATGAAGCGCCTCATGCATCAATTACTGTTGGCGAGGGTGAAGCCCTATTACCTGTATCAGGCCGATCTGACCAAAGGGACCAATCATTTCCGGACCACAGTGGAAACGGGGTTGAGGATCATTCAATCCCTTCAAGGGCATACGAGCGGCATGGCCGTTCCGCATTTTGTCATCGATGCGCCGGGCGGGGGAGGGAAGATTCCGTTGTTGCCCAGTGACTACCTCCTCAATTTGGATGAAGAAGGAGCCGTTCTGAAAAATTACGAAAACAAAACCTATCATTACCCTCAACCATTGAACCAAGGGAATCGTGAACTGCCGATGGTGGGGGCTCCCCTGTCCAGTGGGATGTGCGGCACCGGTGCCATGGACGAGTACTGATGGCCGACTCTAAGAAAACCGGTATTCTGTCTTTCCAACATCTCCGGGCGTTGGTCCGCCAACGGGCCGTCCGAGCTCAAGTGCCGATCACGTCCAAGCAGATCCAACCGGCCAGTCTGGATTTGCGACTGGGCACGAAGGCCTACCGTCTGTTGAGCAGCTTCCTTCCCGAGCCCTCCGATAAACGGTCACAGTTTACGATTGAAGATCTCTACCGTTCCGACCTGGTGATGTACGATATGGATCTGACCAACGGGGCCATCCTGGAAAAAGGCCATGTCTATCTGGTACCGCTGATGGAGCGGCTGAAGCTCCCCAAGGATATTCGCGGTCGAACCAACCCCAAGAGTTCCACCGGACGATTGGATATTTTTACCCGTGTCGTGACCGACTTGCATGTCGGGTTTGATGAAATTCGCGCGGGGTACGATGGCCCCTTGTTTCTGGAAATTGTGCCTCGGTCGTTTACGATTCGGGTGCAGGCCGGCTTGGCCTTGAATCAATTGCGCCTCATGACAGGCAAACCCATGGTATCCGATTCCGGTTTGCGAACCGTCCACCGGAACACTCCCCTGTTGTTTCACAACGGAGATTCCGTGAACATGGATCGACCCTTATCCGCCAAGGAACTTCGAGTGGATAACGGTCTGTTCCTGAGTGTGGATTTGCGCGGAGCGAGTGACTATCCTGAGTCCATTGTGGGATACCGGGCGAAAAAGAACAGCCACGTGATTGACCTGAATCGGGTCGGGCACTATTTAGCCACGGATTTCTGGGAACCGCTGAAACGTAATGCCACGGCAACCATGTTGTTGGAACCTGAAGAGTTTTATATCCTGGCCTCTAAGGAACGTATCCAGGTTCCCCCCGGCTATTCATCGGAAATGGTGGCCTATGAGGCTGCCTGCGGAGAATTACGAACCCATTATGCCGGGTTCTTCGATCCGGGCTTTGGGTATGCCAACCCCGGCCGGAAAGGCACGCAAGTCGTGTTGGAAGTTCGTCCGCACGATGTGCCGTTCCGTATCCACGACGGGCAGACATTTTTTAAAGTCATCTACGAGAAGATGCGCGACATTCCCATGCAGTTATACGGGTCGGCTTTAGGGTCTTCCTATTATCAGCAGGGCCTGACGCTCAGCAAACATTTTAAATGGTAATTATGACGACAGAAACCGGGCAACCCCAACCAACCGATCCTGCAACCCCGAAACCTGTGCCTCCCCGTCCTCCCGTTCGGAAGGAAGACTCGGAGGACAATGAAGACAAGCAAATGCAAGTGGCCATGCGGATGGTGGGTTCCGCCATGGTCTTTATCGGGTTTTTGCAGGTGTTTCTGTCCGCCAGTACCGGAGCCGAAATTACCATCTTCCCGATGATCATTTACTTCGGGGGAATGGCCATGTGGGCCTATTCGTCCGTGGAAAATGTTACCGTGAAATATTCGGTCATGGCGGCCTCGGCCGTCTGTGCCGCCGCCTTCATGCATTTCGGGGAAGTGTTGTTTTGGCACAAATATCTGATTTATTGGGGCACCATCGCTCTCGTCGTGTTTTTCATGTTCAAATCCCCAAAAAAACCAACAGAATAGCGGTCCTGTTTACTGGGTGTGTCGGTCCCTCCCATTGCCAGTTTTGCAATCCGCGTGTGCTCACATGACGATTGCCGTGATTATCCCCGTGTTGAACGAGCAGGAATCTCTCCCTCGCCTTCTGCCCAAGGTGCTTTCCATGGACTTTCATGAGATCGTCGTGGTCGACGGGGGCAGTCAGGATCGGACCGTGGAAACCATACAGCCTTTTCTCGCTCCTACCTCACCTGGAGGAGTTGGATTGATTTCAAGTGCCCGCGGCCGCGCAGTCCAAATGAATGCAGGCGCGTCGAACACCCATGCCGATATTCTCGTCTTTCTTCATGCCGATACCGACTTGCCGAAAACGGCCGTCCAATCCATTTGCCAGGCCATGGCAGATGTATCGTGCGTGGGCGGCCGGTTTGATGTACGGTTTCCGGTAGACAAGGGATGGGCCTGGATCATCAGTCGCATGATGAATCTCCGGTCGCGTTGGAGCGGAATTTGTACGGGGGACCAAACCATTTTTGTCCGGCGCAGTATTTTCCAACGGCTGGGAGGTTTTGCGGACATGCCGCTCATGGAAGACATTGAATTTACCGGACGACTCAAACAAACCGGACGGGTGGTCGCCTTACGCGAGACCGTCACGACCTCCTTCCGGAGGTGGGAGCGGGGTGGTCCCTTGCGGACCATTCTTCGAATGTGGACACTCCGTTTGTTGTATTGGATGGGATGGCATCCGAAAACCTTACGGCAATTCTATGACGAGACCCGATAAGAAAAAACGACCGCCACCATTCGATGGTGGTCAACCCATCCGATCGAAATGGCGTCCTGTTGCGGCGAAAGCCGGCTCGACCTCAACCACGGCTGCCGTTGTGGTGTTTGCGAAGGCACCCATTGTGGGTCAAGTCAAAACCCGCCTGTGTCCCCCGCTGACACCGGATGAGGCCGCCAGTCTCCATGGCAGTTTGGTGATGGATATGCTGGAGCGATCTCAGGCGGTCAAGGGGTGCGACCTGGTCCTGGCAGGATCTCCGGACAAAACACACCCGTTTTTCAAGGCCATGGAAGCGAGATTTAAGGTGAAGTTGTGGGAACAAGTAGGAGAAGATTTAGGGGCACGCATGGCCAGGACCTTTCATGCCGGATTGGGCTCAACCTATCGCTCCCTGGTAATTGTGGGAACCGATATCCCTGGAATTACCCCGCAGATTGTGACTCAAGCCTTCGCCTCATTAAAGGAGCATGATCTGGTTCTGGGGCCGACTATGGATGGCGGTTATTATCTCATCGGTCTCCGTAAGAAGGCGCCCGAACTCTTTCAGGACATCCCCTGGTCCACGGATCAGGTGTGTCCCCTGACGGAGCAAAAAGCCAAGGTCTTGGGGCTATCCATGAAAAAACTTCCTACGCTCCGTGACATCGATACCATTGAAGATCTGCAAGCTATCACACGCGGCCTCAATCACCCTGGAACTAACCTGGTGTCCCAACGAACGAAAAATGTCCTGCTGGAATTGTCGAAACGCCTGAAGACACGAGGGCAAGGTTAACAGAGATGGGCTAAACGCATCGTTTCAGGTTTTCCCCCCAAAGGATCGGATCGGGAAGACGGAGTTTCAAAAGAACCCGAATCCGCTTCGATTTTTACAACTATTGAATTCATAAACCGGATATTCAAAAATACCACTTCGCGGGCAACAACCGGCGAAGTGGTTATACCTGCTGAAAAAAGTGCGTTGAGCTTTGGAAGAAGGCGAAAACGAGGCTGGTGGATTATTTTCACTATCATGATAGGAGCAGGATATGGACTCACGAGTGGCCTTGATCACAGGAGGCGCGCGAGGAATCGGTCGGGGGGTGGCATTGGATCTGGCTCAGGCCGGATGGGCAGTCGCCATTTGTTATCGAACAAGTCGACCGGAGGCCGAGCAGGTCAAACGGGCCATAGAAGCTAAAGGCGGCAAAGCCCTAGCCATCCAATGCGATGTGTCGAAGTGTGAAGAGGCCGTAGGTTTGGTGCAACAGGTGGAGCATACTTGGGGAAGAATTGATGCGCTGATTAACGGTGCGGGGCCCTATCATCGAGTACATCTGTTTGATGAGACCCCAAAAGGCTGGTCGGAAATGATGACGAATAATCTCGATCCGATCTTTTTCCTGGCCAAGGCGGTTGCGCCGGTCATGAAAGCCAGAAAGTACGGTCGAATTATTTCATTCAGCATGGCTAATGCCGACAAGATGGAAGCTCAACCCCATGTAACGGCCCATTACATTGCCAAAGCCGGCGTCCTGATTCTCACCCGCACGTTGGCCAAGCTTCTGGCACCGGATGGCATTACCGTCAATGCCATCTCTCCGGGATTTATCGATTCCGGCAGTGCCCCTCCGGAGGAGTTGGCGGGAATGGCCAAGAAGATCCCGGCTGGGTATATCGGCGGCGTCCAGGATGCCATTCAAGCCGTGCGGTATTTCCTCTCTGACGAAGCCACATATGTGACCGGAGCCAATCTGCACCTCAGCGGCGGCTGGGGAATTTAGAAAAAAACTTCAGGTTTTCAGGTGTGAGGAGAGTTCGCTGGTAAAAAATATATCTACATGTTCTGTCATGCTGAGCCGCAGGCGAAGCATCTAACTTAGCTGCGGCCTGGCTGACCTAGGCACAGATCCTTCGATTCTCTCAGGATGACACCAAGAAAAGATGAGCGGCTGTGAAAAATTACTATGTATACATCATGACTAACAAATCCGGCACCCTGTATACGGGTGTTACCAATAATTTGGTCCGGCGAATATCCGAGCATAAACAGGGAAAGGGCAGTCAGTTCACGACCAGATACCGCATCACGCGCTTACTCCATTATGAAGAAACACGGGATATTCACGTTGCCCTGGCCCGAGAGAAAAAACTGAAAGGATTGACTCGTGCAAAGAAACTGGAGTTGATTCATTCAACTAATCCCCAATGGGAAGATCTTTCTGCAAATTGGGATATTGCATGAATTGTCATGCTGAACCCCTTCGGTTTGGCTCATGGCAGGCTTCAGCGAAGCATCTGGCTTAGCAATCACAGCGTGGGCTAGGACCAGATCCTTCGCGTTGCTCAGGATGACAACAGGACGAAATGATTCAGCCTTTTGAGCAGTTTTAGGTTGCGGCTATAGGACAGAGGGAAATTGAGATCGTCAGATAGATTACTGCCTTTCGAGTCACTAAATTGTCATGCTGAGCTGCAAGCGAAGCATCTGGCTTGGCTGCGGCCCGGTTGGCCTGGGCTCAGATCCTTCGCGTTGCTCAGGATGACAAGAAAAGGGGAAGGGAAACTTTCTTCAGTTGGGCAACAACGGCAGGCCGAACACAGTCGAAAATTCTTGAATAATTCTTTCTTGCACTTCTTTCATATCCAAGGACCTGTCCAGAACCTTGGCCATGGAAGTGACCTGGACGCCTTCAATCCCGCAGGGTGTGATCAGACTAAAGGGCCAGAGATCCCCATTCACGTTTAACGCAAAACCGTGCATGGTGATTCCGCGGTCAATCCTCACCCCGATCGAAGCGATTTTCTCCAGACTATTTCCCGATCCTTCAACCCACACCCCCCGGTGGGTGTCATGGCGACATGCGTATATGTCCCACGCAGCCAGCGTGCGAATCAATACTTCTTCCAATTGATGAACGTATACCTTGGGGCCTGGGCAGAAATTTCGTAACCGGAGTATCGGATATCCCACCAGTTGACCGGGGCCGTGGTACGTGACAGACCCTCCCCGTTCAATGTGAAACAAAGTGATGCCTTTTGCCTGAAGAAGAGATCGGCTTGTTTCCCAGTGTTCAGGCTTGGTAGTCCGCCCAAAAGTAAGGATGGGTTCATGTTGTGTGAGGATAAGCGTGTCAGGAATTCGATCCTGCAACCTTTCCTGGACAAGGGTTTTCTGAAGATCCCAGGCCTCGGCAAAGGGCATGAAAGATTGAACTGCAATCTGTCCGGATTCAGGTGCTTTGGTGGTATTGCTCAAGAGATTTTGTCCTGTTCCGGCCTCCGGGTTTGCCAGCAGAGGAAGGAATTTTCCTCCAAAGAAAAGGTGCTTTACAGGCTTGGAAGATTGAGCGCCTCCAGCAGGGACGTAGGAATGCGTTTCACCTTGCCATTCAAGTCCACGGCCACCAGGGAGGCGGAGCCTTCCACAACCAGTCGTTGGGTCATCCGATCTTTGATGACATGTGAAAAGGTGATGGAGATCCGTCGATCGGCTGTGACCGAGGTGTCCACCGTGAGAATTTCGCCAAGTGTCGCAGCCGAACGGTAGGCCAGTTCGGCGCGAATGACCCGAAACTCTGTGCCTTCCTTCAAAATATTCGCCACGGATAATCCATGATCCTCAAGGAAATGAGTTCTGGCCCGTTCAAAGTATTTGAGGTAGTTGGCATAGTAAACGACCCCACCGCGGTCTGTATCTTCATAATACACGCGAATGTCCATGGAGAGTCGAGGACGTCGCTAGGCCAGGTGAAACACCGGGAATGCAGGAAGATCGGAGAGGGTCACCCCGCTGTGTTTCAAGACCGCTTCAAGCAACTGTTGAAACCGTTCGGCCTTGATCGGTTCGAATCCTCCGCCGAGGATGCTATGGTCCGCGGCGTCAAAGAGTGTCTTTAATTTTGGCCAATCCCGCATGAATTGCCGGCCCATAGAGTCATCAAATCCATCCAACACCAACAATTGCCCATGCAGGGGGAGCCGATATTTGCCGTCGATTTCATTCCGGTACCGGGTCCGACAGGTTTCTCGAAGAGATTCCGGGAGTTGATCGGGGTTGACGTCCCAACTTTTGATCTGGTGTTTGGCAAACAGTTGAGATTGGGAAAATGCTTCCATTGCCCGGAGAAGAGTACGGGTAGCCGAATCCAGCTCACGGTGGCGATCCCCCCGTCGTTTTGCCCAGGCCAGCAGGTCAAGGGCAATGGAAGGTTTAATTTCTTTGACATCCAACACAATGCGTTCAAGAAAAGACATGTTCGTCTTCAAGGATTTGATCAAACGATCCATGCCTGGCGGGCCGCCCCACACCGCAGCCAGCTCCAGAGCCTTGATGCCCCCTTTCAACTTTTCCCATGCCTGACGATAGAGATGCTGGTCCCAAAGGGCATAGCCGTTGGCCACGTCGGCCAGTGCCCGATACATGGGCTTCGAACCACCGCTGATGCGATGTTCCAAGGTGTGGAAACTATTCGCCGCTGCCTCGAAGGCCCCTTGATTGAAGAGCTGACAAGCTTCCTGCCGCAGACGCGGGGCTTCTTCATCCCAGGGGTTTTCCTCACTTGAAGCGGAAAGCCGTGGTTTCCTATCCGTCGCGGTAGGGCCGGACGGTGTCTCAGAAGGCCCATCTGGGGTGAGTCGGATGCTATGGGTAAAGGGAAAGCCGACCAGCGTCATTGCCGACGCCATGGCAGACGTAGAACCGGTCAGATCAATGACCAGTTCGCCTGGGAGTACACCCCAGGTGGAAAGAAGTGACGGGAGTTGACGCGCCAAGGTTTTGTGGCACGACGCGAAACTCTGAATCTCGGGCAGCACGATCCAGTCCCAGCGTTGCGGCATCTTCACTAAGGCTGGATGAATTTCCGATTCGGCGACGGATTTATGTGACTCGTCCAGGACAAAGCACACCATGTCTGGTGTGAGTTCCCGGAGCGTAGCAATGGCCGGTTTGGGATCGGCTTGCATGCCGATGAGGAGGGCTTTAGTTTGGCCTATAGCGCTCACAATGCCTGTCACTATATCATCGGGCCCTTAACCCGGCAAAGGAATCGATTGGTATATTGGAACAAACCGTCCGGATCGGCTCATATAGAAGAGAGGAGTCTATTGGATTAGACAGGTCAAAACTTTCTGGCAGCTCAAGATCAAAAGACCAGAAGCAAGCCAGGAGGGATTCAAAAAAGCGTGTCCTGAGTCTTTTGAAGAGTTCGTCCAGTCCTGTCTTGAACTATGCTGAAGGAAAGGCGAAAACGATCTGCTGTGTCCAGAAAGGCCCCACACCTGTTTGACATGCGGAATGTGTATATATACGAGAACATCACCGACGGGTTTTTTCACTATTTCCGATAGGAAATTCCCTGATTCCCTGCTAAAATCGCCGGTCATGGATTTGGACGCCATCATCGGAGCTTTTGAAACCAGCGCGGATGTGAAGTGCGCCTTTATTCATAATCATGCTCCATTGGTTGTAGACGTGGGGCAATTGTTGATTCGCACTTTTCACGAAGGCCGGAAGGTTCTTCTCTTTGGCAACGGGGGGAGCGCCACCGATGCCTCCCATATCGCGGCCGAATTCGTAGGGCGCTACAAACGTGATCGCGAACCTTTGCCGGCCTTGGCGCTGGGCACGGATATGGCCGCCATCACCTGTATCGCCAATGATTACGACTATACCGACATTTTTTCCCGACAGATTCTGGCCCATGGCCGCAAAGGCGATGTGGCCGTAGCCATCAGCACCAGCGGCAATTCCCTCAATGTGATCCGGGCGGTGGAAGCCGCTCGCGAACGGGGAATCGCCACTGTGGCCTGGACCGGCGCCACCGGGGGAAAACTTGGTGATTTGGCGGATTATTGTTTTCGCGTACCCTCGACCGTGACGGCCCGAATCCAGGAATGTCACATCACCCTGGGGCACGTCCTCTGTGAATTTGTGGAAGAGCGTCTTTTTGGTGAGCAAATCTAACTACTCCCAACCTCCCCGTGTTCCGACGCTGAATCTCAAGCGGCTTAAAACCTATCCGCTGCGTTCCCGGCATTCCAAAGTGGATACGACGGAGTTTGCCAAACCGTGGACACGAGGAGGCTCATTCTCGAGCTTTGTGAAGACGCTTCCGGATATTTTGGCCGGCCGGTCCTTTCGTGCGGTGGTCGAGGCGATTGTGCGGGCCCGTCGGCGTGGACGGCCCGTGATTGCCGGCATGGGGGCGCATGTGACGAAGGTCGGATTGAATCCCATTCTGATTGCCCTCATGCGGAAAGGAGTGATCACGGCCCTGGCCATGAATGGCGCCGTCATCATCCATGATTTCGAATTAGCGTATCTGGGTCAGACGTCGGAGGAAGTGGAAGCAGAGATCGATTCGGGAAGATTCGGCATGGCTGAGGACACCGGACGCATTCTCAATGAAGCCATCGGCACCGGCTGGAAAAGCGGCCTGGGCATTGGCGCCGCGGTGGGCCACTATATCCGGACCCATCCACGCATGTTCCCTCATCGACGCCATAGCGTCTTGGCGACCGGTGCTCAATTGGGTCTGCCGGTCACCGTTCACGTGGCCATCGGCACCGATATTATCCATATGCACCCTCACGCGAACGGCGCAGCGATTGGGGAAGGATCGCTTCGTGATTTTCGAACGCTGGCGGCGGTAGTGTCCGGGATGGAAGGGGGCGTGTATCTCAATTTAGGATCGGCCGTCCTTCTGCCGGAAGTGTTTCTCAAAACGGTGACCCTCGGACGCAATCTGGGGCATGCGCTGAAACGCATCACGACCGTCAACATGGATTTTCTGTCACACTATCGCCCGCTCACCAATGTGGTGAAACGGCCCACGCAGAAGGGCGGCCAGGGTTATGCCCTGACCGGCCATCATGAACTCATGGTGCCCCTGCTGGCCGCGGCCGTGCTGGAAGGACTCAGGCGATGAAGATGCAGATCCCATCAGGCAGGTCATACACTGGTTCAACAGCC
Organism: Nitrospirales bacterium; assembly: GCA_031315915.1. Taxonomy (GTDB): domain Bacteria; phylum Nitrospirota; class Nitrospiria; order Nitrospirales; family UBA8639; genus JACKFE01. The sequence goes on from JALDRK010000003.1 coordinate 71,173, forward strand.
TGGTGCGGGCACAAGGAGAATGGCGAATGAAGAAAAAGATTCTGATTGTGGATGACCACCCGGACATTGTCTTGATGCTCACGGATCGACTCGAAGCACTGGGGTATGACACGGTGACGGCGGCCAATGGAAAAGAAGCCCTGCAACAATTGGAACGGGAAGCGCCCAACGTGATGTTGTTGGATTTGGAAATGCCGCAAATGAGCGGCATGGAAGTGTTGCACCAATTGGCCCAATCGAGCCGACGGGACGCCGGTGAGCCGGTCGGCTCAAATGGCCAGGGGTTTAACGAAGTGCTTCCCCTGCCGGTGGTGGTGATGACCGCGCATGGCACCATATCCAAGGCTGTCGACGCGATGCGGGCAGGAGCCTATGATTTTCTCACCAAGCCCATCGAGTTGGATCATCTCACCATCGTCCTGAACAAAGTCCTCACACGGGAAGCCTTAGGCCGGCAGGTGGCCTCTCTCCGAGGGGAAGTCGAGAGCCGGTATGCCAAAATAGTTGGAGATAGTCCGCAGGTGAAGTCGATGGTGGAACTGGCCAAGCGGGCTGCGGATTCGGATGCCATGGTGTTGTTGTTAGGCGAAAGCGGCACAGGGAAAGAACTGTTTGCGCGATCCATTCATCGATGGTCCACCCGTCGGGAAATGCCGTTCAGTATTATTAATTGCGTGGCGTTGACGGAATCGTTGCTGGAAAACGAATTGTTCGGACATGAAAAAGGAGCATTTACCGGAGCCGACTCTCTTCAGAAAGGCAAGATCGAAGCCGCCGATGGCGGAACGGTTTTTCTGGACGAGATCGGGGATATGCCGATCGGCTTGCAGGCGAAATTGTTACGGGTGCTTCAGGATCACGAATTTCCGCGCGTGGGGGGTACCCGGTTGATCAGAGTGAACATTCGCGTGGTGGCCGCAACCAACAAGGACCTGAAGCAGGCCGTCAAAGCGGGAACCTTCCGGGAAGATCTCTATTTCCGTCTCAACGTGGTGAATTTATCGTTGCCGCCGTTGCGTGATCGCCCGGAAGACATCATTCCATTGGCGGAGTATTTTCTGGATCGTCATCTTCGGGAAATGAACAAACGCAACAGAAAGTTTTCCAAAAAAGCCCTGGAGACCATCCGATGCTACACGTGGCCGGGAAATATCCGCGAATTGGACAATGCCATCGCCCGGGCCGTGGTATTGGGCGCGGACGATGAAATATCTCCAGACCTGCTCGGCATGGGCGGCGGGAAAGATGATCTGGAAGAAATCGACAATCTCCCCTATCACGAAGCCCTGGAACGGTTTAGTGGACTCATCCTGGAAAAAGCCATGCGGCGCAGCAACTGGAGTCAAACCAAAGCGGCCGAACTCCTGGGTCTCCAACGCACCTACCTGGCCCGGCTCCTCAAGCAAAAAGGCATTCAACAGGGTACAGAGTGAAAGGGGCGAATGACTAAGGAGAAACCTCGATAACGAGTTAGTCTACTCAGGAATCCCAAATCAAAAGTTTGGACAGGTAAGGATGAGCTGGGAATTGATTGGTTTCTCTCACTTATGTTTAGTTGGCCTTTTGAAAGTGCATTTTCAGAATCTCTTTCGCCACCCGGTGTCCAGATTGAAGTGCGCCTTCCATCCATCCTGGTCGTCCTGAAGTGTGGTCTCCTGCAAAAAAAACGTGACCCTCGGTATTGGTAATATGAGGAATGAGGGTCATCATTTGGCCTGGCTCAAACATATGATAGGCCCCTCTCGCCCACTCATCGTTATCCCAACATTTCGATGTGCAATGTCCCCAATCCACTTCTTTTTCAATTCCAGGATAAAAAGGTTTGATTTTATTTGCAAAAAAGCGAATTCTATCGACTTCTTTCATGGCGGTAACTTCACGTCCAAGGTCTCCGACCATATAAGCCTGAAGGATTCCATTTTCACTATTTTGGGCCAAGGTCATATCTAAAAGATTCATCCCGCAGCTACCTATTCCCTCCTGGGAATTTTTTCGAATATCCGTAAATACTACTCCATTAAACTTCCCTTTTTTCCAAACCCTCTTGCGGCATTGCAGGTACACTCTGGCAACAGTGGAATATCGCAATTGGTGAATAGTTTGGAGTTTATTGGGGGAGAAAGGAAGATTTTCAATATATCGGAGAGTTGAGAAAGGGATGGCACATACCAAATAATCTCCAGAAAGTTGTTTTTCAGCATTTCCATGGGTCACAGTTACAGCATTTCCATTTTGAGTGATTTTTACTACTGGGGCATTAAAAGTAATTTTTACTATATTTTTTAATTGGTGTTGAAATGCTTCAGGCAATTGACTCATGCCATCCGAAAGGGTATACCACCTAGGGTGGCCTTCATCGCATAATTGACGAGTGACAGCGCCGTCCCTAAGAATAGATAGCGCAGATAGTTTTTCTAAGTTATCCCACCACGCAAACCAGGGACGCATGAGGTCGATGGCCCCATCCGAGGCTCCTGTATTCTTTAAAAACTCAAGAAAATTCATTTTATCCAGTTTTTCAACGTCAATTGAAATCTGAGGATAAGGCCAATTGGGATCACCGGCGTCTAGTAATGCTCTGTACGAGCAGAGATACCTGCTCAAAAAGGCATAGAGGCCCACCTGGCTTTCATCCATTCTCAAATTAGGCCATGGGCTGGGTTTTTTGGTACGGGACCCCAGGGGAAGAGGTTGCCCATCTTCCCGAACCACGGCAGGGCATTTAAACTGAAAGTCCTGAGAAATGTATTGCAGTTCCTGATTTTCTTTTAAAATTTCTTTTATATTGTTCAATCCAAATTTCCGACAGTAGTAAAGGGTAAGTGCATGTTTGTCGGAAATCCAAAACGCACCTGCTTCTGCAAAAAGCTTATAAGAAAATGGTTTCCGCAATGTTTCCACTCGGCCTCCAACTCGATTGCGAGCCTCTAAAATCTCGATGTCAAAAAGCCCGCGGCTTAATTGAAAAAGTTGAAAAGCTGTGGAAAGACCGGCTAACCCTGCCCCAATGATAATGACTTTGGGGCGAGTTTTCTGGGATGTGTTCATAATTCAGCCTCCATGTCCCACACGATAGGCAAGATTGGTAATGTTGGAGTTCCATAAAAGCGGTCTATCCGGGAGGTGACCAAACCCTCACCAGGGCTGTTGCAGATTCCCCCCACACTTCATCACGGTCAAAACTTTTCTGAAGAGCTTCCGCGAGCCGTTCGTTAATGGTCGTGTAAAAGAAAGGATCTGGGTTTTCAAAAATGGCTAGGGTCGCTCCCGCGAGGAGTTGCGCATCGCTTCCCATGTTGGAAATGATGTCATTGGTTTCCGAGTTTTTCAAAAGGGTGTTTTTGATTTCATTGGCACCGATGTTTTCTTCCTCATCCCAATTCACCAAATCCCTCATCGCGTTATTATTCAGTGAGGCTAACGGTGTTTTAACCACACACTGCCCAACTTTTTTTGCTGCAGCCTTCATAATGCTCAAGGGAAAGGTTTTCTCAACGCGTAGCCAGGCATCTGATCCTGTTTGAATAAACCCAGAGATAAGCACGTCATCGCTATTTTTACAAAAGACAATAATATCCTCAATCAATTGGATAACGTCGTGGGTGGCCTGACGATTCATATCCTGTGTGGCTTCCAAGGCGCCGATCATTGTATATAGTCGTAAAATATCCGAAGGGTGATAAGAAATTTCACCACTCCGATCGGGTGGGCGAGGAGAGGTGTTCAGAACGGGGTTCCCTTTTAATTCCTTCAATGCGTTTCCTTTGTTTGCTAAGATTGTTAGCCCGCCTTTAATTTCCTTCTTCCATTCTTCATCCTCCAATTCCATGGCGTTTTTTAAATCTTCCTTTAACTCATCGATGGCATCCACAAAGAACTGGCCAATGACCGGATTGAGCTGTTCATTCAACACTGCGATATAAATTGCTTGGGCTAAGGCATAGGTGGGTCCCATAAATAGAACCCCACATATATCCGAGGCGGCTTCGCCGATCCAATAACGCCATAATTGCCTTAAAAGTTTATTGTCCGATGAGGAAGATCCATTTCGAAAGGATAATTCGGAGACTTTCCTCTCTAATTCACTTAACAAGCCTGGAACGATATGCAGGATGTCATGGCCACCCACCTCGTGTGCCAACGCACTCCATAAGAGGGGGTGTTCCCGGTAACTTGCGGGGAGGACGACAATCCCAACTTTCCCACCGAACAGTAAAGCGGATTCATGTGCAGGAAACGTATATGGAGTAATTTTGGGAAAAGGCATTGAATGCCTGAATGTCGCTAAAGGTGGGAGCCAGTTTGTTATTTCCAGCTTTTGACCGGCACCTCGTTTAGATTCCAAAAACATACGATAAAAATTGGAAACTACGGCCAAAAATTGCCCAGTCTGGTCAGATAAATTCCAATGAAAATTTTCATCTAAATCTTCAACATGAGAGGACAGATCGTAAACGGGGCCGATCAAGTCTTCAATGGCATAGGGCGCTTGATGTATGACATAGTCGAGATTGTTTTTTAAGGGTTGAATGTAAGCCTCGTGATATTTTAGGGGTAAAAATTTTTCGCCGGCTTGTATTGCTCGGAGAATACCGGTTTTGTCGGGGTCTCCATTTTTTGTAGTTAAGCCAGGAATCCCCTTTCGGAATTTGTTTGAAGACTGTTTGGTCTTTTGGGGAACCTCAATGAGCGTGACTTGGTTCAATAACACTTGAAATAATTTTTCGAAATTCAGGGTATTTTTCTCCCTATTTGTATTTGGGTTTTTTTTCATTTCGCCTCCTTTCATGGACTCCTAAAGGGAGCAGATCCTTGCGAATTTTGTTTCGAAGGGGGAGGGCCCGGGCAGCCTCTTTGGCGTTTTTCCCTATTGCCGTGAGATAAATGGTCGAGTGGGTGATGCCATCAAGGCCAAGAAAATCATCCATCTCTCGATCATAGAATCCCCCGATATTCACGCTATTCAATCCCATTGCATTGGATACCAAATTTAAATTTTGGGCCACATGTCCAGCTTCCAGGAAAACAAAACGGTATCCACGGTCTCCGTATTTGAAAATCGAACGTTCGAACAAGGCGGTAATAAAAATTAACAAAGAAGCTTTTTTGACCAAATTAGGAAAGGGAGTTCTCTGGGCGATCACCGAAGCAAAATTTCCTTTTCGTAGGAAACGCAGATGATGCTTGGACGGATTGTAATGATAAAGGCCGGGTATTAGATTTTTTACCTTGGAACTGAAAAAGAAAATTTCCAAAGGATATAGAGCCCCTCCTGAAGGTGTCACACGAAAAGCCCGTGGAAATTTTGTTCCCCTGTTATCACGAGTTACCCCATAGGCGCAGTGCAAAAGAGTCGTGATGTTTTTTAGGGACATGTGAACCGAAACAAAGTCTCGTACCGAGACACGAGTCAAAATTGCTTCTTGGAGTGAGGAAGCTAATTTGACCCCTTCAGTGGGAAGCTTAATGATAGGATAACCGGCAAATTCCAAAGATTCATGTGTCTCTCTCATTCGTTCCCATACGGCTTTTTCTGAAGGTCCGATACTAAATAGATTGATTTTGGAGTTTTCATGAAAGAGTTCCCAAGTGTGGGAAAAATTTCCTTGGAAGAAGGGCAATTCGGAAAATGATTGTTGAGGTTGAGACATTTGGTCTTTTACGGCAATGGATGAGGAACGGAATTATGACCTAATCCCTCCCCTTTTTTTCGAAATCCAATTTTTTCCGGAACTTCCCGAATTCGGGAACCGCCTAGTGCTCTTATGTGATGTCCAACACATAAGGGGTGCAGTCCCGGGATAACAGCACGTATGACGAAAATTCCCAAATTTTGGAGCTCGGGGGTGGTCAAATCGATAAGGAGGATGCGATGGCCAATACTATTAATTTCCTTTCGAAGGACTCCCAAATCCTTTTTCGCGTCTCCCGTTGATTGGTTTCCAATCTCCGCAAAGGGTATCTTTTTCCTTGATCGAAAAAGAAAATCTGCAAGGGCGATATTCTTATGATCGCAGTACAGGGCAACATGGCTATCTCGGTCGACGACATTAGAAAAATCCGGAGTTGGAGGAAATCTTGGACGTGAATTTTTGAGTAAACGACAAAAACGATAACTATGAGCGAGTTCTTCCAAGCTTTTTCGAACAGCAATCTCAGGATTCAGATGACAACTCAGGGCAAAACAGAGGCTTGGCATTTCGGTTTCCCTGCAGTTCAATACCGAAAGAATTACCGGAATCCGGTGATCCATTCTAAGCAAGAACAGGTTAACCCTTTTCCCTGTGCCTTCAAACCGACTTACTATTTCTTGATTCGCCTCGCTTAAAGTTTTTATTTCTATTCTTTGCGGTGACAATTGTGCTTGCCAATAAATCGTGAAAGCATCACGTTCGATGACTTCACAGATCGCCGAAACCCCAGCTACCCAATATCCCATGTGACAAGCAAGGCCAGTGGAAATGGGTTGCAAAATTGGCCATTCACCTTTCTCTCTGTCATATCGGTAGGGAACAAACACCATACAGGCCGGTACGTGGCAACTCTTATTGGACATGATGTCTATTGCTGGGATCCAATGAAGTTTAGTGGTTTTTTCGAAGGCTACAAATGGGAACCCTTTTTGCCCAATTTGGGCAGGGGTGTATAAGGCAAACTCGGTTGGAACGACGCATGAAAAGGGAGCCGATTCAAAGGAAGATAATGGGAGATCTTCCTGGTTATATAGCGCCCCGCAATATCGCTCGAGGGCTTCTCCCATGGCCTTTGCGAGTGCCCGTTCTCGTGAAGTGGAGGCACCTCCAGCATCCGCAGAATTTCGCTGAGCGCAGAATGCCATGGTATTACAGGCTCTGGCGTAAAAATGAAAAAAATTAGGACTTCCCGGTTCAACAGGTAATTCTTTAACATGGTGAATGATTCCTATCGACTCATCAACAAGAAGTGTCCTGAAGTCGACAAGGTTCGTCGGAGGGGGGATTACCATGGTTGTCCACCATCCAAAGGGACGAAAGTCGTATTTTCCAAGTCCGGGGAGGCTCTATGGTTCATCGAGCTGCAGGCTGCACACCGGGGTACCTTCAATACCTTATTTTTTCGTATCCCAAAATCGAAAAAATCTACTCGAACGGCGTTCCCAACGTTTGAAAAGGGAATGGATGGTCCATAAAAACGGCTCAACTCGAATGCCGCAATATTTCCAAGGATTGACCCCATGGACGGATGAAACCCAAGGATTTTTTCGCTCACAATAGGAGAATTTTTAGCCAAAAAAAATCGTTCCGGGTTTTCCAAGTGACTGTTTTGACGGGCTTGAAGGCATTCGAAGCATGCAGTTTGTCCGGGAACGACCAAGGGACCAACAAACCCCAAAAGGTTGGAATTGTATACTGGCAAAAAAGTTTTTTTGTTCTTTAAACAGAATCTATTCCATTCTTGAAAAATGTTAGAGGCATCATAGTCTGAGGTAGTAATTAGGATATCAATTTCTGAAAAGTCGAAGTTGTTTCCCCATGCTTTTGGTGAAATTCCTGGGGAAATCCAACGGGTTTTGTTTAAACGCCCGGATTGGTTAATGAGCTCATGGTTGCGCAACCCAGGAAGATCTAGTACGGAAATTGTTTTTATTCCAGAGGCTCTCAACGAAGAAACGAGTTGTTGAGAGATATAGTTCACCCCTAGGATTACGACTTTAAAGTTTTCTTGCGGCACTAAAAGTCTTTGGTCCACCAAGCCTTGTATAATGCGCTTAATTTTTGAACGAACACTTGGATTGAAAAGTCGGAGTATTTCCTCTTGGGTGGCCCCTCCACGAGAGGCCGAATTTAAAATACCCCAGATCGCTTCCGCCGCACTCTTGCTTGGAATGACCATCTCATTGGGGCCCTGTTTTAGGATGCCTCCATTCGGCAATGGAGTGTATTGTATAGGTAAAACTTTGAATTTATTCTTCGACCCTAAAGCCATGGAATGAATTCTTTGAAAATTAAAGAACAGATTTTGATTTTTTTAGTCCCGCGCCGTGAGACTAAAAATGTTGGGGGAACCTATTAAAAAAAGTTCCCCCCACATTCAATTACAATAGGAAGCTATGCACAACAACAACAGGTACAGAGGGAGGCAGTCCCCCCGGCAGATCTTTTTGCTTTCATGATGGCCCTATCCAGAGCGCGCATGTCAGCGACCGTTAGTTTTAATTTTTCTAATTTTTTGGGAAGCTTGACACCTAATGCGGCAAGGTTTTTACTGGGCATAATCCTTCCTCCTTTGTGAGAATAATGGGTCCTCGTAGAATTTCGTCCTTACTCCATGTAAGAACAAAAAATTTATTGAGGACACCGGATTGTTAATATTTAAGGGTTAACCATCCCATTACTCGGCTTTTAATCATTTCCCCGACTGGGCTCTCACGGTGTTTGTCATTGAGGGTGTTAAAGGTCGAAATTCCCACCTCCGCTCTATCTTGCCAAAATTCATATGCCCCTCGAAGATTCAAGAGTACATAACTCCCGACGCGCCCATCGGGAGGAGGGGGGCCGAGAAAAGGAAAAGCCGTGAATTGGGCAAATGTGCTGGACACGGGATAAGTTGCTGCGCCAACAACATGAACGGCCGCTTCGCCCTTGATGCCATTGGTCCAATCCCCCCTGAGTCCTGCATTTCCTTTGTGTTGGGGACCTCCTCGACGGACATCGGATATGGTCAGGTCCTGATCAAATTGCTGGTAGGTGTAATTGGCAAATCCGCTGAGCCAGGGGAAGGCAAGAAATTCCAATCCTGTTTCCAATCCATAAATATCCGCGCTTCCCCCGCTGTTCTGATAGCTGAGGATTGACGGCGTAGTGGAAATCCTTACCCTCCCGATTAAATCTTTAATCCGATTATAGAAAAAACTTCCTCGAAATCTCAGGCGATGCTGAAAGAACCAGCCTTGATATTCAGCCTCGTAAGACATGATTTTTTCAGGATCTAAGTTTGAATTACCTGCCAGGATCCCCGGAATACTTGCAGGGGGCACAAAGGGAGGAATTCCTGGAAAAAAAACAGTGGAATTCGTGAGGCCGTGTGTTTCAAACATGGTTGGCGGGCGATAGGCTACTCCCCATGCGATTCGAAAAGTATGATTTTTTACCGGATTGTAAATGAGAGCAAGGCGCGGGCTATAGGTTGGATTAATGTAAGTGTCCATATCCATTCTCAACCCGGCCACCCCGGTTAAATCTTCGCGTACTCGAAGTTCGTCTTGAATGTATACTCCCAGCCTATTTTCTGTTCTGAATTTATCGAGTTGTGTGGACGAACCCGTATTCATCCGATAATTAAGTCCATAGGTAAACCGATTGGCAGAACCGAATTCGAGAGCATGTTGGGCTTCGATGTTGTAACTGTTTTGTGTTAATCGACCGGTGGTATTGCCATCCTTATCCGTTACGGCGATAAATGGTGTCAGGGAAGGGACGGTGTTGTTTTTTTGATCTTGATCCCACACCTGCCACCATCCGCGAATAAATAAATTAGGCCGTTCGTAGAAGGCGCTGGCATACCCATTTTTAAGCTTGGTATCCGTTTGAAGGAAATCGATTATGGGGCCGAAGATCCGGTTGGCATCCGTAAGTCCTCCTGAGAAGGTCAGGGACGATTGGTTGGCCATTTTGTATTTGAATTGACTGTTGATCCGGTATTGGCGAAACCCTAAGGCGTCACGGTCATCCCATTTGTTCGTTTGATCATAGCCCACCGAAAGGCGATAGCCCCAATCTTTAATCGTGTTGGCGTAAACGGCGGCACTGCTAATGGTGTCGAATTCTCCACCGCCAACCTGAGCCGTGACTCCCTTCATCTCCTCAGGAGATTTGGTGATAATATTCACCACGCCATCAAACGCGTTGAATCCGTACAGCACCGAGGCCGGTCCCTTCAACACTTCAATCCGCTTAATCTCAGGCAATGTTACCGGAATATTTTTCCACCAGGCTTGACCCTGAATGTCTTCATAGATTGAGCGGCCATCGACCAAAATGAGCATTTTATTAGCTAACTGCTGATTGTCGCCCCGGACACTCAGATCGAAATACCCTGCTGTGGCTTGAATCACTTCAAATCCAGGAATGCGGCGAAGGACTGTGGGAATATCCACGGCACCAGATTGTCGGATATCCTCCTCGGTAATGACATAGACGTTAGAGGGAGCTTCAGAAATAGGTTGTTCATGTGCAGCAGCAATACTCACCGTTTCTTCTTGAAGGAATTCCAACTCCTCTTTTATGAGATCCAAATCGGTGGTGATGCCCGGATCCGTGTTGGCCGGGTTGGGTTCAAAATCGACCCCTGAGGATTCGGCATATGCATTTCCGGCTAGAGCGATCATGAATAGGCCCAGGCTACTCCATCCTATGACGGTCGAGGCAACTTTTTCTTTGAAATAAGAAAATTGACGGCATGTTTCGCTCATGATGAAGATCTTTGAGATATTCCGTTTGGGAACACATGATTTTCTGGATGTTGCAAGTCTAGGGCCGCTCATGCCGAATCTCTTCCCACTCTGAGGTTCTTCATGCGTTTTCCCGTACAGATATAGCGGTGAAAATTTATTTTTTCAGGAAATCTGAACGATCCTAGGTTTTAGTTTTCTGTCTTAAAAAAGGAGATCCGTATCCAAACAGATACTTTTCGTATCTCATTCGATACCACGCGTTGTCATGAATCGTGTCTAAAAATGCTTACAGAGCCGGACGAGATGCAATGCGCCGTTATGGCTGGCGGGCGGTTGGAAGCCTTATGTCCAATAGCGAAACGGAAAGAAGCGCGTCACTGGCAAACTGCCGAGACAGGTCAAGGAGCGATTCGGAAGCGAACGAAAGAGGAAGAAAAAACTTACCCGGTAGTAATATGGTTGAACCCCGAGTGGCGCATGCGGGCACAGCGGGAAATACTCTGTGGATGAATCATTGCATGGATCATGTCCAAAAAAACCTGTGCCGTTTGCCCTGCCTTCATCAACTCTTCCTGCCAGGCTACCCATTCCGCCGTTCCGAACCGGGTTGGGGAAACCCTCTGATGGAATACTCTCCACCAGATCCTTGATAGGCGTTTCGCGTTCCCATTCCCCGCACCGCTTTTCTTGTGCCGGCTAAGAATTTACGCTTTTTCTGGCCCTATTCTGTAGGATGTTCCTACGGTTAGAGTGAGGCCTCCAAGGTCTATCCCTAATGGGTGTGATGGTTGATTCAGGCAAATGGATTTATTCGAAAAATCCCTCCGGGTTGAAATGATGAGGGGGCGAAACGGCCACATTGTATGCTTGTGATCTAAATTTCTCAAGATGGAGAAGACCGTAGGAACCTCAGTCTTTGGATTATTTTGTGTCATCAAGATCCCTTTCCATTGTTCCCCGGCTTTTCATCCCGTGGGTCGGATAGCTGAGCATTGTCGGGAAGCGTCCTGATGACCGCGCAGGTAAATTCCTGACCCTGGATGTTCAATAAACTGATGGATACTTCAATTGGAAATTCCCGGCCATCTTTTGTCCGATGGACGGATTCATAGCTGAGCGGGTGTCCCTGTTTGACGGTATCAAGGCGTTGACGAAACTGGATGGGATCGTGGAGAGGCGCTACATCGGGAATGCGAAGGACCAGCAGTTCCTCTCGGGTATACCCCAGTGAATCGCAGGCCGCCTTGTTGGCGAAGCAGAAACGTTTGTCGGGACCCGCCACCAGGATGGCTTCTGCCACCTGGTCACACGCGAATTGCATCAGTTGGATGTACTGTGACAATCGTTCATACCGTTGTAAATTTACAGGAAGTGGTCCTCTCCCCTCGTTCGTTTCAGCCGATGGTGTGGATGGCGGAATGACAGAAACGGCTTCCGTCATAGGGAGGAAGGGCGGGCCGGATTGGATGGCGGCGGAGCGAACGCTCAAGGCCCGTTCTATCGTTGTCTTGACCTCGTGACGGTCGTAGGGTTTGGTCAGATACGCAAAGGCCTTATTCAGAATTGCCGGATCGGCGGTCTTTCGAAGGGAGGTAAATGCGGTCAGCAGGATGACCGGGAGTTGCGGCCATTGTTCGGAGAGTTCATGTAGGACTTCTATGCCATCGCGATCAGGAAGACCGACGTCCAGCAAGACCATGTCATAGGCGTGTCTGGTTGCTTGTTGAATAGCTTGCTGGGCGGTGAAGGCCATGTCTACGGAAAAGCCCTCTCGTTGAAGATAATCCGAGAGGGCCAATCCAATATCCGGATCATCGTCAACGATTAGGACGCTTCCCCGCGAGGCCATGATTCCTGTCCTGTTCCCTCGGATATTTTTTGCCAATCGAGGGCGGGAGAGAGGATAACATTCCCCGCTGTGGACCGGCTTTCCATCTTTTGTATCCGCAGACTGCAAGATTCGGGCGGAGGTAATTTGTTGATTTTCTCACCATATCAAAAGGGAGAAGAGGTGAAAGATGTATCCATTCGGATAACAAAATTATCCGATTGGATACACTGGCGGCGGTAAAATTATTCAGGACAGATCAAGGCAAGGAGGTCGGTGGATTTTCCCCTTGCGGCGGTTCGACCACCGGGAGGGTAAAATAGAACCGGCTCCCTTCCCCCAGCACGCTTTCCAACCAAATGCGGCCGCCATGGAGTTCGATCAGGCTTTTGGAGATGGCCAACCCTAACCCCGCCCCAGGACTTTTGGATTGGCTGGAACGCGTACGGATAAAGGGCTCAAACAAGGTCCCTTGTTCCTCGGGAGATATCCCGCAGCCGGTATCGGCCACACAGGTATGTAGCCATCCATCTTCTGCCCGGGATACGGTGATGATCACCGATCCCTGCGCCTCCGTGAATTTCAACGCATTGTTGACCAGGTTGGTGATGACTTGGATCAACTTATCCCGGTCTCCTTGTGTCAGCGGCAACGCATCGTCAATGTGAGCCCGTAGCGTGATGGATTGTTCCCGGGCGGTCTCCTGGAATAATTCCACGACTTCACGGGCCAGGCTGCCCACATTGATCGACGTGCGTTGAAGTTCCATGCGCCCGGATTCGATCCGCGAAAGATCCAGCAAATCGTTAATCATCCGTGTCAGCCGTTCGATATTGTGTTTGACCCGACCCAAGTAAAAGGTTTGCCGTTCATTCATCGGTCCGGTCAATCCATCCATCATATTTTCAACCAGCCCTTTGATGGAGGTCATGGGCGTGCGTAGTTCATGAGAGACGATCGACACAAAGGCGGATTTCAACCGGTCAAGTTCCAAGAGGCGTTGGTTGGCGGATTGGAGGTCTTCCGTCCGTTCAGCGACCCGCTGCTCCAACGTTTGGGCTAAATTTTCCAAATCCCGATAGGCCTGCGCGTTATCGAAGGCGACCGCCACGTGGCTGGCCACGGTTACCAGCAAGTCAAGATCTTCCTGGCTGCAAGGTTGATCGCCTTTGTCTCCTCCCAGATAGCCGAGAATGGTTTGGTGGCTGGTCAGAGGCGCCACCACAAAAGACTGCACCGCAATTTGCCGCAAGACCGGAAGGACCGCAGGGTTCATGATAGGGGCCACCTGTTCCAGATCCGGTACCAATGTGGGTTTCCCTTCGATCAACAGGCGTGCATCCATGGATTGTCCTTTTATGACGTGAAATTCCATTCCAAGAACTTGTTTTTCCAAATCCTGAGAGACTCCCACGACCTGAGATACGATTGCTACGCCCCTGGAAGGATCGAACCGAACGAGCACCATTCGTTGGAATCCCAGATTTTGTCGAAGAGATTTCAGGACCGTCGACAAAAGTTTATGAATATCCAACGTGGCCGTAATGGCAGTGCTCGTCTGGTGCAGCGTGCTTAATTGGGTCACCTGTTTGGTGATGGTATTGACATAGGTGTTGATGGACGCTTCACGCTGTTGAAGCGACTTGGCCATTTGATTGATGTTGGTGGTGAGTTGCCCCACTTCATCGTCCGTCTCGGGGATCATGGCAACTTTCAGATTGCCGCCGGCGATTTTTTCGGTTGCGCCGGCCAACCGTCTTAACGGGGTCACCACCCGATTGGCGAGCAGCACGGTCAGGAAGATCCCCAGTACGATGATGCCGATCGTGATCAATCCGATATGCCACACCGTCTCATCCAGCGACTGCTGCATGAAGGCCGTGCTGATGCCCACCTGAATCACGCCAATGATGACAGGCTGCGTGGCGGGTCTTTGTCTCTGTGGCTCAAGGGTTTCCGAGGACAGCAATTCCAGAGTTGTGGATCGGGTGCTTTGTCGGAACACCGGTAAGGCAAAATCATACACGGTTTCCTCGCTTCTGCCTTTTCGTACTGCCGCTCCCATCGGTTGTGGAATGGGGCGGAAGAAGCTCGTATCCTCCTGGCTGGTTCGCAAAATGGAAATGATCGGGTCTGTCTCCGGAAGGGTCGGAGTTGTCTCAAGCCATGTTTCCAGAATTTGCGGGTCAGGCAGTTGTGGAAGAGCCGTGTTCCGGGATAACTGACTCCCATCCAATAATTGTCCTTTGGATTTGGACGCCAAGACGTGCCCGTTGGCGTCCGTGACAAGGGCATAGACCACTTCGGGAGCCGAGAGTGCTCCATCCAACATGATATTCAAATATTCCGTGTCTTGGACGATCAGGCGATTCGTACTGACGCGGCTGAGGGTTTTCACTAACATCGTTCCCGTATTCACCAGCGAGGTTTTCATCCTGTCCGCCGCCTGTTGAATGAGATAGCCGCTTAATCCGCTGCAGACCAAGATGATGACCAAACTCACGAACAGGGAGAACTTGGTTCGCAGACTCAAAAACTTCTTCGGTGTCCACATCGGATCGTGCGGAGGGGGAATGGTCTGGCCGGAGTTCGGCTTTTTAGAATCGTTCATCGAATTGCCTCAATAATTGCGGGGTGAGTGATAACCCCAAGTAAGTGGCCGTTTTCTGGTTCACGGACCGACGAACCGTATTCGGCATGACAGACGTTCCGAGAACAGGCGACTTGGCATTGCGCAGTAAGTCTATGGCTAGGGTGGCTGCCTGACGGCCGGTATCGGCATACTGCAAATAGGTGGCGGTCAAGGCTCCGCTTTTGACCAGGCCCGCTGAAAATCCCGCTACCGGGATATGGCGTTCCAGCGTCCAGCTCATTAAAAAGTCCAAAGAATTTTCCGTGAGAACCGTGCTGTCCGGCAGCAGCCATAACGCATCGATATCGGAAGGCAACGCATTCAGAGCCTTGGAAATATCCTGTTCGGCTTGCACCTCTTGCGGGAAGATGGTGAATCCCTGAGACTTCGCTTCCTGCTTTAATTGGTTGACCATGCCCGCGGTTTTTTGCGGATCGAAGAGCACGCCCAGTCGCGACGCTTTCGGCAGTAGGGATTTCAGGGGTTTGACGTGGTCCTGGAAGGGGAGGTCCGGCGACAAGCCGACCATGTTGCTGGAGGGCAATCCGTATTTATCGGGATCCAACACCAGGCAATAAATAACCGGAATGTCCAAGATTTCCAGTTTGGCGGACAGGGCGGCTTTTAATCCGACAGCCAGCACGACCTTCGCATCGGAGGCACGGATGCGTCTGGCCAAATTGCGTCCCTTGGCCATGTCGCCTTGGAGATCGTATTCGAGCGTGATTTGCGCTGAAGGCGGCAAGCGGGATTTAAAGCCCTCAATGGCCTCCGTGTAGGCGCTGATGTCGGCCGATTTCAGGATGGCGATTTCTTCGGCTTGGAGTATAAGGGGGATGCTTATCAGTCCGGACACGAACGTCATGAGCGCCACGACCCACGGCAGGTAGGTCACACCGGGTGAAGTCTTTTGCCTTGTGGGTGATCGTGTGCTCATGATGTCGTTATGATGATGAAGGCGTGGTGCTCATGAATTTAATAATATCGAAGCGTGGGCCAGACTTGAGTACTCGACTCCGATTCATATCACCCACGGGATGTTCCTTGTGTTTGTCGTTGAGAGGATTGAACGCAGAAATGCCCACTTCCGCCGATCAAAATCGTGGATGGATTGTCAGGTAAAGGTCCGGAAGAAATTGTTGAAATGAAGTTCGAGAATTGATCGTAGAAAAGTTCAGTGCGAAGATGTAACCGATGTTGAAGATACCATCCTTGATACGCCGGCTTGCTGATATCAACCAGACCACCGGGAAGATTAACCTTGCCTTTATCCGTGACATCATACACGGTTTGTATGTTGAGTTGGTTGGATCGAAAGGCCAATTTTTCCTGAAGCAAGCCCACGTCATTTTGAACGAGGGTGAGGGAGGGTGAATTGTCGGGGGGATT
Source organism: Nitrospirales bacterium (assembly GCA_031315915.1). Classification (GTDB taxonomy): domain Bacteria; phylum Nitrospirota; class Nitrospiria; order Nitrospirales; family UBA8639; genus JACKFE01. Next base: position 87,454 of record JALDRK010000003.1, read on the forward strand.
TGATGCTCTGCAGTCTTCGGCGCAGGCGTTGAAAACCGGAAAGGTCACAAGGGTACAAACCGGCGCTAATTGGGCCATCCTGGATTTGCTAACGAGTTGACCGTTCAACATTCGCAGGAAGCTTTCGTCTTGAGGGTTATGGCTTTTACTGAGCCCCCTGACAGGAGACGTACCTCTCCCTCCTCTCTGGGAGAGGCAAAGATGATACCGCGTAGGGGAAAGAAAGCCCGATTTTTTGAGTAAGGAGATGCTCGCAATGATTCGATGTGAGGAGATTGGGATAGCTGAAGTATTGAGTGCGGACGTGTGGTCAGGAAAGGGAACTTCTGATTCTGATGCGTTTTCCCTCCGGATAGGGGAGAAATGTTAGAAGGAAGAAGGGTGGAGCAGAAGAAATTGAGATTTCATGTCTCAAAACATGGTCTAATGAGCCTGATAAGTGCAAATCGAGTTTTTTCTCCTGCTCCATTCAGCAGATTGTTCCCATCGCCATTCTCGAAACCGGTCATGGGCATTTCCGGTTTTAGGGGGTGCCGCTTAAAAGTTCACTGACTGGTTTCGATCATCGTCATAAGATCCGATTTGAATAGTCAGTGCTCTCATTGTGCGGGCTTCTTCCGGTTCCTCAATTTGACTGAATCGATGGTAAGGTTGCCATCCGCAATTCAGACACCGGATCACCTTTTCAGAAAGCGATTCACCGCCGTCTTCATAGATTAATCCTTGGCATTTGGGACAACTGGACAAGGACTCCATGAGGAGAAAAGGCGTTGGTGGTCGCAGAGCATCAAGATGAATACGGGTGTGACGTCGACGTTTTTTCCGAGTAGAAGGTCTTGATTGTGCAAGACGACTTGGTTTCGCAGGAATCTTCATCTCATCTCTCTCCTTACTCTTGACCTGAACACAGCCATGATTGTGTGTTGAAGCACCTTCTTGAGCTAGGCAGAAAGGCAAGTCCGGTGCCGACTGGACTAACAGAGATTTTTCTCCTGAATACCCTGTAAATGTGGGTATTTGGCGAGATCCGAACGATTGTGTGCAAGGCGGCGAGTAGAAGAACGTGAAGAGCGTTATCTAATTAGATACGAAGGTGTATCCGAATAGATACTTGGCAGGAAACGATTCAAGGATGAAACATGATGAACAAGAAATGCAGTGTTATGCGGTGGATGAACAGGACACTCGATACAATCGATGATCTGACAAGCGGAGCGCGACCAGTTCTCTCCCCCACACGCATCCGCCATCTAACGCCCAAATGTGCGATTCCGTGACGATGCCCAAGGCCGACCAATGGCCAAAGAGGATATTGACGGATTGTGTGGCCCGCTGGGGGATCTGGAACCAGGGAAGATACCCCAGCGGAGCTTGCTGAGGCGGACCCTTAAAGGAAAAATCAGGGACGCCTTCCGGTGTGCACACTCGCAGACGGGTCAGCACGTTTGTCGTCATCCCTAAGCGCTTGTCGTATGATTCGGGCGACCGGGTGTTTCGAAAGTAGATGGCCGGCAGCCTTGACCTGAAGTGATCATGCTGCAACGCTTCTTCAACTTCTTTGGCTAGACTCAGAGTTTTGTCCAAGGTCCAAGCCGGCAGCACGCCGGCATGAATCATTAAATACTCGTCCTCCCAATGGGCGAGGGGGCAATGTCGAAGCCAGTTGAGCAGGTCGTTCGCATCGGGCGCATCAAGGACGGCGCTTAGCGTATCCTTGTTATTCACGCTTGTAACTTGGGACCAGACAGCCAGCAGATGGAGGTCGTGATTGCCCAACACCGTGATTGCAGCCGACCCCAGGTGTTTCACGAACCGAAGCACTTCAAGAGATTCCGACCCGCGATTGACCAGGTCTCCCACAAACCAGAGGCGGTCGACCGTCCGATCAAAGGCAATCCGATCGAGTAAACGGCGCAGGGCGGTCATGCATCCCTGAACATCGCCAATGACATATGTGGACATGTCTCTGCTCTCCGATTAATTCAGAAAAATTGTACCTGATTCTACAGGGACTCGAAACCTGAACTCCCTTTTCCCCACATCCTTGGTAAAATACCGATATGTTTGAAAACCTCTTTGTCTTTCAGCCCTCGCCCTGGGAAAATCGGAATTGGGCGACATTGAGCGGCCTGCCCTTAGAGGAGATCTGGCTTCCTGTTGATGATACCATCACCGTATTCGGATGGTTTGTGGATGCGGGACCGGCTCAGCCGGTCCTCCTGTGGTGTCACGGCAATGCTGGCAATATTTCAGTCATCGGCTGAGTAATGTAGCCGAATTATATCGTCGTGGCATCTCCATTTTTATTTTTGATTACCGAACGGACGCAGTACGGGCACGCCGTCCGAGCCGGGGTTGTATCTGGATGCGTTGACCGCGTATGACTATCTCCTTCGACAACGGCATATGCCCTCAGAGCGAATCGTTCTGTTCGGTCGGTCCCTCGGAGGGCCGGTGGCGGGCGAAGTAGCCGTCAAACGCGCGGCGGCCGGGTTAATTCTTGAGGGGACGTTTCCCGCCATCCAGTCCATGGCCGATCATCATTATTTAGGGCTGCCGGCTCATTGGTTTGTCAACGTGGAGTTCAATCTGGCGGACAAGGTAGCGAAGCTGACCATGCCCGTCCTGGTGATGCATGGGGAGCAAGACTCCATTGTGCCGGTCTCTCTGGGTCGGCAGGTCTTCGATGCCGCCAGGGAACCCAAACGGTGGTATGGCGTGGCCGGGGCGGAACATAACGATGTACCGTATGTGGGAGGGGCAGCCTATTATCAGGCATTCGTGGAATTTATTCGCGAAGTGGTCCCTGGAAAATGGTAAGTCCATAAAAGGTGTTGAGGGAAGCTTCGTTGACCATCGGCAGATGACTCGCTACCATCCAGGAACTTTCATAGGATCGTAGGGATTTGTGATCGTCCATGGATGTGCTGCCATATTTGTATCAGATTAATGTCTCCGCTGGCGGGATACCGAAATTGCCTGTTCAGCAAGCCCAAATTGTTCGTGCGGGGATCGAAGGGGACTGCCAGAGAAATCGGACACACCATGGTGGGCCTGACCGGGCTCTCTGTGTGTATGCCTGGGAAAAAATACTGGCCTTGCAACAAGAAGGGCATACCATTTCTCCTGGGGCATCGGGGGAAAATTTCACGATTGCGGGATTAATCTGGGATCGGATGCAGCCTGGTAATCGACTCCATATTGGAGAGAATGTCGTGATTGAGCTGACCAGTTATTGTGTCCCCTGCCGCCAGAATGCGCGATGGTTTTCGGAAGGCCACTATCGTCGTATTTCGCAGGATCATCATCCGGGATGGAGTCGGCTCTATGCTCGTGTGGTGAGCGAAGGATGGGTGTACCAGGGTGACCGTGTTCAGGTCGCTAACCATTCGACGGAGGACAGCTGATGGATCGTCGTTTAGAATCCGAAGTCATGGATGATCCCGATCAGGTGTTGGCCTATGCCCAGGCCAATTTTGAGTCAGAAAATCAGGGTTTCGTTGAGCAATTCCTGGAATTATTTGACGATCTGGACGAAGCACATATCCTTGATTTGGGTTGCGGACCTGGGGATATTCCCATCCGTCTGGCCAGGCAGCATGCCACCTGTCGCGTGACTGGAGTGGATGCATCCGCTCCCATGATTGACTGGGCTAATCGCCTGACGCAGGAGGCCGGTCTTCAACATCGTCTCACATTTCTTTGCCGTCGCTTTCAGGACTTGACCTTAGACGCACCCGCTGACGCGCTCATTTCCAATAGTCTTGTACATCATGTTCCCAATCCCTTGCGGTTTTGGTTTGCAGTCAAGAGTTTCATGAAACCAGGCGGGCCGGTGTTGGTGATGGATCTGTTGCGCCCCGAGTCCGAAGAGGAAGCTCGGGCGCTGGTGGACCAGTATGCGGCCAAGGAATCGGAACAGCTTCGACAGGATTTTTTCAACTCACTGTTGGCTGCTTTTACCGAAGATGAAGTGGCTGCCCAACTGGCCGAATTGAACCTCAGCCGACTGATGGTGGATGTTCCGGATGATCGCCATTGGATCGTCTATGGCCGCGTGTACTGACCCTGGATGTGCTTGACGCTTTGGGCCGCCACGCCTTAAAGTGAGAGCTCGGTTGGGGGATCGTCTAGGGGCAAGACATAAGATTTTGGATCTTAGAACCCAGGTTCGATTCCTGGTCCCCCAGCCATCTTAAATTCTCTTTCCGTTCAATTACTTCCTTCTCTTCCTCAGCCTCGGTTAATACCTGGCCCTTTCTTGCTAGTCCCAGTTTTAGTCCCGGTTCCAACCAACTTCCCCTCGGTTAATGCCTGAAGGAACCCCGGTGAGAGGTGGGCACAAGGTCGTGATATGCTGTGCCAACATCCCGATGCCTGAGTATTTCCTTCACAGCACAGCTGAAATCCACCCGGCCATGACTGACGGGAAGCGGCGGTATGCCGGAGATTTCGTGCTACTGTCCGTCTAAGATATTCCCGCTTTTTTCTACGTGGTTTAAACACCTTGGCACAAAACAGATGGGGCTTTATGGGTTTTAAAGGATTGTCTGGACTAGGAACATAGGGCGAGGTCAAAAAGAAATCCAGAGATCGGAGAATATCCTTTGCGCCTCACTTAGAGGAATATTAAGGGTCCTTCCACCTTGGGGAGGGGAATGACCAGGGTAGAGTTTTCCAAATTGATTCGTGACCATTTTAGTGAAAATTGATCGGCTCGCCGGAGTCCGGTTTCAACTGCAAAAGCCACCAATTGCCAGTGGTCTTCTTCCATATGGGCCTGAATTCGAGTCAATTCTAAATCGGAGTAATAGCGGGTTCGTTTGGCTTCAGGAAAGAATTTCAAGGTACTTACCGGATTGCGAGAGAGCAAGTCATCTTTAACGGCAATCATGAGCACATGCCGAAGAAACGCGAATCGACGGTTAATGGTGGCCGGTGAGAGTCTCCCCGTTTTTCGGGTTTCTTTTCCCCGAAGCTTTACCTTTTTCCGCCTGGCATTCAATTTGGCTTGAATCCGTCGACAATCATCGGTGGTGATTTGAGAAAGTACCCGCTTGCCCAACAATAATTTCCAGAACCGTCCGTAGTGCTTTTCACTCTGGATACTCCGGTTCGTTGATCCTTCTAGGTACCGATCAATCCAAGTGCGGAGTGTTACTTCTTTCGTCTGAGAAAACCTTTCAGGAAAATAAATTCCTTCTCTTTGTTCAGCTTTCAGTCGGCAATAAAGTGCTTTGGCCTGGGATTTGGAATCACACCGATACCGGCGTTCCCGTCCGTTGACAAAAAGACGAACCCACCACTTCCCTGACCCTTTGGGTTTTTCCTGAATGCCACGGTCCTTACCATCTTTTCGTGCCATCGCTATTTCCTCCTTCTGGTAACCGGTTCCTGAAGCTTTTTAGGTGAACGTGTAAGTTTGGACTTTGTCGCTTTCCTCTTTTGCCGGGTGGCCTGTGCAGCACTTTGGCTCTGACATAATCTTGAACAATATTTCGCATGTCCTCGAGACTGTAAAAAAAGTTTCTGGCATCTGAGACAGCGGAGAATGGATTGGCCAAATTCGCCTAGAAGCTCGATCAAATGATGCATAAGTAAGGTGGAGATCATACTTTCTTGGGTATCGCAATTTGTAAATCTTTTTTGGACTATCACTTCTGGAGTGTTTGGGAACTCGTCTGAACGACCGCTCTTTTTAATAAGTTCCTTCATTCGATAGATAGAAACCGTATACGAAAATTCGCCAAAGTCCCCCTGTCCCCTATCGACGAGATTTGCCAGAGATTTGGAAAAATTTTGTTGGAGTTTCTCCAATTCTTGCTGGGTTAAGTGAGGACGGTAGGGAGCTGTTTCAATTTCTCGACAGAGGGCAATCACCTCTTCTTGAACATTCAGAATATCCCCTGTACTTAGATTGGGAATGTCCAACCGGACAAAATTTATGTACCAACGCAGTTGGTGCCAGGTGTCGACACCAAATTTGCCACGGTCACGTGCTCGCTGAATGGCTTGTTTTAGGCTGGCCTTTGAAAGGGATTCATCAGGGATGCGCTGGGGTGAGGTGGATTTATGAGGTTGCATAATCTTTTCTTTTTAGGGTTTTTTCGCAACCATCATACATTTTGGTTGACGCCTTTAGTTGCGCATAATACTATACGTTGCGCTTATTGAATAATAAGCGCAACGTATAGAGAAAGTCAACGATTAAAACTGAAAGGAGAGAATGTGATGAAAGTTTCTCAGCTATTAACTGTGGAGGAAGCTGCCAAGCGCCTGGGGTTGAAAATCGCGACGATTAGGCGACGTATTTTAGAAAGAAAAATCGATTATGTGAAAAATGGGCGATCTGTGCGCATTCCAGTGGAAACCGTTGAGCGTATGATTCACCAAGGTTATCGTCCAGCGCTTCCAGATCAAAATTTTAATCAGTGAATTTAGGAGAGGGCTACCTGCCCCTTCGATTATTCAAATGGCATGGCCGATTCTAAAGTCAATGCTCGATAACGTGCATGTGTGCGGAAACGTCAAGTTCGTGTCGATAGTCTTAGCGGATTATGCCAACCAGGACGGAATGGCTTGGCCCTCGGTGGAAACCCTTGCTAAGAAGACAGGTCTCAGTACCCGTCAAATTCGACGTATTTTGCCTGAACTTGAAAAAGCAGGTCTGGTGAAGATTATCCCAGGAGGAGGACGGAAACGGACGAACCTATACCAGTTCATATGGCTGGAAAGCAGTGACAATAAGTCATCCTATCTCGATGGAAACGGTGACAATTTGTCTGAAAAGGGTGACACCATGTCACCCGATCTTACTAGAACCAAAGAAAAGAATAAGATTTCTTCTGACGGACCCAAAAAGCCAAGAAAGCTGCAGGTGGCCTTATGACTCAGACCTTTGCCGACTATGACATTGATACGCGAGATCGGACTGGGACTATTAAGACAACGTGCCCCAAGTGCAGTCAAAACCGAAGCCACCCCAAAGACCCCTGCTTATCGGTTAACACTCAAAAAGGTATCTGGAAGTGTCATCATTGTGGATGGGTTGGCAGTTTAAAGGGTGCATCGGTTGGTCGATTGAGTCAAAACATACAAAGTTTTAGGCTGCCTATCTACCAGAAAGCTGACCAGTATCCAGATAAATTGGTGGCATGGTTTCAAGCCCGTGGCATTCCTTTTAACGTTATTAACCGAAACAAAATCAGTCTGGGGAAAAGGTTTCTTCCAGGTCTCGGGAAAGAAGTGGAGTGCATTCAATTTCCTTACTTTAGGAAAGGAGAATGCGTCAACGTGAAATATCGTGCCTTAGACGCAAAAGCCTTCATGCAGGAAAAGGGGGCGGAAAAAATATTTTATGGGCTGGATGATCTTGATGGGTGTGATTGGGCGATCATCGTTGAAGGCTGTGAGTGCGACAAATTTGCCTTTGAAGTGCAGCAGGGGTAGTGAATGTCTTAATCTGTCCCGGACGGCGCACCTCCGGTCAATAGCAAGCCATCAGATACCAAATTTGCCTATATCTCAAACTGTGAACAGGATTTGGCTGGGCTGGAAAAAAAAAAAAACAATCATCGCTGTTGATAAGGACGGCCCAGGGGAAATGCTGGAAAAAGAACTGATCCGGCGGTTAGGCCAGAACGGTGCCATCGAATTCAATGGCCATCGGGTTGCAAGGACGCCAATGATTTGCTTCTGCAAGAAGGAAAAGAATCCTTACAAGAAATTGTGAGAATGCCATCCCTTGGCCGATTGACGGAATTGTGGAGCCGAAAGATTTACTGATGATATTTTTGCCCTCCATCAAGCCGGGTACAGGGTGGAGTTTCAACTGGATGGGTCAATGTTGATCGGCATTACACGGTTCAAGCAGGGGAACTGTCAATTATCACGGGTATTCCTGGACATGGAAAGAGCGAATTTTAGATGCATTGGCCGTTAATTTAGCAGATCAGCATGGGTGGGTCATTGGTTTGTGTTCCTCAGAAAACTGGCCTCTAACGCGCCATATGGCCAAATTATTGGAGAAGAAAATTGGGAGACCATTCAGTGAAAGCCCTGGGAAACAAATAACCCATGCGGACATAGTGGATGGAATCGAATGGTTGCAACGGCATTTTGTGTTTTTAATCCATCGGAAGATGAGAGATGACAATTGAACGGATTCTGGAATCGGGAAGACAAGCGGTGACTCGGTATGGTATGCGAGGGTTGGTTATTGATCCGTGGAATGAATTAGACCATTCCCGTCCAGATAATTTGTTGAAACGGAATATATCAGTCGATGTCTGACTACAGGTCTGGCTATTTGCTCGAAGCCATGGCGTTCATGTGTGGATAGTTGGCGCATCCTACGAAACTACGGAAACTCGATGATGGAACGTATCCGATACCTACCCCCTATGATATCCTTGGTTCTGCCCATTGGCGAAACAAGGCTGACAATTGTCTTACCATCTTCAGGGATGTCGCCGTCAATGATCATTCTGTCCAACTGCATATTCAAAAGATTCGATTTCGGCAAGTAGGAAAAGTCGGGGCAGTGGAACTTTGGTGGAACTCCTGTCAACGGGCGATATTCGTGCTTGTAAAAGAAAAAGATCCTATCCCAATCATGTTGTTGAGCAACACCGCTGTGGTTTTCAGGAAGAATCAGTAGGAAGTCTGCTGACGGATCTCAGGTAACTGCGCCTATCATTTGCATGAAATTGGACAAATGAGCAAATCCTAATAATTTCCTATGCGGAAAATGGGTTCATTGGTTTAATCTGTAATTGTGGTGCTAGAAGTCACATTGGATACCCTTATGAATGGGAGTACCCCTATGAAAGAGTGAGACGCTTAGGGAGAAATGCACAAACAGACAAAATTTTGAAGTCAAATACGTCATTTAGTCCGCACAAAGGGTGACTTCCCTGTCAGCCAAATAGAAAGTTTGCCTAAGTGGGATCCGTCTTTGTTAAGGGGCGAGGAAAAAATTTTGGAATCAGAATTCAGAGGTTAGTAGATTGCACGTATTGAGTTAACGTCGACAAAAACCTACCATACATCTCCATACAGTGGGATAAATGTATGCAAAAACGCCTCAATGTTCCCTTTAACTCAAAAGTTGTAACAAAATGCCATCAAAAAAGAAGTATTTGAAGTGATCAAAAGCTTTGTCACGGGAAAGGGATTGTGGCTCCTCGTAGCCCTGAACACCAAAAAAATAATATTGACTAAATTCACCGGTTTTATAATCATCAGCTAAGACACCTGTTTCCCAGGGCTGGCGCCATGAATTTTTATGGAGCCAAACCAGCAAAACTCATCTTTAACCTACTCCATATAATTGGGAAAAGATCAATCAGAGATCTCAATATTGGATCTGGCTTTGTTTCAGAGTGAAGATCCGCAGCTTAAATCCGAATTTGTAGAAAAATTGCGTTGGGCGTGTAGTAACATTGGGTTTTTTATTATTAAAGGCCATGGTGTTACAGAAAATTGTGTCAACGATGCTTGGAATATCACAAAAACATATTTTGATCTTCCACTTTACGAAAAAAGAAAAATTTTACTGGGTCTAAATGGGTATTTGTATGGTTATTCAGGATTAGAGAAAGAAGCACTAACCAGAAGCCTGGGTAAAAAATCACTCCCTGACCTTAAGGAATCATTCTGTGTTGGACCTTACAACATCCAGTGGAATTGCCAAAAAACTATTTGGCCAAATAAACCTCATGGATTTAAACAAATATGGATGCAATACTACATGGCCATGGAGGGACTATCAAACACGTTGCTCAGAGCGTTTGCTCTTGCTTTGAATTTGGAGGAACTTTGGTTCAAAGATAAAACGAATTATCACGCAAGTGCGTTAAGAGCTTTAAATTATCCTGCGCTGCCCCCTCCCCACAAAAAGAATCAATTGCGAGCTGGGGAGCATACGGACTACGGGACTTTTACCATTCTCAAGTCAGATGGACCAGGTCTACAAGTATTAAATAAGAAAGGCAAATGGATACACGTTAAGAATCTGCCAAATACATTTGTTGTTAATCTTGGAGATCTAATGAAATTTTGGACAAGTAATTTTTGGGTCTCAACTAAACATCGAGTGATTGCCACAAATAGTGATTATGAACAAAGGAGGCAATCTCTTGCTTTCTTCCATAATGTAAACCTCGACACGATTATTAAACCTCTTGAAGTTAAAGCAGACTTTTCCGCACCGATCCAAAAGCATCCCATTCTATTTGGGGAGTTTTTACATCAAAAACACAAAGCGGCTACAGAACTTTCTATTCGTAAGGTCAAGTAAAGAGAACAGTTATGTTGATCTTTTAAAATATCCTTAGGTCAATTTGATACCCAATGCCTATGTGAATTGTCATTTTCTTTTTTAAAAGAGGTAGATATTAAGGACTTACCCGTACATTTCACACTACTCATTCCCTTAAAGGGATCTAGAGGAAATGCTATAAGGGGTTACCATTTTTGACGCGGAAAGAACGAAGGAAAAGCACATGTCGGAATTAGTCATAAAATGTGAAGAGCAGATTAAAAATAATCTTGATGAGAATCTGAAGGTATTGCGAATAATATACGCAACGTCATTTTTACTAGGCATGCGTGAATTACTTTTAGGTTTTAATGTAAAGGAAATTTCCTTAGAGAATTTCTCCTGGCCACATTTCATTTATTTATGTGGAGCAACTGTTCTTTTGTTGCTCGCAATTAGGTTGTTCTGGGGCGTGGGAAATATCCGAAGGTTCCTGGTTGAAAAAATTGATGACTATTTCTCTAAATTCAAAGGAAGTCAAACGCCTGAACAATTTCCAATAGAAAGCGAGAAAGGAATTGAAAGCAAAGTTTTAACAGCCGAAGTTTGGGTTAGAGTTATGGGACTTGACCTTCCTTTGATGTTATCCCAATCATTTATATTTTTTTTATTGTGTGAGCTTTTACCAATTGCAATTTTTGGGTCAAGTGAAATAGAACCATTAGAAAGAATGAATGAATTTAAATGGCTTTTTTTTAGCATACTTTTCGTAAATATTGTGTGGCTTCTACTTCTTAAGACGCATGGAAAGACAAGTTCAGAATATACGTGGATAAAAAACAATTTATTTTTTTTGATTTTTGGAATACTGATTTTTGAAAGTTTCCCTCAAGACAATCAATGGCTATACTTTTCAATGATATTGGCATGGTTTTTCTTAAACAGTGTAATAGATTTTGTAATGACAGGGTGGGCATATCTTGTCGGGCCATCAGGATAAATGCTGCATTCAAAAATAGCCAAAAACAAAAAGTGCAGTGTTAAAAAAATGTGTGCATATACCAGGAAGGCGTTTCCTCCTTTTATAGGCGGTGCTTTACTCGGTAAATTTGGTCATTCGATAAGATGCCGGAATTGAATAATGATCCCTTTATGCCCTTTGGCCAACCATCTATCTATATGATTATCTATACTTTATTCGGGGGTTGGGGTAGCATACCCTACGGCCTGATTCCGTTATTTTTTAGTTACTGCCTTTGGACGGAGCAGTGCTAGAAGTACGGCCTTTCCGCATCAAACTCTAAACCGCATTCTGAAAAAAAGAGTTGGACCTGAAATGGATTAAAGTTGGGCAACAAGTGATTGAGCCTACAAGACAATTATGCACGGTTGAAATTTGGAGGCTCCTTCCAAAATGCCTGTTGAAAGCCGGGCATCGGTATCTTCGGCAAATCCTCTAATTGAATTGGACTAATAATTCGGAATTGGTCAATTCAGGCCTCAGCCAACATATAAATATGAAGGCTCCAATTCTTGTTCAGTTTGTGTATCACACCGCCTCAAGGGAGGCAGTGGAACTGTCTGAATACCTTCATACCACGCTTAACGATGATCCGGCAGTGCCAGGCTTGCGAATCCCAACGGTGTTTGTCCCACACGATGGAACGGACAGGGTGCCGGATCCCTGTCTCGCAGTTGAGGGTGACCGTATCTTAGTTGTGGTTCTGGCCGACGACAATCTTGCTGCACATGCCCATCGTCCATCTAGCACTGGGCACACTTGGGCAGATTATGTCGTAAAATTTCGTGAATTCTGTAACGGAAGCAGCCTACACCGATTCATGCCAGTTCAGCTAACTCAACACGGTTGGCCGATTGATTCGCGCTTGGAGGATCTCAATTTCCTGCGAGCGTGGGTGATTGATAAGGAGCAGGAGCGACGACGCTTTATCGCCAGACGGATTATTCAACTGTTACTCCGCCGCCTTCAGCCTCATCAGTCGTCTGAAGATGCGCCTCCTCTGACGATCTTCCTGAGCCATACGAAACTCGATTTCGAATCTGAGCCTCGAGTCGTCAAGGCGCTCCTGGCGCACTTAACCGCAAACCAGCCGCAGAAAACTTGGTTCGATAGCGGGGATATTGAGGTGGGTTCACGATTTGCGAAGGAGATCGAGGGTGGGCTACAGGATGCGGCGTTATTGGCCGTGTTGACTGATTCCTTCTCCTCACGGTCTTGGTGCCGACGCGAAGTGCTCTTGGCCAAACACTTTCAGCGACCAGTTGTTGTCATCGACGCCGTTCAGGAGCGAGAAGTTCGGAGCTTTCCTTATGCTGGTAATGTGCCGGTCGTGCGCTGGAAAGGCGATGCGCAAGAAGTAATTGACCTCCTGCTTCGTGAAGCATTGAGACAAGCCTATTCGGCGGAGAGTCTGGAGAAGCGGAAGCAACCTGGCGAGGTGGTGTTGGCAGCTAGGCCTGAACTGCTGACGCTGGTCCATCGCAAATCTGATCAAGTTATCCTCTATCCGGATCCTCCTCTTGGTGCTGAGGAACTCGCCGTCATCGAAAGGACAGGGATACGCGTAGAGACTCCGTTGGAAAGACATGCTCAAGCGTGCGCTCTGAGCGCGCAGTCGCTTATGGTGGCGCTTTCTACATCGGAGGCCGAGGACATTTCCTGCTTCGGAATGCGGCTATCCCATCTGGAAGCAACTCTGCTAGAGATTTCACGATACCTTCTGATTTCGGGAATACGGTTAGTCTACGGAGGACATCTTGGCAGTGACGGCTACACCATCAGGCTCGCGGACCTCCTTCGTGATCCCGTCGTCGAACATTTGCGAGATTCTCCACTCGATCCAAGCGTGGCCAATGCTCCGCAACTCGTCAACTATTTGCCGTGGCCTTCATTTGAGACAGTTCACGCACAGGCCCGTCTCGGCTCCCTAGTTGAGGTAATTTTCTGCCATCGCCCGGAAGATATTGACGAGACACTTGACCCTCTGTTCACTGATCCCATTTGCAGCGAGGTGCCGGTGGACAACCCGACGCGTCGGTTCGCCTGGGCACGTGGACTTACGGAGATGCGCACACTACAGGTCGCAAGCGTCAACGCCCGTGTTGTTCTGGGAGGTCGGATTGGCTCCGCAACCGACCCCTATCGCGGGCGGATGCCAGGCGTTTTGGAAGAAATCCTTCTCAGTATTGAAGTGAAACAGCCGGTATACTTGATTGGGGCGTTTGGTGGCTGTGCTCACCTGGTAATCGAGGCGATCGAAGGTCGCCAACTAGCAATGCTGACCTGGGAACATCACCGGATGGTGCCTTTCTCAGATCAACTCCAGGGTCTGTACAGAAAAAGGGGGATACCCTGGGATCAGTACGATTCCATCTTCCGGCGGCTGCATGACGGAGGATTTGACCTTCTCTCCAACGGTCTCCAACCAGACGAGAATCGAGAGCTTGCCGTTACTCGTTCTACAGAGCGCATTATCGAGCTAATCCTGGCTGGTCTCCAGCGGGTCTGCTCCAGCCAGCCTGAAACTGGAGGTGCAGATGGCTGACAAGAAAAATGTTTTTATTTCTCACGTCCACGATGACGATAAATTGCTCCCAAAGCTGAAGGACCTAATCAGTAAAGCGGGCATGGAGGTTAGCGACGGGTCGATCAATAGTGAAAAACCCAACATGGCGAAGAGCGAGGATTACATCAAGCAAAAGATTCTTGCACCTAGGATTCAATGGGCCAGCACCCTGGTCGTGCTCATCACTCGCGACACTGCTGACAGCTGGTGGGTAAACTGGGAAATTGATCAAGCCGTTGCACAGGGCAAGAACGTGGTTGGAGTCTTTGCCCAAGGGGCTACCACAGCTGATATCCCAGAGGCGCTTGGCAAGTGTGGGGACGCAGTTATCGTAGGGTGGCATGGAGAACGCATTGTCGCCGCGATTAAGGGAGAGATACAGGAGTGGGATGATCCAGAAACAGGTGAGCCGCGTAACCGGGAATGGATCGTGAAACGCATTACTTGCCGATGAAACTTTTCTCTTACATTGTCGCCCATGATTACGGATTTGCACCCAATCCGTTTTATGGGTACTGCACGCTGGCGACGTGCAAGCCACAGATACGAGCTAAGGCAAACATCGGCGACTGGATCGTGGGTACAGGAGCGAAACTGAAATACGCCCTAACGGGCCACCTTATCTACGCGATGAGAGTTGACGAGATTCTCAGTTTTAATGGCTACTGGAATGATCGGCGTTTCGCCTGCAAGCGTCCGTTGCTAAACGGGAGTTTAAAGCAACTCTACGGTGACAACATCTACCTTTATAAAAAAGGTAAGTGGATTCAGATGGATTCGCATCACAGTTTGCCTAATGGAGTTCCTAACCCGAAAAACATCGCGCGGGACATTAGCTCGGACAGGATGTTAATTTCGAGTAGGTTCGTGTACTTCGGTAGCGCTGCTATTTTAATTCCAAAACGCTTCCGTCCCTACAAGAAAACTAACGAAGATTTATGCTGTGTACGTCAAGGCCATCGCATCCTATCCAATGATATGGCCACAGCATTCGTCGGTTGGCTAGCAGAATATGATCGATGGGGGCTTCAGGGTATGCCGCTGGAATTTTCGAGGCACAAGAAGGCCAATGCCTGATAGATCAGGACATCGCGGTTAATTATATCTTGGGATTCAAAAAAGGATGGAAATGACGAGGACCGGCAGCTGGTGGTTGCCCGATTTTTCCAAGGAAGCTAAATGTTATGATCGTTTATTAGATCGAGGGGATCACACCCTTCTCCTTGCCACAGGGTTAATGGGTGAAGCTGGAAGCGTGCTCTCCGAGCTGAAAAAAGAGAAGCGTGAAAGTGATGCGTATCCTGTGTACCGGAATCGAATGCACGAAGAGATCGGGGATTTCCTTTGGTATTTCGTCCGAATTTGCGATGTTGTCGCCCCTGAGATTATAGCTGACTTACCAAGCAAGCTGACCGAGTCTGACGAGGCCAAGGTACCGCCCCTTAACTTATTCTTAGAATTTGGTGCCTCCGTGGGTGACTTACTTAGAGCACTGTCTGAGAGGCAGGAAACAGATGTGCCGGTCACACCATTATTGCAGAGCGTATGGAGGCTTCTCCAGAATGTAGCGGCGGTAGCAAATGTCGATCTTTCTCTGGCTGCACAGAATAACGGACTAAAGACTGCGAGCAGATGGCCTACCGAGATGAATTATGTGGAACTCTTCGATAAAGAATCTGAAGAGGAAGAGCAGTTACCCAGACGCCTCCAAATCGAGTTTAAAGAGCGTGCGTGGGGCAGTCGAAAGTTTATAATACTTCGATGTAATGGCATCAACCTTGGAGACCGACTCACCGACAATATCGAAGACCCAGATGGCTATCGATACCACGATATCTTTCACTTCGCGAATGCAGTTTACCTTGGGTGGTCTCCGGTCATTCGCGCCCTCCTGAAATGCAAACGCAAAAGTATCTCGAAGAAAGACGAAGGGCAGGATGGGGCACGCGCAATGATCCTCGAAGAGGCCGTTGCGGCTATTATTTTTAGCCGTGCGAAGCAACTCAGCTTTTTTGACGCAATCGATCATGTTGACTATGACCTCCTGAAGACCGTACGAGAGTTCATAGAGGGATTCGAGGTCGATGTTGTCCCCCTCTGGCAATGGGAGAGGTCAATTCTAAATGGTTTCAAAGTCTTCCGTCTACTCCGTGAGAATGCGGGTGGTCATGTGACGCTTGACCTAACGAATCGAACACTCAGTTACGACCCATAGCGGAGTGGCCTCGACACTTGAATGGAAATACGCCGATAACTCCAAGGATAGCCAAAATGAAACTGCAATCGTCACAAAACCACATTCGGAATCAGGAACAAAAGAGAAAGATTAAAATTGGAAATACTCGCTTCATTAGTACTACTTCAGCGTACGACACCTACTGGCGATTCGCTTCACTTCGTCAGGCTATATTTCTCCGCCGAGTGCAAGGTTGTGCGCCTCCTTGGACGGATGATGAAGTTCTCTCACGGTATCGATTTACAAACGTCTATCGTGCATCAGACCGCGTTAGCCAGTACTTGATTCGCCGTGTTCTTTATAACGGTGAGCAATCCCCAAGCGAAGTGTTTTTTAGGACGGTCCTCTTCAAACTCTTCAATAGAATAGATACCTGGGAGAAACTGACTGAAGCGGTAGGTCCGCCAAGTTGGCGTGAGTTCAAATTTGATTGGTATGCGACTTCTCTTGATCGCCTTTTGGAGCGTGGCGATCGGATCTATTCAGCCGCTTACATTATGCCAAGCCCAGCGTTCGGGAGTCATCGCAAGCATCGCAATCACCTTAGGTTGATTGAGCATATGATGAAAGATTCCGCTCCTCAGAGGCTTGCACATGTGCGGTCCCTTCGTGAGGCATATAACATTCTTCGCAGTTATCCATCCCTCGGAGATTTTCTAGCCTTCCAGTTGGCCATCGACTTGAATTATAGTGAGCTGCTGGACTTCCCCGAGATGGAGTTCGTTGTGGCGGGTCCAGGAGCGCGGGATGGTATTAGCAAATGCTTCGCCGACACTGGAGGATTCACAGAAGTCGACATTATCCGAATGATGTCCGAACGTGCAGAAGCCGAATTTACACGGCTGGGATTGGAATTTCATACCCTCTGGGGGAGACCTTTACAATTAGTCGACTGTCAGAACTTATTTTGTGAGCTTAGCAAGTACGCACGTGTTGTGCACCCAAACATTCCCGGTGAGTCAGGGCGTATGCGTATCAAGCAAAGGTTTATCGTAAAACAGGATCCTTTGCCGCAGTGGTATCCACCAAAGTGGGGGCTGACGCCTACTTTGACTAGTGTCTGGTAATGTTTGAACGTGGGAATGCTTTTGAAAGGTAGTAGATTAGTGAGTTATCGTTTTTCGGAAAATAGTTGATAAACATGGGTTAGAGGGCATCAATTTTCAGGAATCAGCCATGAGCATTCGCTGGGATGAATGATTTTAATCTGTGCCTGTTATAGGGCAGTTTCGAGTGTTTCAGGCCGGGATTAAACTCGAATTCCAAAATTCTTGAAAGGAGGGTGGAGTAGGCAAGAGGGGTGGAAAATTGAGGATATCATTAGTACGTAACTAAATGGTGTCCTGCCTGAATGGTATTTTCTTTTGAGGATAAATCCAGACCCCTTTTTCACTCATAAACGGTCCCGGTTTTGGTCCCGGTTCCGATCCCAATTCCCGGTCTATCTCAATGCGTCTCTATCACACTTGGGCATGAGGAAACTAATTGATTATTTGGACAATTTTGAGTCTTAATCCTACTTGGTCACATTTAATCTTAGTCGGTTGGAAAAGGTTTTTGGATCTTAGAACCCAGGTTCGATTCCTGGTCCCCCAGCCAACACTGACTAGGGTTTTCGACGTTCCAGACAAAATCAAAAGTATCGGTGGAAACTCATTGTAGGCTAACTGGCAGTCCTCAATTCTTCCTTTACACTTTCCACGGATGTTCATCGACAAACCTGACGTGGCGGCGAACAGATGTAAGTCAGTCATCCGCTCAACAGGCATATTAGGCAATCGCCCCTGTAGTATTCGTCTTCCTAGAGGCTTCGGTATACGCCAGCTCCACAATTGCATCACGTGTGTCCGTCGATACACGTCCGAGCAAATATGTGAGATATGCAGCTAGCCGTTGACGTCTGCCTCGCCAGTAGCCCCAACATCCAATTAGGGAAAAGACCACAGTGCCGATCCCCATCTGTTCCCAAATTCCTATCTCTCCTAAGTAGAGGGCAAGTTCGTCAGAGGGCAACATAAGTAAATCGAGCAGTGAAGCAGCCACTCGCGCAAATACACTAATTAGGAATATTGTGACGATCCCTTTGGATACCCCTCGCCGTCCTACCCATCTTCCTGTTAGAAACACTGCAGGAAACACGATAATAAAAGCAAAGACCCCGATAAAGTTCATAATATCTTTCATCCCTACCCCAGCCAGACTCGCGATGATGCCCCCAAGGCCGGACGACAGCTGCATGGCCGCGAAGAGGATCAGCGTGCCATAAAGAATCAATCTTGGTGGCGAAAATCCAAAGCCTTCGAAAGACAGGACTGTGTGATTGGTCCGGTGATGGGACAGCTTCAACTCCTCCTTTTCGAGAGACTCCCTGATGTAGGGAATGCCACCGACTATAGCTGCAGCAATCGAACCGGCGACTGAATTATCAAGGCCAGCTATCGACAACGAAAAAAAGACAATAATGATACCAACGAGAGTAATGACGATCGCTACAAGAAGGGTTTTCATAGGTATCCTCCTTACTTGCCTAGCAAAATATTGTTTCTTCCGACTTGTTTTAATCCTTTCGTGTACGAAGTCTGGTTCCCCCGTATTTCAAGATTTCCCTTTCGGTTAGGAGGCTCCGGCTGTCAGGAGCTTCGGTTCCGAGCGGTCACGAATAAATCCCGAATAGGAGGGATGGGCGTCGGTGGTCCATACGTTCAACGAGAGTTCGATCGGAAATTCCTCTCCGTTTTTCCTGAGGCCGTGCAGGGTGACCGTTTTGCCGATGACTTTCGTTTCTTTCGTTTGAGAGACACGCTTCAGGCCTTGGACATGCGCATCCCGATAGCGATTTGGCATGAGAAGAGTCAGTGGCCGCCCAAATACTTCCGCTTCCGAATATCCAAACATGGATTGGGCCGCTCGATTCCAACCGGTGATTCGTCCTTGGGCATCGGCCAGAACAATGGCATCGTTGGCGGTTTGAAAGATCGCCTGAAATCGTAATTCACTGTCAACCAACGCCCGCTGGGTACGCTTCATTTGAAGAGCGAGTCCATGTGCTTTAACCGCGAGCCGCACATTCGTCTTGATTTGTCCGCGATCGATCGGCTTTTTGAGATAGGCAAATGCGCCTTGTTGGTCGAGGGGGCCGACCACTTGGTCCAAGGTCGGCAGGCCGGATAAAATGATGATCGGCAGTCCTGGAAACGATTGGGTCAGGTTGGCAAGCATCAAGAGGCCATCGGTGTCCGGTAAGCAAATATCAAGAAGTACCGTGTCAATGGATTCCGTTTTGAGGCACTCCCAGCCCATATGGCCGGTTGTGGCCACACGCACGTGGTATCCTTCCCCTAGAAGAAGATCCTGGAGGGCCAACACAATATCCGGATCGTCATCAACTATGAGAATGCGGGCGGGTGAATGTGAAGAGTCGGGAATCATCGGTGCACCCTCTCGTTACATAGGAAAATTGATCTGAATTACAAAAGTAACATCATGCAGTTTCCTGTTTGTAGGGGAAGGCGATATTAAGAGTTTCCAGCAAATTTCAAACCAGGGGGAGGGTGATGACAAGCTTTCGTGCAATTGCCTTCGAGTAAAGGCTTGAAGTATTGGAAGAAATCCCCTATCGCTACGGGTTTTTCTCAATGGTGAAAAAGAGCTTCATCCGAAAGCCCCAGTATCTGATGAGATACAGTTCATCCACATTTAGATACAGGGGAAAAGGCTTGGAGCTTGGTCCGTCTGTGTCTGATCAAGGTTATAACGCGATACGTTTCTTTATTTGGCTTTTGGTAGATAGCCAAAAATAGAACATGGGATGTTCAGGGCAGGACCGGTGGCCTGAAATCGTACTGCTGCCGAATCCTTCCTAGCTCCTTCCGCCTTACCATTGCAGGGCTGAGTCTTTCAGTTTGATGGCCATCTCTTCTGAGAAAGTTCGCCCGAATGTTTTCATGAGCAGCCAATAATCTTGTCCAGGAAACTTTTTACTTAATTGGGATAACCGGAGCATGCCATCAAAATCCTGTCCTAAGAATTTATCAGAATCCTCTAAATTCGATTTAATTTATGAATCGGGAACCAGTGTAAAGGCTGTATCCGATCGTTATGAAGAGGGTATTGAGGTGATCGCAGTTCATAATACGGGCACGAGGGTTGCTAGCCATTAGCTCTTGGGTTAACGCTTTATCGACTTGTTTTTTAATGTCATTGTGGAACCATAGAGATGTCTGACGGGGTTTTTTCTTGGACCGTTTTTTATCTTTAACGGTTCCTCTGATAAATGTTTAACTGGCGCGTGACCTCTATGGTCAGCATTGGTATGATGAACGCTTGAACAGGGTCTTTCTCCAAGGCACGGACTACAGAAAACACCATGGGGATGTCGGGGTGTCTTGGATTGTTGTGAGGTATTGACGCTGTTCTTGCGACGGATCGGTCTGCAGTGGAACGTTCATCAATTCCGTCCTGAGCCGGTTCGGAGAGAGGGATATTCATGACAACCATGGGGGGGGGAAGTATGAGCAGGGAGCATGATTGGTCCCGAATCCTGATTGTGGAAGACGATCCAGGACAACTCGAAACACTTCTGAAGTTGGTGCAAGAGGAAGGGTATGTGGCGGTGGGATGTGCCACCGCGAGTGAGGCCCGCACCCATGCAGAACGAGAGCCATTCGGAGTCGCTGTCTTAGATCTTCAATTGTCTGACGACACTGGTTCCCAACTTTTAGAATTTCTCAAACACAACAATCCCAATATCCGGGTGATTATCAATACCGCCTATGCCACATTGGACTCCGCCAAGGAGGCCGTCAATTCCGGAGCATTCGGCTATCTGGAAAAGGATAGTTCCCCGATCCAGTTGTTGGATCAGATTCGCCGGGCCATGCAGCATCGATGGACCCAATATACTCAAGATCTTGAGGAAGCGATTGGTGAACGGACCGCCGAACTTCGGGAACGTGAAGAGCAATTTCGTCAATTGGTTGAGCATATCCAGGAAGTGTTTTGGATGGTGTCTCCCGACGAATCGCACTTGTTCTATGTCAGCCCCGTCTATGAGGCAATCTGGGGACGGACCTGTGACAGTCTTCGTCAGGACCCCACCAGTCTGTGGCAGGTTCTTCATCCTCAGGACCAAGAACGCATACAGGCGGCCAGAAGCGTTATGTCCCGGGAGGAGGTCCAGGAGGAATTCCGTATTGTTCTTCAGGATGGTTCCATGCGCTGGATCAGAGCCCGCACATTTCCCATTCGAAATGAACAAGGCCAGGTGATCCGGATTGCCGGGGTCGCGGAGGACATGACTCAACACAAGCGGGTGGAGGAGGCACTCACGAAAAGTGAACGGCATTTTCGCCAGTCCAGCCGGATGGAAGCCATTGGAACCCTCGCGGGAGGGATTGCACACGATTTCAACAATATTCTCACGGCCATTTTGGGATATACCGAATTGGCCTTGGCCACCGTCCCGAAAAATAGCCGGACCCAGCGCAATCTTCAAGAGGTCTTAACGGCAGGTCATCGGGCCAAGCATTTGGTTCAACAAATCCTGACATTCAGTCGGCAGGCCGGTCCGGGAAAGCGTTCCATCCCTCTTCATACGATTCTTCGGGAAGCCTTGAAATTATTGCGGGCCACCATTCCCTCCACGATCACCATTCAGCATTCCATTAAGACCGAAGCGAATATTGTGGCGGATCCCACTCAAATCCACCAGATTTTCATCAATCTGTGCACCAATGCCGAATATGCGATGCGTGAGAAGGGCGGCGTTTTGCATTTGACCCTGGAAGATGCCACGGTCACAGATCAGATGGCGCATATGTTGTCCGGGTTGGCTGCTGGCGAATATGTCCGCTTGACGGTGCGGGATACGGGGATCGGGATGACACCGGAGGTGCTGGAACGCATGTTCGATCCGTTTTTTACCACCAAACCCATTGGGGAAGGATCAGGAATGGGGTTGGCGGTCGTTCATGGGCTGGTAACGTCTCATGGAGGAGCCATTTGGGTGGAGAGCGGGATCGGCAAAGGGACCAAAATCGAGGTGTATCTTCCCAGAGCGCAAAATCCAGTGTGGGAATACGTTCCCGACCAAAGTCCGATTCCCGTGGGCCGGGAGACAATCCTGTTTGTGGATGACGAGGAAACGATTGTCAGGTTGGGGCAGGAGCTGCTGACTTCCTTAGGCTATTCCGTGGAAGTTGAAACGTATTCTCCGCAAGCCTTGGCCACCTTTATGCAGGATCCGCACCGATTTGATTTGGTGATTACCGATCAGACTATGCCATCGATGACGGGGGAAATGCTCTCGCGCGAACTGCTCAGGATTCGTCCGGACCTGCCAATCATCTTATGTACCGGGTTCAGTCACATTATGTCCGCGGAAAAAGCTAAAGCGTTAGGTATTCAAGCCTATTTGATGAAGCCATTGGCCATCCGGGACTTGGCCCCCATTGTTCGACATGTGTTGGATAAAGCCGCATCACCGTTAGCGGAAACTTAATGAGAACAGCAGGAAAGAGGTTGTTATGCACGAGTGAGAAAAACGAGTGGATGTGTCAGATGAATTGTCACCGATAGATATTCCCTGCAGTGTCATGGGATACGGAGGGGGAAAATCTATGTTGGGTAGGATGCCAAAGTGGATCGTCCGGTTCGGACGTCGGATCTCCTAACGGAGGCTCCGATCATGCCTGCGAATCGGGGCGCAGAAGGAGTTTATACGATGGCGACTATTCTCATCATTGATGATGATCCGCAGGTGTGTGATTTGTTAAAACAGGTATTGGAAGATGAAGGATATGCAGTGGTGACTGCGGCCAATGGGCAAGAGGGGCTTACACGCTATCGCGCTCATCCGGCTGATTTGATCGTGCTCGACATTCTCATGCCGGAAAAGGAAGGTTTGGAGACCATCCTGGACTTGCGCCGGGAATTTCCGCAGGTCAATATTATTGCCATGTCGGGTGGAAATGAACGGGCCAAGTTGAATCTCCTGGATTTGGCGCGTCGGCTGGGGGCTCGACATACCCTGCATAAACCCTTTCAATTGCAGGATTTCACGGCCATGGTTCAGCGGGCGCTTGGTTAATTTTTTGAGCGTTGTTCATACTGTTTGGTCAAATCATGTTGTATTTTCGCACCAAACCAGATCCGGTATTTATGGTGTTGGTAGACTGGGCTCTGCAATGTGAATTGCGGAATTTCCGTCGGATTTCAACCGACAATGATCTGGATGCTTGGTTCGTGGAATACCCGAGGCTGGAACCGATTTTTACCCCCTATAGTGCGATGGTGGCGTTGGAGGATCTCCTGAGAGCGCATGCTCAAGCCACGGTCTATCGTCCTACCGACTTTCATTGGTTGACAATCTATGAATGTTTGAAAAATTATTGTCTTTGGCATAACGACCGCCTATTGGAGACCGGTGAACCGTTTCTCTTGCTTCAAGGCTATCGGTTCGGATTCCTGGAATTTGAAAATATCCTCGAACGATATTTTTGGGACCAGGATTTTCTGACCTTGCCCCCAACTCACGAGGTGGGGCCGCACTGCGAGTGTTGGTCCTCCGAAACCACATCGACAGAGGATCTATCTCTGGGGCTTCGTCCGCATCCTTCCCATTTACGGTTTACGGTTGTGCAGGAGACGGCATGGTATGTTCCGGAACCTCAAGAATGCGGCCAATGGCGTCTCCCGTGAGTCCCCAGCCCCTCACGGGTCGGGCAGGAGACGGAAGAAATGACAAATACTATGGAAAAACCGGCAATCACTCAATTTCCTATTCATGACCTGTTGAAAACACGATGGAGTCCCCGAGCCTTTTCTTCTCAACCGATTGAGCCGGAAAACATCCAATCATTGTTTGAAGCGGCTCGCTGGGCCTCTTCCTGTTTTAATGAACAACCCTGGCATTTTCTCTTGGCAACAATTGATACTCCGGCGGCCCATCGGCAAATGGTAAGTTGCTTGGTGGAAGGAAACCAGGCATGGGCCAAGCACGCTCCCTTGTTAGTCCTGACCGTGGCCAAAATAGCGTTTGCCCATAATGGAAAGCCCAATAGGCACGCGTTTCATGACATCGGTCTTGCGGTCGGCAATCTCGTTGTGCAAGCCACTGCGCAGGGCTTGGTTGTGCATCAAATGGCTGGAATTCTGCCCGATCGCATTAAATCCATCTATGCCGTTCCCGAGGGGTTTGAGCCGTTGACCGGCCTAGCCATCGGGTACTCCGGAGATCCCAACAGTCTTCCCGAACCCCTTCGAACCAGAGAACTGGCTCCTCGCGAGAGAAACCCCCTACCCGATTTTGTTTTTTCTGACACATGGGGACAACCTTCACGGTTGTTCGGCTCTGATGGCGACTCGAGATAGACCCGGTGAATGATTGCCCTAATAGGTTATTTTTAGGTTCCGTCTCATTTCCATTCCAAAACACCAAGAAAATTTGAACCAGGTTGCCCGCAAGTTTATGAGAAGCGTGGAAAAGAGTTTCCGTGTCTGGTTAAATGGAGTTAAGTGAACAATCATTCAAGGTCTGGTGGTTCTCTCCCGATGGAACACAACATGACTTAAGGCAAAGGGTGTTTGACCGATGGTCGACCAGGTTAATCGGAAAATCATACGTTCCACAAAAAATTTAGAAAGATGACTATAATGAATCGATGGGCAGGATGGTTGGGAATATTGCTGGTGGTGGGCCTTCTCCTCGGCCAGATTCGTCAGGATGCGTTTGTCTGGGCCGACACGCAACCCGTACCGGCTAAAAACTTTCTCTGGAAGGTAGAGTCCAAGGAGAACACGGTCTATCTCCTTGGTTCGATTCACGTCCTGCAGCAAAAAAACTACCCATTGACTCCCACGATTTATAATGCCTTCAATCAATGCGGGACGATCATGTTTGAAGTCGATTTGGGCGGATTATCCTCCCCGATGAATCAACTGCATATGTTGACCAAGGGGCTTTATATCAACGGGGACACATTGCAAACCGTCCTCTCGCCGGATCGGTATGAAGCCGCCAAAACCTTGATGGCTGAACGGGGGCATAACATTGAAAATTTCAACAGGATGAAACCGTGGATGGCAGCCACGGCCGTGACTGCGCTTGAACTCCAAAAAATGGGTTTTGAAGGAGAATATGGCGTCGATCGGCATATGTTCGAAAAGGCGCAGGAATCGAAAGTGGACATTGTGGGTCTGGAAACCGTGGAGTTTCAACTGGGGCTGTTTGACAGTCTTCCCGTCAAGGTCCAAGAGTATTTTCTCCTTCAGTCCTTGGAAGATCTGAAGCATGTCGAGACCCGCGTTCAAGCCATGGTCAAGGCGTGGGAAGAGGGACAAGTCAAAGAGTTAGAGACACTCCTAGCGGGGATGAAAGAGTATCCGGAACTTTATCAATCCCTTGTGGTGGCCAGGAATCTCAACTGGTTACCCCAAATTGAACAACGTCTTCAGAAAAGAGGTCCGGTGTTTGTGGTGGTGGGAGCGTTACATTTATTGGGAGAAGAAGGCATCCTGGCCGCCCTTGCCAAAAAGGGCTATCGCGTGGAACAGATGTAATCTGTGGAGTAGGAGGTCGCTCTCTGGTGAAATTTTTTTGACGCTGAGTCGTCGCCCGGCCCCTGGGAAATCATAAACGACTCCAGGAGCCGGGCCATGAAAAAAATGGGGAAAATCAGGGTTTAATATACAAGTATCCCTGTTTTTGAAGATCGGCAATCCGTTTGACGGCCACCGGATGTTCCGTGGGTTTGAACCCACCCACCAACTTTTCCAAAGGTGTTCCAAAGAGTTTCATCGACACCTGACACATTTCGGCCCGTGCCCCTTTATCCACAACCACCTTCAACTTATCTTTGAGATCGGGATCGACCGTTTCGGCCTCAAATAATTTCAGGGCCGGACCATGAACGACCAAAACGATATCAATCTTGTCCGGTCCTCCTTCCGCTTCAATATGCTTGTTGATCAAGGCCAAAGCGTATTTCGCGACGTTCGGATCCTTGCTGTCTACGTGGTATACCACCTTGGTCTTGTCGATATTGGCCAATACCATGGCGGGGAAAGCGAGCCACAGCAGGCCTGGACCTAATAACCCCAACATCAAGGCTCCCCATTGAATCTGTTTTTTGAGCCGAATAATCATTGATGCCCCCTTGATTAATGGTTGACTCGTCGAAAACCCTCACCTTCACGAGGTAGATAGATTATACTCCCGGAAACGACGGATGAGTAGGAAGCCATTTGAGCAGAGGAAAAAAGACCTGAGATTCGTTGAATAGCATGGCGAAAACCTCGACCATTCAGGGTTGAGAAGAAAGGAGGATTGATGATTACTGCGATAGGAGATGTGTTGCGACGATGTTATGAGCGAGGGTGGATTACCAGCCGTGATGGGAATTGTAGTCTGAGGCGAGCGCGGAGTATCTATCTGTATGTCACGCCGTCCGGGTGGCGGAAAACGATTATCCATCCCGAGCATATGGTCAAAATTAAATTTGTGAACGGCCAATTGCAAGTGCCGCCCGGAG
This sequence comes from Nitrospirales bacterium, assembly GCA_031315915.1. Taxonomy (GTDB): domain Bacteria; phylum Nitrospirota; class Nitrospiria; order Nitrospirales; family UBA8639; genus JACKFE01. The sequence continues at coordinate 114,067 of JALDRK010000003.1, forward strand.
CCAGGCCGTCCGGTGAGTTGCACATGCATTATCTGTTGACTCGAGGGATGAACCGGACGCGTGCCGTGGTTCACGTGCATCCTACCCATGTTGTTGCAGCCATTTATCGCGGATTCGATATCCAAAAAATTTGCAAGGACTTTCCGGAAATATACCGCTATACCCGCATTGGTCCGACGGTCCCTGCCCTTCCGGCCATTAGTCAGGAGTTGGGAGATGCCACTGCCCATGCCTTAGGCGTCACGCCGGACAATCCGGCTGGGGACTTCGATATTGTTGGTCAGGCCAATCACGGCGTGTGTTCCATAGCATCGGATCCTTGGTCGGCCTATGAACACATTGAACGGTTGGATCATATATGCGAAATCGTTCTCAACAGCGGCGTGTCTCCCTAACGCTACTGGAAGGGCGACATGCTCAGTGAATACCCTCATCGAAAATGGTTGTGCAGGGATGAAAGAAATATTTCTCTCAAAATTCATGGACAGGATATGTGTTGGTGGAAGGATTATGGCTTGCTGGAAACAACAAAAAGTTTTATGATTTTTCCCTTTGGAATTAGGACATTTGTCGGTTGGCTGAAGCCGCTAGTTTATTTTTGAAAGGATGATACATGGCTCAAAAGAAACAAGTTGGTAAAAAGAACAAAAAATTGTCTCATAAAAAGACTCCTCAGAAATCGGGTTCAATATTGACCAAGAAGAGATCAAAAGCCGGTGTCAAAAGTAAGAAAACCGATTCTAGTAAACAGAAAAAAATTGCGGCAGCGAAGAAATCCATCGTCAAGACACCCGACACAAAAAAAACCAAATCTGCGAAGATCCGTAGATCTTCGACAAAGAAAAGTGCAAAAAAGAAGACCGTTTCCCTCTCTTCGGTGAAGCCCAGGAAGACCAGAGGAACGTCAGGTTCCCCTCAGGCTTCCGTTCGACCTTCCTCATCGGAACTCACGACCACTGAACGATACAATGTGGGAGGTCTTTTCGTTTGTGCGATTGAACGAACCTCCGACCCCGATTGCAAACGGCTCCGATCGGTCCTCCGTGAGTTGGATCTGCCCTCGATGGAAAAGGATAATCTCATCCGGTTGTCACAAGGGTTTACGATTCCGAAATTGTTTGCGGATGGAATTGCCCAACATAAAACGGAAAATCTCGTCGAACGATTGGTGAAATTTGCCGTTGGGGAGGGAGGCTATGAACGGAAGTGGAAGAACGATATTCGCCAGGTAGCCACTTGGTTGGGTTTAGCGGGGCCTGAAGTGGAGGCGATGGAGCAGCGAGTGTGGGCTAAAAGGTAGGCCAGCGAATTTTAACCGAGGTCGCGTCTGCCTTCGATGGATTTCAGTAGGGTGACTTCGTCGGCATATTCGATATCCATGCCCACCGGAATGCCATAGGCGATTCGTGAAACCTTGACCCCCATGGGTTTGAGGCGCTTGGTTAAGTAGATGGCTGTCGCCTCCCCTTCAATGGTCGGATTGGTCGCCACGATGACTTCCTTGATTCCCCCTTGTTTGACGCGTTCCTCTAAATCCTGGGTGCGAATGTCCGATGGGCCGATCCCATCCAATGGGGAAAGTGCTCCATATAAGACATGGTACAATCCTCGATGGGCTCGGCTTTGTTCGATGGCATGAAGGGTACTGGGTTCTTCCACGACCAAAATCGTAGTGACGTCCCGTTTGGGATCCAGGCACACTGCGCAAAGCGAACCTTCGGCGATGTTCCGGCATTGCGTGCAAAATGAGACTTTTTCTTTGACTTCACGAATGGCCTCGGCAAGACGCAGCGCTTCTTCGGTATCGACTTTCATGAGGTGAAAGGCCAGCCGCTGAGCGGTTTTTTGGCCGATGCCAGGCAACCGAACCAATTCTTTGCTCAATCGAGCCAGCAATCCTTGTGGTTGGCCGTTCATGCTCGTGTGTCGTTTGGATGTCTGGTCGGACACGATAGGATCCTTTCTCAGGTCATAAAGCTATCGTTTTGAAGGGATGATGCCTTCCCTGCTTCTACTTTCTAAGAGAGTGGGAAAAAAATAGATACAAAGTCTTTAAAGCATACCCGGCAAACCCGGGATACCTAGCCCTCCGGTCAGGGATTTCATTTCATCGGCCATAAGTTCTTTGGCTTTTCTCAATGCTTCGTTGGTGGCCGCAACGAGTAAATCCTGCAACATGTCCTGATCCTCGGATTTCAGAACTTCGGGATCGATCGTGACTTTGGTGATCTGCATCGCTCCGTTGGCTTTCACCGTCACCATGCCGCCTCCGGCGGTGGCCTCCACCACTTTATTAGCGGCCTCTTCTTGAATTTTTCCCATCTTTTCCTGCATGGCTTGGGCTTGTTTCAGGATATTGCCCATATTCGCAAACGGATTTTTCGACATTAGATAACCTCCTCTTGTTGGTTCTGAATCCGTTGAACGGATACCACATTTCCTCCGAAGAGGTCAGTGGCCTGTTTGATGAGGGGATGGGCTTTGACGTTTTCCAACAGGTCCTGATCATCTTCCAGTTTTTTTTTTGTCCGGATTTCCGCCAGCGAAGGCGGATGTTCCTGCCCATCTTTGAATTCGACTACTTGGATATGAATGGGTCGGCCGGTGAGCGACTCGCACACCTGTGCAATGAGTGCCCGTGTTTCGGGTTTGTCTGTCCGCCACCGGGCGATAGAGTCTTTTTTGGGATACCCCAGAATGACTTTCTCCGCTGTCATGGTGACCACACTTCCTTTTTCCAGAAAACTTCCGACGTTAGGATGCTCGTTGACCATGCGTTCGACCACCGTCTCCCAGTTTAACGGGATTGTCGAAGTTTGTGAGGATTCCGGCCTTGTTTTTGATTGGCTGACTTGCCGTTCATTGGCCGGCACGACAAGCCGCGGTGATCTCGGTTCTCCCTCCACAGCCATGTCTTTGAGAGGAACCGGTTTCGTCGTTTCTGACACAGGTGTTTTTGAAGCCGATGACAGCGGTGGAGAAGGCATGGTGGTTGGCGATGAATCGGATGCCGACTGGTTATGCATCGGTTGCAATTTCACGGTTGGCGGACGGCCTCGAGGTGGTTCGGCCTTGGGCGCGGGTGTGGCCGCCGTCGATCCCGCCGTTTTCATGAGCTTGTGTGCCGGTTCTGCTGCGGAGGGCAATTCCGGATCAAGTAGTGCAGCCTTCACGGTTGCGGCTTCAAGGACAAACCGTGGATGAGAACTTCCTCGAAGAGTATCCTCCGTGCGTGAAAAAACGCCAAATAACGCTTGTACATAAGGCTCGCTCAAGGGTTTTGCTTGGGCAATTGTCTGATCCACTTCCTCATCGCCCAATTCAATGAGATTTTGAACCTGAGGTCGGGACATCACCACTTTGGCGACCAGAAGGTTTCGAAACCGTTCGACCAATTCCCGGCAGAAGACCCGGACATCAAATCCTTGATCGACTAATTGTCCCATTAATGTCATGGTTTCCGAAGCCCGATGGGCGAGAACGGCATCGATCATCTGACGTACCAGTTCCTCGGGGACCGAGCCGATCAAAATTTCCAAGTCTTCATGGGTAATCCGTTCTCCTCCGAACGAGACAGCTTGATCCAGAAGGCTCAAGGCATCACGCATGCTGCCGTCACTGGCTCTGGCCAAAGCCGAGAGGCTCCGATCTTCGATGGTGACGCCGGTTTGTGTGGCGACATGTCGCAGTTGTTTGATGATTTCTAACCGGGAAATGCGTCGAAACGTGAAATGCTGGCAGCGGGAAAGAATGGTCGCTGGAATTTTATGGACTTCCGTGGTGGCAAAAATAAATACGGAATGGCTTGGGGGTTCCTCCAGCGTTTTCAACAGGGCATTGAAGGCTGAATTAGACAGCATGTGCACTTCGTCAATGATATACACCCGATACGAACCATGGAAGGGGGAGAACTTGACGTTTTCACGCAGTTCACGCACATCGTCCACACCCGTGTTGGATGCCCCGTCGATTTCGATGACATCCACTGAGTTTCCTCTGGTAATTTCCACGCAGCTTGGGCAGGTTCCGCAGGGATGGCTGGTGGGGCCTTTTTCGCAATTCAAAGATTTCGCGAGAATTCGTGCGACAGTGGTTTTTCCGACTCCTCGCATCCCTGAAAACACGTAGGCATGGGCCACCCGTTGCCGTTCAATGGCATTGCTGAGGGTCTGCACGACGTGAGATTGCCCTAAAACTTCATCGAACGTCGTAGGGCGGTATTTACGAGCTGAAACTTGAAATTCCATGGATGTGGACTATCCAGACTTTTTAAATACGTTCATTAAAAAAGCCAGGGGTTAAAGTGTTAAGGAAAAACATCTCGGGCTGCTTCGTTCACGCTCTTCCGCATCCATTCCTTACGCTTACATGTTACCTAAAAATAGTCGGGGCCAGGTGATCCTGCGGCACACAGACTCGCCCACTTACCGTTGCTTCCTTCCGGACCTGGCGGGGTTCGCAGGATTCTGTCGCACAGGGCCCAGCCCCTAATCGGATAATACCTGTTATGACTCAACCAGACAAAGGAGAATTAATGCGACTGGTTTCTCCTTAGCCCCACGGTTTTTCCAGAAACAAACTCATAAAATGACTTCGCCTGTTTTATGTCATCAGCACATATTTCAAACCAGCCGACCGCCTTGGTGTTCAGGAATTCTCCGATAACTTTCGTATAGAACAATGGTTAACAGGGCGGAGAGGGTGGGATTCGAAGTCGCGTTTCAAAACTAACGCTCCCGCGAGGGGGCCATGCCCCCTCGCGCTTTCGCGTTGCTCAAGTCACCCCATGAAGGGGACATATCCCCCTCAAACCCCCTGTTCGAATCCCAAGCACTTGCCGCCCAACAAACTTCTCAAATCCTTAACCACCTGTAGACGAGTTAGATGGCGGAGAGGGTGGGATTCGAACCCACGGTACCGTTACCGGCACACGTGATTTCAGTCACGCCGATTCGTCCCACTCTCGCACCTCTCCGCACGGTATAAACTTGAGGCCCGCTGAGGCCCAAGAACATCCCTCTTTGGGGGAAAGGGGGTCATCTTACCATGGGGGGGGAGGCGACAAGCAAATTTGGGTTGCTTGATGTTTCAGAAAGGTTATCCCGACTGGCGCGTTTTGAAACGCCCGAAGGCGATGAGACGATTTATTCAAGTTGGCAAATAAATGTCCTCGAAAAAGCAACATGAAAGTGGTCAACACCGGCGTGAGAATCAGGACGATGCCAAAATTCGCATTGGGGGGAATACCAAGAACGGACAGCCACTGACTGAGTATGGAAAAAGGAAGTGTCAGGAGATGCCAGAAATCCAAGCCTCCGCGTCTCCCAGCCTGGCTGGAAATATCAAAGAACAGGGATAAACCCAGAGGGGCAAAGGCCACGGCAAACGGCAGGAACCACTCGATCCAATTTTCTACCACAAAATCATAGCTATCTTTGACGACCTCGATCGCCGAACTGTTTCGTTTTTGATAGATCACTTCGGGGACCGGGTTTAATACAATAAAAATGAGGAAAAATATGGCAGTAGCCAGGAGTTCTTGATACGGGTTGGCTTGGAGTCCCATTTCCAAAAACATCAAGGGAAACCAGACCATGAACCCCACTGAAATGACATCCCAAAAGTATTGTCCGAAGCTGGAAGGAATATCTTGCCAAGTGAGACGACGTGCTCCGAGAACCGCTTGTTCGGTCAGGTAAAGCGTAGCCCCGATGATCAGGGCATTCAGAGCGCCAAGGATAAACCCGCCAATCATTCCCAGGGGGGCAATAACGGAGCCCAGAACTATGAGGCCCAAGGCAAACCCCATGATCAACGGGATCAGGATCCAACTGCGTGTAAACGATTGAATCGATGAGAGCAGCGTCTGGCGGTATAAGCGAAGAGTGGCCTGGAGAAAACCCTGCATGAGGCGTCGTACAGTGCCCCTGGACGTTATTTGTCGGCCGACGGCGGCGATTTGAGGTTGATGATCTCTTGCTGGCGCTGGTCTCGCAAGGCTCGGATTTTTTTTAAGCGGCTCGGTCGATTGAAGGTCCACGCTTTGAGCTTTTCGGCAAAAGTCGGGATGGGCGGGGCGGTTGATCCATATGGGGCTTCCTGAAAATTGTAGCCTTTATAGGTGTCTTTGCGTTCCAAGAATTTTTGATAAATGTCTTGATAGAGCTGCTTGAGAGCCATAATGGGCTACCATACCCCACTCTTGCCGGTCTATCAAGAGGCGTATTACACAGATCGTTTCACTGTGCGGTTGAACTGCGGGGAAACGCAGAAAAATCCTTCTCTCCTGAAAAATTCCGATGAGAGGGATGGCCTGAACAGGAAAGACCTTTTATAATGGAAAAGTTTAGGGTAGTCCTTTTAGCTCTTGCGAACGGTTACGTGCGAGAGTGGCGGAACTGGCAGACGCGCGAGACTTAGGATCTCGTGGGTAACCGTGGGGGTTCAAGTCCCCCCTCTCGCACCATAATTTATTCTCTTTATTCAAGATTTAATTTCATTAAGGACATGTGAAGTTATGAAGGTGGAAATGACCGAATTGGGCCCTGTGAAACGGGCACTGAAAATTGAAGTCCCGGAGGAAGCCGTCAAAACCGAGTTTCAAAAGGTGTATGCCCAATTGAAACGGCAGGTTCGCATCCCTGGATTTCGCCCGGGAAAAGCGCCCGTGGCGTTATTGGAAAAGCGATATTCCGAAATGGTTGAGCAAGATGTGGTACAGCGGCTGGTGCCTGACTATTATCAGCGGGCCGTCAAAGAAGCCGGAGTCAGACCGGTCACGGTGGAAATACCCCCACTTGAACGGATGAAGGTGAAACCCAATACCGCATTCACCTTTACCGCGACCATGGAAATTAAACCAACCATCCAGTTGGGCGATTATCGGCCACCCAATCCTATTTCCTTGAAAAAGGATTCGAGGACGGTGACGGAAGAGCAAATTGACAAAACGCTTCAATCCTTGCGGGAAGAACATGCTCAGATCGATGCGGTTCCCGCTGATACGCCCTTGCGAGATGGCCTGCATGCCATGTTGTCTATCGAGGGATTTATCGATGGACAACCAGTGGAAGCTGCCCAGAAAAAAGGCCATCTCCACCCGGTGGGCGTGAACGCGTCCATTTTTGGGGTGGAGGTCGATGGGCAGTTGATCGGCAAAAAGGCCGGTGAAACGGTGGAAGTTTCGCAAGCGTATCCGGCCAACCATCCGGATACGCCATTGGCCGGTAAGACGTTGATACTCAAATTGACGATCGAAGCCGTGAAAGAGAAGAAGTTACCTGATCTGGACGATGAATTTGCCAAGGACTGTGGCGATTACGAATCCTTGGAAAAATTGAAAAATACCATTCAGGGGCGGCTTGAGGATATGTTGAAGCAGGATCTTGAAGAAGGATATAAAGATCAGGTCATCGAACGTCTCCTGCAAATGCATCATTTTGATATTCCCGAAGCCTTAATCGAGCGAGAATTGCAAACCCTGGTTCGCCAGAAAATGATGAAGGAGCATCGACATACGCATCAGGATGATGATTTGAACGAACCGGTGCGATTACAAGAGGAAGCTAAGCGTCTTCAGCAGGAATTACACCCGGAGGCCAAACGCCGGGTGAAATTGAGTTTGGTGTTGGAAGCGGTGGCTCTCAAGGAAAATATAGAAGTCGGTCCGGAAGAAGTGGATGCCGAAATCCAAAAATTGGCCAATTCGCTGAAAATGCCCGTAGCCGAAATTCGGCGAATGATCGAAGCCGGCGGGACGGGAGCCCAGGAAGAATTTCGTGAACGGATGAAGGCTGAAAAGGCCTTGCAGTTTGTCTATCAGAACGCAGTTATTCAGGGGTAAGCGATTCGGGGTGATACCTTCAGGAGTTTGTCTCCAAAGGTTTTCCTCAATAAATCCGATATATATCCAATAAGAAAGAGGAGGTCTGAAGGAATGCTCATTCCGATGGTCATTGAACAAACCAACCGTGGTGAACGGGCCTACGATATTTATTCTCGTCTGCTCAAGGACCGGATCATTTTTTTAGGGGCACCGATTGACGATGTGTTTGCCAATGTGGTCATCGCCCAACTGTTGTTTCTTGAAGCCGAGGATCCTGAAAAAGACATTCATCTCTACGTCAATTCCCCTGGAGGAAGCGTGACGGCAGGACTGGGTATTTATGATACGATGCAGTATGTGAAATGTCCCATCACGACGATCTGCCTGGGGCAAGCGGCCAGCATGGGTGCCTTTTTGTTGACAGCCGGGACCAAGGGGAAACGGTTTGCCCTGCCCAATGCTCGTGTGATGATCCATCAACCGATGGGGGGATTCCAGGGACAAGCCACCGAAATCGACATCCATGCCAGGGAAATCCTCAAAATCCGTGAACGGTTGAATCAGATTATGGCCCAACACACGGGGCAACCGTTGGAAAGGATTTCCCAGGATACGGAGCGGGATTATTTTATGTCGGGCGAAGAAGCGAAAACGTACGGCTTGATTGATGAAGTCATTGTTCGAAGTCAGGAAAAAAGTATCTCCAATGGCGAAAAATCTTCTTCGAAAGAGAAAAACTAAGAAAGGCTGTTGTCGGGCTTTCCACTACTCTCTCAAAAAAGAAAAAGGATTTCCTTATGGCTAGACAGGCCAAGTCTGACGCCAACCTTCGGTGTTCATTTTGTGGAAAAAGCCGAGATCAGGTCCGCAAGCTGATTGCCGGACCTACGGTGTATATCTGCGATGAATGCGTGGGGTTATGTAACGAAATCATTTCCGAAGATTGGCAGGAAACCCGGGAGGAAATCTCATCAAAGCTCTGTAAGCCGGCCGATATTCATCAGCATCTGAACCACTATATCATCGGTCAGGAACGAGCCAAAAAAGTCCTCTCGGTAGCCGTCTACAATCATTACAAGCGCATTGCGGCCAATGAAACGGAGGATATTGAACTTCAAAAAGGCAATATTCTGCTCATTGGCCCCACGGGAACCGGAAAAACCCTGTTTGCCCAGACTCTGGCCCAGCATTTGGATGTCCCCTTTACCATTGCCGATGCCACGACGTTGACCGAAGCCGGCTATGTGGGGGAAGACGTCGAAAACATCATTCTGAAACTTTTGCAAGCGGCTGATTATGAAGTCGAACGGGCTGAGCGGGGTATTGTTTATATCGATGAGATCGACAAAATTACACGGAAATCCGATAGCCCTTCGATTACCCGTGATGTCTCCGGAGAGGGCGTGCAACAGGCCCTGTTAAAATTGATTGAAGGGACCGTGGCCAATGTGCCTCCTCAAGGCGGAAGAAAGCATCCTCATCAGGAATTTATTCAGGTGAATACGACGAATATTTTGTTTATCTGTGGCGGGGCGTTTGTAGGCTTGGAGTCGATTATCGAGAGGAGACTCAACCAGAAACGTCTGGGGTTTGGGGCCGATATTCAAAGCAGAGGCGCACACCAAATCGGGGACCTCTTTTCCAAAGTGGAGCCCGAGGACCTTCTTCAGTTTGGACTCATTCCGGAGTTTATCGGTCGGTTACCGGTGTTGGCGACCTTGGATGAGTTAGATCAATCGGCATTGGTCCGCATCTTGACCGAACCGAAAAATGCGTTGATCAAGCAGTATCAGAAGTTATTGGCGTTTGATAAGGTCAAACTGAAGTTTACCGATGGAGCCTTGGTGGCCATTGCCGAAAAAGCCTATAAGCAAAAGACCGGGGCCAGAGGACTACGGGCGATCATGGAATCCATGATGCTGGATGTGATGTATGAAATTCCTTCTCAGTCCGAAGTCAAAGAAGTCCTCGTGACCGAAGAGGTCATTTACGGCAAAGGAGAACCGATTAAAGTCTTTGAACAGCAGAAAGGCGTGAAGCCGGCTGTGGGTTCCTAATAAGGCATTTGATAGGTTTCTCGGCTCTAGCTGGCTTCCTGGTATCCACATTCCTCTTTCTGGCACAAGATTTGTGTTCCAGCCTGTTTGCGGACTTTTTCAATAAGAAACGGAGAATGGCACTGAGGACAGGGTCTGTTGACCGGTTTGTCCCAGAGGGCAAACTTACAGGTGGGATATTTGCTGCATGAATAAAATGTTCGACCCTTTTTGGTCCGTTTCTGTACGAGATCTCCTTTACACCCTTCCGCCGGACACTTCACGCCCAATTTGAGCGGTTTGGTCGTTTTACATTCCGGGTATTGTGAACAGGCCAGAAAATTTCCGAACCGTCCACGTTTGACGACCATGGTGCTCCCACATTTTTCGCACGGTTCGTCGGACGTTTCAACCTGTTCTTCCACCACCTCAATTTTTCCGGTGTCATCCTTGGTAAATTCTTTGGTATTTTTGCACTCCGGATAGCCGGGGCAGGCGAGAAAGTGTCCGTGTCGTCCCCATTTCACGACCATGAGTTGCCCGCATTTTTCACAGGGAATGTCGGTGGGTTCTTCCTTCCCTTTTAAGTCCTCCATGTTGGTCTCGGCGGACTCGAGATCTTTCATGAACGGAAGGTAAAATTCCTTCACGGTTGTCACCCAGTCTTTTTCTCCTTCTTCAATCCCATCCAGCTCGTTTTCCATTTTCGCCGTGAATTCCACATCGAATACATCGGGGAAATGACCAATTAGCCGTTCATTGACTAAGGTTCCTAACTCCGTCGGCCGGAAACGGGCTTCTTCCTTCTCCACATAATGACGATCTTGAATAGTGGAAATAATGGTCGCATAGGTTGAAGGCCTGCCAATCCCCTTTTCTTCCATGGCGCGGATCAGCATGGCTTCATTGTATCGCGCCGGAGGTTGGGTAAAATGCTGTTTAGACTGTATTCCGGCCTCCTCTCCTTCCACCAGTGTGAGGGATTCTCCAACCGTGAGATGAGGCAGAGAAGAGTTCATCCCTTGGGTGCCTTCTTCCTCCGATGTCATACTTTCGGGAGAGGACTCCGTCTCCTCCCGGTAAACTCGCCGGAAACCGTCAAATTTCTCAACCGTACCGCTGGCCCTGAAGGTATATTGGTTGGCGTTGATGTCGACTTGGGTAATGAGATCGAGGCCATTGGTCATCTGGGATGCTACAAACCGGTTCCAAATCAATTTATACAGTTTGTACAGGTCGGGTTCGAGGAATGATCGAAGACTTTCCGGATCTCTAAGCACGGAAGTTGGACGAATGGCCTCATGTGCCTCCTGTGCGGCTTTTTGGGTTTTATATACATTGGGTTCTCTGGGAAGATAGGGATCGCCGAAGGATTCCTGGATATACCCACGCAATTCGGTCAGGGCTTCAGGGGAAATCCGCGTGGAGTCCGTACGCATATACGTGATCAACCCCACTTGTCCTTCCCCGCCGATCTCGATGCCCTCATACAGCCGTTGAGCCAGCATCATGGTTTTCTTGGCGGGAAACCGAAGCTTCCTGGCACTGTCCTGTTGCAAGCGGCTGGTCACAAATGGGGGAGATGTGTTTCGCCGTTTTTCTTTTTGGTCAACGTTGGAAACCGAAAAAGCCGCCTGGTTCAGATCTTGTAGGATTTGAGCGGTTTGGGCTTCGGTGGTGATGGTGAGTCGTTCCCCGTTGGCCTCAATGAGTCTGGCCGGAAACGTCGGGGGCTGCTCCCCTGATAATGTTGCGGTAATGGTCCAATATTCTTCGGATTGAAACGCGTCACGCTCGGCTTCTCTCTCACAAATGACGCGCACTGCCACCGACTGGACCCGGCCGGCACTGAGCCCTCGCCGAATTTTTTTCCATAACAGTGGACTCAGCAGATAGCCCACTAAGCGATCGAGGACCCGTCTCGCCTGCTGGGCATTGACCTTTTTCATGTTGATGGTACTGGGGGATTTGATCGCCCGCTTGACTGCAGCTTCCGTAATTTCATTGAGCAGAATGCGATGGATGCGGGTTCCGTTGTCACTGAGTTCTTCGGCGATATGCCATGCGATAGCTTCTCCCTCGCGGTCGGGGTCCGGCGCTAAGTAAATATCTTTGGCTTTTTTGGCGCCGGCCTTGATTTCCTTGAGGATTTTACTTTTTCCACGGATGACTACGTAGTGAGGTTCGAAGTCATGCTCAAGGTCAATGCCCAATTTGCTTTTCGGGAGGTCTTTGAGATGTCCTACCGACGCCAATACCTGATAACCTCGCCCCAAATATTTTGAAAGGGTCTTGGCTTTCGTGGGTGACTCTACAATGACGAGTGATTTAGCCATAATGGGTTCTTAAAATATCCTGGTTTTTCAACGATAAACCCCCGCGTTTTCTCGTGGGGTGTGAGTTCTTATCGGAACGGGACCCGAAGATATTGAAGTCCCGATATTTGTTTTATAAGGCCTTTGATCTCCAAAGACAAGAGAATACTCATCACCTCTGATGAGGAGTAGGCACTCTGAGAGATTAAATCGTCAAGGGAAACGGGATCAAGTGGAATCAATTGAAGTACCTGTTGTTCTTCCGTCCCCAACTCAACTTGTGGAGAGGTTCCCTGAACGGTAAGTTGTTGTTTTTTCAGATGCTCCTGGAATTCCGGATCGAGAATAGGCAGGATTTCTTCCAGAATATCCGGAACATCTTCCACAAGTTTGGCGCCCTGTTTAATGAGAAAATGAGGACCACGGCTGAGAGGACTATTCACGTTGCCCGGAACCGCAAAAACTTCCCGGTTTTGCTCCAGCGCCAACCGTGCGGTAATGAGCGAACCACTTTTTGAAGTAGCTTCCGTGACAATCACCCCTAAGGCCAACCCGCTGATCACGCGATTGCGTTGAGGAAAATGATACGCATGCGGAGGTGTTCCCATGGGAAATTCGGACAAGACGGCACCCTGTTCTTCAATTTTCCTTCGAAGTGAACGGTGTTCAGGCGGATACATGTGATCGATTCCGCAACCCAACACAGCCAGTGTTCGCCCGCAAGATGCCATGGCTCCTTCGTGGGCGACTCCATCGGTGCCCCTGGCCAATCCGCTCACAATGGTGAAACCCAAGGCCGCCAAATCTCCACTTAATTTCTGAGTAAAGGCCCGTCCGTGCGCTGAGGCTTTTCGGGCGCCGACGATCGCCAGTGCATAATAATCCTGAGGAAGCAGGTTGCCGGTGATGGCCAAAATCGCTGGAGGATCGGGGATCGTTTTCAGTTTGGCGGGATACCCGGGATGGGTGAAGGGCAAGAGAGAAAATTGTCCGGCCTGAACGGCTTCTAATTCCTGATGAATCTGCCGTTGTGTTTCGGGTGACGGGGGTTGATGAAGAGCCTGGGCCAAGGCGGACGAAATCTCGCCCTCGGCCACCAGGCGAGACCGGGAAGCGGAGCGAATGGCTTGAGGTGAGCCGAAGATATCCAACAAGCGGACAAACAATTTGGGCCCAAGTCCCTTGACGGCACGGAGTTCCAACCATTCCTGTAAGGAGGCATTCATGCCAAGGCCATGCGGCTACGAGGCATTGCGGGACTCAGTACGTGTCGGGACCCTTCCGACCACCACAATGTCATATTGTTCAAGGTGGAGGAGCGGGTCCGCTTTGAACGATATTTGATGTTGGAATTCCTGTTCCAACTGTTCAATGCTGCCATGTTCCGATTCAAACAAGAGGTCGATGACTTTGGGGTTGGCTCCCACCACAATCCGTTGTGGTTGGCCTCGGCTGCTCCCGATCCGCCGAATGTCACGAAAAATTTCATAAGCCATGGTCATGGTGGATTTGGTGTACCCTCGTCCCTCGCAATTTCCGCAGACTTCCGAAAGGGTGCGAAGCAAGTCTTCCCGGACACGTTCACGGGAAATTTCAATGAGGCCCAGATCGGAGATGCGTGAAATTCTGGTCTGAGCCTTGTCGGATGCCATAGCGTCCGACAAGGCTTGATAGACCTTTTCACGGTTGCGTTCCCGTTCCATGTCGATAAAGTCAATGATGATGATGCCGCCGATGCCCCGCAATTTTATCTGGTACGCAATTTCTTTGGCAGCCTCCAGGTTATTTTTTAAAATCGTTTCTTCCTGGTCCCGTTTCCCCACGAATCGGCCGGTATTCACATCCACGACCGTCATGGCTTCGGTGTGATCAATGACGATATGACCACCGGACTTCAACCAGACCTTCCGGCTGAGAGCCCGAGTGATTTCCATTTCAATGCCGAGATGATCAAAGAGGCCCTCTTGCTTCTTCTCGTAATAATGCACGCGACTGGTCTGTTCGGGGAGATAGCGCCGTACGAAATCTTTGACCTCATCGAAGTCGGGTTTGGAATCGATCAATAAGCGGTCGACCTTTTTCGTAAACAAATCCCTGACGATCCGAAGAGGCAGCGACAAGTCGGTATGGAGCAGTGCAGGAGCCGCTTGCGTGTTCGAAGCTTTCAAGGTGTCTTCCCAGAGGGCCGTCAAAAATTGCACATCCGTCAATAAATCCTCTTCGGGCACTCCTTCGCAGACGGTCCTGACGATATAGCCATATTCGGGCTGGCGAATGCGCCGCATGAGCTCTTTCAATCTATGCCGTTCCTCATCGTTGGTGATCCGTCGAGAGACGCCGACGTGATCCACATTCGGCATGAGGACCAGAAATCGCCCGGGGAGTGACACATAGGTGGTAATGCGTGGGCCTTTGGTCCCGATGGGGCCTTTGGAGATTTGCACCAACAGCTCTTGTCCTTCTTGTAATAAACTTTCAATCGGGCGGGCGGTTTGGCGCCGTGGTCTCGGGAGTTCGGCGCTCCGGTCGTCGTCTTCATTGTCGACCAGAGTGTCCCCGGGTTCGGTGCCGACCGAAAGATCAGACACATGCATGAAGGCGGCGCGGTCCAAGCCGATATCGACAAAGGCCGCCTGCATTCCCGGTAAGACCTTGATGATTTTTCCTTTATAAATGTCACCCACAAAATCCTTTTTTTTGGGTCGATCCACAAACAATTCCGTCACGACTTGGTTGTCTAAGACGGCGACCCGGGTTTCCTCACGGGTGACGCTAATGGCAATTTCAACTCCCATGCGACGCTCCTTTATTCTCAAGACACGAAAAGGCTACGAACCCGACTTTCCTGGCAGATGGCATGTAGTTGATCACTCTTCATAACGAGACCCCCGGACAATGAAACATGGGACCGGGGAGGATCAGATGGAAAGAAAGGGTGTCGAGACCTAATCCGGCTTGGCTTAACTGGGTGAAAACTCTTGATATGGTTGTGAACAGATGTTTCAAAGGTAAATGATTTTCTTGAGCATTGTTTCCACTATGGGAAACTGTTGCGGTCATACTTGGTGAGGAACAAGCTTACAGCGGTCTTCCTCCTCGGACATTATAGCTAAATCAGCGAAAGTCGTCTTCTTTTCACGTTGAGCAATAATCCAAGCCCCGTGAGATTGACCACCATGGCACTCCCTCCATAGCTCATGAGCGGAAGAGGAATTCCTACGATAGGTGCGAGTCCCGAGGTCATGGCAATGTTGACGATCACTCCGAATCCAATCATGGCGACTACGCCCACAGCCAACAATGAACCCATCACATCCTTGGTTTTACCGGCAATTTCCAGTCCCATGAGAAAGAGGATGACATAAAGAGCCAATAAAATCACCGATCCTAAAAATCCCCATTCCTCCGCAAACACGGCAAACACGAAATCGGTGTGGCCCTCAGGAAGGAATTTAAACTGGGTTTGTGTCCCTCCATGCAGGCCTTTACCGAACACCTGTCCGGATCCGATGGCGATACGAGATTGAAGGCCGTGATACCCTTTGCCGCCCGGGTCTGAGCTGGGATCCACAAAACTTAAAATTCGATCTTGTTGATACCCGTGCAGAGAACCCCAAACTCCGCCCCAGGCAAACGGGAACAGCATCAATCCGGCCAAAATGACAAAACCGAACGCTTTGGATTTCATGCCGACCGTCAGGAGGATCAACACGAAAATTGACAGAAACCCCAAGCTGCTGCCCAGGTCAGGCTGTTTCAAAATGAGTAAAAATCCTGGAAGAACGATCAGTGCCGGGATGATAATCCGTTTGATCCAGCCCAATCGGCTGGTGCTGCCGTAATAGGCCGCCAGTGTCAGGATCAGAGGAATTTTGATAAACTCCGAAGGTTGCATCATAAAGGGACCCAGCGGAATCCACCGCTGAGATCCTCGACTGCTTTTCCCGGTGAAAATAACCAGAATGAGCAAAATGAGGCCCACTCCATATAGCACATACGACCAACGAACCAGTCGATGATAATCAATGCCGGCCGCCACGATAAATGCCAATAATCCAACCCCCATCCAAGTTGTTTGCTTCAAATAGACGGGAAAGGTCGACGTATCCGTGTTGGAAACACTATAAATGGAAAGGATACCCGAGGAGATAATGGCAAGAATCACTCCGAGGAAGCACCAATCAAATGCGTCAAGTCCGCGTCGATTGACGTTGTCATTCATTAAAGACATGGATTATCCACGTGTCTCGTAGTTAGTTTTCAAGAGGGACTGCAGGGGTGGCGATGGCTGTTGAGACTCGTGAATATGCATATAAGCTTCAATCAGGGTTTTAGCCAAGGGAGCTGCGGCCGACCCTCCATGGCCCATATGTTCCACCAAAACCGCCACGGCAATTCGAGGCTGCTCAATGGGGGCAAAGGCTACAAACCAGGCATGGTCTTGGTGTTCTTTAGGCACGACCTCTTTCTCTTGAGGGTCAACTTTTAACGCGATGACTTGAGCCGTTCCGGTTTTCCCCGCTATCGGCACTAAGTCAGATTTTGCGCGTTTCCCGGTACCGTTCGTGACGACGGCTGCAAGCCCTTCTTTAATCGTCGAAAAAACATGTGGAGGTATGGATAGTTGGCGTGCGGGGGATTCAGGATGCTCCTTGATGTCTCCGGTCGTTCGCAGCCGACTGGCTTTGACCAAGCGAGGTTGGGCCAGTTTTCCATTGGTAGCGACGGCGGCGGCCACGCGGGCCATCTGGAGCGGTGTGGTGGTGAGATACCCTTGTCCGATAGAAAGCGAAATGGTTTCTCCAGGGTACCAGGGTTCCCTTTTGGCTTTGGTTTTCCATGCCGGAGAGGGTACCAGACCGGATCGTTCTGAAGGTAACGGAATGCCTGTTTTTTCCCCAAGGCCAAACTGGCGCGAGTATCGGGCAATGGAATCGATTCCCAGTTGATTGCCGACTTTATAGAAATACACATCGCAGGATTCGGCCAGGGCTTTTTTCAAATCCACCGTTCCATGTCCCCCTTTTTTCCAATCCCGGTACTGTCGTCTTCCGAAAGGAAATACTCCATGGCAGCTCACTGTGTCATGAGCGCTGAACATCTGGGTATCCAACAAAGCGGAAGCCATCACGATCTTGAACGTGGAACCTGGAGGGTATTGCCCTTGAGTGGCTCTGTTCGTCAGGGGATGCCGGGCATCCTGGGTTAACAGACTCCATTCTTTTTGGCTGATGCCTCCGGACAGGTCATTGGGATTGAATCCTGGCCGGCTGGCTAAGGCCAGGATATCGCCGTTCCAGGGGTCCAAGGCCACAATGGCCCCGGATTCCTCGCCCAGCAAATCGTCTGCTAACTGTTGTAAGCGAATATCCAGTGTTAAATAAATATCGTCTCCGGCTACGGGCCGATTGACGGACAGGGAGCGCTTGGGATATCCCAAGGCGTCCACCTCAATGATCTCTTCCCCAGGCTCCCCTAATAATGCTTCGTCGAAGGTCCGCTCCACTCCGAATTGGCCGATGATCCGGCCGGGTTGGAGGTCGGCATTTTCCGGATCCTTAAGCTGCGCTTCCGAGATTTCGCCGACGTATCCGATCACGTGTGAGGCATAGGTGCCTAAGGGATAATGCCGTTGATATTCCGGTTGGATCAGGACCCCTGGCAGCTCCAAGCGATGTGACTCCACGATGGCTGCCTCTCTGAGCGTGACATTGCCCTTGATCTTTACTCGTCCCCGTCGACCTTTTTGGGAAAGCTTACTTGATATCGTCTCTTCATCAATCTCCACAAATTTTGGTAATTGGGCGATCAAATGCTCTCGATCCGGCACATCTTCAAGTGACACATACAGTTGAAAGCTGGGGATATTATTCGCCAGCAATTGGCCGTTCCGGTCATAAAGCAGGCCACGTGCGGGTTCCAAAACAATCGATCGTGTCCGGTTATCCCTAGCCAGTTCCTGATAGTGTATACCGTCACGAATCTGAAGTTGCCACAGGCGAAGCCCCAATAACACGAGAATCATAAGGAGACCAATTTTGATGAAGAGGAGCCGACTTTGTATGTCAGCAAGTTCATTGGCTTGTCGGGAAGCATCCAGCATGGCAGATTCATTTAACAGGTTAAGTAAACGTGATGCGGTGATACGCCTGGTTTAGTGTCGGTTCAATAATTCAAAAAGACTATCCGGACGCTGATATTTTCGGATAATCATAAAACATCCTAACCCCAATACGCTGTTATACACACTCTGGGGAAACAACCGGGTGGTCAGGAGGTAGGCAAAGGTGGTAGCACTGACATCTGGAAACGCGATTACGAGGGAAGCTAACCCACACCCAAGGGACAGGACCCACGTCCCAGCTAGAATGGACGGCCACGTCACTGTTGACACCGTATGCGTGATGACTCCACTCAAGACACCAGCCAACCCCTTTAGTACGATATTGACTCCAATGCCATCGGGAGAGAGGAGGTCCTGGAACAGACCGACGGTGAGGCCTACCGCTAATCCTTTGTATTCCCCGAACAGAAACCCGACCACGCAGGCCAACACCAAGCAGAAATCCGGATGAACACCTTGAATGGCTAAGTAGCGGCTCAAGGTGCTTTGTACGATCACGACGCAGAGGCTGAGGACGATATAGATAATCATGAGCGTGGGCTTATGAACTTGGAGGGGGTAAGGGGGCGGGTAGGTTAATCGGAATGGATTCTTGGAATGTTGTGATGACCAGGACACCTTCCAGTTTGGCGAAATCCACGATGGGAACGATCTCGGCTGCCTGGAAGAGATCGGTATCCGCTTTAATCAGAGACTGGATTTTCCCAATCTGGAGCCCGCGTGGAAAATCCCCTGCTAATCCTGAAGTGACGACACGATCATCGACGTCAACCGTTGACAATGGAGGAAGATATTTCATTTGGATGGTACCCTGTGGGGTGCCTTGAATAATGCCCTCGTCTCGGCTCTTTTGAATCATTCCCGTCACGGCGACATTCGGATCGGTTACAAGAAGGACGACGGCGGTACTCGGATTCACCCGAATGATCCGTCCCACGACGCCTGCCTCTGTGATGACTCCCATTTCCTGCTCGATTCCGTCCTGTTGGCCTTTGTCAATGATGACGGCCCGATACCAATTTGAGACGTTCCGCCCAATGATTCGGGCAGGCACGGTTTTCATGGGTGCGGTTTGTTGATAAGTCAACAGCCGCTCGAACTCCTCTGCAATAATGGCCTGTTCCTTCAGAAGATTGACCTCTCCTTGTAACCGGGCCACTTCAAGAGTTAACGCCTGATTGTCTGCCTCGACGTGCTGTAGGGCCACGTAACGTTCCCATGTCTCTCCTACCGCCTGTTGGAGGGATGCCACCCATTTGAGTGGAACTTCAAGAACGGATGAGAGAGGATTGCCAACCCATCCCAACACTGCCTGGGATTGTCGAGGCAAAAGAAACCACACACCCACACAGAGAACCACAATTACGATGGATATTCGTCGGAGGCCGGTTGACATAGGAAGGTATGGCGCGGCTCGTGCCATGCGGAACAGCAGATTATTAGTAGGAAAACGTGGAAGGGGAAGATACTTTCCGTAGCAAACTGATTTCCTCTAGAGTTTTGCCAACACCAAGCACGACTGAAGTCAACGGATCGTCTACTGTGACGATTGGCAGAGAAGTTTCTTCACGTAGCCGATCGTCCAGACCCTGAAGAAGCGATCCGCCACCCGTTAACACAATACCACGGTCAATAATGTCTCCGGACAATTCGGGAGGCGTATGCTCCAGCGCCTGGCGAATGGCGCTAATGATAGTGGTGACACAATCTTCCAACGCTTCGCGAATTTCGGTATCATCGATTAATATGGTACGAGGAATGCCTGATACCAGGTCACGTCCTTTGACGGCCATCTGTTTTTTCTCCCCGAGGGGGTAAGCAGAGCCAATCTCCATTTTGATCCGTTCGGCCATGTGCTCACCGATGAGGAGACTATATTCCCGCTTCAAATGATTGAGAATGGCCGCATCGATTTGATCGCCGGCCACTCGAACGGACTCACTATATACAATACCACCCAGGGAGATTACCGCAATGTCCGTTGTGCCGCCGCCAATATCCACGACCATATTGCCGGACGGCTCGGTGATGGGCAGACCTGCTCCGATGGCGGCTGCGACCGGTTCTTCGATGAGATAGACTTCTCGTGCGCCAGCCAATTCGGCGGATTCCTTGACGGCCCGTTGTTCGACCTGGGTAATTCGTGAAGGCACGCCGATAATGATTCGAGGCCGAAACAGCGTGCCTCCTTTATGAACTTTTTGAATGAAATAGCGCAACATTTGCTCGGCCATGTCAAAGTCGGCAATGACCCCTTCTCGCATGGGGCGAATGGCCTTTAAATTGCCTGGTGTCCGGCCAACCATGCGTTTGGCTTCTTCTCCCACGGCAAGGATTTTTTTAGAATGTGTTTCAATGGTCACGACGGATGGTTCATTGAGAACGATGCCTTTCCCCTTTATGTAAATCAGGGTTGAGGCGGTTCCGAGGTCTACCGCCATATCTTGAGAAAAATAGTTGAGTGCGTGTCCGAATAAGCCCATGGAAGAATAAGCCAGGAAAATGAACAGTTAGTAAAAAAAGGGGACGACTTTGTATAAATGTTGATGAGGGTTGAGTTGAAACGGAAAACCCTGATTGACGGGACGACCGGTCAACGGACAGTGGTCACGATAGGAAAGGCATGAAGGCATTTTGCGGGAAAACCGTTCATTGGTTCAGGGGTTGGGTGATGACAAGTAGTTGTTTGTCCCTTGGAGAGTCCAAAAGACATCCTTCCTCTCGCGAGAGCAGGTGGTCTTGATTTACGCTTAAGTGTCCAGTATATCAGAAGTTTTTTAAGACCACAAAGGAACGGTGCATTAATCTCCCTAGGGATGCAGAATCTTCACTTCTTGCCAGAATGCCTCCGTTACCGATAAAAGAGTCACTTAAGACCTTCATGGGGGAGATTCGCGTATGGCCGGAAAAACCTTGTTTGAAAAAATTTGGGACCAGCATGTAGTCCGAGAAGAACCTGATGGTACGACCCTTTTGTATGTCGATCGGCATTTAATCCATGAAGTGACATCGCCACAGGCTTTCGAAGGCTTGCGGTTATCGGGACGTCAACCACGGCGGCCGGCCGCGGTGTTGGCGGTCCCCGATCATAATGTGCCGACCACGGATCGATCTCAGGGTATTGCCGATCCGATGAGTGCGCTCCAAGTGTCCACATTGGAGCAGAATTGTCGCGAATTTGGGATTACGTATTTCGGCATGCACGATCATCGTCAGGGAATCGTGCATGTGATCGGGCCTGAGCAAGGCCTGACCTTACCCGGCATGACCATTGTGTGTGGAGATTCCCATACCTCCACTCATGGTGCGTTTGGCGCGTTGGCCTTTGGCATTGGGACCTCGGAAGTTGAGCACGTCCTGGCCACGCAATGTTTGGTGCAGAAAAAGCCCAAGACGATGGAAATTCGTGTTGAGGGCACCCTGCCCGATTATTGTTCACCCAAAGACGTAATTTTAGCCATCATAGGCCGAATCGGCATCGGTGGAGGGATTGGCTATGTGGTGGAATATACAGGATCCGTGATTCGTTCATTTTCCATGGAAGGACGAATGACGCTCTGCAATATGTCCATTGAGGGAGGAGCCCGTGCCGGGTTGGTGGGCCCGGATGAGGTGACGATGAAATATTTGGAGGGGCGACCCTTGAGTCCAAAGGGACCGCTATGGGAACAGGCCACGAAATTTTGGAAGACCTTGGCAAGTGATCCGGATGCGAAATTTGATCGGGTTCTGGAGATGATCGGACATGACATTGCTCCTCAGGTGACTTGGGGGACTAATCCGGAAATGGTGACGGATGTGACCGGGCGGGTTCCTGATCCTTCCCAAATTGAAGATCCACAAACCCGAGCCTCCATCGAACGGGCATTGGCCTATATGGGGTTATCGGGAGGTGTGCCGATACGCGATATCACCATCGATCGAGTGTTTATCGGATCTTGCACCAATTCCCGAATAGAAGATTTGCGGATTGCCGCCAAATATGTGAAAGGCAAACGGGTGTCGGGAACAGTGAAAGCTATGGTGGTTCCCGGGTCCGGGTTGGTCAAAGCGCAGGCGGAGCAAGAGGGACTGGATCGTATTTTCCGTGAAGCAGGGTTTGAGTGGCGGGAGCCAGGTTGTAGCATGTGTCTCGCGATGAATGCCGATGTCTTATCCCCTGGAGAACGCTGTGCGTCGACCAGCAATCGAAATTTTGAGGGCCGTCAGGGGAAAGGTGGACGAACGCATCTGGTCTCTCCTGCCATGGCAGCCGCGGCGGCCATTGAAGGACATTTTGTCGATATTCGTGATTGGAGTTAGCAGGAATTCCGGGATGAAGGGATGGAATGTTTTTTTGAACTTCTTGACTTCTAGTTGGAGAAAATAATGCAGCCTTTTACGACGTTAACTGGGACGATCGCGCCCCTGAATCAATCAAATGTGGATACGGATCAGATCATTCCAAAGCAATATCTGAAGACCATTCAGCGTACTGGACTGAAAGAAGGTCTGTTTGCCGATTGGCGGCAACGGGCTGATGGTTCACCCAATCCGGATTTTTTCATGAATCAACCATGCTATCAAGATGCCCCTATTCTGTTGACAGGGGAAAATTTCGGGTGCGGTTCTTCCCGTGAACATGCTCCATGGGCCTTGCTCGACTACGGCTTCCGATGTATTCTGGCGCCAAGTTTCGCTGACATTTTTTATAACAACTGCTTTCAAAATGGAATTCTCCCCATTGTGTTGACCTTGGCAGAGGTTCAATCCCTCTTTGACCGTGTGGCTCGGAACAGCCAATATCAGTTGACTATCGATCTGCCTCAACAACGTGTTCGCCTTCCGGAAGGCGAGGAATATGCATTTACCATCGATCCTTTTAGAAAAGACTGTTTGTTGAAGGGGTTGGATGCCATAGGGGTAACCCTGCAACATGAGTCGGCCATTACCGCCTATGAAGCTCGTCGATCTCGAGAGACACCCTGGTTATTCCAGCCTTGAAGGATCAGAGTCGTGTGGCGGACAGTTGTGCTATCCAGGCACGGTCTCGCATTGATTGAATCTCCCAATACCTGAGTATTTTCCAAATCCCAGCTTTCTCCCGATTCTGAAGCTGAAAGCTACATCATCATAGTGCTAGGCTCGTGCAGGCACCTATTCGAATACTTTGAAGGGAATGCCTAGCGCTGTCTAGGTCGTCTAACCGATCGTTCCGGAACTGATATGTCGGAAATCCACGTTCTTCGAGATGTCCTCATCATTTTTACCATCTCGATCCTGATCGTATTTGCCTTTCAAAAATTACGTGTGCCTGCTATAGCCGGTTTTTTAGTAGCAGGAACTCTTGTCGGGCCTCATGGGTTAAACCTCATATCCGATCGTCATCAGGTGGAAACCCTGGCCGAAATTGGCGTGGTGCTGTTGCTTTTTACGATTGGGTTGGAAACGTCATTGTCCCGTTTGCGAGCCTCAAGTCGTTTGTTGTGGATAGGAGGTCCGCTCCAAATTTTTGGAACCTTACTGGTGGTTGTAATCGGTGGTTTGATGCTCAACCGGCCACTTGAAGAATTGATTTTTTGGGGCTGTTTATTGGCCTTGAGTAGTACGGCGATTGTTCTGAAAGCCCTCGGAGAGCGAGGTGAACTCGATACCCTGCACGGGCAAGCGTCCATGGCCATTCTCATCTTCCAGGATTTGGCCGTGGTCCCGATGATTTTGATGACTCCCGTGTTAGCCCACGGATCCTCTGGCGCGATGGGGACCATCGTGGAGACATTGGTGAAATCCATTGTGGTGGTGGGTTTGATCATCCTTGCCGCTCGAGTGTTGGTTCCGCATATTTTGAACCATGTCGTCGGGACACGGAGTCGTGAATTATTTTTGCTGACCATTATTGTTTTAGGATTGGGAACGGCCTGGTTGACCTCATTGGCCGGATTGTCATTAGCGCTCGGAGCCTTTATTGCAGGATTAGTGATTTCCGAATCCGAATATAGTCATCAAGCGTTGGCAGAAGTGATTCCTTTCCGGGATAGTTTCAATAGCCTGTTTTTTGTGTCCGTGGGGATGCTCATGGATCCCCGAGTGATCTTTGAGTTTCCTCTTTTGGTGGTGACGTTGTTGGCGGTTGTTGTAGTCGGGAAATTTGGCACAGGGGCCATTGCAGTCTTCTTATCCGGTGCCTCCGTTCGGTCAGCCATTATGGCCGGGGTCGGACTGGCCCAAGTCGGAGAGTTTGCCTTTATTCTAGCCCAGGAAGGGCAACATGTCGGCCTATTGGATAATCAAAACTATAATGTCTTTTTATCGGTGTCCGTGCTTTCCATGATCATTACTCCATTTTTGATTCAACGAGCACATAAGGTTGCACGGCGAACGGAAGCGCTGGATCGTCTCAATCATTGGCTCCCTCGATGGACATCCTCAGTTGAACCCGGCCACCATCTCAAAGTAAAGGACCATGTCATTATTGTTGGGTACGGACTCAATGGACGAAATCTTGCCAGGGTCTTGCGGGATATGGAAATTCCATTTTTGGTATTGGACATGAACTCGGCAGTCGTGAAGGCTAGTCAGGAATCTTCAGCGTCGATGATGTTTGGAGATGCCACCAATCCTCGTGTGTTGAATCAAGCCCGTATTTCTCTGGCACGAGTATTGGTCGTGGCTACTTCAGATCCGTTTGGAGCGAGAAAGATTGTTCAGCAAGCCAGGCAGCTAAATCCGCGACTGTACATTGTGGTCCGGACTCGATACTTGAAAGAACTCCCCGATCTTCACGATTTGGGAGCCAACGATGTGATTCCGGAAGAGTTCGAAACCTCTATTGAGATTTTTGCACTGGTGCTCCAAAGTTATAAGACCCCACAGGCTATGATTCAGCATAAAGTTGAGCAGGTCCGGAAAGAGGGATATCTGAAATTCCGAAGAGGCGAACTGCCGGAATTGGCCCATCATTTGAGGGCCGGGACCCTGGCGGATGTGGATGTGGAGACCTGTCGCATCGAATCGGATTCTCCCGTATTAGGTCGATCTATCGGACAATTGGACATTCATGGAAAAACGGGGGCTTCCGTGATTGCCTGGACTCGTCATGGCCTGACCCGATCCAATCCTTCCAAGGACGTGGTATTGGAGTCCGGTGACGTGTTGGTATTGCTTGGCGCACGGGAGCAAATTCGAAAAGCCATCGGACTGTTTGTGGACACAGGAACTATGTGAATCTGACATTGCCTTGAAAATGAATGGGGAGTTTCTGATCCTTTATGCTAGGCGAAATGGGCCAGGAGAAAATGAGTCCTGTATGAATGCCGCTGTTTCCTCTAGATTCTAATATAGGACTGAAGCATATTTAGTATTGTGACCATATTATGACGTTTTAAAGGTGAAAGGCTGCATACAACTAAAAATTCTACTCAACAACTGTCCAAATCTTTGACCGCCCACCCCAAAAGTGCGTAGACATTGGTGTCCGAAGATGAAAGCGCCCACCCCGCTGTTATCTAACCCGCATACTAAAAAAATAAACAATTGATGAAGCTGCTATTTCGGAATATATCGGAATATAGCGGTCTCTAAGTCTGTCCTCTGAGCAGGGGGCAGTATCTTCACTTATTGGCTTACAAGACTGCTTAATCAGAAAATAATATCATTGAAAATCGGAGAAAAAAGTGAAAAGGGTTCATAGAAATTTTGTTTAAAGCCTTGATCGGACCGTCCGATAAGTGCATGTGGAAAAATAGACCATGTTGAAATTCACAGGCAGAGGAGAGAGATGCCACATTCAATGTAGTAGTGACCGCTAGTCAATAAAGCAAAGGCCCCTTTCCGATAAAGGCAAACCCATCGTGAGGTGGGGACGCAAAGCCACGGATCAGAAAATTTCTGATGGCCGGGTTACCGAAGAGAAGGGGAAGGTTTTATAGGGGTGGGGCCTTTCCAGAGAGTCATAAGGAGGGCCCCATGTCTACCGCATGTGCGTATTTATATTCCAAAAAGTTTGCTTTAGGAGGGTTACTGGCCTCCTGTCTTATCAGCATCCCCACTTGGGGGTACGCCGTAACCTCCAATACGGCCTCCCTTCAATGGGCCGCCAATACTGAGCCGGATCTGGCAGGATACAAAGTTTACCATGGAACGGCACCAGGGGTGTATGGTGCCTCCTTGGACGTGGGGAAAGCCACCACCTACCAATTCCCCAATTTGGAATCCAATAAGGTGCACTATTTTTCTGTAACGGCCTATGATACCTCGGGAAATGAAAGTTCGCCTGCACCGGAAGTCTCAAAGGCCATTACCGAGCCAACTAAAATGGTCCTTTCAGTGTCGCTAACGGGCAATGGTAACATTTCTAGCACTCCTTCCGGTTTAACCTGTTCCTCGGGAACGTGTTCTGGCGCGTTTACGGAAGGTACGTCTGTTACTTTAGTCGCTCTTCCAACCAGTGGCTATAGTTTTACGGGTTGGGGTGGGGTTTGTTCCGGGACAGGAAATTGTGCGGTGCCCCTTTCCTCTTCGAAGGCTGTCTCGGCCATTTTTTCGGCAATTCCCACCCCAGTTTTCAAAACATTGAGTGTATCTCTTTCAGGGAATGGGAATGGAACCATAACAAGTTCTCCGGCAGGACTCATCTGTTCCACCGGAACGTGTTCGACATCGTTTCTTTTAGGAACCACCGTCTCTCTGTCCGTCACTCCTCAGTCGGACAGCACGTTTACCGGATGGAATGGGGGTTGTTCAGGAACCACAGCATGTTCAGTCAGTCTCGGGAGCTCTCAAGCAATAGCTGCGACGTTTATGAGGAAAGCCCTCGAAGCATCAAGTTTGCCTAAACCCACGATGCCCTTCCTAGTGAACTTCCAACCTTCAACGTCGGAAGTGCCCTCTGGGTTCAAGAAAGATGACGGCAGTCTTTTCAGCAATGAGCGAGGGTATGGATGGAGTCAATTGCTGAATGCTGTGCAACGAAGTGCCGGTGCGACCCAAGCCAGCAATACGTGGGTTGGTGCTTTTAATTGGAAACCCGGTATCTGGAATATAGCCCTCCCCAATGGTACCTATTTCTTAACTCTGGTGCTTGGGGATTCAGAGCAGGCGAGAGGGCCGCATTGGGTAGCTGCGGAAGGTATTCAATTAGCGAAACAGGTTAAGACTAATCCTGGGGAATTTTTAACCATTGTGGACTATCCGGTGGAAGTACAAGACAATACCCTTTCCTTAAAGGTAGGAGGGGAAAGTCAGGGAGACTCGGTTCTCAATTTTCTGATCATTAATTCCACGGCTGACCATTCCCTAGCTAACAAAGTGGTTTCGGAAAATCTTGGAAGCAATCTGGTTTTGCCTTTCTTGGTGGCCGGCGGGGCAACAATCGTAAACCCTGATTTGTTAGTGAAACTCGATCAAGAAGAGCAAGCCAGAAAACAGAAGGAGTTGGAGCTAGCAGCGGCAGCTGAAGCGAAACGGCAGACGGAACTGGCGGCGGCAGCTGAAGCGAAACGGCAGACGGAACTGGCGGCGGCAGCTGAAGCGAAACGGCAGACGGAACTGGCGGCGGCAGCTGAAGCGAAACGGCAGACGGAACTGGCGGCGGCAGCTGAAGCGAAACGGCAGACGGAACTGGCGGCGGCAGCTGAAGCGAAACGGCAGACGGAACTGGCGGCGGCAGCTGAAGCGAAACGGCAGACGGAACTGGCGGCGGCAGCTGAAGCGAAACGGCAGACAGAACTGGCGCAGGTTGCTGCGGCAAAGCAAAGGCTGCTCAGGCACAGCAAGCGTTGGAGCTAGCCCAGGCTGCTGCGGCCAAGTTGCGAGCTGAGCAAGAAGCGCAGAAGCAAAAAGAACTGGAATTGGCGAAACTTAATTTCTTGCAAGAAAAAGTCATCGCCCAAAAGCAAACGGGTGGAGCGGTTTCCCTGCAAAACCTGTTTGGGAGACGATAGAGAGTTGATGTTTCTCTAATGCGGCAAGTGTGAAAGCCCTAGGCTGGAGGAAAAAGGAAAGAGCTCTTTCCTTTTTCCTCCTTCATCTGTAGTGGTCAAGTAATTTTGGATACTGGCATAGGTGGTTGCCACTGATTCTCTTGTCTTTCCGGGGTGACATACCCGTTGTAGCTGTGCACCCGTTCTCGATTGTAATAGCCTATCAAATATTCCCCCACATCCTGACTCGTTTCCTGAAGTGAACGATACCCGTGTTGCGGCATCCACTCGGTTTTCAGGCTGCGAAACAAGCGTTCCATGGGCGCATTGTCCCAACAATTGCCTTTGCGACTCATACTCGGGCGAATTTGCTGTTGTTTCAAAATAGTGTTGGTACCTCTGCCTGCGATATTGCACGTCTTGGTCGGAATGGAAAAGTAGGCCTCTCCCTGGCTGACGTGTTTCCACGGCCCGGCTGAGGGCTTCAAGCACCAGCGTCGTATCCGGCTTTGCCGACACCTGCCAGCCCACCACGCGGCGAGCATATAAATCGAGGACGACGGCTAAATACGCCCACTGCCCCGCCACCCGCAGATACGTGATATCTCCACACCAGACCCGATTCGGCGTCGAGGGGTGAAAGGCGCGGTTGAGTTGATTCGGCACCGCCTCGGTTTCCGCTTGGGCGAGCCGGAATTTGGGTTTGCCCGGTTGCCTACTCACCCAATGACAGGCCTGCATGAGTTTTCGAGCTCGCCACCGACTGACCCCCAAGGTCTTGGCCAACGTCCGTGACCCGGCGGAGCCACGGCTCCATCGATGCATGGCTTGTGCTTGCAGTCGAAGGTGGAGATGATGCGCATCCACCGGGCGGTTCCGTCTGGCATAGTAGCTACTGCGTTGAATCCCGAGCACAGCACACACCATGGAAACGGGGTAACTCTTTCCCAATTCTTTGATCACCGCATCGTGAGCGACACGTCCTCGGCCAACAGCGTAGCCGCTTTTTTTAAAATGGCTTTTTCCATCTCCAGACGGTTCACCTGCCGTTCTAAACTCTGAATGCGTTGCTGCTCAGGGGTAATGGCCTTGCCCGTAGGAGTCAACCCCGCCGTTTCCGCCTCCACCTGTGCGACCCACCGTCGCAGGGCCGTCTCGCCGATCTCCAAGGCGTGACAGGCTTGGGCCACGGTATAGCCTTGCTGCCGGACTAATGACACGGCGTCGGCTTTAAACTCTGCCGAAAAACTTCGTCGTCCTCGCTTCATGGTTCACCTCATTTCGGTTGTTGTACCACAATCTAAACGGGTGTCCAATTTTATTAGACCACTTCACTTTTGAGAGCAGCATCTGTCCAGGCAGTTATGTGAGTTCGGATCTGAGTTGGCCAATCCCGGACGATGAAAACCCCCAAGTGGGTTTCTCCTATTCGCCTATTCTGGTTTAGACCATTATGGGGCAATGCTGACTAACAACATGGCTGTGGTTTGTGCCGGGGGAGTTGGGCTGGAAATAGTATCGATTCGTTGGTTGTGGGAAACCTTTAAGCTCAAGGTTTGCTGTCGATGCGGTAAACGAAACAAGGGATGTAAATCGGTATGAACCAGTAAGGCCACATCGCAGGTCTGAGGATCCGTGTTATTGAGAGAGGTTTGTTTAACCACATATTTCCCTGACATGGCAATTCGAAGAGAGTCGTTCCAGGCTTTAAATGAATAGTCCAGTTTGGCGGAAAAGGCGTCAGTCCTTTCGGTGGCCTGGTAATTATTGTTTCGTTGGAATTCGATGCGAGGTTTGATTTCCTGAGTGGAGGTGAGTCTTAATACAGTGCCAATGTTGCCAAAAAAGCGGTCCTCGATGGGACCTTCTTGTGAACTGGTATGCCTCAAGAATCCCCACTCCGGAACCACATCGATCGGATTGGAAAGGTGAAAAGTGCCACCCATGGTTGATCCCATTTCCTGATGAAGGTTCTCCTCACCCAAAGTATCCTTATAGGTGCGGTAGCGAGTAGACCAAAAACCGGTTCCGATCGGATGACCAAGAGACAGCTTAGCCAATGCCGAATCTGTGGTGATGCTTTCGGCTAATGGACCATCGGGTTGGGTGAACACATCCCGTTGTTCTCGACCATAGGACAGAGACAGTTGAGAGCCTTCTGGCAAAGCCCAGTTGAGAGAAAATGTTTGTTTTGAAGCGATCGTACGAGCACGCAAAGGATCCGAGTCGACATTATCAGAAAATCGACTCAATTCAATTTTCGGCGTGACCAAGGGTAGTTTCCATTCCCACAGCATTTTACCTCCCATTTGCCCACTAGGTGTGGACAAAGGCAGCGTTCCGGCTTCCTGACCCGCAAATCCATATTCGGCCTGATATCGAACAGAATCCCAATCACCCTTCAACACAAATTGCGCCCCCATTCTATTAGTGGCAGAGGGTGCGTTTTCGGATCGTAGAAAAGGATCTCGATACGCCATGTGAAGACCAGCGGTAAGATGACGGGCCATCAAAGGAATATCGTTGGATGCCTGGACAATTCGGCTCCCGCCTTGTTTCACCAAAGAAGGCATATTTCCTGCCGCTTGAAGATTAAAAGGGTCTTGTTTCGCAGAGAAATGAATAGTGGATGGAAACTCATCCTCTTCAGCATGTTGGCAATCTGCGGCGCTACTCATCAACATGAGAGAAGAGCCTGTTGGAGTGTGAGCTGTATTTCGACAGAGACCGGTAGGGCTTTGAGTAAACCATTGGTTGGGAATAAGGGATGTTTCTCCAAAAGCCCCACTCCCCCATCCACACACTATGCCGAGGAATATACATACATAGAGAACAGTCCGCACCATGATCTGTTTCTCTCCTTCTGAAATATTTCTCGGAACAAACCTAAGCAACGATAGGGCCAAAAACTGGCTAAAATTGGAAGTGAAAAAAGACAGAAAAGAATGAAGAAAAAAACCGCTTAACTCCTTGAGATGGCGGAGAAAATCTAGAACGGTTTCATTTTTGAGAAATCAGCATGTCTCTGGAGGTTCAATGTTCTTTTGTGACTTGCGGGGTTTGTGCTACAGAGAAGCTGTGGCATTACCACGACAAGACACCATGTGTGGAACGTGAATAGAAGAACGGCATCTTCGTGCGGCAAAAATTTCCCTGTTCATTGAAAATTTGATAGGGTGAAGTCATCTTTCACGTGCGGTGCTTTGAGTGGGAAAACCGAAGTCAAGATACGAGTAAAAAGGACTTTTGAGGGATGTAGAGGAAAGAAAGATTTCGGGATGTAACGACCATGCACCTGGTGTGACTACAAAAGGTCTTGAAGTAAAAATGCTGATAGGCCACTCAATATATCTTCCTCCGACAAAGGATTGAGTTAAGGAGCATGCCATGTTGATGCGACAATTCCCGAAGAAATTCACCGGAACTATTTTTATCATCCTGTTGATAAGTATGGTTTGGTCCTTGAACGGATATTCTGCAGAAAATGAGAAGCGGAGCAAAGCGATATTTGCGGGAGGATGTTTTTGGTGTATGGAAGAAGTCTATGAAAAGGTGACTGGGGTCATAGCCGTCACGTCTGGATACACGGGAGGCCGCGTGGTGAAGCCAACCTACGAACAGGTTTCGGCAGGAGAGACTGGCCATGCAGAATCTGTGGAAGTGATCTATGATCCGACACAGGTTTCTTATGATCATCTCTTGGAAGTCTTTTGGAGGAATGTTGATCCAACTGTGAAAGATGCACAATTTTGTGATCACGGCAGTCAGTATCGATCGGCCATTTTTTATTTGGATGGCGCTCAAAAGCGGCTGGCTGAAACTTCAAAAGACAACATACAAGCAATTAAATCATTCGGCGGACCGCTTTATACCGAAATCACCCAGGCGGAGGTTTTTTACCCTGCCGAAGATTATCATCAGGATTTCTACAAGAAAAATCCCACAAGATATAAATTTTATAAATGGAGCTGCGGCCGAGCACAACGGCTGGAACAGCTTTGGGGAAAATCCTGAGTTTCTGACAGGATTGTCCTCATGATTCTTGATTGAGGATCGACCCATCGTTAAATTTGTTGATGCGGCCCTTTCAACGTGTGGCTCCCTTCTGGCTTTCTTCATGCCACAAATCGACTCTCCCTTCCTTGTGCATTTTTAAAGTCTATGTCTTACCGCTTCTACTCTGTGACCTAGCCTCAATGAAGATATACAATGACCTGACGTTTGTCTTTCGCTCAGGTCGGGAACACAATCTTGGGTCCCGTTGTATGAAATGGCGACAAGTAGTGAATATGCATGGTTCCTATCGGTACCTAAAACGAGTTTTCGTTGGAGTAGGAGTTATGGCTGCATTGGCCGGATGCCGTTCTGGAGGCGAACTTCAGCCGGTGGGAACCAGTCAATGCGGGTTGTTTGGTGAAACATTGGATTGGTCCCAACGAATCCAGGTATTAAACCAGATAAGCCTGGCCTTTACGCAAAAATGCGACCAAGCCATCGTCCAATATGCTGGGAGAGCCCAGGAAAATTTTCGACATAAAACGTTTTCAGTGTCCAAAGAAACAGCCAATGTGTTTCTATTCGACGGGGCATTGACGGAATATGTCCTGGAATCAAATGAACGAGCCTATCTGAGCGTCCTTTTGGCTGCTAGTTACTTCCGAATGGGGTATCCTAGTGAGGCTAAAGTGGAATTGCGACGGTTAGATCACGAGTTATTTGCCCCGCTCTATAATTTTGGGGAAGATCCGGTAAATTTGGTTTTATCTGCCGTCTTGTGGGAAGTCCTTGGTGAACCGGGGGATGCCAGAACCGATTGGTATCGGGTTGCGGAACCGCTGACCTCTTCTCTGTTGACGGTTGATCCGGTATTACGGGAGTTTGCCCGTGAACAAGTGAAGCGACTGGATCAGGGACAAGGCTCCATTCCATCCTGGCAAGTATATGGGGTTGGCCGGTTCCCTGAAGTTGACTGGGAATTAAAATTGTTCGGTTCAAAAAATGGGTATTATGCCATTAAACCGAAGCAGGCTTTTGATCCCGCATGTCTGTCGGGAACCGGAATTCGAATTCCTACGGAGAGTTGGTTTGCTAAAATCGCTCATCGGCACGATCATGCCTATCATCCCTTGCTGAATATCCAGAGTTGGATTCGATTGCCAATAGCAGTTATTTATGGACTGGTCCCTTTTTCGATGGGTGCGGGAATTGCTGTGGGCGGGTGTGCAGGTGCGGTCTCTCTTGGTGAAAAGGGAAGCGGTGACCTCTGTGCCTTATCAATATTTGGTGGAGTTCAACTAATGCAAATGGCCCCCACCTTTTTTCAAAATACGATTCGCCCTGATTTGCGACATTGGAATCTTATTCCGGCTAGCTTTATCATCACTCAAGCTGCAGTTCTGGAATCGGAGTCGTGTTCTACTGATCAAGCGCGCGTCCATAATATCGTGGCTCCTCCTCATCAATCAAAACCTCTTAGTACAATGAGGCCTGTCCCCCTTTTGCCTTCAGTTCCCTTGCCCTAAATGTAGGCTTCCAAAGGGTGAGTCTGTCAGGGGGGGAATGAGATTCATCTATTCGGATACACGATGTATCTAAATAGATAACAGTTCTTTCCGCGACCAAGCGGGTTATTCAGAATTCTCCTTAAAAATCTTGAAATATCAGGCATGTTCATCAAGGGCCTTGCTTGCATCAGGCACGGTCATTTTGGAATGCGTCTTGCGTTCAACAAAAGAAAGGCACAACACATGATTTCATTATTTGTGATTAAAGAAAGGAGTAATCTCCTGGGAAAAGTTAATCGCTCTGGGCTGGTTTCCCACGGTTCCGTCCTAAGTTTGGTGATGACGGTATTCGTCTTGATTGGAACAGCAAGGGGGTGTGCCGAAATGGGGGAGGCAGATATGAAGGCAGTTTCCTCTGCTCCTCAAAGCTTTTCGATCTATGCTCTTTCCCGGGGAACAGGTGTCCCGAAAGAGGCCAGAAAGGTCTTAGAAGAAGCGAGAAGCCTCCTGAAAAAAGCCCAAGATCAGGGAGCCGTGAGTCGGTTAATAGATCGACGGATTGGACTGGAAGGAGAAACCCGGCTGTGCGCGGAATTTAAGGATCCTAATGTTTCTGGTGAAATCTTTTCTCATATTCAAACTATCAGCCAAGGAGTAGACCTGCTGAATGTGAAAATCGAGTCCTGTTCACAATGACTCAAGAATGGAATCCGTTTCGTTGTTCTGGGTATGTCATCGGTCCGCGTTTCAGGCGGATGAGGTTTTTAACAAGGATGTTGTTTTGTAATGTTTTACATAAGGAGTGTAACCATGAATCGTTGTCGGCATTTGCTTATGACTTGGGTGTTGCCGGTCTGTTTGGCTTTGTGGATGGGCGCTTGCACTCATCATGAGGGTAAGTCGAGGATGACCGAAGAAACTGGTCCGAAAAATTCACCCGAACAGGGAATGAAGGTTCTTGCAGAGAATGCCAAGGCGAAACGGGATATCTGGAAGGAAAAAACCTTTGAAGAATTTAAGGCCCAAGTCTACAAGGAGCCTTTTGAAGGCGGGAAATTCATTGTCAACGGAGATACGGCGTTTGTAGATGAAAAGCATCTACAAGAATTTTTTGACACTCGAATCAAAAAAGAATTTCAGCCCTCCTCCAGTGGGCCGAACAAAATAATCGTTCACCAGGTCAACGGCCAGGATGCCGTGTGGAACGGCACGGACAAGCGCCAATTGACCTATTGTGTGAGTACGTCATTTGGCAATCGGTACAATCAAATGGTGGCCGATATGCAGGCTGCCACTGGGGCTTGGGAAGCCGTGGCCAATGTGGATTTCATTCACGTGGGTGGACAAGACGGCAGTTGCACGGCCTCCAACTCCAATGTGGTTTTCGATGTGAGGCCGGTGAATGTCAATGGACAATATCTG
Organism: Nitrospirales bacterium; assembly: GCA_031315915.1. Lineage (GTDB taxonomy): Bacteria > Nitrospirota > Nitrospiria > Nitrospirales > UBA8639 > JACKFE01. Next base: position 149,192 of record JALDRK010000003.1, read on the forward strand.
GCCCGTGCTTTTTTCCCCAACGACCCCCGATCTGCAAGGAATGTCCTGGTGGATAACAGCTCGTTCGGATTGGATCCCAACGGCAAACTCAGCCTTCAAGGGATTTTGCGGCATGAATTAGGTCATACGATCGGGTTCCGGCATGAACATACCCGTCCGGATTCCGGTACCTGTTTTGAGGATAATAATTGGAGGCCGTTGACCAGTTATGATGCCCTTTCGGTCATGCATTATCCCCAATGCAATGGACAAGGCGATTGGTCGTTGACTCTGACCAACGTCGACCAAAACGGGGCTGCCTGTCTGTATGGTCCCGCGCAGGGGTTTACCATTGATGCCGAGATTTGCCAGGGGCCTGAGCCGATTCAGGAGCCGGTGGCATGCGGACCCAAGACTCAAACCTTTACGGGACAAAGCGTGGCACAAGGGGCCTGGAATACCCATGGGCCATTTCCCGTGGCACCAGGAACGCTGATCGAGGTGGTAATGCACGGCGAAGCCAATCCCGGGGACCCCGATTTGTATGTGCGGTTTGGTCAGGAGCCGGACATCAATGCATTTGATTGTCGTCCGTATCTTTCCGGGGCAGAAGAGACGTGTTCGCTGGATGTTCCGTCAAATGCCACGATGGCTCATGTGAAGATCCGTGGATATTCCGCCGGGAATTATCATCTTACGGTCACGCATACCCCTGGGCATTAACAGGCCATTGGGGAATATTTTAGCGGGGAGGATTATCCTCCCCGCATCGTATTGTTTATCCGCGCTGATATATCAAGGGCTGGCCTGTACACACCGAAATCCAATCGTAGCCGAACGCGTTTCTGGTAGGGCTCCTCCTCTGGTGGCACTACGGAGCATCACGGGTTTACTTTTCCATGACCCTCCGCGGACGACCTTATAACGTCCCATTTTAGGCCCCGGTGGATTTTTCTCCGGCATTCTAGGGTAATAATCCGACCCAAACCAATCATGAGCCCACTCCGCGATGTTTCCCGATAAATGGAATACTTTATAAATACTTTGTCCATCCTCGAAACTGTCCACCGTCGCGACCAGCGGGATTTCGTGGACATGGTATTGTCCGAATACGGCTAAGTCCGCAGTCGGGTCCATCTCCCCCCACGGGAAGATTCGTGCCGATTCTCCTCTCGCAGCTTTTTCCCACTCGGCTTCGTAGGGAAGCCGTTTTCCTTGATGCTGACAGAAATCTCTGGCTTCGTCCCAGGTCACATAAAGGGCAGGCCATGGCGCTAAAGCCTGATCCGGAATGAAATGGACGCTAATAAGATGCCAAACGAGTGCGCGCAATTCCTGTGAAACTGTTCGATGAGTAGCCTGGAGAAAGGCAAGATATTCGCCGAGAGTGACTTCGTATTGATCAATGAAATATCCATCCACCCAAATGCGGCGTTGGGGGAATTCCGTGTCGTCGTAATGCGATTCAAAGCTGTGCCGCACGTCGTCTCGACGGTCGGTCCCCATGAGAAATGATCCTTCGGGAATGGAAATTTGTGGGGAGGGTTTGGCAAAGCTGGCAATATTAGAGATATGCTTGTCGACAATAGGCGGGGGTGGGTCGATGGTTCCCCTCGCAATACTCGGGAACCCCAGGAAGAGATATATGGCCAAGAACGTAGTGGGCAGACGATAATACAGATCTCTTCCCCGAAAGAATGCTTCAGGGGTGAAATGGGATGGCCTCATTGACATGTTGGTATGATGCAAATGATGGCAGTCTACGGGAAGGGTACTTTAGGGAGCAAGCGGATTTCACACAAAGAAATAGCTAAGGAATAGTTCAATGACACGATTTGGCAATCAACGATTAACGGGCTTGGTGCAATCGGAAATCAGGGCTATGACCACGGCTTGCACACGCGTGAAGGGGATCAATCTGGCGCAGGGAGTGTGTGATACGGGAGTGCCGACTGCCGTAATCCGCAGTGTGAAAGAAGCCGTGGACAAGGGGATCAATACCTATACGAGGTTTGATGGTCTGGCAAGTTTGCGGCAGGCTTTGGCCAACAAATTGGCTTCGTATAATGCGATCAAGGCCGATCCCGAAACGGAGATCACTGTGAGTTGTGGAGCCACCGGCGCGTTTCAATGTGCCTGCATGGCCTTATTAAATCCGGGCGATGAAGTCATTGTGTTTGAACCCTTTTATGGATATCACATCAGTACCCTTGAAGCCGTCCAGGCTGTCCCGCGCGTTATTTCTTTAAACGATCCAAGATGGGATTTACGTATGGATGATGTGGTGGAAGCCTTGAACGATCGAACCAGAGCGATTGTCATCAATACTCCCGCGAACCCATCAGGTAAAGTCTTTACTAAACAGGAATTAGAAGACATTGGGGCTTTGGCCCAACAACACGATTTGCTGGTATTCACCGACGAAATATATGAGTATTTTCTTTATGACCAGCGTGAACATATCAGTTTGGGCTCTTTCCCGGGAATGGCTGATCGGACGATCACAATTTCCGGTTATTCCAAGACCTTTAGTATAACCGGTTGGCGGATAGGCCATGCTGTGGCTCCTGCTTCTTACGCCGAATTGATCGGGGCTATGAATGATTTACTCTATGTCTGTGCTCCTGCACCGCTTCAATATGGGGTGGCAGTGGGGATCCAAGAATTGGGATCTTCTTTTTACCAGAAATTGAGACAGACATTTCAGGACAAACGTGATCGATTTTGTGAGATCTTGGAGCGGGTGGGGTTAAATCCGACTATTCCGCAAGGGGCCTATTACGTGCTAGCCGATGTATCGCGTATTCCTGGTGAGACTGGAAAGGCCCGTGCCATGTGGATTTTGGAAAAAACCGGTGTGGCGGGGGTTCCCGGAGAGGCATTTTTCCAGGGAGATCGAGGGAGCCAGTATATCCGGTTCAGTTACGCAAAAACGGAAAAAGATTTGGCTGAAGCCTGTTCACGTCTGGCCGGGTTGCGAGTTCCTTAATCCAGACTTTGCCTCCTCTATGGATCCTTGAGAGAAATAAGGGTTCCAAAAGGGAGTCCGTGTCAAAAAGGAGAATCAGCATGATGAGGGGAAAAGGGGGTGTTTATTTTTTTTGTGGAGTCCTGCTGCTCCATATGTCGGCTTGTAACGGAAATCGGTATGAACAACGAGCCGAAGTGATCAAAGAACAGGTGTCATCTTTTTACGGACATTTGGAATCTCGTCAAGCGGATCAAGCGATCTTTGCCAACCAGCGTATCGAGCAGCTAGCAATGGAATCGGAGGAATATCTCCTTCGACGTGTTGGACAAATGAGTCAGGGAGAGCGAACTCAAGAATGGAAAATCATCAAAACGGCCAAAGAAACAGCTGCAGAAAATTGGCTGGCCCTGGCACAGTATTTTACGAAAGTTCGGGAGTATGAGCGTGCACGCGGAACGTACACGCGTCTTATTGAAACGTATAAGGATTCCGCATATCAGACCTATGTGAAACGTGCGACGGCTGGGTTACGCGATTTGGAACTCATATTGTCTCCCGGATGAATGAGATACAGTGGTAATATTATACTGCTAGCTAATTATACTTAATTTTGTAATGGAACGACGTATAATAATAGGATTGGGGTGCATTTAAAACCAGCCAGGTGGATACATGGGCCCTTCCTTAGGGGGACACCAAGTTTTGACAATCCGGACATACCTAATTCGGCAGGGAGACGCCTTAGTGCATAGGCCTTGTGGACCAAGCACTTCGCCATAGGTTTGGACAGTTTCCTCAGGGTCTGAGGCCATAAACCAAATTGCCACCCCAAACACGGACTCTAGTTCACTACTCGCCGGGGTATAATAAGCTACTTCAAATTCGATGAGGCCATCCCCATGGAGTGAGCACATCGCATTGGAGGGTGGAGCCTCAAGTCCCACGTGAAATTCGAACCCATCCTCCACCCAGGAATCAATCACCGAAAATGAGGACTCATGCGCCAAACTCCAAGAACCTAGTCCAAGGATGCCTGCCAATGAGGTGAGGATAGAGAAAACAAAAAATCTAAAAAGTGGTCGAAGAGATTGGCGCTTCATAGGGATACTCAGAGAACTTGTGCCGAGTTTTCTCTGTTATACACAAAGTAGGCTCCCTTGGGGCAATACCTCGATTGAGGGGCGAAGGAGAAGGAAAAATCGGCGGATTACTGCTCCTGAGGAAAGAGCGGAGAGGAAATTTGAAAGTGTTGGAGGGCTTTTGCGGTTATTTGGCGGCCCCGTGCCGTTCGATCTAAGTATCCTGTTTGAAGGAGGAAGGGCTCGTAGACGTCTTCCAGGGTGGTTTTTTCTTCATGGACTGCGGCGGCTAGAGCTTCCACGCCAACGGGTCCACCTTTGAATTTCTCGATAATGGTCAGCAAAATCTTTCGGTCCATCTCATCAAATCCGGCTTGGTCGACGCCCAGCCATTGCAAGGCCTCTTGGGCCACTGCATGGGTGACGTGCCCCTGTGCCTTCACTTCCGCAAAATCCCGAACCCGTTTGATGAGTCGGTTGGCAATCCGAGGTGTTCCGCGTGCACGCCTCCCAACTTCTGCGGCAGCATCCTCGTCAATGCGAATGCCAAGAAGACGGGCTGACCGAGAAATGATCACTTGGAGCTCCTCGGGTAGATAAAAATCCAAACGATAGACTAACCCAAATCGTTCCCGTAAAGGTGAAGTCAGGGCTCCGGCTCGCGTAGTGGCACCGATAAGGGTAAAAGGAGGAAGATCCAGTTTCATGGTGCGCAAGGATGGCCCTTGGCCGATGACTAAGTCAATTTGATAGTCCTCCATAGCAGGGTACAACACTTCTTCCGCTGATGGAGGAAGTCGATGAATTTCATCAATAAATAGCACGTCTTGGGGCTGCAGGTTGGCTAGAATCGCGGCCAAATCTCCTGCATGGGTCAGAACTAATCCTGAAGTGGATCGAATGGTCCCGCCCATTTCTTTCGCAATGATATGGGCAATGGTTGTTTTCCCGAGACCTGGCGGACCATAAAAAATGGCGTGATCCAAAGCCTCTCCCCGTCGAGTGGCCGCGTCCATGCAGACACGAAGAGATTTCTTCATGGACTCCTGACCGATATAATCGGCCAACCGTTGAGGACGGAGGTTGCCTTCTAAAGATTGTTCTTCATCAAGAAGTTGATTGCTGAGAACACGTTCATCCATGAGTGGATGGGAGGGGTGGATAGGGAAAGATTAAAGTATGGCCTCTTCGAGAAATCGAAACAAGAAACTCTGCTCTTGACTCTCCGCCAGGGTTGGAGAGTCATTGCCATATCCTTAAAATTGTGAATATAAATCCGGGCATCCCAAACAGAATTCTACATTCACCTGTCGATCAAGAAAGTTTACCAAGAACCCTTTTTTCTCATACAACAACTTAGCGCCCATCAAGGTTTCATTGGGAAAGTCTTCGGGGCCTAAGAGATCACGGATTTCTTTCAAGCTTTTTGCGGTCAAAATATGGCGGAATATCCCCCGAACTTTATGGGCAAATCGATTGTTGATAAAAATGAGATCGACTTTACCGTCGGTGATTCGTACCCCAGCCATGGCACCGGTAGGGTTTTCTTTATCCCACAGCAAAATGAACGTCCCCTCCTGCTCGGCGCGAACCCCTGAAATTTTTTCCTCGACGAGGGACTCAACAGCGGTGGCCTCTGGATCTCCTAATTTTACGCGAAAGAGCGAAACTTCAGCGGCGTTTACATCTTCTGGGTTTTCCACGCTGTTTCGGGTCAACTCGTATTTGGCTCCCCAGACTGAGGTGGAAAGGAACAGAGTACCCCAAAACATGAACAGTAATGTCAGGCACGATGCAGTATGAAGTTTCTTCATGAAAGGCCCCTTACTATTAAGGAAGATAATTGATGAGATGCCAAGCTGGAGGGAGGGTGGAAAACCACTTTCAGTCTCATCCTCCTGACCTGAAGAATTGTATCGGACCCCTCTGGCAAGGGTCAATGAAAAAGGACATTTTGATCCATCTGCTTGGTTCGTTTTTTATGATATAATCCCGACCCTATGTCTAAC
>JALDRK010000030.1 GCA_031315915.1 Nitrospirales bacterium
TACGTCTGCTTTCCGGCGACCATCCTCGTGCCTTGGCTCTAAATCAGTACTCCCCTTTCGCCTCAACCCATTCCCGACAACGAAAGGATAAGACAAGGCGAAGGGTTACCCGGCCCTCTCATTCATCCGTTTCAAACGATACACATAGGCCAGCACCTCGGCAGCGGCTTGATACAGCGAATGGGGAACCTGCTGCCCGACTTTGACTGCTTTAAACAATCCACGCGCCAAGCTTCGATTCTCCACAATCGGCACACCGGCATGTCTGGCAATCTGTTTAATTTTTTCCGCGACAAACCCTGCTCCTTTCGCCACCATGATCGGTGCATCCATCTTTCCGGTTTCATACCGAAGGGCGACCGCCACGTGTGTAGGGTTCGTAATCACCACATCGGCTTTGGGCACGGCTTGCAACATACGTTGGCGGGAACGTTCCCGCTGCAGGCTTAGCCGCCTGGATCGAATCTGCGGATCGCCTTCGACATCTTTGGACTCGTCTTTTACTTCCTGTTTGGTCATTTTCATATCTTCCGTCATCTGCCACCGTTGATACAGAAAGTCCAGGATCGCCAACAGCAATAACGCTCCGGCGACAGACAACACGATTTCCCACACCAGCTCCCACACACCCGCAAAGGCCTCCACGAGATTCATAAGCGGGAACTGGAGAATTGTGGGCATCTCCCGCGAGAAAATCAGAAAAATAATGCCTCCGATCCCCCCTAATTTCAGAAGAGACTTCAACAGATCCACCACACCTTTAAGGGAAAAAATTCGTTTCAATCCATTTTTGGGATGGAGTTTTTCGGGTTTGGGCTGCAGCGCCTGTTCAACCCACAAAGGCCCAGTTTGAATGAGCAGGGATCCGACACCCAAGAGCGCCACGAGCAATCCAAACGGCAACAGCGGCACGAAAATGTCCTGTGTAATTTGCATTACCAGGACATAGGCGGTGGATGGGGTCAATTGGAAGGTTCCGGCCTGTTCAAACCAATTTCGTTGGTGTTGGTTTAATTGCAACAACGCCGCAGGCGCCCACAGGGAAATCAATCCGACTCCGCCGAGCATCACCACCAATGGGGGGAGTTCTCTCGTGGTGGGAACTTGTCCCTTTTTCCTGGCCTCTTCCAGTCGCCTTCCACTGGGTTGCTCTGTTTTTTCCGCCCCGTCCTTATTTTCAGCCATGCCCTAATACCTGCACGAAATTCCATAACATTGACTCAAGAGCCAGAATCGAGTTCTGAAATACAAAGGTGACGAATGGCAATCCTAAGCCCAGCACTAACAGGCCCACCGCAATAGTGATCGGAAAACTGGTCATGAGCACATTCATCTGTGGGATAAATCGTCCTAATAGCCCTAAACCGACATGGATGAGAAACGTGGCCGCCATGACCGGAAACGCCAGTTTCAATCCCGTTTCAAAGGATTGCTGAAATGCCTCGGTCACACTGGTCAGCAACGGTGCGCTGAGATGAGATCCAAAGGGAGGAATCATCTGAAAACTGCTCCCTAATGCCAACAACACCAAATGATGGCCATCCACCGCGAAATACACCAAGGTGGTTAACATCATGAGTAATTGACCAAACACGGGCGTTTCCACTTGGGTCACGGGATCCAGCACCCCGGCCACGGCAAATCCCACCTGAAATCCCATGACGTTTCCCGCCAATTCAACCGCAGTCATGAGTAAGCGCGTCGCCATGCCCAGCACAAGACCGATAAGGATTTCGGTGGAAATCGCGATAAGCAGGTGGCTGGGCTCCAGCCAATTTTTAGGGAGCGAGAATGTCACGACCGGGGTCACCACCAACGCGATGGCGGTGGCAAATCCAATTTTGATGCGGTTGGGAACCGATCGTCCTCCCAGCAACGGGAGGGTGGAAAGAATGGCCGCGGTTCTGACGAGAACCACGAGATATTGCCAGATCTGTTGGAAGGCAAACTCCCATTGCAGCAACGAATCGGTATCCTTTATCGGTACGGCTTCCCGTTGGAGAGTTGACGAAAGTCAGGATTCGGTTTGTTGTCCATCAGACCGTTCCCTTTTTCAATGTCTACCGGATATAGTGATTGAAATCACCCCAGATATAGGTCATAAAACCCAACAAAATTTGCAACATCCATGGGAAGGCAACGAGCAAAACCAGAAACATGGTGACGATCTTCGGCAAAAATGTCAGTGTCGCTTCGTTGATTTGTGTCATCGCCTGAAAGGCACTGACCATGAGTCCTACAATCAAACTGAAGCCCAGCATGGGCCCGGCCACCAACAAAATCGTTTTGATCGCCTCCTGTCCAATGCCAATAACTGCTTCTGGTGTCATCCGTCACCTACTTCCTTTTTACCACCCCTGGACACGGTCATTGAAAACTGTTCATCAAGGATCCAACGATCAAAAACCATCCGTCAGCCAGGACAAACAAGACCAATTTAAACGGCAAAGAAATCATGACCGGCGGCAAGAGCATCATGCCCATGGACATGAGAATACTGGCGACAATCATATCGATCACCAGAAACGGAATATAAATGAGAAAGCCGATTTGAAATGCCGTTCGCAACTCACTGATCACAAAGGCCGGCACCAACACATGCAAGGGCACATCGGACTGGGTTTGTGGCGTGGGCCTATTGGCCATCTCCATAAACAGAGCCAAGTCCTTTTCCCGAACCTGTTTCATCATGAACTGTCGAATAGGTTCAATTGCGCGATCCATGGCCACCTGCTGCGTGATTTGATGCTCCAAGTAAGGATTTAGCGCTTCTCCGCGAATTTTTTCCCACACAGGCATCATGATAAATATCGTCAGAAACAACGCCAACGCGATCATGACCTGATTAGGAGGGGCATGCATGGTCCCCAATGCTTGTCGGAGAAGACCCAGCACAATGACTACCCGCGTGAAAGAGGTCACCAGCATGAGTAAGGCCGGAGCCACGGTTAATACCGTGAGCAGGAACAGAATGCGAATGCCAAAGGTCCAGGGTTCAGTGGCGTCCAGGCCGGACACTTGCAAACTGATCGTGGGATCCTTCGTCGCCTGGCCCCAGGCTGCGCCTACGGCCCACCCATGCTCAAACAGACCCACCAACACAATCGTGAGTCGCATTTTCCGAGGGATTAATCCTTCACAGGGGTGCATGCTGTTCCTGATCAATGAAGTACCCGTTCTTTGACGATCTGTGAGGACGTGGGGTTGGCCCGAGACATTCGGATTCCCGATTTCCAGGTCGCAATCCATGAATCCAGAGTATTGAGCACGGGATGGGTCACGGTCCGTAGGCTCGCGATTCGTTGTTCGTCCTTAATTCGCGTCAGCAACGTCATTTCGCGGTTGGTCGTTCCCAATACCAACACTTCTCCCGCCACTTCCACCAACACGATTTGTTTTCCTGCCCCCAACCGGAGTCCTCCCATCACTCTCATCACCGATTCTCCCGAAGCGGAACCGGTTTCCCCAAACGTCTTTCGAGCCCAGACCAGAATGCCCAGAAGCAGTAGGACCACCAAGGCTAATGCCCCGGTCATTTTTATGACCTCATGACCGAAATCCATCCGTTCCTTTCATCGACAGGACGGCATAATCCGTCTTACCCGCCGAGTTTGCTCACTCGTTCCGTGGGACTGACGACGTCGGTTAAGCGGACCCCGAATTTTTCATTCACCATCACGACTTCTCCTCGGGCCACCAATTTGTCGTTCACCAAAATTTCCAGAGGCTCCCCCGCCAATTTATCCAGTTCCACAATCGAACCCGGTCCCAGCTGGAGCAGATCTTTGATCAACATCCGGGTATTGCCCAACTGCGCAGATAACAACAGGGGAATATCCAGAATCCGCTCGAGACTGGGGTCAGAGAGTTTTGCCGGCACCGACTTGCTCCCGGTTTCTTGGACCTTACTCCCGGCTTCTTGGGCAAGAGCCTCCATCATCTCTTTTTCTGCATCAAACGAGTCCAGATCTACCGACTCTTCATCACTCATACGTTTCTCTCCCTCTTGCGATGACCACGATGTCCAATCCTTGCTGACGATGGACGATCATTCTTTCGGAAAGATGATCTTTTGGATCTGAAATGATTGGGAGCCTTTGGATACTCCTGGAAATCCCAGAAATTTTGGCATGCCTTCCACCAACCCCAGGAGGGGCTGCGTCGTAGACTGATCCAGCATGATCACGTCTCCCGTGGTAAATCCGAGTAATTCCTCTACCGAGATGCGAGTTTCTCCCAACGTTACGGATAACCCGACTGTCGCCTCCCGCAATCTGGCGGAAAACCGCTTGATCCATCCATGATCCACTTCGTAAAAATCCGCTTGGAAACTCACCTGAAGTTTTTCCCTAAGCGGTTCCAACATGGCATACGGCAAACAGAGATGAATATCCCCCACGGAATTGCCCAATTCCACACCCAAGGTCACGACAATCACAATGTCCGATGGCAACACAATCGAAGCCAATTGCGGGTTCATTTCTGCCCGGACGGGATGAATGGTCAGTTGTTGTACGGGCTCCCAGGCTTTCTCCAGATTTTTCACTCCGATTTGCATGACTTTTTTCATGACCCGTTGTTCAATCAACGTGAAATCTTGCCCCTCGGGTTTGACATGGGTTTGCCCGGCGCCGCCGAAAAAATGATCCACCAACATGTAAACCGTCGCGGCATCGGTCGCAATCATAGCTAAGCCTCTCAGAGGCTCCATGGAGATGATTTGCAGATATGCGGGTACGGGCATCCGTTTGGTGAACTCGCCGAACTTCTGAACGCACTGATTGGTCACAGTCACTTCGGCGCTCTTACGAAGAATCTCGCTCAGGGAAATTCGAAAAAGCCGTGCAAATTGTTGATGGATGACATCCAGGGTCGGCATCCGACCACGGACTACCCATTCCTGATTTCCCAGGTCATACGCAACGGGTCCGTCCGTCTCCGGTTGCACTTCAACAGGAGGAGCCTCGGTTTCGACTTCGCCATCGGATACGCCACGAAGAAGCGCATCAACTTCGTCTTGACTCAGAATTTTATCCATGTGGATTTTCTAAGACGACATCGTGAGGAGTAAGGCACACAGCAACTCTGCTGGGATTTCCATCATAACCCTTTTCCGATTCCGAGCGGATTACTGAATAATGAAATCCGTGAAATACACATTGGCGACTTTCCCTTTGCTCATCACCGTATTGACCCGGGCCATGATCTCTTCCCGAATTCGCCGTTTTCCATTCACCGTGCGTAACAATTGGGACTCTTTACTGCTTAATAACACCAGTAGCGAATCACGAATAGCCGGAACTTTGGCCTGATAATCGGTTGTTTCCTCGGGACGATCCAATTCCAGTTTAATACTGACTTTTAAAAACCGCAGTTCGTCCCGATCGGCCAAATTCAACAAGAAAGGTTCCAATTCCATCACCGGTCCGGGTTGTGCGGAATGATCATTCGCGGTAGCGTGTTCATCATGGCCTTCAGCTTGTCTTTCTTCTTCATGGCTTCCGCCCATGAAAAACCAAGCCGCTCCGCCGCCCCCACCTAAGAGGAGAAGACCTGCCAACCCCAAGATCATCATTTTTTTCCCTGACCCACCTTTTGCTGGTGAAGATTCTTCCGCTTTTTCTTCGGCCATGCCCTATCCTCCCCCTTCGTCATACGTTCATGTCCAGACTCCTTTGGCTCAGAAGTCAGCAACCTTCATGCCATATATGGTTTCTACGTATATTCCAAAATCGGTCCGACGAGAAACGGTTTTTCTTGTGTATTATCAGCCATATGAAGTTTGGAAGCATTGCATCCTCCGACGTCCGACCACGGACCTTCTGTCATTTTCCTGGCAGTTCCGGGGTATCTCTGACGGTCACAGCTGTTCGACATCAACCATGAATATGATCGTCAGGTAGGTTGGTTTCTCCCTCTTCCCTTTAGTCCATGACAGACAAATCCGAAAGGATCATGTAAAACGGAGATATCAGCCGGCCACTCATCCAATTCATACCCCGTGCATGTCTGTACCATTTTCCTTTCCTAGCCCAACCGCGACGATTATTGGCACCGACTCTGCTTCTCAATCCGCCCTTTCCGGATTTCTCAACCAACTCGGGATTGGTCATATACAGATTTTGGATTCTTGGGATTCCCTGTACACCGTCATCCAGCGGGAAAACAGCACGCTCTATTTCGTAGGATGTGAACAATGGAGGCCGGGAATCATGCAGTGGATCACCCGATTGAAAAACTCAGGAATGGATTCCTGGTCGGCAAAAGTTTTTCTGATAATCCCAAACGACTCTTCCCTCAACCGAGTGGCAGCCATTCAAGAAGGAGTGGATGGATTCATTTCCTATCCCTTTTCACTGTCGAATCTTCATCAAAGATTCAGGCCATCCTGCCGGGATTGGCCATGAAAACCCCTGCCTCGTCGATCGGACGAAAACAAAAAAAAGCCCCCAGTCAGGACAGTCTGACTGGGGGCCGCATGCATCACTGAAGGACGAACTACTGCGCCAGATTCACCAGTTCGCCCAATAACGTATTCGTCGTGGTAATAATCCGTGAGTTGGCCTGAAAGCTTCTCTGCATCGTGATCATATTCACCAACTCATCACCGAGATCGACATTCGACGCTTCCAAAGTATTCGCGAATATTTTCCCAAACGATCCACTGTTGGGAGCCCCCACCAAAGGCGTACCCGAATCGGCCGATTGAATAAATAAATTTCGGCCCACCGGCTGGAGGCCATCAGGATTCACAAAACGAGTTAACGCCACCTGGCCCAAATCCCTTGTCGTGCCATTGCTGAATCGACCTGTCAGGGTTCCATCTTCTCCGATGGAGGTTCCAGTGAGCGTTCCATTCGCAAATCCATCCTGATCAAGAGTCAAGATCACCGAATTGGCTCCTTGCTGTAACATGCCGTCGGTTCCGGGGCCGGAATCCGTCGTAATACTTGTGCCGAAATTAAAGGCGATGGCCTGAGCCGCGGTCGATCCATTACTAAAATCCACGCCGGTGCCACCCGTATTGAAATACGTGGTGGTTCCCTCGGTGTTCAACAACCCTCCGGACGTAAAACCCAACGTCCCTTGTGCCACTAACGCCTGCCCCGTTGTCGAATTGGAATTTCCCGCAGTCACGGTCACCTCGGACGAATTGGCCAAGACACTATATGTCCAGGTATTAGCGGCGGTTTTCGAAAAATACACCGTTAAATCGTGCCCAACTCCCAATGAATCAAACACCCGAATACCCGTACTGAATTGAGAAATCGCAGTATTGGAGGGATCGGCTAACAACTGGGCCGTGGTGAAGGTCACGGTACTTTCCGACGCATCAAGATTGCCGCTCATATTCACCACACTGCTCGCGACACCCGTTTGTTGTGTAGTGGTCAAGACCAGATCACCCACCGTACCCAGAATATTGCCGTTGGCATCGGCCTGAAACCCTTGCAGGGTCAGACCGGCCGGATTCACGAGGTTGCCGTTGGAATTCACATTAAACTGTCCGGCGCGCGTGTAAAACGTATTACCACTCGGATCATTGACTTGAAAAAACCCATTCCCATCGATGGCCAGATCCAACGCATTGGAAGTCGTTTGCAGGGAACCTTGGGTAAAACTGGGATCGATTCCTAAAACGCGAACACCTCGGCCTTCTACCAAGGAGTTTGTCGTTCCTCCACCACCGATAGTGGCTCCGAACAAATCGCCAAAGGACACAGACCGGGATTTGTAGCCGACGGTTTGAGAGTTCGCAATGTTGTTGCCGATTTCGTTCAACGCCCGACTGGTGGAATTGATTCCGCTCGTTGCCGCAAAGAATGCTGACGTAATACCCATAGATCGATACTCCTTCCGTAACTACGTCCTCACGGGGGACGGCTGTTCGATGACTGCCATCGTTTAATGAATAGAAATAATGTCCTCGGTGGTATAGGTCTTTCCGCTTTGCACCACCACTGGCTTGTCCGTCCCTGGAACAATATTGCTGACCGTTTCGCGAGCAAACGTCAATGCGGGAACCGGCTTTTGACTGGCATCTTCCGCCTTGACCCGAAATTCGTAGACTCCTGCAGGCAAGGAATCTCCATTCTCATCTTTCCCATCCCATAAAATTTGATGTCCCCCGGTGGCTTGAGCATTTCCCGGATTCAGGATTCGAAGAATTTGTTCATTCGGTCCCAGGATTTCAATATTGACCTGCTGGGCATTCCCACTGAGGGCATAACTGATGGTCACCTCTCCGTCGGGTTCCAGATTGAGGGTATTGCCATTGGTGACCACTTCATGGCCCAGAAGATTGACGAGATCAAACTGTGTCCGCTGCGTATTTTGCCCGATCAACGTATTCAGCAATTCATTCGTGTTTGTAGCCTGTTCCAACGTCGTAAATTGGGCAAGTTGCGCGACGAAATCCTCGTTTTGGACCGGATTCGTGGGATCCTGGCTTTGCAGCTGAGTGACTAATAGCTTTAGAAACACATCCGACCCCAAATCGTTGACGGCCGCTTGGACATTGGATTGGCTGGTTACGGTTGAAGATTGCTGAACGGAGTTGATCGTATCCATTGTGCTGAATCCTTCTACAACATGACGAGGTAATCGATCATCGGACACCATCCACTAGGCTACAAAATGCAAGCCGGCTTCCGCCGAGGGGATCTGCCGAGGGAGCGACCCTCGCTGAACCGTCCTTCCCTCTCCTCTCCATCCCTGTGTTTCAGAAGAGGATGTTCTGCCCTGAAAGGTCGAGTCGGTCTCCGACCCTTTTTCCTCCGGGGTTTCGGCGGAAAACTCACTCAATTCCATATTGATATTCGTGAATTGCTCTTCTAACTGCGGAAGGAATTGTAGGGCCAGATTTCTTAAGGCCATGTGATCCATTACCAAACCGGCATAGACCTGTCGATGCTGGACCCCCACATCGATTTGGACTCGCTGCGTTTCAGAAATTTGCACATCCAACTGCAATCGTTGAATGGGTTGAAGCGGTAACTCGGGTGCCGCCGCTTCGGGAACGCGAAGGCTTCCCGTCAGTTGACCGGATTGTGAATACGAAGATTGATGGCCTGGGGAATGCGAAAATCCGCCCAGCCCGCTCTGCCCTCCGGTTTCCTCGTTAGCATCGCTGTTGGTTCCGTACGAGTCCCCTACATTTGGTATCTTGGGTAGCTCCGGTTTGCTTCCACTCGTATCCGACAGTGACTCAGTTGCCGGAGACCCCGTTCCTCCTAGGACTGCGCCGATACCCTCCGGCCGAAACGCAGATCCTCCCGAGACGGACTGTGATTGAACGGCTATCGGAATCGGAGGCGCAGGCGGTTGAACCGGAGGTTCCACGCTCGCCATAGTTCTTGGAAGTAGAGAATGAGTCTTTTGCGGATCCGGGAATGTCGGCTGATCGAAATTAATGATGAAGCGTCGCGGCGATCCATATCCATCGTTCTCCACGAATTCATTGATGCCGAAATCCGTCGATGGAATTCTTTCCCGACCTTTCGTCCCTTCCGGAGAAGGCACAGCGACCGGCTCTTTCAAGCTCTGTAGTTCCTGAATTTCTGGTCCCTTCACCGGAAGTTGTCCTTGAGCGGAAGGCACGAGCGGTGCATTCATGTTCCTATATTCGTTAACAGGGGAGGCCGGCAGCTCCAGGTCTCGGTTTGCGGTTTGTCCAAACCCGTTCATCCCAACACCGTATGATTGTCTTCGATCATCCACAGAAAGATGAGCAAGAGCCATCCCCGACTGCGTACTCTTTTCGAATGACCATACGGCTTGGGAATCTTCCATAACACTCTGTCCTTCAACTTCGTGTTGAAGTTCGTCGTCACCACCACGGTCAACGCCAGTCTGAGTCAATTCCCCATTTTGAAAAACAAACTGATTTTCATCCGCTTCCACCGGAAGCAAAAAACGCGGATCCGATAATATCATGCTGTCAATAACATGATGACGTCCCGTCAAGGACTTTTCTGGATCCAAAATGGCGGCTGACTCCTGTGAAAGAGGCAGGGCTTGTGTGTCAAAATAGGGTTTGCTTTGAAGGAGCCGGAGAACATCCCTTAAATCTTCTCCAGCGGAAACTGTTGAGGTATGCCGTTGCAAGAGATCGAAAAACGAAGTTTCTTCTGTAGGGATGCCCTCTGGAACGACAGACCCCGTGGAAGCCTCGCTCAATGGTGCGCCTGAGGCCGGGAGAGTAAACAATGAGAAAACCGTTCCGGTCATAGGTTATTTTTTCGGCTTGGTATCCGCACGTTCTTGCAATTTGCTCTCTCGGTGTCGACGAAGACCTTCCGACAAGCGCGCCGCTTTGGGAGGAGAAACACCCGCCAACAATGCCGCAGCTTTTTTGCCTTTTATGGATGCCAAAAGATCCAATGCCAAATTTTCTTTCATTTGTTCAATCCGCAACGCCGCTTCTTCAGGATCCATGGATTCATAGATCTTGATGAGATGGTCCAAGGCGGGATCTTGAGACAAAAATTCCCGTTGCGCTTCCTTCAAAGCCGAAGCTTGAGTGCCCAACCGTTGCGCTTCCTTGACCTGTCTGGCTGCAAGGGCTTCCACATCCCGCTGCAATGCCGCCACGCGATCTTCACGAATTTGCAACTCCCGTTCCCGCTCCTCCACCGCTTTCAATCGAGCCTGTAATTGTTCCAGCAGCGAGTGTTCCTCGGTTGGAGTCTCATCCGTCAGCGTGTCCTCAATCGCTTGATTTGCCGACAGATCGGCATCAGACTCGTGATTGGTATCCTGTACCGACCAGACCGCACTTCCCCAAAGGAGAATCACCACCATCCACCACGGGATGATTTTCCAACTGGGCAGAATTGTTCTACTAGGCGATTTTTTCATGTTTCCTCATTGAATAGGCATGAGCGGTTATCTCATCATGTAACTGCTGCTCCTGCCTAGCTAAGGATTCAAATACTTCCCGTTCTTTTTTCGCAATCACCAGCTCCACGACCCGTCTGGCCTGATAGGATTTTTTCAGTTTGTCTCGTAACCCGACCAATTTCTCATCCAAGGCTTGAATTTTCTGTCCTTGTTCCTCCAATTGCTTCTGTAAGACATCCATCCAACGATATCGTTCCCTGGTGAATAAACTATCGGTGCCTTCATGCAGTAACGTAGCAAGATCTCCAACAATCATGTCCATCTCGCGATGCAGCTGATCGACTTTTGCCCGGCCCTGGCTCTTTTCCCATTCGGTCAACACCACTGCTTCTCGCGCCATGTCTTCCACTTGCTTCCGAAACTTCAAGAGTGTGGTCCAATTCATGCCGTTCCTACCTTTTTTGCCAAACGTGATTTGGCTTGTTCCACCAAGACCGTCAAGCCGGACACACTCTCTTCAAGCGTGGTCTGCTCGTTTCTGTCTTGGCGTAAAAATTGATTAATCACCCCCTTCAACTCGATGGCCACATCCAACCGTCTATTGCTTCCAGTTTGATAGGCCCCCAAATCGATCAAGTCCTTGGCCTGACGATACTCATTCATGAGCTGGGCCAGAAACCGGCTGGCATGTAAGTGGGCGTCCGGAACAATGTCCGACATGACCCGGCTCACACTTTGAAGAACGTCCACGGCCGGGAAGTGTCCCTCCATAGCAAGCGCTCTGGTCAGAACGATATGGCCATCCAGAATCGATCGGATGGTATCGGCAATGGGATCATTCAAGTCATCCCCATCCACCAACACGGTATACAGGCCGGTGATGGACCCGGCCGGCATCGGACCCACGCGTTCCAAAACCTGTGGAAACACCGTAAACACTGAAGGGGGGTACCCTTTGCTGGTGGGGGGTTCCCCTGCGGCCAATCCCACTTCACGCTGGGCATGGGCCAAACGAGTCAGGGAGTCCACAAACAACAACACCCGATTCCCTTGATCCCGAAAATATTCCGCGATCGCCGTCGCCACGAAGACTGCTCGCACCCGCACCAGTGGAGATTGATCCGACGTGGCCGCAATCACAACCGATCGCCTGAGTCCCTCCGGGCCTAACTCCCGCTCAATAAATTCCTTGACCTCACGCCCTCGTTCACCAACCAAGGCAATCACATTGACATCGGCAGTCGTCCGACGGGCGATCATGCCTAGGAGGACGCTTTTCCCCACTCCGCTCCCGGAGAAAATCCCCACCTTTTGTCCCACCCCGCACGTCAGCATGGCATTCAACGCCCGCACACCTAAATCCAGCGGATCGGCAATGCGATTTCGACTCATAGGAGATGGGGCCTGGGCATAAAGCGGGTATCGATGGGTGCATATAAGCGGGGCGAGACCGTCCAAGGGCTGCCCAAGACCATCAAGCACCCGACCTAACATGGCAGGCCCCACAGGAAGATGCGGGGAAACGGGATGAAAGCGAATCGAGTCTCCGGCCTGAATTCCTCGAACCTGGGCAAAAGGCATCACCAGCACGCGGTGCTCCCGAAAACCCACCACCTCTCCTTCACAAATCCTTTTTCCGCGATGAGAGAGGATGTGACACCGCTGGCCGACGGAAACACCCGTCCCGGTGCTTTCCAAAGTGAGCCCCACAGCCTTGATGACCCGACCGGTCACCGTCACAGTAGGAATGGAATCAAGCTGATGGAGTAATGTCGCCAGACTCATGATGAACGGTGCCTAGCTCTTGAAGGCCAAATTCCTCTGAAATAGTTTCCAATTGTCGGGAAATTTGTGCATCGAACAACAAACCCGCCTGTTCAACGATGCAACTCCCCCGTTCAATGTCATCTTGACTCTCGATCATCACATTCGACGGATCATCAAATTCCACCTGCAACCGCTCCTGTGCCGGCTTCAACAATTGCGCGTCTTGTGGATTGACGCGAATCGTGACCAATGCACGCTTGGATACGAGCTGCAGTACCTGTTGCACCTGTCGCACGATCACCTCTTTATCGATCTCAAGTTCTTTGATGAGGATTTTTTTCGCTATGGCCAGTGCAATTTCCATGATATCCCGCCTGCGTTCCTCCAGCCCTCCCAAACGAACCTGACCAAGATGATTGACCAGTGTCAGAAGATGGGCGATCTCTTCCTGAACCTTGGCCTGACAGGCAGCCCTCCCCTCGGCTTGACCGAACTCCCGTCCCTGTTCATAGGCCTGGCGCTGCAGTTCGGAGCAATCGTGAGGCGGAAGTTCCTCTGCCTTCTCTTTGTCGCTTTTTAACTCATGCATTTGGAAGAGTTTGACCGACTCACCCTGTAATGCAGGAGTGAGGACCCTAGACCATTTGTTCTTCACCCTTGCCTCCTATAGCCACACGCCCCTCGCCGGCCAATCGTTGAACGGTCTTCAGAATATTCTGCTGGGCGGATTCGACGTCGCTGAGTTTCACCGGTCCGCGCGTTTCCATGTCTTCCTTGAGCGATTCAGCGGCACGGCTGGACATATTCTTGAAGAACTTGTCACGCAACGGACCTTCTACCGGTTTCAAGGCCAACAGCAACTCTTCCTTGGCCACTTCGCGCAACAATTCCTGCATACCCCGGTCGTCCACATTTTCCAAGTCTTCAAAGGTGAACATTTTTCCTCGAATCTCTTCGGCCAACTCAGGGTTTTTGCCTTCCAACTCGGTCATGATTTCGCCTTCAATATTCCGTTTGACCGTGTTGAGAATTTCGGCGACCAATCCGGTGCCACCCACCGGAATGGCGTTTCGGGAAGAACCGAGTCGCAACTCTTCCTGTAACACCCAATTCAATTCTTCCACCATATTGGGAGACACCTCTTCGGTCGTTGCCAAACGATAGACAATCGCGTCCCGTTTATACGGCGGCAACAAACTCAAAATCTGTCCGGCTTGATCCGACTCCAAATTAGCGAGAATCAGGGCGCCGGTTTGAGGATGCTCAAAGGCCAACAA
The DNA here is from genome assembly GCA_031315915.1 of Nitrospirales bacterium. GTDB lineage: Bacteria > Nitrospirota > Nitrospiria > Nitrospirales > UBA8639 > JACKFE01. Next base: position 13,887 of record JALDRK010000030.1, read on the forward strand.
ATTAGCGATCGAGGCGGCATCCAAGGACTTTAAGGTTTCAAATCCCGCATTTTCAGAGGTGTTTAACGAATTAAGAATCCTGCGGGCTTTATCTTTTCCGAGCGCAGACGTGAGAATTTTCGACAGATACACTTTCCCTTCCACGGATAAACCCGAGGCACCGGCCAATTCCATATATTCTTTTAAGACCATCCGATGTTCGTCCTGACCGACATTCACCATCGCGCCAAGATAGGCGCCGATTTGCCGGATATCTTTTTGGTCCAGGGCTTTTAAAACTTCCACTGCAGAAGTTTCTCCAATGGCCAACAATAAAATGGCCGCCTTTTCATATCCGGACAAGGTATCATTCACGGCTTAGACTTTTTCCTCTTGCTCATCCTTGATCCACCCTCGAATGACATGGGCGGCTGAGGCGGGATTTTGCGCGGCCATTTTTATGGCCATTTCCTGGGGTGTCTCCCGAATTTGCGCTTCGACCTCCGCCACCGTAGCCGGCAACCCATCAGAAGCCAGAAGAGCGGGTTCAGAAATGGGCTTGCTGAGGTTCAACGCCACCGGACGAATGACAAACCAAATCACCAGCAAGCCCAAAACAAAGAACAACACCGGCTTCAAGAATCCGCCCCATGTGGCCACGATCGATTGAACGGTCCCTGTGATCCCCTCTTCCCCTGCCGGAACGGCGGTACTTTCAAATGGGACATTCACCACTTCGATTTGATCGCCACGTTCGTCATTGAATCCGACCGATTTTTTGATGATCTGGATGAGATTTTGAATTTCTTGTTCAGTTCGTGGGGTGTATTTTTTGGTTTCTTCGCTGTTGTCGGCTTTTCCATCCGCCCCTGCTTCATACGTGCCATCCACCAGGACGGCCACGCTCAGCCGTTTAATCGCACCGGTCGGTTCCACAATTTTGCTGACCTTTCTATTTAACTCATAATTCAGCGTTTCATTTTTCCGCTTGGCTTCTTTCTGTCCGCTCCCTCCCGTAGCCCCTGAGGTTTGGCCACTCGGGACGTTTGAGGAAACACCGGGAACACCCTGCTCGACTCTCCGACTGCCTCCCTGTTCAAGCACTTTTTCCTGGCTTCGGTTTTCACTCCGTACCACTTGGCTATTGGGATCGAAACTTTCTTCCGTAATTTCGACCTGCCGAAATTCCAACGGGGCCGTCACTCGAACCACTGATTTGTCCTGACCTAATACCTGATCCAACATCGATTGCACCCGTTGTTCCAAATCATGCTCCACCCGCCGCTGCGTCTCGATTTGTGAAGCCGTCATTTGCGCATCGTCATCGCCCGCATTCTGGCTCAAGACTTTTCCGTGGTTGTCGACCACCGTCACCTGGCCGGGTTCGAGTCCTTCCACACTGCTGGCAACCAAGTGCACAATTCCTTGCACTTGCGATCCTCCCAAGGGGTTACCCCGCTTCAGGGTCAACACCACGGCAGCTTGCGCACTCTTCTGCTCGGAACTGAATAATCGCTTTTCCGGGATGACTAAATGAACTCGGACTCGTTCGACTTGCGAAATTTGGCTGATGGTTCTAGCCAATTCGCCTTGAAGAGCCCGTCGATAATTCATTTGTTGCGTGAAAGGGGTTGCGCCCATGGCCGAGCGGTCAAAAATTTCAAATCCCACACCCGCCGACTCGGGTAAACCCAGAGATGCCAACTGCAATCGCAATTCATGCACACGTTCGGCTGGCACTTTAATGACATTGCCGCTTTCTCCCACTTCATAACTGACACTCAGCTTTCCAAGTTCCTGAATAATGGATCGAGTGTCATCAGGCTCCAAATGGGAGTACAGCACCACCAGGGTCGGTTCCTTACCCATCATCATGAGAACCGGAATGGTGGCCAAGGCCAACGCCAATACCACTACCACCCCAATCCGTTGGGTCGGCGTGAGGGCTTGGAAATTTTTCAGAAGGCTTTCTGGCACGATCCACACACCATCAAGGTTTGTTAATTAAACCGGTCTGCACATACGATCGACTGTGGAGATCCATCACCCATCTCGTCAGGTTTCCTAGACTTGCATCCGCATAATTTCTTCATACGCATCTACCAGCTTGTTTCTCACTTGCGTCATCAACCGGAACGATAACCCCGCCTTCTCGCCGGCGATGACAGCTTGATGAATATTGACGCTTTCTCCTTGTGCCACCGCATCTTCCAGTCGGCCGGCCTGATGCTGCATATGATTAACTTGTTCCACCGCGTGTTTGAACAGATCGCCAAACCCCGGACCGGAAGAGGGCAGCGCCTTGGAGGAGTTCGAGGCAAATGGCTCCGGAATCGCCTGAATACTTTTTAAGGTAATAGGGTCCATGACAACTCTCCTTCGTCAGAATTCGCGACTTAACTACTTCCCATTTGCAATGCTCGAAGTGTCATGGTTTTTCCCGTTTCCATGACCGCAATATTCGCTTCATACGCCCGAGTAGCCGAAATCAGGTTGACCATTTCTTCTACAGGGTTCACATTCGGCAAGTGGAGATACCCTTTTTCATCCGCATCGGGGTGGGCTGGATCATAAATGACCCGCAAAGGCCGTTCATCATGAATAATATCCGTAATCCGCACGCCGGCCGGTTCGTTTTGATCTTGGAATGCCCTGGCAAAAACAAACGAAAACGGTTGTTCGGGGGGCGTCGTTTCGAAAACCACATCCCGCCGAATATACGGCCCTCCATTCGGCGAACGTGTGGATTCCGCATTGGCTAAATTACCGGCAATAATATTGAGCCGTTGTCGCTGAGAATCCAAGGCCGACCCCACGACGGCAAACACACGATCTAGATTCATTGTCGTCTCCTTAATTCGACAGGGAGCCGCTTGCACCCTGCCTCAACCGTCACTTTTCATCATGAGTGTGGAAGTCGTGTGATGCTCCGGTCATCCGCACTCCTTACCTCCGTTCGATTACCTTCCGCCGCCCCCTTCAATCGCGCGCTTCCACCCTTCAAATCGCCCGTCCAGAAATTGATTGACTGCCATATAGAGCAGCGTATTTTCCGCCATCACGGTCATTTCCTTTTCTAAGTTGACCGTATTGTCATCCAACCCTGCCCCTTCATCGAGTTTGATAGTGTGATGAAAAATATTTTCGTCCTGATTGTGCACGGCGATATGTCGGGGATTGGTTCTGGCGGGGACCACCTCACCCTGACCCGCGAGCAAGGCCGACAAGGTTTCCCGAAAGGGCAAGACCCTGGCTTTGTATCCGGGAGTTTCTTCATTGGCCAAATTGGAGGCAATGGTTTCATGAATCCCACTCCGTACATCCAAGGCATGCTCATATAAACGGGTTCCCTCATCCCACGGAGAAATCATCATGACTCTTAATTCCTTATTTGAAAGGTTGAAGCCTTGGCGGACAGAATAATTTTCCTTTCTATAGCCCGAAAGCAATTTCCCCGGTCAAAAAAGCAACAGTAATGCCAAAGAGATCAACATCTTGATGACCAGTCTGTTCCCGCACTTTCACAAATACTTACCGTTCGCTTTTGAAACCTCAGGGCTTTCGCTCGCCGAAAGAGATCCCGTCACCACACGATTTCCACTGGAATGTTTTACCCCACAGGCATGAATTGCCCGGCGATTTCTTCCCATGGCGGATCATGACGTCTTGGTTCCGTGATTAAATCCCTAATGGGATGCCGCCATTGAGTTCCCGATATTCCCGTAACTTGTTCCGTAAGGTCCGGATACTGATCCCCAGGGTGCGAGCTGCATGAGTTCGATTTCCCTCGTGCCGTTCCAATGTTCGCAGGATCAGATCACGCTCCATTTCCCAAATGGTGCCAATGGGTTGCCCCACAGCCGTTTGAACTAAATTGGGTTCTTCCGTTCGCACATGTTCCAATTGCAGCGGCCCATTTCCTGCCAATAACACCGCTCGTTCAATCACATTTTCCAATTCACGGACATTGCCTCGCCAAGGACGACTTTTTAAATACCTCAAGGCATCATCCGAAATTCCCCCTCCGGATCGGCTGTTTCGTCGGAATGAACGGTTGGTAAACTCTGTAGCCAACAGTTGAATATCTTCCGGGCGTTCCCGTAAAGGCGGAAGGGTAAATGGCATCACACTCAACCGGTAAAATACATCCTCCCGGAAACGACCCGCTTGAACTTCTTGAGCCAGATTCCGATTGGTAGTCGCAATCACCCGAACATCCACTTGGACCGGATGTCGGGAACCCAGACGGTCCACTTCCCGTTCCTGAAGGACACGAAGGAGCTTGGCCTGCAGCCCAAGACTCATTTCACCGATTTCATCCAAGAGCAAGGTTCCCTGATGAGCCAATTCGAATTTTCCACATCGCCGGGCGAGCGCGCCCGTAAACGCCCCTTTTTCGTAACCGAACAATTCACTTTCCAACAGGCCTTCCGGAAGAGCCGCACAGTTAATCGCCACAAACGGCTGTTGCGCACGGGGACTGATTCGATGTATGTGACGGGCCAACACTTCTTTCCCCGTGCCGCTTTCGCCTTGGATCAAAATCGTTGCGGCGCTATTGGCGACCAACTCCAGCATCTTCAGCGTCTGCAGCACTTTAGGATCTCTGGTGAGAAAGCCTTCCCGTGGTTCCGGTGCCGACCGTTCTTGTCCAATGGCACCCCAGGGATCCAGAGGAGTACGGCATTCATTCTTCAACTGTTGAACCAAATGTTCCAATCGATCCAAGGGAAACGGTTTCTGAAGAAACTCCGTCGCTCCTTGCTTAAGAGCTTCCACCGCAGTATCCACGGATCCATACGCAGTCATGACCACCACGGGCATATGATACCCCTGGGCACGGACCTCACGTAAAAAATCCATTCCGCCCTTGCCCGGCAAATTCAGGTCCGTCAGAACCAGCCAGGGCGGATTGCGCTCCACACACTCCAAGGCCTCATATCCATCCCGAGCCAAAGTGATCGGATACCCCTGCCGACTCAATACAGTACTCAATGCCGTTTGCAAATGTTCGTCATCTTCAATGATTAAAATGCCACGGCTTTCGCCGGATTCCGTTACGGTCATGCGACTCTCCTTTACTGAGGAAGGACCAGACAGATGGTCGTGCCCTTTCCGTGTTCACTCTGTACATCAATCAAGCCATGATGAGCGTTTATAATATGTTTCACGATCGACAACCCTAACCCGGTTCCCCCTTTCCGTTTCGAGAAAAATGGGTCGAAAATAGCGTTCACCTCTTCACGGGGAATTCCGCATCCAAAATCCCGAATGATAATTTGGACATCCCGTCTTTCCTTGCCGGACATTTGTCCTGCCTGCTGTCGCACCACCCGCTGACAGATGATCTCGATACGTCCTCCCGAAGGCGATACCTGGATCGCATTCAACACCACATTCAACACCGCCCGACTCACCAAGGATTCATCGCCCCACAACTCGTCCAAGCCCGATTCCACCGACCGGTGAATCGTGATTTCTTTTTTTCGCAAGGGCTGCATAGCCAACCATTCCACCTCGCCCAACAACCGGGAGATCCGAAATCGCTGCTTGTCCATATGAATCGGTTTGGCAAAAATCAAGACATTGGCCAACGAGGCATCCAGCATTCGAATGACGTGCACCAAATGATTCACCAGATCCTGCCGTTCGTGAAGAGACTGTCCTTCTTTTCCCAACAGGGTGGCGAACCATTCCAGACTGGTCAGCGGATTACGAATATCGTGGGCGACCTGCATGACTTCCTGGCCCAGAACGGCCAGACGTTGTTGCGAAATGTCCCGGTCACTGTCCATCTTGACTTCTGTGGTCAGATAGCGAATCTTCAAATTGGGCATATCGGAAGACCGTCCAAGCACACAGTCCCAAGCGGACACCAAGGTTCCATTCCAATCCCAATGACAAAAGGGTACTGACGGCCAGCCAAGCGTCGTCCACAGATGCTGTTCTTGGTGCGCAAGAACACACGCATCCACATGCGACAATAGAGACCGCGCACTCGAATTCACCGTTAGGATTCTTCCGCTTTCAGTCAGTAACAGTGCAGGCACCGGCATCTCGTTCACCACATGTACGAACTGACTCACCACAGGTGGCTCAGGTAAAGGACGCATCTCCAAGGCCAGCTTCCATGATCGATCTCGAATGGAGGAATCGGTCATTTTTCCCAAGGCAGGCCAACGGGAATCCCTGGACAGAGAGAGAAATCGCTGGGCAGTCGGTTTAGCGTTGGTTCGAGTCATGATTATTCACCTCACGAGCTTGGGCCTGCAGGGAAAATTCTTCCAGGACGGCTCCGGCCGCCAACCCAATGGAGTGCTCCACATCGGGGTGTTTCATTTCCTGTTCACGCACACGTTTGAGTAACGCCTCACCTTCTCGAGCGTTTCCCATTCGATCAAATGTGAGACCGAGACGGTACGTCACCCATGCGTTCACTTCAGGAGAAATCTCCCGGTCTCGAACCTGTTGATACACGGGGATCGCCTCTGCATAGTCTCCTTGATCAAACAACACATCGCCCAACCGCACCATATCGTTGATCAGAGGAGCTTCTTGTTTCACCAGGACTTCATAATCCAATTGAGCGTTTTCCATCTGATTCATGGTTTGATAGGTTCGCCCGCGACTCCGGAGGACAAACCGTTTGCCTTCGGGGTCCTCAAGATGTTGCAAGGCATCGGTGAAATGCGCAATGGCTTCTTCAAAACGCGTATTCCTGACCGCGTCAATACCCAGCAGGGTTAACACCGTTCCACGCCATTTTCCATTCGGAAAGTCGTGAAGATAGCGTTTGCCGACCTCCTGGATTCGCCCGCTCTGTTTCAGTTCATCCGCCAATCCGACTTTCCGAAACATGATTTCTTCCCGAAAGGGTAATTGAGGATTGTCGGTCAGCAAACGGTCGTACCATCGCAGCGCTTGCTCAGGTAATGCTACAGCCTGGTAGGCTTGGGCGACGGTTAACACCTGCTCCCGGTTCACCGGCAACACCTGAAAGGCGTCTTGATGCTCGGCAAGAAACGTTAATAAGCCAACCCAATCTTTCTTACCCTGAAACATCTTCATGAACTCATCCAACAAATCACTGAGACGGGCCTGCCCCTCCTTACGAGTCGTCGGAGCAGTTCCATTCACCGCCAAGTGTGCAAAAGCCTTAATGGCTTCCTGCTTATCCCCCAGTTGTTCATAACCATACGCCATCCAGAGGGCACTCTCTTCCGCTAAATCGATTTCTGGAGACTGGCTCAATTCTCTGGCGGATTCCAAGACGTGATCCCAAGACACCGATACATACACTTCCAAGTCATCCAGTCGTCGATAGACTCGAAGCCAGTCCTCCTTCGAAGGCTCTTGTTTCAAAAAGGAAACCACCCACCGCACCAAAGCCGCTTGCCCACGACGGCCGGCCTCCTGCCCTTGAAACTGCCGGCTGGCCTGTTCGGCAAACCACAACCCCAGATAGTCATGACCGCCTTGAAACATGTCTTCCGAGAGGCGAATGAGGGATTGTCCGGATTGCAGGGAGCGCGGATGTAAATTAATGACAGACAGGTATTTCATCCTGGCCTGAGCCGTTTGTCCTTTTGCCCGCTGAGTTTCTCCAAAATTCAACAATGCTTCCGGAGATTGGCGTATGAGTTCGGGACGCTCGGCCTCGACGACCTGATACCAATAGGATGCCTGCTTCCAGGCGGAAGAGAGGGCCGTGGCGTTGGCCAAACCCAAGGCTGCCTTCACCCGATAGGCTTCCCATTGGGGTTGTTCAATCACGCGCCGATAAATCAAGGCCGCTTCCAAAAATTGACGATTTTCCAAATAACCCCGTCCGGCTTCGATCATGACACCGCCGGCCAATGGAGACTCCGGATAGACTTGTAAAAACTCTGCGAATAATCCATTGGATTCCGAATACCACCCCACATTCCAATACAACTCTCCCATCGTGCATAATGCCCATGGCGCGTAGTGACTGTTGGGATGCTCATGACGTAGGTGTTGAAGCCGCTCGATTTGTTTCAGGAATTCCATCCCCGGTTCGTCTTTGGAATCAGGAAGAGATGCCAAGAAAAAGGTGGCTCCTTCCGAAAAACTGCCATGCGCATTCTCCGTCAAAAATGTCGTGAATCGTTGGCGGGCTTCCGGCCACTGTCCTGATTGCTGAAGTTCCTGTCCTTCGACCAATAATCTTGGCATCACCATGTCCTTTGGAAATTGCCACGGAAACTCCCCGCACACTCCCCCCAGGACCGCCTCCGGGAACGACAAACACCATAATACGATTCCAACAGTTACTCTCACGTCGATCGGAACTCCAAGACCAATGCTCGATTCAGCAAAAACCAGACCGGAAAAAAAGAACCCCCGGCAAAATTTTTCTCGAAAAAAATTGTTGGAAATTCAAGAACTTTTCAATCGCCAAGGTCGGCGAAGATTCCCCACGCCCGTCAAAGGCTTGACGGAGTGGTCAAAACCCTGGGCTAGGAAAGAATTAACCGGCGAGGACTTCAGTAAAGAGATCACGAGAGCGGAGGGAGAACGAACAGATGAATCGACCGAAAACGGAAAGACAGGATCGGAAAGGGTTCAGTCTCAGGAATCTGTGGCGTCGTCGGATGAACATGTTCGTTGAGTCACGACTTCAGCAAGCGATTTTTTCTTGAGTTTTTCAATCAGGGTTGTTCGATTGATTTGCAGAAGTCGTGCAGCTTTGCTTTTGACCCAATTGGTTCGTTCCAAGGCTTCGAGAATGAGCCGATTTTCAAATTCCTCCACGGCACGTGATAAATCCAACCCTCCAACCGGAATAGCCGCCGGGACATTGGGAATAGACGGCATGGGCTGTTGCCGGATTTTCTCTGGCAAATCCTCCAGTTCAAGATACCCCTTCCGTTTCAATATGGCGATTCGCTCCACAATATTCCCGAGTTCCCGAACATTCCCAGGCCAGGAATATTCACAGAGCAGCGCCATCGCTTCCGGCGTGACACCGGTCAATTCTGCTCCTCGCCGATCATTAAATTGGTTCACAAAATGCTGAATCAACAGGGGGATATCCTCCACACGTTGACGAAGCGGGGGAACAATCACCGGGACCACATTGAGGCGATAAAAAAGGTCTTCACGAAACTGTTTGGCAGCTACCAGCGTTTCGAGATCTTGATTGGTGGCCGCAATCACCCGTGCATCGGTTTTATAGGTGCGCGTCCCGCCGACCCGTTCAAACGTCCGCTCCTGAAGCACCCGAAGAAGCTTCACCTGGAGCGGTGGACTCAGATCCCCGATTTCATCAAGAAAAATCGTCCCCCCGGCCGCCAATTCAAACCGACCCACCCGGGAAGCGATGGCTCCGGTAAATGCTCCTTTCTCATGGCCGAATAATTCGCTTTCCAGCAAGGCTTCTGGAATCGCTCCGCAATTCACGGGAACGAGATTGCCCTTTCGTCTGAGACTATTGAAATGAATGGTTTGCGCGATGAGTTCCTTTCCCGTCCCACTTTCCCCCAAGACCAGCACCGTACTGTCGGTATCAGCCACACATTCCACCAGACGGAAAACCTCCTTCATCACATGGCTTGAACTCACTAAGCGACCCAGACTGAATTGCCCCTTAACGGTTTTTCTCAGCTCCTGATTTTCTTCATGAAGCGCTTTGACTCGGAGCGCACTGGTCACCATGGCGCTGAGGACATCGACCGAAAACGGCTTTTGAAGAAACTCAAATGCGCCGGCCTTAATGGCCTTCACCGCCATTTCGACAGAACCATAGCCCGTCATCACCACGACCACCGGCTTGTGCGGCAATTGTTTCAGCCGTTGTACCAGGTCCAAACCGTTGAGGTCGGGAAGCATCACATCGGTCAAGACGATATCGAATTTTGAACTTTCGGCGAGAGCTATCGCCTCGATTCCGGATTCGGTTCCGACAACCTCATGACCTTCTCCCTCGAGTTGAGACTTCAATGACTCTCGAACGTCTGCCTCATCTTCTACAAGAAGGATATGCGCCATGGTTTCGTCATAAGGGGATTCGGTGGAATCGTCGATTCCCATAGAAAACCTCCTGCCCAAATAAGTTATTGAAGACGTATCTGCTCGACTGCCACATCAAATAGACGGTTATGGCATTCCTCTGCCGGCGATTCAGAATCACGAACCGGCATCCCTCTCAACCAATCGTGCCTTGAACATCCACTCTTTCTACCCTGGTCTCCTATCCGATACCCACAACGGCACTTCCCTGAATAGAGCCTGCAAGCACTACCGTTTTTCAATCATTTAAGAAATCATTCGATTGTCCGACAAGAATATCTGACCCCAGTCGGAAGGGTAACACGGACCAAAGGACCCCGCAGATGGAATCGAACTCCATACCCGAACCCGCATCCATGCCCATCTTCATTTTGTTTGATACCCAAACCGGATATCTCTATGGTCATCTGTTCGCTTCGGGTCCCGAAGATCCGTTTCTCCAGGAAGTCATCCAATGGTGGGGAAAACATTGCTCACATAAACCCATCGGCCTGGACTATCCCGGACTCACCCAAACCGTGCACCCGGTTTGTGGACTTTCATCAAACTAATCCTAGACAACCTCCGAATACCACTTTAGGGCAATTCGGCCCATATGGCCAGACCCGATCGAAAGACAAAGGTTCGTACCCCTTCATGGAGAAGCACGATATGATCATTAATTTGCACATCCTGCGTTCCAATGGGTTGTAAAAGATCCCGCGAAAAAAATCCCCCAGTGATGGCCGAAAAGGCCATGGCCCGACGATTCGTGGTCACCAGCCCCACATAGCTTTTGACTCGAACATCCCCAACCATCTCCCCTGCGCCCCAGGATTCCTTTTTCCACCGACCGAGGTCACTTTGAAATCCATAACCCTGTCGTTTTCCGATCACGAGCACCAACCAAGGCGTCACGGCCCATTGCACAATCTGCTCACCTGAGGCGAGAGGTAATTCCACCCACCGCCGCATTTGACCGGAAAATCCCAGCAACCGTTTGGTCGTTTGTACATATCCCGTCACACCCCGCGTTTCAAGGACCACGATTTCTTCGCCGCTCGCTAAAAACTGACGGGCTATGCCTTCTCCCGAAGTAATCCCAAAAATTTGGTCACGTTCAACGGTGATACTGACTTGATCGGTAATGAGATTCTGTGCCAAACAGAACAGCGGAGTGTGACACAACACGGAGAAAAAGACACAAGCCCCGATGCGACCTATCGATAATGCCACGGCACACCTCGTTCATTTCCCATGATCGGACCCAGGAGTAATTTCATGAGTTCCGTGCCATAACCTTGGGTCCCCCACAACCCGGTCAGGCTAATCAGAAAGTCATATTGTTGGCGGTCCGGCAACTGAATATAATACATCCCGACGGAGAAGCATCTACATGGATTTTGATACAGTGCCACCACATCCCACTCTGCCGTTTTCCCAGTGCGGAAATCATGATACCAACGGGTTCCCACCGTCAGACCCAACGGCAACCGCACCGCCCCGCCCGTCGTCAGATACAAAATCTTATCTGCGGGGGCCAATACGTCATTAAAGGAGATCGGATTCCAGATATCTCCGCGCCGCACCCGGGAACCTTCTCGGGAATACCGTTGACCTACCGTGAAATACCATGACTGCTGGCTTTGAACCACCGCATCCGTATTGAGCTGGCTTAGTTTCTTGTCCTTGGGATCGAAAAAGGAGTCTACACTCAGAGTAAAAGCCGATAAGAGGTGTGGACCGGACAGCGGCTTGTGAAATTGCCCCCTGGCCCATATATCTGAAAACTTTGAGGCTAATGGAGGAGGCGTTCCCACGTGATAACTTTGGGCCAGGAAGAGATCCATCCAGGTTGAGGAGGCGCCAGAGGCTCTTCCTTCACCAAGCCGGTTTTTCAAGGCATAGGTCACCAGACTCTTCTCCCTGAGATCATCCACCGCGTCGATTTGGACCAGTTGGGATTGCCGTGTTGGAGGCACAAATTCATAAATCACGCTGGGTTCAATCGTATGCCTGAGCCAGTTCCCTTCCCCCAAGGTAAACCGCCTGGAAAGATGACTATAGGCCTCGGCTCCCAACCACACGGTTTCTCGATTTTGGACCGATTTTTCCGTGGCTCCTCGGCTATAGACCACTTCCCGAAATTTGGCTTGAGGACGCAGACCCACCGTATGGCCAAGATGAAGTCCTTCCAGAGATGCCCCCGGCAAAAAATCCAATCGACTGACGTTAAATCCTTTATCCCGCCAGAAATGCACATAGGTCGTATCGGCATTGAGCAAGATCGGACTGCCCAAGACACTCGGCTGGACAAAGCGATGCCCGACTTCCGGAAGCCGTTGAAAGGTTGTATCTCCCCCCACACCCAAAGGTTGAAGGTATTGGCCCCACAGATAAAGGGCACCATGATCCAGGCGCTGCAACAGATTGATCGTACTCTCTTGACTCGGAAGGGCTCGTTGCGCGCCAGAATTACTAAAATTTTGTAAAACCGTGCGATCGGTAGAATAATTGGCCAAAATGCGTAAAGACAAATCAGGAGAGAATTGTTGAACATGAGCCCCTCGAATTTCCGCACGACCACGATTTTGGTCGGTATCGTAGAGTGACCTCACCACCCACGCTCCCTTCGTCTGTCGACTCCACACATAGCGATATTCCAGGTCTCCCCCTCCCCCTCGCTTGGTTAATATTTGCGGGGCAATGGTTAAATCTTGACTGGGATCGATCGCCCAAAAAAATCCTTGCCGGTATTTCAAACCAAATCGCGTATCGTAACCCTGCGTGGGCACCAAAAAACCGCTCTTTCGTGCGGCCCCCAATGGATAACGGAATGTCGGAAGAGGCACAAGGGGGACATCGTTCACCTTAAACCAGACTCCCTTTCCAAACAGACTATCCTCAAGGTCCAAATCTAAATCCTCAAAGGCAAACCGCCAGGCAGGGATCTGTCCATCTTTGGCATCGCAATTGGTAAAAGACCCGTCTTTGATGCGTAAATGCGTTTCGGAAAATCGTTGAATGCGCCGACCGGTCACAAAAGCATTTTGCTCGGGATAAAAGACCTCCCCATAGGTAATCACTCCAGCCTCCGTATTGAGGTTCAAATGAAGTTGTTCGGACCAAATATCCGTATGAGTGTCACGCACATGCACATGCCCCTTGGCCACAAGTTGTCCCGTTAATTTTTGGAGCGTGGCTTCATCGGATGTGAGATGAAACGGACCACGCACTACGTCCACCGAACCTTTGGCGTAATATTCTTCCCGCTCCTGCCGGTATTCGATCCTATCGGCACGAATTTCAACCGGCACCCCTTGAGCAGTTGGTGTGGATACTGGGGGTGGAAACGCCGACGAGGGCTCTTGACTGGTTTGAGCACGAGCCGGAGGCCAAGCCCCACTCAGGCCTTGAGCCACCAGAATCAGGAAAAGACACAAGAGGATTTCCCTCACCGTCTTAGACCTGTACGGTTGGGAACCCTGACGAAAAACAATGTTCGGTGATTTCTCCAACAAGGAAGAGGGATCCAGTCACACAAATCAAATCGGCTGGACCGGCCAACGATCTGGCCCGATCCAACGCTTCTTTGGGATTCGGAATGAGCAGAGGCGGCTGTCCCCCCGCCTCAAGCGCCGCCGCTAACCTTTCAGGTGAAGCGGCCCGAGCCATGTGAGGCTGAGTAAATATGAAATAATTCGCCAATTGCTGAAACACTCGCAAGAACCCACCATGCTGTTTATCCGCCATCATCCCAATGACCATAATGAGTTTTCGATCCGGAGCATCATGAAGTCGTGACTCCAGAAAGTCAAACAGTACGCCGGCTGCGGCGGGATTGTGGGCACCATCGACAATCAGTAACGGATCGCGGCCCAAAACTTCCAAGCGTCCAGGCCATGTCACCTGTTGGAGGCCCATGCGAATGGCGGATTCCGGAACCCGGAAATGGGATCGAGTCGCGATCTCCAACAGCGCCAACGCATTGACGGCATTGGTCACTTGATGACCGCCCAACAAATTGGTCCGCAACCCTTCCCATTTCCACTGGGACCCTTGATAGCCAAATCCACCATCGGCTTCCCGAATCACCCGAAAGTCCTCACCGAATGTGATATGCGGGACCTGCAATGAATCGGCAGACTCCCGTATGACGTGACTCGCCTCCGATGGCATGGGTCCCAACACCGCCGGGATACCGGGCTTGAGGATGCCGGATTTTTCACGCGCAATAGCTTCCAGCGTGTTCCCCAAATACATCTCATGATCATAAGCCACTGTGGTGATAAGCACTCCGAGAGGACTCAGAACATTGGTCGCATCAAAACGACCTCCCATCCCCACTTCAATGACTCCGATGTCCACGGCCTGATCCGCAAAATATTGAAACGCCATCGCCGTAGTAAATTCAAAAAACGTCACCGGCCCGTTGGGTCCACTGACCTTTCGAATACGATCAGTGAGATCACACACATAATCGTGACCGATCATGATTCCCTGCACCTGAATTCGCTCACGAAAATCCACCAGATGAGGAGAGGTGTACAACCCGACACGATATCCGGCCGCTCTCAGAATGGCGGCCACCATGGCTGCGGATGAACCCTTGCCATTGGTTCCGCCGATATGGAGTGTCGCAAAGTTGCGTTGCGGATGCCCCAATCGTTGCAGAAGATCGGTAATAACCTCCAACCCGAGCTTAATGCCAAAACGATGCAGGGAAAACAGATAGTCGAGGGTGAGGGAATAGGATGACACAATAAATAATTACAGACCGCAGTCTGACGATTTGGCGGGAAAAGCACGCTCTGAATACAACACAGGTAACCACACCGAAATTACTTTGGCGGAAGCCACGGCAGACTTGGAAATCCTTTCCACGTCTTCAATGTTCCTCTTGGACTATGCCGAAACAGACGTACCACAATGAACCATCAAGGATCGCAATCGAGACTTCAGAGTTTTTCGCTCGACGATTTGATCGATCATCCCGTGTTCCAGCAAAAATTCTGCCCGCTGGAATCCCTCCGGCAATCGCTGCTTAATCGTTTGCTCAATCACGCGAGGTCCGGCAAATCCGATTAATGCCTTGGGTTCAGCTAGGATAAGATCTCCCAACATGGCCACACTAGCCGTGACTCCCCCAAAGGTCGGATCGGTCAACAGCACGATAAAGGGCAGCTTGGCTTCTTGCAATTTGGCCAATGCGGAAGCCGTTTTAGCCATTTGCATCAAGGACAACGTGCCTTCCTGCATCCTGGCTCCTCCTGAAGTGGTAATGAGAAGAAAGGGCATCCGTTCCAGAATAGCTTGATCCACGGCCCGACAGATTTTTTCTCCGACCACCGACCCCATGCTTCCCCCCATAAACGAAAAGTCAAAAATTCCCAAGGCCACCGCACAGCCGCTGATTTGACATTTCCCGGTCAAAATGGCTTCCCGCTTTCCGGTTTTCTGTTGAGCTTTCTCCACTCGGGCTTTATACGGTTGCGAATCGTGAAACTTCAAGGGATCACCCGGAATAAGATCGGCATCCCACTCCTGAAAGGAATCCGGATCGGCAATCAATTCCAGCCTCTCCTCCACAGTCATGGGAAAGTGATACTGGCACTTCAAGCAAACCTTTAAGTTTCGATCAATTTCTCGCTTGAAAATGATAGCCCGGCAAAACGGGCACTTTACCCACATACCTTCCACAATTTTGATGGACCCGCCTTCGCTATCTTTATTTTTATTTCGCTTAAACCATCCCATATCAGGCGTTCCTTGATTACGATCAATTCAATCAACAAGATGCGTCTAAGATGTCTAGAAACCCCTGCAAACCAGCGAATAACACTGACGGGAACAAAGAGGAAGGATGATCATAATACTTGAAAACGATGGGAGGTCATGCACGTAGTGACCTTACCATAGGGAATAGTACCCGGCAAGAATTCCAGGCGTCACACAATCAATCGATTTATGGGGTTTTTAACGCTTAAGAGCCACTCCACAGGGACTAGCCACCTCGGGCATGCATTTCCAGGTGAGGGTCTTGTCGCAATCGGTCGATGTCAATATACCGGCCACGCCCGCTTTGCCTCTCCAATTCCTTCCGCTCTTCGGCTCCTCGGTCCTTGCGGGCTTGCCAAACCGATTGGATGATCGATTGTATTTCTTCCTGGGATCGCCCAGACCGTAGATGTTTGCGAAGATCCACCCCCGATTTGGCATAGAGACACAGATACCACATACCATCTGCCGTCAAACGGCTTCGATCGCACGTGGAACAAAAAGGGACCGTCGTCGAAGAAATAATCCCGAAGGTCGTTCCATCCGGAAGCCGGAATCGTTGAGCAGGCGCAGTACTTTCTTCCACGACCGGTTCAATCACCCCATAATGTTGGCTTAACGACGTGAGAATATCCTTTCGCGACAAGACCTTTTCAGGAGACCATTCGTTGGCTCCCCCGACATCCATATATTCAATAAACCGCACTTCGGCGTTGACCTGCCTACCGTATTCGATGAGGGGCACTAACTCATCATCGTTATAGCCTTTCATCGCAACGGTATCCAACTTGAGTCCGGTAAACCCTGCTTTTCCAACCGATTCAATCCCCTCGAAAACCTTGGCCAGGGTATCACGGCGGGTCAGAGCTTTAAACCGTTCCGGTTTCAACGTATCCAAGCTGACCGTCACACGATGCAATCCGGCATCGAACAGATCTTGCACTTGTTCGGCCAACAATACTCCATTCGTCGTGATCGCAATGTCTAGGATACGGGGATTTTGGCGCAACATGGCAACTAACGCCGGCACGTTTTTTCGCAGAAGAGGTTCTCCGCCGGTAATACGAACTTTATCAACGCCTTGTCGGGTAAAGAGATCGGTGAGAAAAACAATTTCTTCAAAGGTCAAAAGCGTTTCCCGTGGCAACCAGACATACTCTTCCTCTGGCATACAGTATTGACAGCGAAGGTTGCAACGGTCTGTGACCGAAACCCGCAAAGCCTTTAAAGAGCGCCCCCATACATCTTGCACCACAGCTTCCTCAGACCGGTTGCTCAAGGAAGGCATTGAAGACATTATGGATGTTCCTCCACCCATACTTCGCCGTCGGGCGTGGTTTCCATTTTCCAGATCGGCGTAATTTGTTTCAGCTCGTCGATACACCATTTACAGGCCTTAAACGCATCCGCCCGATGCTCCGCACCCACGATAATCAAGACAATGTTTTCGCCGATCTCAATTGGCCCATATCGGTGGAGTACCAGCGCTTCGATAATGTCAAAATCGCGAAGGGCCTGCTCCCGGATTTCCTTGAGTTTTTTCTGGGCCATGCCTTCGTAATGGTCAAAACTCATGGCACTCACCTCACGACCCTTGGAATGATCCCGTGCCGTTCCCAGAAACATGGCTATGCCTCCAATCCGACGGGATCGTGAACGCACACGCTCCAATTCTTCATCAATAGAAAAATTTTCCTGTTGCACCCGAACCAGCATGCTTTCTTCAAGTTCAACGGCCATTGGCTATACCCCTTCCCTTGCCCATGTCGCACAGGATCCACCGGCAAAAGGAGGCAATAAGGCAATCTCGTCTGCCTCTTCCAGTACCGTGTCCCAATGGGCGATTTCTTGATTCACCGATACCAACACCTTTTTTTTATCGAGTAATTCACCAACCTGCGGATATTCACCTTGAATCGAGTGGACCAGATCCCTGACCTGCCCACCTGCGGGAATTTCCATCTCTAAGTCCTTGCCTCCAGGGACCATGGTCTTTAATACCCCGAATAATTTGATCTTGACCATTCTAACTCCTGAAGCCCTTTGGATGCGACAGAATCTAATCCCCTCGCTAATCAAGCCGGTGGCTTTCGGGCATAGGTTCCTGACTTTCCCCCGGATTTTGACACAAGGGCGACCTCGCCGAATTCAATACCCTTGTCTACGGCCTTGCACATATCATAGATCGTCAAAGCCGCGACCAAGACGGCAGTCATGGCTTCCATTTCCACCCCGGTATTGCCTGAGGTTTTGACGGTCGCTTGAACGGTAATGGCACACCGTCCGGCTTGATTGATCCGGGGATCTTCCTGAAAGTCCACATCGACACTGGTTAACAACAAGGGGTGACACATGGGAATCAGGTCCGGGGTTCGTTTGGCTCCCATCACTCCGGCAACCTGGGCTACTCCCAAGACATCTCCCTTGGCCATACGACCTTCCTGAATCCTTTTGAGCGTGTCAGGGAGGACAAACACCTTCCCCTCCGCCACGGCTACTCTTTCGGTTTGAGCCTTCTGGGTGACATCCACCATCCGGGCCCGCCCTGATTCATTGAAATGAGTGAGATTAGCCATTTGTTGATATACCTGATAGACAAAAAATCTCTTGAAAATCAGCAAATTATAGATATAATCCAAAAACATCGTCAAGCAAGAACACCCTAAAGACTCGCTTGACAGCCGCCCCCAATATACCTATAACCCATGGGTAACGTTGTGTAATTAGAGAGCTTTTTCCTAATGACCCACACCAGTACCATTCCCAACCCGGCTCTCGCCAATAAAAAGTTAGGGCTCTTGCTTTCCACCGCCCCGGAAAATCCCAACGCGGAGACGGTCTACCACCTCTCCAAAACCGCATTGGCCAATAAAGTAGACACCTACCTGTACTTCATCGATGAGGGTGTCAAAAACCTGGAAGATGCCCGATTTACCGAACTGGCCAAGAACGGCTTGAAACTGTTCGTCTGTGCCTATGGATGCCAACAACATCATATTTCAACGGACGGTTATGGCAAGGAAGTCACCTTTTGCGGATTGGTTATCCTCTCCAACATCATCGACGGATGCGATCGCTTTCTGGCCTTTAATTAACGAAATTCTTCTATCACATCCCGAATATAGTTTGGAACCATTCTACTGCACCAACCCCGGCAGTATGGCCGCTGGCGAAGCAGGCTGTGAGAAGGTAACCGCCAGTTGGAGCTTCCCAATCCAGCATTTCTCCGGCACAGAACACACCTGGCAGATCACGTATCATCAGTCGGTCATCCAAACCTGAAAAGGCTACTCCGCCTGCCGTGCTGATCGCTTCCTCCAACGGACGCGGCGAGACCAACTGAATCGGCAAGGCCTTCATTGCGGCACCTAGTATGGCCGGATCAGAAAAATCTTCTTTCGGCACACATTCTCTGAGTAGAGCAGCCTTCACCCCTTCAATTCCGACACGGCGCTTCAGATGGGTGGCCAGCGAACGCGAGCCTTTGGGGCGCGACAAGTCGCTGACAATTCGAGACAGATCCCGATCCGGGGCCAGATCCAGTTGGATACGTGCCAAACCGGTAGCCATAATTTTGTCCCGCAACCATGCAGAAAGTGCGTAGATCACCCCTCCTTCAAGACCATTTTCCATGACCAGTTCCCCTTTTTGGCGGAACTCATTACCCCCGCTCGTCATGCCAGAAACCACGACCGGTTTCACTAGGGTGTCCGGCGAACCTTTCACGAAGGTGTTGGCTCCAATTGACATCAAAACCACAATTGGCCGGTTCTAACGGTTCAACGGGAACACCGCGCTCAATAAGCAAGCCTACCCATGCCCCATTAGAACCGAACCTGGGCCAACTACCCCCACCCAATGCCAGGATGACCGCATCAGCAGAAACGAGACGATCCCCCTGTGGCGTAGAAAAGCGCAGGGCTCCACTTTCATTCCATCCACACCAGCGATGCCTCATATGAAAAATGGCCCCGCTCTGACGTAACCGGCGAAGCCACGCACGCAAAAGGGGAGCAGACTTGAGATCGGAGGGAAACACGCGACCGGAGGTGCCGACAAAAGTCAGGATACCAAGGCCACGGGCCCACTCGCGCAACGCTTCAGGCCCGAACCGAGCCAGCAGCGGTTGAATGTGACGGCGGCGTTCGCCATACCGCCCAAGAAAACTCTCTGCCGACTCGGAATGCGTCAGGTTGAGCCCACCCTTTCCGGCCAGCAAGAATTTTCGGCCCACGGAGGCCATGGCATCGTACACATCCACACGCGCCCCTCTGGAAATGGCGGCCTCTGCCGCCATCAATCCCGCGGGTCCTCCACCAATCACGACAATGTTCATCTTTCCTATTCCCCAGAGAAATGACTGTTTCAAGTCAAGTTAATAATGAATGAAAATTTCCATACGCTCTTCTGAAGAAAATCGGAAAGGATTCGCCAGGTCGCGAAGACGATCATTGGCGCTTGAACGTCTCAGGGAGTGCAACACCGGAAGTTCGAGAGGGGTGTAGAGTATAGATGGAGCCAAACAAGCTTAGGCAAACTTCATCTGCCCACCGAGCTAGTCATGGTATATCTACCGCTGTTTGTCGGGCTTCCATTTCAGGCCGAGGTGAATGATCTGTTGGATCAAGGCTTCGTAGGAAATTCCGGCCCGTTCAGCCGATTCGGCCAGATCTTCGCCATACGCCAATTGGGCATTCGGATTAGCCTCCAAAAAGTACAGGTGATTTTGAGGATCCAATCGGAAATCCAATCGGGCATAGCCATTCAAACCTAGGATATGGAATGCCCGCTTGGCCGTTCGCTGAATGGTGCGCACCAATTTCGGATCGAGTCCCTGGACCTCGCAAGACCTGATCCCGTATTTCTTTTGATATTTCGTACTCCATTTCACCCTGGCCGTGGCAATGGGCAGCGCATCGGGAGGCAAATTATCCAAATGCAATTCCCACACGGGCAGCACTTGCAATCGCTTGTTGCCCAGAACCCCCACATAAAGTTCACGTCCTTCGATATACCGTTCAACTATCGCAGCCGTTCCCACGGTCTGATGCACAAACTCCACCCGCTCTTTGAGCTTCTCCTCGTCAAACACAATGGAGGCTTGCGAAATGCCTAAAGACGCTTCTTCGCTAATGGATTTCACAATCACCGGGAAGGGAAACTCTTCCGTCCACTTCACCACCCGTCCGGTAGGGTAGACCACAAAATCCGGACACCGGATTCCGTGATAGGCCATAATCTTTTTTGACCAGCCCTTGTCCCTGGTCAATACCAGTCCTTTCGGGTTGCATCCCGTGTAGGGCACCCCGAGCAATTCCAGATAGGACACGACATTCTGATCGAATTCCGGATTACCATTGAACTCTTCCAGCAAATTGAACGCCACGTGCGGTTTCCAATCCGTCACCAATTTATCAATGACGCTCAAATCATCTTTGACCCCCAACGCCATCGCCTCATGTCCCAAATCGCGAATGGTCGAGAGCACGTCAAACTCCGTTTTCCATTCAACCTCGGTCACATCATACGGCTCGACATTGTCGGGAGGCACCAGATCCAAATGCATCAACACCATCACTCGCAATTTTTTCATAGGACCACCCGATGCCGTCCGCTATGCAGATAATTCATCGTCTGCACCGTCAATAGGATCGTGAAGCCAACCTTGGCTTCCTCCTCCGGCACCGCTAACCGCAAATTTCGCTCGCCGCAGTGCTGGATCATATCCTGCAACACTTGGTCGATCGTATATTGATACTCCCCCGTCCATTCCGCAACTTTCCGTCTGACCTCTTTTCGAAATTTTCGAATAAAGTTGGCTGCCGAAGGATTCGTCTGAATGGAAGGATCTCCGGAAAACAGGCGACGCAAATCCCGATCGTAAAAATTGGGATAATCCAACCCATAGCGTTCACGCTTGTTCCGATAATGTTCCCGCAAGGTTTTCTTCAACCTGCGCACCGGATCGACCTGCTCCTTCGCCGCGACTACCGGTTTGACGCCGACCAGTTTTTTCATCAACGAATCCATATACTCCAATTTCTTTAAGGCCGGCCAGCCCACGTACCGCTCCCGCCAGTGGGACTGTGGCGTCAACCACACGGCAAACGTTTCCGCGAAGTCTTCATCCGGATGACTTTGGGCATACCACATATCCAAATGCAGCACAAAACTTTTGCTATACGGTTTGGGCAGATAACAGTCCGGATACGGTTGGGACGTATGACCGAACATTTGCTGCCGCCGTCGCAGACGCCGCAAGCGGAACGCATTTTCAATGGCATGCCCGGCTTCATGACGAATGATCCGCATACACCACTCAGGGGTTCCGCCCTCCACTTCCAACATTTGATTCAATTCCAGTTTGGCGAGACGCGGATGGCCCATGTAGAACGGGATCGCAATTCCAGGAACACCGTCAGGCGTATACCAATCGTCAGACAACCAAAAATGGGGACGAAAGACTAACCCATGGTTCCGCAATTCCCGATGTAGCTGCCGAATGCACGTCTCCAGCATCGTTCCCGCGATGCGAATATGAAGATCGCATAAGCGGAGGTCCAACAACCGTTCGTCCGGCCAGTTGACCCACTCCGGCTCTCGGGATACCGGCAGGGCTGGCAGAGGATGACCGTCCTGGGCAACAGAACTTTCCGTTTCACCGACATCATTCCGCATACAATCGACCCCTCGACGCTAATATGAGCATCAGGACGGATGTCCCGCTGACTCGACGCCCCTGCCAGACTGTTCCCTAGAATACATCAGAATCCATCGGTCTATTCGGACAGAATCTTCATGAGGCATACCATAGAGTTATCAACAGCTATTCTCGAATCCTGGTTGACTCAATAGCTTTTACCCGGTGGCTATGCTACATTTGCCCCCCGTTTTACAGAGTGGTTTTTTTCATTCATCTTATTTTATCTTTATTCACCAACCCGGGCTTCACGGTGCGGAGCACTCCCCTTCTTCACATCATCTCATGCCATGCTGCTCATGCCATGCTGCAATGCGTTGACAGGCATTCCAGTCGTGGTGCGCCGATCGTTCATTCACTGACGGTGAAGAAGTGCCGCCCGTGCTCGGATGAGTCATGGGAGCTAGCTTCATGCAAACCTGTGAAAAGTGCAAAGGGTCCATGTTATTAGACAGAGAGATCGACATGGAATCAGGCATGTCTCTTCTGGTATTTGTCTGCATTAATTGTGGGAAACGGAAACAAGCTGAGCGAGCGCCCATTCCGCTGATAGAAGTTTCCTAAGTAGGGAGTTGGGCGGAATGCCTGTGGAGATTTTCTATCCTAGGCCACATCCCCTCTCATTCCTATGCTGCACAAGGCCGGGGCTGCCACGCTACGGAAAACTTTGTCATTTTCCGGTACGTCATGGCGTCGGGTAGTGCTCATGGAACAGTATGGCAAACGACGCCCTCCTTGATATAGGAACGATCAGTGATACCGTCCACATCTTGCCTCAATGAGGAAAACCGAAAACTCAACAGTCACTCAGGAAGGACCGTTTTCCTCAATTGATCCGATTAGGAGTCGGCCTCCAATTCCAAATTCCAATAGAGATAATCCCGCCAACTCTCAGGGGCGTTTCGAATCCCGATCATCAACGTTAGGCGAGGAGCCCATTGGGGCTTGACGGGCTGTTTGAGTAATTTCATCCCCGCTTCATCCGGTGTCCGTCCGCTTTTTCGATTATTGCACCGCCAACAAGCGGTCACAATATTTTCCCAGGTTTTTCGCCCTCCCTTCGCAATGGGGACGACATGGTCAAAGGTCAGCTCTTCGGTGCGGAACCGTTTATAACAATACTGACAAGCATATCGATCACGGGTAAAAATATTGATGCGGGAAAATTTGACGCCATGCTGCTGCGACCGCAACTTCACAAAGCTCAGCAGACGCATCACCGAAGGCAGCTTAAAGGAAATCGTCACCCCCCGAACGTCCCGTTCGTAAAACTCCAGGACCTCGACTTTTCCCTGCCACAGTAGAGTAATGGCTTTTTGCCAATGCACCACCCGTAACGGTTCGTAGGTGGCATTTAAGAGAAGGGTCATTTCCATGAAATCAGCGCCTCTCAGCCCGCATCATGGGGAAAAAACTCTAAACCTATATCATTCAGGATTCGACAGAATCAAGTGTGCCTAACCTTCTGTTGTCGCGATAAGTCGAAGTTGATATAGTGATTTTTTCAGAAATTTTGACTAACCGGACAACGGCTTTGCCGAACGACTCGAATTTCATTTCCATAAAAAAATTAGAAGCTCTCCCGTCAGGATCCTGCCTGAGTATCGATATGGAGGATCGCGGCATTGCCTTATTCAACGTCGATGGAGCAGTGCATGCGTTGGACAACACCTGCCCTCATGCGGGTGGCCCTTTAGGTGAAGGAACCGTGGAAGGAGACGAAGTCATCTGCCCCTGGCATGGATGGAAGTTTCATATCCCTACCGGTATCTGCCGAAAAAATCCCAACCCGAGCTGGAATGTCCAACGATATGAGGTACGGATTGTCGACGGGGTTATCCAAGTGGCATTGCCGCCAAAGACGGACTAACGGAACGGGAAATTTCCGACCCGTGGGGCAGGGGCGGCAAGTTTTCAAACGGCATCAGTCCCTGGGCAGCCAGTGAAATGACTTTCACCCACCGTTCCTTCACATTCACCCGCCATGCGAATTCCCGTTCGATCCATTCCACCGAACCCTTCTCCCGGATAATCTTACTGACCACGTAGGTGTCCTCACCTTGAGTGGCCACCCGCCAATCCCCTTCACGAAGTGTCACCCCCTGTTGACGAAGTTGCTCCACCATGTTGGACAACGCCTCTGCCACGGTGCCATCTTTACGGGACGCATGAGATTTCACGAGATCCAACGCCACTTGCGCCTGAGGATCGTCCGGAAGATAGACTTTTTCAACTGGAGTGGTCGAATACAGCCACAAACCCACACAGGCAATGAAAAGGAGAAAAAACCAAACCATGTTTCGGGACGAGGAAAATGACATGCTTAGGAAATCCCAGAAATATGGCTCCTTTACCCCACGAGTTCTCGCCCGCCAACGTACGCCTCTTCTTTGTACTGCATTAAAGACTCCGGCACAAGTCCCCCATCATGCTTCCATCTTCTGTAGATTTTCGTACTTCATGCCTTATCTTCATAACTATTTTGAATAAACCGCTTTAACAGCCTGACCAACCGCGCATTTTCAGAAGGCCGCCTCACCGCCAATCGAATCGTCGAATTGCAAATTCCCGAAAACGTCCGGCAATCCCGCACAAGAATTCCATGCTGTTCCAACCACTCCACGAGCTGCACCATCGAGCATACATTGGGCAATTCTACCATGACAAAATTCACACGAGAGGGATATACCCGCACCTCGGGAATAGTCTGAAGGTCCCTCAAGAATTGCGTTCTCGTCACGCGAGTAAATTGCAACGTCTGCCGTCGAAACCCGTCGTCTGCCAGAGCGGCGACTCCAGCCACCTGCGCAATGTGACTGACCGACCAAGGCGGAAGATGGGCCTGAATACCTTGCATGGCTCCTGGCGGACCGACAACATATCCCAATCGAATACCGGGCATCCCATAAAATTTCGTAAAACTTCTCAGGACCACGAGCTGCCGATGGTGGGGTACTTGAGACAGCACGGAATGCGACGGGACAAAATCCATAAAGGCTTCATCCACCACAACCCATATCCCCAATTCCTCCAACTCACCGCAAAGCTGCAATAATTGCGAACGGGGAATCACTCGACCCGTAGGACTATTGGGATTGCAGACAAACACAGCCGATTTCCGCCCCTGAGCTTTGGCCCGGCTTTGAGCCTTGCTGAACGGACGAGGCACGGACCGCAAAATACGATCCAGTTGCTCAAGGGGCACAGGATAGCCCTTGACCGCATCCCCATGAAGCGAAAGCGAACGTGCACCGGCTAATTGAAGCGCCCGCTCGAACTCCATAAACGTGGGTCCCAATACATATCCGCAACGTATCCCCAAGGCCCATGGCAAAAGACGAATGAGTTCGGCCGAACCATTTCCTAAGGTAATGAACTCGGGACTCACTCCATGGAATTCCGCAAGCCGATTCCGCAAAGCCATGCCTTGTGAATCCGGATAATACCGACAGTCAGACAGATGCTTTCGTATGGCTCGGAGTACCGAAGAAGGGGGGCCCAAGGGATTAATGCTGGCGCTAAAATCCACAATGGATTTCACAGGGCGTTTACGCCGCATGGCAGCCTGATAGATTTGGCCTCCATGCCACACCACTTGATTCACCACCCGAGCCCTCCCGCCAATAATACCATCGACAATCCCGCCGCCCAGGCCATGAGGTGCAAAGCCAATGGTATATGCGCACAGGCATGAATCTGGCCGGCATTCCCAATGAAAGGTCGTGCTTCGACACGCCCATTATAGAACGCTTCTCCGCCCAGCCGCACCCCAAGTGCTCCGGCCATGGCCGCCTCCGGCCACCCACTATTGGGACTGGGATGATTCCGGGCATCCCGCCGGCACACAGCCCAGGCCGCCTGCCCGCGCCCACACCTGAGGGAGGCCGCACCACAAAGAGCCAAGGCCGTCAACCGAGCAGGAATCCAGTTCACAACATCATCCAACCGAGCCGAGGCCCAACCGAAATCTCGATACCGTTCATTGCGGTACCCAACCATGGAATCCAAGGTATTGACCGCCTTGTAGGCCATGGCCAAGGCCGGACCGCCTAATGCGAGATAGAGCAGAGGCGCAATGACGCCATCGGAAGTATTTTCGGCAAGGGATTCGACCGTAGCACGAACAATTTCCGATTCCTGTAGATGAGCCGTGTCACGCCCAACCAATTGCTGCACGGCTTCCCGAGCCTGAAGCAAGGTTCCGGCGCATAACGCCGCATGCACTCGCATGGCATGATCCCAAAGGTCACGTGCGGCAATGGTGGTGTAACCAACCAGCACCCACGCCACGACTCCGAGCATCTCATTGAGGTGCGTCATCCATTCCAGAAATCCGTGAATCAAGGCGAAGCACCCCACGGGCAGGCCCAATGCCAACACCGCACCAGCCATCCTTTTTTCCCAAGGGCTGCGGAGTTGTGCCAGCATGAATGCTTCGTACCGGACAATGCCCATTCCCATCATTCGCACCGGGTGAGGAAACCAGCGTGGATCTCCAAACAGAACATCCAAGAAACACACGGCCAAGAATCTAAGCCACACCAGGTCGGTCATGAAGCGGAAACGCTATGAAGGAACTGAGGGAGGAGTAGAAGACGGAGGCGTTTCCGTGAGCTCAGCCAGGCACCCGGGACACAAACAATCGTGGTACTGCCGAACGATTCGATCGTACTGTTGGTCATCAACGGGTATCTGGCCGCACCAACAACGGGACAGCCCGCATTCAAAGCCTGTCCCGCATCGCTCGCAAGTCTTGGGATAGGTTCGCGCCATGCCGCAATCTTCTTTAGTCAGCAGACACCATCAATGGGGCCAGCAGCAGAAAGACAATTTCTACGCATTCGTTAACGGTGCCGAGCAAATCTCCCGTGATGCCGCCAAATAATTTCGAAAAACCTCCGTTCAGCAATCGCACCAGGACAAAGCCGCCAGTCACAACCGCAATGGCGATCGCCACGCCCAATAATCCGATCAAGACCGACATCACCATCAAAGTGGCTATGAGCAGATGGCGCCCCGTCATCTCACGAAGAAAGGAAGCCGCCAGTCCATCCGATCGAGGGGAGGTCATTCGCCAAGTTCCCACAACCATGGCCCATCGCCCCAAAGCCGGCATACTCACCAGAGCGGCTTCTCGAACTTCAGCAGGCAGGGCCATCAATCCGGCATATCGTAACCCCAACGAAATCATTAACCCTGTGGCCCCAATGGCGCCAATATGTGAATCACGCAAAATTTTCAAGCGATGCTCCGCATCCCGACCCCCAGCCAGCGCATCAACCGTATCCGCAACGCCATCTTGGTGAAGTCCACCAGTCACCAGGATCAGCAAGGCCAACAGGATCATGTTCCTGGCACCTTCATCCATGAAGGAATACAACAGCCGATCCAGCCCAACCAGCCCCATACCCAACACGACACCCACCACAGGAAACCAATACAAAGAGGAAGCTAAGGTCAGGGCAGTCGGTTGATCAACTCCACGTCCCGGCAACGGCACAATTGTTAAAAATTGCCACGCGACGGAAAAGGCAACCCAGACCTGCGTCATACCTGATCCGGCGATTCATGGAGAGCCCCATCGACTCCCGCGCTTGAGAAGGTGGCCATTTGCGTCAAACACGCCAAACTCGATTGCAAGAGGCCAATAGCCAAACATGCCCCCGTCCCTTCCCCCAGACGCAAATCCAAGTCTAACAGCGGGCGAAGCCTGAGAGTATCCAGCGCAACCCGATGTCCCTGCTCGACCGATTGATGGGAAGGAATCACATAATCCAGACAACGAGGTGTCAGGGCATGGGCTAACAATATCGCCGCACCGGTAATAAATCCATCAAGCACCACCGGTAATCGATAGGCCGCGCCGCCAAGAATTAATCCGACTAACCCTCCGATTTCAAACCCACCGACCTTTGACAGCACATCTAACGGATCGGTGACTCGGGGTTGGTTGACCTGGAGACCTTGCGTAATCACCTGAATTTTTTTTGTCAGCCCCGCTTCATTCAAACCGGTTCCACGTCCGGTCACGGTGGGCACAGGCTGCCCCGTCATCACTGCGGTAATGGCGCTACTGGCCGTCGTATTGCCGATTCCCATGTCTCCGATTCCAATGACCCCAATGCCCTCTCCTTGTGCTTCGCGAACCAAACGAATCCCTTCTTCCACCGATTGAATAGCCTGTTCGCGACTCATGGCCGGCCCTAAGCAAAAATTGTGAGTTCCCCACCCGATCTTTCGCACCCGCAAACCAGCCGGAGCACCTAAGTCCTCTTGGACTCCCATATCCACCACACGAACCTTGGCACCGATTTGACGCGCGAGGACGTTGATCGCGGCTCCACCATGTAAAAAGTTCAGTACCATTTGCGCGGTCACCGAAGAAGGATAAGCGCTCACGCCCTCTGTAGCCACACCATGATCGCCAGCCAGTGTAAAAATCATCGCATCCGGACAGGCCGAGGGAACGCATTTCGTCATGGCCACGTATTGGGTCCCTAAGGACTCAAGCCGACCAAGACTGCCCTGAGGCTTGGTCAGTCCGTCCCATAGGACTTGTGCACGATGCACGTCCGCCTGTGAGAGGGGTTGGATCGCTGCGACGGTTTCCTGAATAAACGAAGACGAAGGATTCATCGTGTTACTTGAGTCGGAGAGGCAACCCGCTAACCAGAAAATAGACTTCATCCGCTTCAGCCGCAACCAGTTGATTCATGCGACCCGCTATATCGCGAAATTGCCTGCTGCCGGCATCGCCAGGCACCAACCCGAGGCCCAACTCATTACTGACCACCACAATCTGACCGGGGCAGGCACGAACTGCCCGAAGGAATGCTTTGACATGAATGGGCACTTGCGCGGGTCTCACCTTGTTCCGCAAGAGATTATTCAGCCACAGCGTTAAACAATCCACGACAATACTGGGATACGCCGCTCCCTCTTCGTCCAACCAATCGGAAATCTTGGTAGGAACCTCGATGGTCACCCAACCGCGGCCTCGCGACCGTCGATGTTTCCGTATGCGATTGGCCATTTCCGAATCGAACGGCTCTCCCGTGGCCAAGAATGCCCGTGGAGATTTGACCTGTCCCTGTTGTAAAGCGAACGTACTTTTGCCTGACCGGGCCCCTCCCAGGACAAAAATCAGCTTTGACTCGTCGAGTGCCTTTCTCTGTTTGCCGGAAGATTGAGACATAATTATCCGACAGAAGCCAGAATTGTGCTCATTGATCGAGAATCCGATTGACGAGAGGTAACAGCATTATAACCTGGTGAACCACCGCCTCATGACTGAACAGGTTTTTCCGGCTCTCTTTCCCAGAACAGTTCCGGTTCTCCATGTTGTTTCGCCACCCAGCGGGCAAATACAAATAACGCATCACTCAATCGATTCAAAAAGGCAATCAACTCTTTCTCAACCGGTTCTTCCTTCGCCAACATCACGCAGAGCCGTTCGGCACGACGGCAAATCGTCCGGGCCACATGCAGCAACGCAGGAGTCTGTCCGCCACCCGGCAAAATAAATTCTTTTAACGGTGCCAGGTCTTTCTGACATGCATCAATCAGATGCTCAAGATGGGTCACATCCCCAGACGTGACCGTAGGCATATTCGGGAACGACTCACCTGGAGCCGTGGCCAGAAGACCGCCCAAATCGAATAATTTATTCTGAGTCCATTTTAAGGTGTTCTCCATAAAAGTGGACGCATCGGCATTGTTCTCCAACTGTCCATTCGCCGCACGAACCAACCCAAGCATGGAATTCAATTCGTCCACCGTACCATAGGCGTCGACACGAACTGAGTCCTTCCAGACCTCCTGCCCGCCAGCCAAACGGGTTTTACCCCCATCTCCGGTCCGTGTGTAGACTTTTGAAATTCGCATCGCATGAGTCTCCTCAAAAAACGATGAAAGAAATAGGATGAGGTTCGCCTACGACCGGCATATCCTCCAAGCTGCAGCCTGCATTTCGGCCATGATCGACAGTTTACCTCGAACACGCCTTGGAACAGGCTTCTATCCCCTGAGTCACCGACGCATACACGGCGCGACCGATCATTTCGCCCAACACTGTGTGCAAGCCACAGTGATCCTCCATGACCTCTCCGCTGGCGGCAACCACTATACAATCCGTCCCGGTGACGTCCGCAGAACGATGGGACTTTCGACTGCGCACTCCGTGATCTCGAAACGCCGCCGTCTTTGCCGAAGCGGCAATTGCCACCGCTTGGAGGCGCCCTTCAAGCAAGGGAAGGGCATTGGTGGCCACCACAAGATTGACGGTTCCGGCCCTAGAACATCCAGCCCCCAACTCCACATCAGCCTCATCCAAGACCGAACGTGCATTAGCGAGCCCAATGGTGGCCACGACATGGACCCAGGCATCTGCAGAGAACAACACACATTCCTTATACGCCGCCACCTTCGCCGCAGTCAGTAACCCGATAGTTTCCTCGGGAACCAGGGCGTGAACGCGGCAAAGGCGCCCAACCTCATCTACAAAGACTTCAGGACTATCCGGTCCATGCAAGCCCACTTGGCAATTGAGAACGGCAGAGGCCGACACACTCCCCCCCTTCCAAGACGCCCAACTGACACAATCGAACATGCCGGGAAACCTGACAATCAAACAATGAGGCTCAACAGCAACCCGAAGCAGAGAGGTCTTCATAGGATACGAGGTGTCCTCGGTGGGCATTCAATGGTGCGTTCGGCGAATCCCATGTCAGGAGGATCAGCTTCCTCTTCTCCTTCTCTCACGCAAGTCCCCCATCGTTCATGATGCACGAGTCGTTCGAGAGACAATCGTTTTCGCCAGCCGGCTTTTTCAAGATCGGGTCGATCGCCAAAAGCGTGGACATATCCCACGCACAAATAGGCCACAATCCAAACCGATGGCGGAATCCCTAAGACGCCTTTCAATGCCTCATAATCCAGAATGGAGACCCAACCCACTCCAATGCCTTCCGCCCGAGCCGCCAGCCAAAGGTTTTGAATCGCACAACAGGTACTGTACAAATCGGTTTCAGGAACCGTGGCCCGTCCAAGGACCGAGGGGCCGCCTCGTTCGCGAGTGCACGTGACGCAAATATTGAGGGGAGCTTCTTGAATCCCTTCCAGCTTCAGCCCTCGATATAAAGTGGCTTGCATCCCCTCATACTGTAAAGCGGCAGCATGATTCGCTTGAACAAACAGATTTTTGACTGCCTGTTTGGTTGTGGCCTCCCGAATCACCACAAAATCCCACGGCTGCATATAACCCACCGAACCGGCATGGTGGGCGGCTAAGAGGATTCGCCGAAGAGTTTTTTCCGGTATCGGATCGGAAAGAAAATCGTTTCGGACATCCCGCCTTTCAAAAATGGCACGATACACCGCCTCACGTTCATCCTCGGAGAAGGCGCCATGAGGGCTCATGGATTTCCGGCTCAAAACTCCACTCCCTTCTGCGCCTTGATTCCCTTTCGAAAGGGGTGTTTAATCATCTTCATTTCCGACACTAAATCCGCCGCTTCAATTAATTCAGGCTTCGCCCCCCGTCCGGTAATCACCACGTGCAACATCGGAGGACGATGCGCCACAGACTTCAAGACTTGCTCAAGAGAGAGATATTCATGAGAGACGGCGATATTCAATTCATCCAACACCACCATACCGAATGTCGGATCTTGAAGGAATGTCTCGGCCTTAGCCCAAGCTTCCTGAGCCACCGCCGTATCTCGTTCACGAGATTGCGTTTCCCAGGTATATCCTTCGCCCATACGAAGAAAGACCACCTGATCGCCAAAGCTTTT
>JALDRK010000031.1 GCA_031315915.1 Nitrospirales bacterium
TGTAATATGTTAAATTTTTTAAAACTGAACAGAAGTAAAATGCCTCCAATTTTTCTTCTAGCCGTCGCGGGACTCTTCGCCTTTCTCCAACCGATTTCTGCCCAACCCTATACCTCCTCCTGTGAAACAGCCATCGAGAAACTGAGTAAAGCCCAAAAAGACGTAGACCCGTTTCAACGCACGATGGAATTGGCCAGAGCCCGCGAACGTGGTGCATATGCTGACCTGGCCGTGTGTACGGGAGGAGGAATCTATAGCGTGAATAAAGCCGTAGCCTGTAACGAGGCCACTTGGAAAGCCCCGGAACGAACCAAGGAGGTGATTGAAGCCGAAGACCAGTATCTTCAAGCACGGAAGGCCTTTGAGGAATTGTTCGAACAAGCGAAACGAATCTGCCTAAGAGATCCATAGGCTCCTTGTTTCGTTCGACGGGCCTGCCGCTTCATATCGATATTTTTGAGTGCAGTTTCATCTTGGGGATGAAACTGGGGTGTCCCGTTGATCCGGTCAAGGGAAAAGCCCTTCGATCGGAATTGCGTCCCTTTATTGAACGAGAGGCCGTCAATATCTGAGCGGGAATGGCGTTTTTTATGTCGATGATATGATTTGCTTTGTTGAGAAGGTGATTGCTTACACTAAAGAATTGAACAAGACCGAATTTGTCGCTGCTACCTTTCTTTCCCTACCTCAATTCCTCATACACCTCAATATTCTTCATGGCTGATGGGTTCCCCCAATCGAGGACAAGGTATACTTAGAGCTTTCTAAAACATTGAGACATCCCTGAAAACTTTACCTATCAACTCTCCGCTGGACGGGGAAGGTTACAGAATCTTGTCAGATTTCTTTACAAACCCTGACGCAATTGGTGGGCCTGATGTCTGTATTGATGTGGCTGTGGGCTGGCGGATTCAGGTGGTTATAAACCGGATGGTTGGTTACAATGGCGGCGGCAGTGCAATACATGTCGACCCCATAGTGCCATGGGCTATCAGCCACCGGCCACGGCAACTCGCACGCTCACTGGACGGTTGGCTTAACCATTGGGGACTGGTCAATTGTCAACTGGAGCGACGGCTCTACAACTATTCACATACCTTCGGCGGTGCGGCGTCAAAATGTGGGTTGAGAATGGCCAACTTTTCTATGATGCTCCGGATAGCGCATGGACTGCCGATCTCTTAGCGCGGATTCGGGAACGAAAATCTGGACTCATCAGCCTATTAAGCGACAAAGAACCGTCGATACAAAAGCCTCCTCTCGTGCCGATTCCTCGCGAAGGGCCTCATCTCCTCTCCTTCGCCCAACAACGGTTATGGGTTTTGCATCAATTAGAGCCGGAGAGCCCAGTCTACAATCTACCGTTAGCATTACGACTTCAAGGACCACTGGATGTAGCCGCCTTCCGCCAAAGCCTTCAAGCATTGGTTGACCGACATGAAATTCTACGCACCTGTTTTCCGAATGTAGATGGGCAGCCATCACAGGTCATTGCTGCCTCCATGGTTCTCCCGTGGGATCAGCAGGATCTACGGGATATTCCTGAGAGGACTCGTGAGGTTGCATTACAGGCGTGGGCCGGAAAAGAAGCTCTCCGCCCCTTTCGGCTCGACACGGGACCAGTCATTCGGACAACCCTGCTCCAGTGCGCAGACCATGATTTCCTCTTCATGCTCACGTTGCATTCTATCGTTGCCGACGAGTGGTCGCTCAACCTCATCATTCAAGAATTGGATGCCCTCTATGCCGCCCGGGTCACCAATCAGCCAGCCACACTGCCGCCGCTGCACATCCAGTATATCGATTTTACCCGGTGGCAGCGGCGGTGGCTGCAGGGCGAAATCTTTGACCGGCAACTGGAATACTGGCGCACCCAACTGTCTGAAGCGCCCGCTTCTCTCGCCCTCCCGACGGACAAACCGCGTCCTTCTCAACTTTCCTTCCGGGGGGAATCCCTCACCTTCACCATTCCGGAATCGTTGACGCAGACACTCGATTCCCTTGTGAGGCGAGAAGGGGTGACGTTATTTATGGTCCTCCTGGCGACCTTTCAGATCCTCCTGGCGCGATACACCGGACAACGCGATTTACTCGTCGGCACTCCCATTTCCGGTCGCACCCATCCCGAACTGGAAGGGCTCATCGGCGTTTTCGTCAATACCCTGGTCCTACGGATGCAGATTGAGAAGCAGCCCACTTTTCGAGAAGTATTGCAACACGTACGAGAAACCTGCCTGAACGCGTATGCCCATCAGGACCTGCCCTTTGAAAAACTTGTGGACGCGCTTCAACCGGTGCGGGATCCCAGTCGTCATCCCGTTTTTCAAATCATGTTTCAACTTGACAATGCGGACCTAAGCCGCGCATTACCTTTGTCCAACCTGAATATCGTCCCGATGCCCCCGGTCACTCAAACTGCGCAATTCGATCTTTCGCTTACATTTGTCAGGAGACAAAAAACGTTACGAGGCACACTCACGTTCCATACCGATCTATTTGAAACCGCGACGATCGAACGCCTAGCCAGGCATTACCAGACACTCCTCGAAAGCCTGGTTGCCGATCCGGGGCAGCCGGTGTTCCAACCTTCTTTGCTCAGCCACGCGGAACGGCATCAACTACTCGTCGAATGGAATGCGACAACCAAAGCCTATCCTGAGGACCGATGTATTCATGAACTCGTGGAGGCACAGGTAGAGCAAACCCCTCATCAGGCGGCGGTCCGATGTGGCGATCACACATTGACCTATCTGGAACTCAATCAAAAAGCCAATCAATTGGCCCACACCCTTCGAGTCCGAGGGGTCGGGCAGGGGACTGTGGTTCCCGTCCTGATGGAACGAGGACCGGATTTGGTTATTGCCCACTTGGCCGTCATGAAAACCGGCGCGGCCTTTTCTCCTCTCGATCCGAATTGGCCCGCAACCAGAATTACCGACGCTCTTACGCAATTGCGCGGTCATATCGTCCTGGTCAGCCCAGGCGCCTCACAGTTACCGGATCTGTCTCAATGGTCCCTGTTGACAGTCGATGACGCTCAACTTCTTGAGCCCTGTTCCAATCTCAAGATTCCCATGACTCTCGATGATCCCATCTACGTGATG
This sequence comes from Nitrospirales bacterium, assembly GCA_031315915.1. Classification (GTDB taxonomy): domain Bacteria; phylum Nitrospirota; class Nitrospiria; order Nitrospirales; family UBA8639; genus JACKFE01. Next base: position 3,105 of record JALDRK010000031.1, read on the forward strand.
TTCACCTCGGGTTCCACCGGGAAACCCAAGGGCGCGATCAATCGTCATCGGGGAATTGTGAATCGATTTTTTAACATGAATGACCGCTTCGGGTGCGGACCGCAAGATACCGTCCTGATGACCACACCCCATATGTTTGATTCTTCCGTTTGGCAGTTGTTCTGGCCCCTCATCAATGGAGGTCGCACCGTGATTCCACCTTCGACGAAAGGGATTGATCTCTCCCTGATCGTAGAATTGATCGATCGGGAACAGGTGACGATCACGGATTTTGTCCCGTCGGTGTTTCAGTCATTGCTGGAGTACGTCATGACGATCCCCCGGGCCGGTCATGGATTACGGTCCTTGCGACAGCTCCTCATCGGGGGAGAAGCCATGCAGGCCGGTCCTGTCCGGAAATTTATGTCGTTGTTCCCTGGCATCGGTATTACCAATGCCTACGGGCCTACGGAAACGTCTATCGGCGTCATTTTTTTCGAAGTATCTGAACAGTGTCCTGATCCCATTCCTATCGGTCGGCCATTGCATAACGTCTATACCGCGATTCTCGATCCACACCTCCAATTGGTGCCCATTGGCGTTCCCGGAGACCTGTATGTGGGAGGGGCGTGCGTGGGCCTCGGATATGTCAACAATGAAGAAGCCACGAATGCGGTGTTTCTTCCTAACCCATTTCCGGAGATTCCCAGCGAAAAGTTGTATAAGACGGGAGATACCGCTCGGTATCTCCCTGACGGGAACATTCAATTTATCGGGCGAACGGATCATCAGGTCAAAATTCGCGGCATGCGGATTGAACTCGGTGAAATCGAACGTGCCTTGAATGAACATCCTGAGGTGAAAAACAGTGTCGTCTTAGCTCGGGAAGATCTTCAAGGAGGAAAGTATTTGATCGGATATCTCGTGCCCCACCGGGATACGAACCTCACTCCCCTTGACCTGCATCACTTTTTGAAAAGCAAGTTGCCGAGTGCCATGGTGCCTTCCGAGTGTATATGTCTCGAGGCCTTTCCGCTCACAACGGGTGGGAAAATAGATCTTCAAGCACTGCCTGAACCGGACCCCACGCGTCGGTGGCACGCGACTCATTACGTACCGCCGCGCACGCCCCAGGAAGAACTGCTGGCCGACATTTGGCAGGACTTGCTCCACGTGGAGCGAATCGGGGTGCACGATAATTTCTTTGACCTGGGCGGGCATTCCCTGCTGGCCACCCAAGTCATTGCACGGGTGCGGCGGCTCTGGCAGCTCGAGGTGCCTTTACATACCGTATTTGAAGCCCCCACGGTGGCGGAATTCGCGCAATCCCTCGAAGAGCCCGGGAGGCGAGAGGCCACCGGGCCACGCGTGCCGCTGGAGCCGGTTGGTCGGGAGGCGCCTCTGCCTCTTTCCTTTGCCCAACAGCGCCTGTGGTTCCTGCACCAACTGGAGCCCGAAAGCCCGGCCTACAATCTGCCGTTCGTTCTTCGACTTCAAGGGCCGCTGGATGTGACAGCCCTCCGGCACAGTCTGCAAGCTCTTCTCGAGCGCCATGAATCCTTGCGTACGTGTTTTCCGACCGTGGCGCATCAACCCGTGCAAGTCATTCGTACAACGGCAGCCCTGTCGCTGGAGACTCATAATTTCCGGACTCATCGAGGAACGGTGCGGGAGGCCATGGCCATACGGCATCTCGCCGAAGACGCCGGCCGCCCGTTCGATCTGGCTCACGGGCCCGTCATCCGTGCCGGTCTCCTGCAGTTGGCAGAGCACGATCATGTGCTGGGGCTGGTCCTCCATCATATTGCGACGGATGGCTGGTCCGGCGGCCTCCTTCAACGGGACTTGGCCGCCTTCTATACTGCCTGTATCCGGCAGGAAATTCCGGTCCTCCCCGCCCTGCCGATTCAGTATGCCGACTATGCGGTGTGGCAGCGGCAGTGGCTACAAGGCGAGGTGCTGGAGCGGCAACTGGCATACTGGCGCACGCAGTTGGCGGGGGTGCCGGTACTGGACCTTCCGACGGATCGGCCCCGTCCGCTTGTAAAAACGGCGACGGGAGCCAGCTACCACTTCTCTGTCGCCCAGGCCCGGACCGCGGAGTTGCAGGCTTTGAGTCGGCAGGCGGGAGGGTCTTTGGCGATCACCCTGCTGGCGGCATTTCAGATCTTGCTGGCCAGGTATACGGGACAAACGGACATTGTCGTAGGCTCGCCGATTGCCAACCGGCAGCGCACGGAAGTCGAAGAGCTGGTGGGCTTCTTTGTGAACACACTGGTGATGCGGACGGATCTGTCGGGTGATCCGACCATACGGGAGGTGCTGGCCCGCGTGCGCGAGGTGGCGCTGGGGGCCTATGACCATCAGGATCTGCCCTTCGAGCGGCTCGTGGAAGAGCTCCATCCGACCCGGGATCCCAGTCACAACCCCCTCTTTCAAATTCTCTTTGCCGTGCAGAATGCGCCCGTCCAAGAATGTACTTTCCCTGGCCTAACTATCCAGCCCTTTGGCCCACGCACACAGACGACGCGGTTTGATCTGGAGTGTCATATCGAGACCGGGACAAAGGGCTTAAAGGTCACGTTCATCTACAATACCGACTTGTTTGCCACGGACACCATCAAGCGCCTGGGGCAGTATTTTGAAAGGGTGGTGACCATGATGGCGGCGGCGCCGACGCAACGCCTTTCCCAGGTGTCATTGCTCTCGGAGGCAGAGCGACAGCAAGTGCTGGTGGAATGGAACGACACTCGCCGGGAATATGCACAAGACGTGTGTATGCATGCGTTGTTCGAGGCTCAGGCAGCCGGCACTCCGGAGGCGGTCGCGTTGGTCTTTGAGGACCAACAGCTTACCTTTGCCGAGCTGAACGCCCGCGCCAACCAAGTGGCTCACTTTCTCCAACGTCATGGTGTGGGACCGGAAGTACGCGTCGGCGTATGCTTGGATCGCTCGCCTGAAATGGTCGTGGCCCTCCTGGGCATTCTCAAGGCAGGCGGGGCCTATGTGCCGCTGGATCCAAGCTATCCCCAGGAGCGCCTGGCTTTTATCAGACAGGATGCCCAAATTACGGTGCTGCTGACGCAAGAACGACGTGTGGAGGGAGGGCCTATCCATGGCGCCGCAGTAGTCTGTATGGACACCTTGCAGGAACGCCTTGCTTCAGAAAATACACATAACGCGCCCTGTGAGGCCACGCCGGGGAACCTGGCCTACCTTATTTATACCTCCGGTTCCACCGGCCGACCTAAGGGGGTGGCCATAGAACACCGTAGCGCGGCGGCCCTTCTCCAGTGGGCTAACGATGCGTATTCTCCCGAAGAGCTGGCAGGCGTTCTTGCCTCCACCTCCATCTGTTTTGACCTCTCCGTCTTTGAGCTATTTGTGCCCTTGAGTTGGGGAGGGAGAGTTATTCTGGTCGACAATATTTTTCACGTGTCGGAGTGTTCGAAGAGAGAGGATGTTCGCTTACTCAATACCGTTCCCTCCGCATTAGCCGAGTTGGTGAGAGCTGCCCCTCTTCCCTCATCCATTCGGACAGTGAACTTGGCAGGAGAACCCCTCACACAACACCTCGTGAAACGGATTGTCGATCGGAGCATGGTGCAGAACGTCTATGACTTGTATGGACCGTCGGAAGATACCACCTATTCGACGATGGCGTTGCGACATCCTGAGGGGTCTGAAACCATTGGCCGGCCGCTGGCCAATACCCAGGCGTACCTTCTCGATCGCTTCGGACATCCGGTCCCCATTGGTATTTACGGAGAACTGTATCTGGGGGGACAGGGCCTGGCGCGTGGTTATGTCAATCGGCCGGACCTGACGGCAGAACGATTCATGCCGAATCCCTTTTCGACTTACCCTGGTGCCCGACTCTATCGGACGGGAGATTTAGCTCGCTATCGGGCGGATGGCCATCTCGAGTTCCTCGGGCGGATGGATCGCCAAGTCAAGCTCCGCGGCTATCGGATAGAACTCGGCGAGATCGAAGCCGTGCTGGCTGAGCATCCTGCCGTACAAGCGGCGGTGGCAGTGGTGCGGGAGGATACCCCGGGGGAAAAGCAATTGGTGGGGTATGTGGTGAGCAGGCAAGAGGCGGCCCCGACGGTAAGAGATCTCCGGGAGTTCCTCCAGGCACGGCTGCCGGGTTATATGGTGCCGGGGATGTTTGTGGTGCTGGAGGCCTTGCCCCTCACTCCCAACGGCAAAGTCGATCGGCGGGCCTTACCCCACCCGGATGGCAGCCGAGCATCCCTGAATACGAACTACGTTGCCCCCCGGACATCGCTGGAGCGGCAGTCGGCTGCTATCTGGCAGGAAGTGCTGGGCCTGGCCCAAGTGGGTATTCATGATAATTTTTTTGAGCTGGGTGGGCATTCCCTGATGGCCGCCAAGATCATTTCTCGCATGCAGTCGACCTATACGGCCAACATTCCCTTACGCACAATATTTGATTCGCCCACGATTGCCGGGTTGGCTTCCCAATTGGCTCAGAACAACACGCGATTCTCAGAGATATCGGATTGTTCCCCTCAATCAGTCCCTCGTACTCAACCCGTACCATTGTCTTTTACCCAAGAGCGTTTTTGGCTTCTTGAGCAATTGAACCCAAACGCATCTCTGTACCACGTGACCATGGCCTTTCGACTGCAAGGAGCTCTGAATACCGAAGCATTCGCTCAGAGCCTCCAGGAAATTGTGAACCGGCATGAAATCCTTCGAACGGTCTTTCCATCTCCGGAGGGAATACCTCAGCAGGTCATTCATCCTCACTTGGAAATCAACGTTCCCATTTATGACTTGCAACATTTTCCACCAGAGAACCGAGAGGGCCAAGTTCACCATGAAATACACAAGGCATTGCAAACCCCCTTCGATCTTGCCCAAGGCCCTTTATTCAGGGCATCTCTATGGAAAATTGGAGCTCATCACCATGTGCTGTTCCTCGATACCGCTCATATCATTTCCGATGCTTGGTCTAAAGCGGTTTTGCTCCGTGAGATTTCTATCCTCTATCACGCGTTTTGTGATGGCAAGGCTTCCCCTCTTCCTCGGTTATCCCTGCAATATGCCGATTTTGCGGTATGGCAGCGAGAACAGGTTCAAAGCGAGTTCGGGCAACGTCATGTGACCTTCTGGAAGGAACATCTCAAGAAACCATTGCCTGAATTACAATTACCGACCGATTTCCCTCGACCTGCCATACGGACCTATCGGGGCAGCCGATTGAGAAAACTCCTCGCTCTCTCTTTGTCCGCCAAAGTCCGGAACATGTGTCAGGAAGAACATTGTACGATGTTCATGCTTCTCCTGAGCACTCTTGCGCTATTGATCTCTCGATACACCGGAGACGAGGATATCGTCATCGGTGCACCGACGGCCGGACGCAATCGCCTGGAGTGGGAGAGGCTTATCGGCTGTTTTTTGAATACAGTGGCGTTGCGCATCGATCTTTCCGGGAACCCAACCTTTCGTGAATTATTACGGCGAGTCCGCCAAGTGGCCCTGGATGTCCAAATGCATGAAGATATGCCGTTTGAAATACTCGTTGAGGTGCTTGAAGGTGATCGGGACCTGAGCCGCTCTCCTCTCTTCCAGGTCTTTCTCAACATGCACGAATTCTCCGATGATGTCTTACCGTTGGCGGGCATAGACGTATCTCCTTTTTTTAGGCCTCAGAATGAAGCTCTTTTCGATCTCACGTTGTATTTCAAGGAGACGAAAAATGGTTTTAGATTGACTCTGAATTTTAATGTCGACTTATTTTCAGAACATCGTAGTGAGGAATTTCTCAATCAGCTTTGCACTGTGTTGGAAGAAGCCCTGGATTCTCCCGACCGTCCTATTCATGCCTACTCGATGGTTTCATCACAAGCCCGAACAGTTCTGCCGGATCCAAAGGTGCCGTTAGCCATTCCCCCGCAACCACTTGTGCTCCAATCCATTGCAGAGTGGGCACGCCGGACCCCAACCCACATGGCAATCCGCCATGGGCATCGAAGTTGGACCTATCAGGAATTGATGCGTCAGGCTCATACAATCGGGCGTTCCCTCCTTGTCCAAGGTCTGCAACGAGGAGACGTGGTGGCCATCTGTGGTTCCCCGAGTTTTGGCGTTATGGCCGGTCTGTTGGGCGTCTTGCATTGTGGCGGTGTGTTGTTGCTCATCGATCCGACACTTCCTCCAAAAAGACAGGAGATGATGCTCGAGGAGGCCAATACCTTCTTCCAATTAATGGTAGGGGAGATCTCTTCCGGCACCGGTACCAACGGCAGAGCAAAAATTCATCTGAAAATTGACGCCCGGACGGGAGAGGTGTTGACTCCCCCGCCTGCATCCCTCCAACAACAAAAACTTCCTTCTCAGCCTCCCATTACCCAAACCGATCCAGCCTATATCTTTTTCACCTCCGGCACCTTCGGGACCCCGAAAGCCATTCTCGGGACGCATCAAGGCTTAAGTCATTTTTTGACTTGGCAAAAGGAGACCTTTGCCATTGGCCCCGATGATCGAATTGCCCAATTGACCGGCTTATCCTTTGATGTAGTCCTCCGGGACATCTTGTTACCCTTCATAAGTGGAGGAACCCTCTGTATACCGGAGGAGACAGACCGAGCCGACGGATCCGCCATCCTGCATTGGCTGAAACGGGAGCGAATTACCGTTTTGCACGCCGTGCCTGCCGTCGTGCAGAATTGGCTGGTCCATGCCCCACCGGAGATAGCCTTATCTCACTTACGCTGGGTGTTCTTTGCCGGAGAACCACTTACGGACTGTCTTATTCATGTCTGGCGAAAGACTGTTCTCCATAGCGGAGAAGAGGTGAATTTCTATGGCCCGACCGAAACAACCTTGGCTAAGGCCTTCTATCGGATTCCTGCGAATCCACCGGCAGGGGTCCAACCAATCGGTATTCCGCTTCCGCAAGCCCAGCTTTTCATCATGACTCCCTACTCGCAGTGCTGCGGTCTTGGCGAGATCGGGCAAATTGTGATCCGCACGCCATTCCGAACGTTAGGTTATCTCAATGCCGCCTCCGAACAGGCAGAACGGTTTCGCCCCAATCCCTTCACGCAAGACGAGTCCGATATCTGGTATTGGACAGGCGATCTGGGTCGGTACCGGCTGGATGGGACTGTTGAAATTCTTGGTCGTTGCGATGATCAGGTCAAAATTCGTGGGGTTCGGGTCGAACCGAACGAAGTCATGCATATCTTAGGTACTCATCAGGATGTTTTTTCCTGTTATGTGTTAGGCAGAAAGGAAGAGAATCAAGAATCGGAGCTGGTCGCCTACGTGGTGCCCGCGCCGGGAAAGGCAGGACGACCGGAGATGTTACGCAAATATTTGGAAGCCAGGCTGCCGGGACCGCTGATACCTACGGCTTGGGTCATCATGAACAATCTTCCCCTGACCCCCAATGGCAAAGTCGATCGGGCTCGTTTGCCTCAACCGGATCCCACGCATCGGGGGCACGCAACTCATTACGTGCCGCCGCGCACGCCTCAGGAAGAACTGCTGGCCGATATCTGGCAGGACTTGCTCCACGTAGAGCAGATCGGGGCGCATGACAATTTCTTTGACCTGGGTGGGCATTCCCTGCTGGCCACCCAGGTCATCGCACGGGTGCGGCAGCTGTGGCAACTCGAGGTGCCCTTACGCACCGTATTTGAAGCCCCCACGGTAGCGGAATTCGTGCAAGCCCTCGAACAGATAGAATCCTCGACATCCTTAGAATGGATAAAGGAAGAAGGATGATGACGACCGAACGAAAGATCATGAAAAACAAAGTCGGGCTGTTGGATTAGGTGAAACAGGTGATCAAGGTACCCCGGAACGGACCGAGGAAGTCATTTCCCCTTCCGATCCATCCTTTCTCCCTACGAATATTTTCAAACCTTCCAGGGGTGTTTTTACACGATGCTTTGGACCCTTAAGGGAAAAATGGGACCTGCTTTGGTTTTATCTACCGGATAGCTTCCTATGGTTTTGGCTATGGTATGTCGCATGATTCTTATTCCAAGCAGGTAATCTCCCTACTACGGCATTGGTCACGATACTGGGTATCACTCAATCTTGTGAGTACCGGCAGGAGTGAAAGCGTTTGAGGAACTGTTTGAGCAGACTGGAAAGCCCCGTTTACTCAATCCCTAAATTTTCCCACCTCTCAAATCTTTCCGCCATCTCATACCCGTCTTTTGATGGGCTTGTTTATGGAACCCAGCCTGCTACAGTCGTTTTCTCGTTGGGCAACTATCTTTAACAAAGGAAAAATGAAATGCTTCGAGCACTCATATTCTTTGGATGTTTCCTGGTTGTGGCAGGCAGTGCCTGGGCCCAATTGAGTGGGGATCGCTGGCAACCTGCCCGACAGCTCCAACCAAATCCTCAATTGGTGCAAGGCTTCGATGCGTGGTATCAACAACAGCGTGACCGACAACAGCAACAACACATACGCTATGGGCAAGAGAATCGACAGCTCCAACCGAATCCTCCCGTATTCTCCTACGGGGAAGAGCCCATTCGTTCCGCCTCAAAGTCGTTGCAAGACTTTGATAGGTGGTACCAACACCAGCGCGAAGAACACCGGCAACAGCACGAGCGCTACCGGCAGGAAGCTCGAGACCATGAATGGAACCAGAGGCATCGGCTGCGGGAGTATGGTCGACTGCACCGGGGACCTCTGCAACCGTATTGAGTATTGAGATGGCCCATATAGTTTTTTCCCTCCGGCTTCCGGGATAGGCAGATTCGATGGATTCAGGCGAATGGGATTGAAGTAGTTAAAATGCACATAGGTTGAACTGGAAAATTGGCAGGCTCCAGGAAATATTAATTTGCCGATCATCGTGTTCTCCGTGGCGGCCATTCTCATGGGCGCACTATTTCTGTGGTTGGCCTTCAAAAATAAAAACGTGTAGTGCGACCACCCGATGTTCGGTCCTAACATGGATCGCCAAAACGGCATTCCCCACCGTGTTCCAATCTGTCCGGTCTGTCAGATATCAATAAAAATGGTTATTCCTAAGGAAGAGCAACGGCCATCATCAGGGAGAAAAACCATAGGACCCTAAATAAGACACACCATATAGTGTTGCAGGATTCGAATCGTGAATAAATGCTATTCCCCTCGTGCAATGGAGTGCTCCTTCCGAGAATATCAGAGCGTTTTCTTGGGTTTAATCTCACCTGACATTGGTAAATCCTACGGGAACAGGAGACGGACCATGGGGGTAGATGTCCAACACTATAATCCTCTCACATTCCGAAAACTTCTGGCGGAATGTATCCCCCATCTGAGAGTCGTCGTCCTCTACCTCCTCCTGGCGAAAGCTTCAGGAATGTTCTCGGAGGTTTTTCCGTTGTTGTTTGTCGGGTTGGGTATCCTTTCTCTTTATTATGTGGGCTGGAAAGCCACCTTGAAAAAACGGAGCGAGAAGTCTTTAAAGTATTCCTACGGTCAGGGCGATCTGGCCATGGAATGCAGTTGTGTGTTTGCCCTTTTTCTGATGTTCGCCCTATTCTTTCAAGACCTGCACCGTCAATTTCCAGGTTTTTTTAGAGTCCAAGAAGGAGCTACTTATCTGAATTGGCTGGTGTTCACCATCGAGAATATTTTTGAATCGATATTCGACGTACTGAGCGTATACGAAATAAAAATCTCCGGCATCCGGGCAATGGATAATGTGGCCAAAACGCTGATTTTGTTCTTTCGGTTCACGGTGAATGTCGTGGTTCTCATTCTTATTGTCAGAAACTGGCGAAATTTTAGAGTTTATTGGCAAGTCAATAAGAAGAGACTTTTTTAGGATGACATCCCCTCAACAAGTCTCCGTCGTTGCTCAACCCTCGTTCGTTTCCAAGGTTTATGATGTTGGACAGTGCCTCAGAGTGAGGCGCTTATACTGAATCGGCCGTGGGTATGGGAGGCAGGTTATAGCGTCAAGAAAGCCTGCATTGACACAACGCACCTAAAAAGCCCCGAAACAAACGGAGGAACTCATTAGAAGCCGACGGCCAATATCTTCAGAATCCGGTTGTCCTGGTCGGATCTCTCGTGCCCCAGCCAATTATTGTCTCAGAAGTCAATCAAGCTCAAATCTTTCTCATTCAAACCGATTTGGATGGAATTTAGATTTGGCAATGGAATGAAATTCCATTACTCTAGCCCTGAGTTACACTATTAGCGCCACGAAATAATGACTATCTTTCATTATTGAATGAGCGGCTTTAATCTGCTATTGGTTTTGTAACTCCTTTGTCATGGCTAATCCATGTGCACCATCCACCAGGCAAACGGTTATCCCTGCAGGGAGGGGGGCGGGTCTGCGATTATCCAGTGGACAGATCGGTTTCTTAAGACAGATGGCCCGGGATTCCCGAACAGGGTTCATGGTACCCCGGTTTCAAAAAAACGGTGAATCTTCTCAGGGAACGCTTGCCCTGTTTTCCGGGCCCAAAGGCACAGGGAAAACGATGGCGGCTCAAGTGGTGGCCCGTGAGTTCGGCTTTTCGATTTATCGGGTGGCACTCAATCAGGTTGTCGGCAAATATATCGGAGAGACGGAAAAGAATCTGGCCCGTATGTTAAAAACGGCCGAGATGAAGAAGGCTGTTTTGTTGTTTGATGAGGCCGATGCCTTGTTTGGAAAGCGAGCGGGGGTGAAGGATTGCCATGACCGGTATGCGAACCTTGAAGTCGGTTATGTATTGGAGCGGTTGAAGCCCTATCCCGGCCTGGTGATTCTCGTTTCCAATCAGAAGGTCGACCTTGATCCTCAAGTCGAGTGTCATCTGAAATATATTTTGGAGTTTTCCCCGCCTCTTTCTGCTCCCCCGTTCAAGAGATGACGATGCGATGAATGTGAGTATCCGTTGGTTGTGGGTGGCCATGGTCACCGGGAGTATCATGCTGGCGGTCCCCGGTCAATCCGATCCTGTCCATATGATCGGCGATGTGGTGGGACATTTCTTTTCGGCCCTCCTGCTGGCGATTGTTCCCATTGTCGGGTACCGGTTGATGTATAAGACCATTGGTGAAAAGGAAATCACGTTTATTTTTGCTGCGGCCTGGGTCTATCTGGTACTCATGCAATTCTTTGGCGGCTAGCAGAAGCATCCGCCGCTACCAAACACCTCTCCCGTCCGGTTCGCCATTCAACCACGACGTGTCGTTTTCTACAGAAATTTCAATCGGTTTTCTATCTGACCGCATTCCGTTGAAAGCCCGAGGCATGTGCCGGACTAGCCTTTTCTGTCCCTAGCCGGTTGATGGCCAGGGACGAGTCGGGCGGATGACTTCATAAGCGGCCATAAAGTCCGGAGGGGCTTTGAGCCGATGAGTTGAATAACAACTGGTACAAGCCTGGAATGCGACGAATATCGAGGAGGGTTGATTGATGACACGATGGATGAAGCCATGGTTGATGATGCTTTTGGTCACTTTGCTCTTGGTGGGGTGTGCCAGAGTGTACAAGCGGCAGGCTCAATTTGTGCCTGAAGAGTATGCTCCCTATGGAGAGCAGGGAACTTCACGAATATGCGGGCAAGTGTTTTTGTCTCTAGCGGATGGGCAGACACATCTGGGCGTGCATGATAAGGTGCTCCTGGCTCCGGTGACCTCTTATACTCAGGAAGCGTTCAAGGTCAAGGTGGTGCAGCGGAAACGGATCGAACCGCAAGATCCTCAGGCTAAACAGTTTGAAAAAATCACGCAAACCGATGACGAGGGACGCTTTTGTTTTCTGAATGTACCGGCCGGAGACTATTATGTGGTGGCGGATATTACCCTTCCCGATTCCACGAAAGACAAACGGGTTGGAAAGTGGCTCCATGCCCAGGCCACGGTCAAGGATCAGGAAAGTGTCCATATTATGGTCACCCGATAGTCCTCTTCTATGGTAGATTGCAGGGCGACGCGTATGTTGCCCTGCGTGAGAAGAGAATCTGTCGGTGTGTGGACGATTTACTCGTAAAGACAACTTCAAGCAACTTGCCGAATCGCTTGGCCTGGCACATCTTCCCCCGCTGGAGCCCCGCTATAATATTGCGCCCTCTCAATTCATTGCGTGTGTGCGAGCCAAGCCTGCATCCCTTGAAAAAGAATGCGTCCCGCTCAAGTGGGGGCTGGTACCTTCATGGGCACAAGACCCCGGCATTGGGCAGCAAATGATCAATGCCCGGGCGGAAACGGTGCCCGAAAAACCTTCGTTTCGAAAGGCCTTTCAGCAGCAGCGCTGTTTAATTTTCGCGGACGGGTTTTATGAGTGGAAGCGGGAAGGGAAGGTCAAGCAACCTTACTATATCCGAATGAAAGATCACCGCCCTTTTGTGTTTGCCGGGCTGTGGGATCATTGGGAAAAGGGGGATCAAGCGCCGATTGATTCCTGCACCATCATCACCACAGGTCCCAATGGGCTGATGGAATTCATTTACAACCGCATGCCGGTCATTCTTCATCCTGATCATCATCAATTTTGGTTGGACCATGAGACGCAAAATTCTCAGGCTCTCCAAAGCTTGTTGAAACCCTATCCGGGTGACGAAATGGAAGCCTTCCCGATCAGTCTGTTGGTCAATAACCCACGCAACGATACCGCACTCTGTCTTCAGCCTGCGGAATAATTTTTATGGGAGGCCACATTTAATAAGGCGCCCTGTTTAGTCCTGTAGGAATGGAAACCGGCTTACGCTACGGTTGTTTGATGGATGCTCATCCATAACGTTCAGTACCAGTATGTTGTCTGTCTGGAAATGAGACTGCATCCTTCCTCAATCAAAATTTCTGAAGAGGGTCTCCTCAGCTTTTCTTGACGAGGAGCCGGCATTCTCTATGAAGTGCTGAGGGCGCGCTCGATATCTTCAACAATCGGTTGGGTTAGCGGCTTCTGTCCCGGAGCATACCGCGCAATCACTTGGCCTTTGCGATCAATCAGAAACTTCTGAAAGTTCCAGGTAATTTCTCCCTTAAACGGCGTGGTTTCGGTCAGATACTTGTATAAAGGATGTTTTTGATCGCCCAGCACGGTGATTTTGCTGAAGAGGGGAAACTCCAGGGAATATTTAGTGTAACAGAACTCGGCAATTTCTTTATTGTTCCCGGGTTCCTGTTTTCCGAAATCGTTGGCCGGAAAGGCCAGAATGGTGAACCCTCGATCGCGGTATCGTTCATATAAGGTTTGAAGCCCTTCGTATTGTGGAGTATTTCCGCAAAAACTGGCCGTATTCACGACCATCACGACTTTTCCCTTATACTCGCTCAGTGATTTGGGGTTCCCTTCAATATCATCCATCGTGAAATCGTAAATTTGAAGGGCTGTGCTATCTTGGTCGGCGTGCCCGGTGGATGACGAGGAAGCGAGATGAATCGGGGATTGGGCCAACGTCGCATTCCCCAGAAAGACAGCCAATCCGATAAGACTGAGAATCGAGAGACCCAGGAAAACCGTCTTGGGAGTCAATGGGCGATTGGTTAACATATCGTATTCTCCATGGAGTGTAGTGAACGTGATCTACTTATACTGTCAGTGTAATACTCCAGCTCCTCTCAGGGCAATTCCAAGGTGTTATTGCTCTCTCGCAGAGCTTCAGGTATTTGGTCTGTGAACCATGGGCAATCCCTTGATGCTCTTTCTCTCTGCCCTCGAACCATCCCACACGGCAAATGCGACGGATACGGTCAGGCCTGGCCTAGCCTTGTCTGGCATGAAGGAAAGACCTAGTTTGAAAAAGCGATCCATTTAGTGAGTTGTTTGAGGATTTCATGCTTTTGGCCAAGTCCGCCTATGAACGTTTCAAATCTTCCCCCCACATATAGGGCCAAGGTTGGGAGTGCTTGAATCTCCAATTCTCCAGGGATGAGAAAATTCTCTTGCACGTTCATTTTGAATAGTAAGAGCCGGCTTCCCAATTCGTCCTGCACCAGTTCGAGTTCTTTCAGAAGCGCTTGGCAATGTCCGCAACCGGGCTGCCAAAATTCCACTAAAACGGGCACGGTCGCTTTTTCAATCACCCCGTCAAACTCCCGGTCTTCAATGCTAGCAATCATCCGGCCCGCCGAGCATGAAATTGACGTTCCGACAATGTCGCCGGCGTACATGCATACACGCCGTTTATTGGGATTGCCTCAGTTTATTATAGGCATCCAATGCGGCCACTTTATAGCACTCTGCCAAAGTGGGATAATTGAAGACGGTCGTGAGGAAATAGGAGAGTCCGCCTCCCATGCCGAGGACGGCCTGTCCGATATGGATGAGTTCCGTGGCTCCTGTGCCGATTGCATGCACGCCCAATAGTTCCTGAGTGTCCCGATGAAACAACATTTTTAATAGTCCGCTGTCATCTCCTAAAATCATTCCTCTGGCAATTTCCCGATACCGAGCCAGGCCAATCTCGTAAGGAATACGGTCTTTGGTCAGGGTTTCTTCCGTCCTGCCGACCATGGAAATTTCGGGAATGGCATAAATGCCGATGGGATAGTGGGAAGGCATGGGTTCGGCGGGCAGCCCAAATGCATGGCAGGCGGCCAACCGTCCTTGTTCAGAAGACGTAGCAGCCAGGGATGGGTAACCGATGACATCTCCGGCCGCGAAAATGTGGGGAACGGAGGTGCGAAGCTGGGCATCCACGTTCACCCGGCCCCGGTTGTCTGCTTCCAACCCGGCCGCTTGCAGGTTGAGGGAACTCGTGGCGCCAAGTCGTCCGACTGAAAACAATGCGAGTTCGGAGACATGCCGTTTCCCTGATTGAAGTTGAACGATGACTCGTGCGGGAGGGCTGGAGGACAGATCCAGCCGTTCCACGGTTTCAGAAAGTCGGAAAATGACATTACGGTTGCGCATTTGATGAATCAGTTCATCGACAATTTCATGATCCAGAAATTCCAGAGGGCGTTCACGTTTATCGATGATAGTCACTTCCGTGCCCAGGCAGGCAAACATGGAGGCATATTCCAGGCCGATCACGCCGGCTCCGATGACCACCATGGTGCGGGGAATATGACCCAATTGAAGAATGCCGTCGCTATCGATAATAATTTTACCGTCGGGGATGATGCCTGGCGGGGGAGAAGGTATCGTGCCGACCGCGATCAGAATATGACCGGCCTGAAGAAGGCAGGTTTCATGACCTGATCGTACTGCGATGGTATGGGGATCTTGGAAGCACGCGTCGCCCCGAATGAGTGTGATATTATTCCGTGCCAATTGGTTTTCCACGATTTGTGACTCCAGGCCGACCAGATAGCTCACCTTATCTAACAATTCACCCATGGTCGGAGGAGAATATGATCGATGCCCTGATGGCTCCCTTCCTCGCTGAGGTGGTCTGAGGGACAGAACTGCCTCACGAAAAGTTTTGCTGGGAATCGTTCCGGAATTGATGCACATACCTCCCACCACCGGGTGTTTCTCAATCACTCCGACCCGTAATCCCAGTTTGGCCACTTGAACGGCGGCCCGTTGACCGGCCGGCCCGCTGCCGATACATAAAAAATCAAATTCTTTCCTCACAGGCATACGAAAGAGTGGGGTTTATTACGTTATGGGTGAGAACCGGACATTACTGTAACACGATATTGTGTTGCACAAACTTTTTCAAATTGATATCGGTTGAGACAATGACGACGGTCCAAGGGTATTCCGGTGCGCAAATCGCATTCAGAATGGATTCTCTTTGCGGAGACGGAATCTCGTGGAGTCCTCCATCGACAATCACCAGTTTGGGACGAGCGATCAGGGCTCGGGCCAATAGAATTTGAATTTTTTGACTTGGAGAAAAGTTTTGTCCCCCGTATTGAACCAGACCTTGTAATCCATCCGGGATATGTTCGACTTCATTCTGTAATCCCACCAAACCCAACACCCATAATAAATCGTCTGTCGCGAGGTTTTTTCGGCCCAATGTTACATTTTCCATCAGGGTGGATTCAAAAAGGGTCATGTGGCGGCTCAATACCAACCCACGAATTCCATTGACATCGTCGGGGTGGAGATCCCGGACATCAATGCCATTGTACCGAATCGCTCCTTGAGGGGGATGATCCAATCCGGCCAGAAGCCGGGACACGGTGAGCCGCTGTGATTCGGTGGGACAGATGATGGCCCATTTTTCCCCCGGCTTCAGGTCCAGGTGGAGTTCTAACGTATGTGGCCATGGTAATGGCAAGCCTCGGACATGAGAGACGGATAGGGCCAACCCTTGTGGGGAGAGGGTTTCCGGCAACCGGACAAATTGAGTTGTCGGACGATAATCCTTCGGGAGTGAAAATATATGATGAATTTCAGTCAAGGCCGTTAAAAAGTAAAAGATGACATAGGTGCGTTTGATGACCGATTCCAGATTTAACAGCAGGGTCGCAATAATGACTTCCGCGGCAACGAGTTGCCCTAAGGTCAGCTCTCCCTTGCTCATCAACCAACCGGCGGTTCCCAGCAGACCGGTGTGCAGGATTACCTGAAAGATCAGGGATCCGATGTATTGTCGAACAAGAATCCGAAAACGCGATTTTCGTGTATTAACATAGGCGTGGGCCAGGGAGTCGGCTTTGTGCAAAATCAGGTCGCGGCTTTGGCTGGATTTAAAGTGGCTGAGATTATCGGCAATCTCCTGAAACCAATGATACGTGGCATACTTGGCTTCGGACATGTGCACGGTGGCCCGGAGGCCTCCATGCCCCAATACTCCAATAAAGCCCACCGCGAACAAAAGCAGAAGATCAAAGAAAACAAAATACGGGTGATACAAGACCAGCAATGTCATGCCAATCAACCCTCCGACCGCCACGTTGGTGAGATCCACGAAAAGCGCGGCCACGGCTCGCTGCATAAAAATAATTTCAAAAAACCGGCTGGCATATTCAGCACGAAAATGGGTTTCCTGAATCGACGGAAACGTTCGGGCAAATGCCAAGGTCAGACGTACGAAAATGCGCCGCTCGAGAAGATCGGTGGCAAAAAACTGAAGAGCTTTAAACACGCCGACAAATACCAAGACCCCGGCCATAATGCTCACCAGGGTGATGACCATGATCGGTTGAATGGCGAAGGCGAAGGTATTCACCAGTTCCTGGACGGTGAGGGGAATAATCAGGGAAAACAGGCCGACAGCCAGGGCATGCATGCCGACTGTGAACAGAATTTGGCGCTCCTGTCTGAAAAACGTGCCCACATGCTGCAGCACTTCTTGCTTCATGGTTCGTCCGGAAGTAGCGGATGTCGTATCCATCGATCGTTACCTGATTGTCGTTACGAAACCGGTTGCGTCCAATCGCCAATGGCCCATGAATAAAAGGCTTTGGCCTGTTGCAATTCGGCTTGTGCCTGGATATAGGTGATTTCGACCTCGACCGCATTTCGTTCACGAAGATTGACAAATAGTAAATTCGTGGCCCCCATTTGAAAACGCTTGCGTTCACCGTTGACAAGGGAACGGGCATAGGTGAGCGATTGAGACGCTGCCTGGATGCGCTCTTCGGCACGGTTCAAGGCCGAACGGGCGTTGTCGATATCCAGTGCCACCTGCTGCGTCCGATACCGTTGCAGCCAGAGTAATCGTTCAGCTTTGGCTTCCAGTTGAAGCTTTTGGCCGGTGGCGTCCTGCTGGAGGAATGGAAAGGTCAGTTGCAACCCGAATCGGTAGCCTAGCCCCAGGACAAATTCACCCGGTTTGCGTGTGGGCTCGGCTTCCGCTCGAAGATCAGGGAGAAAATTGTTTTTGGCAACCCCAAGATCAATGTTGTTTCGTGCCGCTTCCAAAAACACTTGTAGGATTTCGGGCCGGCGCTGTTGAGCCAATTCGGTCTCAGACCCTCCCTGTGACTGTGGCACGGACAAATCGAATGCAGGAAAATTCGGGATCCCGTACTGATCGAAGGAAAGCAGGGCCTGCTCATTCCAGGTAAACAGGGAGAGTTTGATCTGTTCCTGTTCGGCTTCCCGTTTGGACTTAATGAAGTTTTCCAATCGACGTTGGACTTCCTGGTGTGCTTCCGTGACATCGAACTCCGCGACGGCTCCTGCTGCAGCCTGACGGGTGAGTTGCTGAAGGCGGGCCTTGGCCACGTCCAAGGCGGCCTGTTGCAGCGCCACAATTTTCCATGACCCGACCCATTTCCAAAATTGCGTGGCGGCCCCCAGATACAGGTCTTGACGCGTTTGTTGAATGTTCAGATCCGCTTCCTGCTCAGCCAGTTTGGATTTTTCCAGTTCACCCCGTTCGGGGTTCGTTCCCAACCCTCGAAGGAGCGGCAGGACGATACCGAGGAGCGGTTGATTCGTGCCGCGGACACCAAGGTCGGCGACTTCGACATCTCCTATACCGGTTCGCCATCCTGCAAATCCTTTGACCCCATAAGGATGGCGGGCCTGAACCAAGGTATCGTTAAATCCGACGTTCTTGGTCTGACCGTCTTTGACGAGACGTTCCACTTCCGTGTCATTGACGAGAGTCGGTTCAAACGCTCCCATGGCTTTTAATAATTTTCCTTGTGCTTGCAGTTTTTCCGTTCGAGTTCCATGCAAGAGGGGATGGTGGGTTTCCACGAGTGACAACACGGTTTTGAGGTGTAGTGATCGGGTTGCCTGGTGTGGTGTAGGGGTTGGCTCCAGTTCCGGAGCGGCCCAGAGGAGAGGCGCAAGCGGCCCTAATCCCGCCGAAAGACACAATAGTATCACAGTGAGTCTGGCCATAGGTTGTCCTCCCTTGTGGTTACGTCGAGTGGATGGTTAGGGATCAACTCAATTGACGTTATTTGCCGGGTCTTCCTGCCTTGGGAAGAACGGTGTCCGAAAGAGCCATGCCGTGTTCCTGGTAATCCGCCGGGAAGAGGTTCACGCGTCTCCATATCTCATACCAGAGCGGGACACGGTTCAACAGGACCCAGCCCATGACTTGTGTGCCCTGACGCACATGATCCTGAGGGGGCCACGGTAACCCTTGTGGATCGGGGACAACCCAAAACCGAAAGCGACCCTGGGCATCGGCAGTCTGATCCACGACACGAATCCGGCCGTTGAACGTGCCCGCCATCAAATCCGGCCATGACGGTAAGGGAATAGCAGGGATGCCCTGGAACAACAAAAGAACGTTCCGGTCTTGCTTGAGAAGTGGGGCATCCAAGGCGTCTGCCCACATCTCCACCGCCCGAGTGGCCGTCGTCGGAACAATCGTGAGCAACGGATTGCCGGGATGCACGATTTCTCCGGGACCCACTCGTGCCATTCGCACGACCGTCCCATCAATCGGGGCAGTGATACGGCCGGCAGCCCGTCGTTGGACGGCATTGGACTGCGTCAAGGCCAAGTCGGCCAGTTCCTTCGAAGCGCTGGCGGCTTCCGCCAACGCCGAAGCCCGTTTTGACCGCGTGTCAAGGATTCGTTGAACCAATTCGGCTTCAATTTGTGTTCGTCCATATGTCAGAGCCTGTTGCGATTGCCCCACTTCCTGAAGAGCGGCTTCACTGGCTCTGAGTTCTGCTTGCGTGGCGGCCTCCGCTTGAATAGCCAGTTCGAGATCCCGACGAGAGAGGAGGCCTTCTGCTTCTAACACCCGCGAGCGCTGTAAGTTCAGTTGAGCCGTTTTTGCGGCTATTTTCGCGGCCGCCAGCCGTTGTTCGACACTCTGGATTCGTCGGGAAGCTTCCTGCACGCGGGAATCGGCGGAGCGGGTGGCCGCATCGCTCAGATTTTTCATTTCCTCGATTTGTTTCTCTAATAACTGCGCACGGGTTAATGCCGCTTCCCGCCTTTCCTTCAAAGCCTGCATGGATTCGTCCAGGCGTGACAACAGATCGGGGGCCAGAAATTTGGGATCGACATCGGCGAGTTCAAGAAGGAGATCCCCGGTTTTGACGTTCATGCCTTCGTTGACCTGCCAGGTCATGATACGACCTTCTATGGGGGCGTGGACTTCCTGTGGGCGTTCGGCTGGGGAATAGGCGGATAATTGTCCTTGGGCTTTAATCGTTTGAGTCCAGGGCACAAAGGCGAGGATGAGGAGGAACAGGAAAAACAATCCGATGACGAAGCGAGTGGCGGTATACAGTTTCGTCGGAATTTTGACCGCGGTCCAGGAGTCGTACTGTGGGCGGCGGCCAGTGACTTGAAGAGAAGAGGATGTTTGGTTGGGAACTAAGGGAGAGCTGGATGGTTTTGTGGGTATGGGGGTCAGATTCATAAGCTAATTATTTGTAGGCCAAATTCAGGCGGTTGCTTCCCTTGTTACCTGTCCCTCTTCATCTTAGGGGTGGGATCGGTTAACGGTGTTTGATTGACCGTTCGAGAGATATTTCATTCTAGGCTTTTCCCAACGTTAAACCAAGACAAATACATATTTTACAACAGGTCCCTATATTAACATTAGACCCAACATAGACAAATACATAATACTTCCTTGAATCATTTAAAATTTGAATGTAAGGTAGTTTGTATGGAATGGCTGAACTACCATCACTTGCTCTACTTCTGGGTGATTGCCCGTGAAGGCAGCATCAAGCGCGCGTGTGAAGAGCTTCATCTCTCGCAACCGGCCTTGAGCGCGCAGCTTCGTGCCTTGGAAGAAAAATTAGGGGAAAAACTGTTTCATCGCGTGGGTCGAACCTTGGTCCTGACCGATGTCGGTCAGATGGCCTATCGGTATTCTCAGGAAATTTTTTCTCTAGGCCAGGAATTTACGAATCTCATCAAAGGTCGTCCCAGTCAGCGTCCGGTGAAATTGGTGGTGGGGATTGCCGAGGTGGTTCCCAAGATGGTGGCCTATAAACTGTTGAAATCAGCCTTTGCCCCATCGGATTCCCTGCAAATTGTGTGTTGGGAGGGTCGATTGGAGCGGTTGCTGGGAGAATTGGCTTTGCATACCCTGGATATTGTTCTCGCGGATACCGCCATCCCTTCTACCGTCAGAATACTCGGGCATAGCCATTTGCTTGGGGAATCCGGCGTATCGTTGTTTGCTTCCTCCAAACTTGCAACCAAGCATCGAAAAAATTTCCCAAAATCTCTTGAGGGAGCACCCTTTCTATTGCCAACCGGTAATGCCATGCTTCGTCGGGGAATGGATGAGTGGTTTTCGAGGAAGGGGATCACTCCCCGGGTGGTGGGGGAGTTCGAAGACGGCGCCACCATGAAGGCATTCGGTCAAGCCGGAAAAGGGATTTTCCCCGGTTCCACCGTGGTGGATAAAGAAATCAGCCGCCAATACCTTGTCAAAAAAGTCGGAGATGTGCCAGACGTCCGAGAACAATTTTATGCTCTTTCCGTCGAACGACGTCTGAAGCATCCCGGAGTATTGGCTATTGTCGACTCAGCTCACAAAACGATCTTTCGGGCGTCCAAGTCACCGTGAAAATCAGATCTTTGAACGTCCTTTCTGTATAGAAAACATTTACCGCTATTGCGGCGATGATTCACAACATAACTCCGGATTCCTCTCCCACGTGAAGAAATCACAATTCGCACCGGTGCGTTATCTGACTCATGTCCGTATCGTTGACTTAGGATCCTTGAGGATTTTTTACGTCTGAGTTTTTTAAGGCCAACAGACGCTGTCCTTCTGCCCGATGCATGGCCGCCATTTCATGGAGGTCTCGTGCCGCCTTCCAGCGTGCCGAAGCCACATGCATGAGGCTGGTCCGTTGAAATCCCTTGGGATCCATGTGCGGTTTGAGCATCAGAGAGGTGGCTTTCTGTTCTATGCGAACAGCTTCCATTTGTAGTTCATCGGCTTGTTGATCATAGATTTTTGCCATCTCCAGGAGATCGTCTCCTGTCCAGGGTTTCGGGTCTTCAGTTTCAACTGCAGCCAGTGCATCCCCCACTGGTGCCAGCGGGGAGGATTGTTGTCCCTCGCCCGCTGAAAACAGCATCAGGCCAATTCCCCCTAACACGCCCAATAACACATACGCTACAACTCGCATCGCCATACCTCCTTCTTGGTGTGTGTTCTCCGAAAATATTCAAGTATCTATCGTATAGAAAATGCCGGGAAAGGTAAAATTTAGAAGATTTTCGGGGAGCTCTGTTTTTCCGCCGTGGGGCAATCTCTATCACCTCCACGGCGGCTTGCTTCCATTCCTCGGCCCTAGGAATCCGCACCTGTGCGAGGGGATGTGGATGGGCTAGAGCCTCCTTTCCCCTCCGGCCACTGTTGGGCTAACTTCATGGCCGCCTGGTCAAGGGCTTCGTATAAGGCGATTATCCTGAGCGTCTCTAGGGCTTTCCCGTTTTCCGGATATGTCGGGGTCGTCATGGCTGATCCCCGTACTCTGGGATAACGATTGGATGCGAGCGGAACATCCAGTTGATCTAAGATGGCATACGAGGTTCCCTGTGACTGAAGTAACAATTTTCCTGAACTGAGATCCAATAAACCTAATTCCACCGTGGCGTGATTTTCTGTTTGATAGCCTGGTAGCATGCTGACTTCAGGGAGTACGTCATATTGTGCCGGTCCCCTGGCCTCCTGGCTGGAGGATAGGACGACTAATACGACTTCTAACGGGGGATTTCCTCCCAACCCTTGAACCAGCGGCGCCTTTTCTCCGGTTGGGACATCTTCTATGCGAATAACCTCCTGCATGGTCAGGGGCATCACTCCCTGTACCGTCTGTTTCACTCTCGCCGCAAACTGTGGCCAGTTCTCATCGTTGAGGGCAGGGGGACCATGGGATGATTCGCCATGAACAACGATGGCCAGGCCGATCGGAAGACGGCCATGAGTGGACCCTGAAAGTTTTCCCTGAAGAATTTGAGAGGCCTGAGGTTCAGTTTGATAGTGGGTCGGAAGACGATGAGGCGGGGAGGCGCTACATCCACTGATGACATAAAATAGCATCATCAGGATCGTGAGGTAGAGAAGAAAAATCAGCCCTGCCATTCTTTTTTGAAATCGATGCTTTACCACATTGATTGGAAAAACCAATGTTTCACGTTGTGGCGTTGGATGAAAATTTGTCATGGGGAGTCTCCTATACACATATGGATGATGTTCAGGATTCATAAGTCAGGATGCATTCTAATGGTCTGCTTGCCAACAATGGATTGTGTGAACAGGAGGAACGGAATTGGATATACGCTCTTCCACTCTCTTGTCCATCAGACATGGGTCCAATCTGCTTCCTCCTGGTCATGGCCGTCATTTCGAGCCAACGTCCAGTCGGGTTCAATCTCCTTGGTGTCTTTGGGTTCATTTTTCGCTAGAGTCCAGTCCACCTTTTCCTCTTGGACATCTTTGCTGTTGGCCAATGTCCAATCGGCCTCATCCTCGTTTGCAGCAAAGGAATGGAACCCTTCCTTGAGACTTCCACCGTCTGAAAGAACCAAGACGAAAATTCCTGAGACCGTCCATGCGAGTATCCAGCGAAAATGATTGGTTTTGTGAAGTATGCAGCTCATGGCATGACCTCCTTTGGGCCTGAACGGGGTTATCACACCCGTCGTCTTTGATTGTTCTTCATGTATTTATTTAATCGTAATTCTTTTCAGATAAACAAATACATAATTATTCACGTAATCATAATATTTTTAAATCGATTGGAAGATTATTTTCCTTCACGAATTCCGTGTGTTCCCGTCATAGGGTCGTGGTTGATGACGCGAACTTAAAAATCTTGAGAAGAACGCTGACTGCAGTCATGCAAAGGACGTCTTGTCAAGAACACTCCAGGAGAGTTCTTGTCTCAGGGTTTTCTTGAAACCTTGTACAAATATGAAAACGACTGCTTCTGATTCTCGAGGGGAAAGACGGTTAGGAGTTTGACGGGAAGTGAGCGAAGGAGAAGATCGGCTCCGGATCGGATGTTTCAGTCATGCCGATCGGTTGCCCCTAAAAGAGCGTGACTCTTAAAGATACGGAATAGGTAATAGAGTGAGGGGAAAAGGAAAAGGGCGCCGATGACGAGTGCCACCATAATGACTTGCAGGGTAATCTCCGGGGCGGAGGTATTGAACACCGTCAAATAGGGCGGCACCAAATAAGGGAATTGGGCAAAGCCCCACGCCCATATCGTGAGGGTCACTTGGAGGATGGCAAATGTCCGGGCCCACCAGTATCGTCGGGTAATCAAAAACCAGACAGCGGTGATGGTCAGTCCGCCAATTCCGAGTTGGATGATTCCACCCCAAAGACTATTGGTGAGTTCACCCCAGAGTCGTGGGGCGCCCGTTTTTCCAAGCAACAGAACTGTTTCCTCCAGAAGTCCTGTCAGAAGAGCGGCCATAATCGCCCGTTTCCGAAAAATCTCTTGAAGCTGGAGCTTGGGGGTCTCCAGCAGCAGATAGGTTGCGGCCAGATAGACGAACAGAAGAAGGGTCAAGATGCCCATCATGAGCGGAAACGGTTGCAGCCAGGGGGACACATAGCTTTCGAAAAAACCGTCGGGATTGACAGGGAAATCTCCGGCGGTCATCGCGCCCAGGATCATGCCCAACAAGAGAGGACTGATGAGGCTTGAACCGGCAAAGACTTGATCCCACCGCATATGAATGTCATCGTCTGAGACATCGTAATGACGAAAAGCAAACGCGGATCCCCGAAGCACGATCCCGATCACAAGGAGCGTCAAGGGAATGTGCAGGATGGTGGAGATTCGAGCGTAGGCCGCAGGAAACGCCGTAAAGAGGATCGTGACGATGAGAATCAACCACACATGATTGGCTTCCCAAATCGGCCCGATGGCATTTCCGATCAGTCGGTGTTGGTCCCGCCTCGTTGGCCCTCGAGCCATCAAATGCCATACACCGGCACCGAAGTCCGCTCCCCCCGACAATGCATAAAATGTAAGGGAGATCAGAAGAACAATGGCCAAGATCGTCTCAAGTCCCATTAGCCGGCCTCGACCTGTTCATTGACGGATATCATGTCGAACTGTTTGGGGGTGGCCGAGACATGTCGCCACATCAGCCAAACGACGATACACGTCAGAAACGCATACAACCCTGCAAAAAATATCAAGGGAATGATCAGTTCGGGCATAGGCGTCACCGCTTCAGCGGTTTTCAGGTGCCCCGCAATCACCCACGGTTGCCTGCCGACTTCCGTTGCTACCCACCCGGCCTCCGTGGCCAAAAATCCCAAAGGACTGGCGAAGACCATCGATCGAAGGAAGAGCCGGGATTGAAAATAGTTCCGCTTCTTCCATGTGATCCAGAAACCCCATAAAGCCAGTAACATCATCAGAACACCAATGAACACCATGAATTGAAAGGCGGTTCTGGTCACGCCGATAGGCGGCCAATGTTCTTTGGGAAATTCCTTGAAACCGATGACCTTCCCCATGGGGTCGAGATGGATCATCATACTCAGGGCGTAGGGAATTTCCCAAACGTAGTCAAAACTCTCCTGCTCGGCATTCCAGATTCCACCCACTCGAAACGGCGCACCCTGCTGTGTCTCAACCTGACCTTCAAAAACCGCCAATTTCAAGGGTTGATATTTCACGACTTGTTTGGCGAGGAAATCACCACTGAACGGTTGCAGAATGGCACCGATCCCGCCTACCGTGAAAGCGATTGTCAACGCGGCCTGATGAAATGGGTTGCCTGGCTGTCGCAGGAGGAGAAAAGCATGAATGCCCGCCACGGCAAATCCCGTTGCGGCAAAGGCGGCCAGAATCATATGGGGGGCCTGCAGCAACCCGGAGGGATTGAAGAGGGCGGCAATGGGATCGATGTTGGACGGGAAGCCGTCGATCATCGTAAACCCCCTTGGCGTGTTCATCCATCCGTTGGCCATCACCACGACCACGCCTGACAGGATTCCGCTCATGAGCACGACACCGCCGGCGGCAAGATGAGCGCGAGGACTGACCTTTTGCCAGCCATACAGGTAAATGCCCAAAAAAATGGCCTCCGTGAAAAACGCAAACCCTTCGATGGCAAAAGCCGGTCCGATAATCGGTCCCGCCCACTCCATGAATTTCGGCCAGAGCAGACCGAGCTGAAAAGAGAGCACAGTTCCGGTCACGGCTCCTACGGCAAAGAAAATGGCTGTGCCCTTGGCCCAACGTTTGGCAATGGCGAGATAGACTTCCTGCCCGGTTTTCAGCCACCGCCATTCTGCAAAAATCATGAGAAGGGGCATGGCCATGCTCACGACGGCAAAAATGATGTGAAATCCCAAGGCCATCGCCATGAGGGTTCGAGCTGCTAATAAATCACTCATTTCATGATCACGCGTTGGTTAGGACCGTGGTTCTGGTTCTCTCCATCGTACCACCATGATTTGGCCAATGCTTCCCGAAAGGAGTCAAAACCCGGCCATCTTAGAAATCTTGTCGATTCGCATTACGGGCCTGTTTTATCACTCTGTAATCGGGCCAGTGCGACATCGAGATAACTCAAAAGCCCCACGGGACGACCATCGGCATCCAAGACGGGTGCCTGCTTCACCTCATTCATATAAAACAGACGCAAGGCATCACGAACAACTTGTGTTGACTGGAGTGATACCACTTCTGTGGAAGCAACGTTCTTCACGTCGTCGGAAAATTTTTGTCGATTGCCGGCTGCTCGATGCAAGTCGGATTCAGTCACCAAGCCGACTAACTTCCCGTCGGTGCCAACAAGCAGTAGGACCTTCTGAGAACTTTCCCTAATTGCTGAACTGCTTCAGCAATGGGCGACGACTCTGAACAAGTGATGAGTGGGGATCGCATCAGATCTCGCACTGGACAATTCAGGAGTTCTTCCGACCACACGGAGGAGTGTAGCGCCTCTTCCATGGGCCCCCTCATTGCACTGTCATGCAGCAATTGTCGTAGTGACTGAAAAAGATTGACGAAGAGTTTAAAGTCCTTAGACGCAAAGACTAACAGAGTTGCGGAAGTCTTTGCCGTCACGGTGACCCGACGCACGAGACCATGGAGCAGTGAACCTTCTCCAAAGTGCTCACCTTGCCTGACCTCGTCTTTCCACAAAATTTCCCCATCGGCATCACACCTCGTTGCCTCGAGAATGCCTTCTTCTACGATGTAAAAGGCCTTTCCTCGCTCTCCTTGATGAAAGACCACGTCACCGGGCTCCAGATGAACACGCGCCATTTTTTGGGTTTTTCGTAAATCCCAATAATTCAAATCTGGAGGAAAAAACAACTCAAAGGTCCAATCGGTCACGACTCGAAGTTTTCGATCAAATCCCGGTAGTTTGAGAAGGTGTACCGTTCGGGTCAGCCACCATGCGAAAAAACCGCTGAAACGAAATCCTAAAATCGAGCAAACACCTTTGTGATGACCAATCGTGGCCATCTGTCCCAACATTTTGTAGCGAAATGGTTGCAGGGTGTGTTGAGTCAAAGTGGCCACGAGATTATTGGCTGCGTGTTTTCCTAACGGTGTGGCAAATTGTGCCGTCGGAGAACAGCGCTGCCCATACCCATCCGGATTGGCGGCTCCATCGCCAATGGCCCAGACATCTCTATATCCTTTGACCCGTAACCATTCATCCGTGAGGAGCTTCCCTTTTTCATATTCACCCTCGAGTCCGGCGAGAACAGGGTTCGGCGCATTTCCAATAGTGCAAATGACATTGTGCGTTTCAAGACGGGAGCCATCTTTCAGTCGAAGATAATCATGGCTCACAGACATCACGCGCTGCTTCACGAACACGGTCATCCCCCGCTGTTCGAGAGTTGCTTTGGTGAATCGGCCAAGCTTTTCCCCCAACTCCGGTAGTACATGAGGCCCGGAATGCACTAAGGTGACTTGTAATTCGGCGGGAGCCAAGGTTCGATAAAATCGTCTGGCTTCGTGGAGTAGATCCAAGATCTCTCCCGCTGTTTCGACTCCGCTATACCCGCCTCCGACCACGACAAATTGGAGAAGACGTTTTCGTCTTTCTTCGTTTGACTCCAAACTCGCTTCTTCCAGACGACGGACAATGTGTTCCCGAAGGGACAGCGCATCAGCCAGTGTTTTTAAAAAGAGAGCATGCTCCATCATCCCTGGAACCGCGCGAAGGTCGGTACTGCTCCCAAGAGCTAGGACTAATTGCCGAGCTTCGATGTGTGTGACATCAAGACCGTCGGCTGAATCAACTGTCACCTGTCGATCCTTGAGAGAAATGTTCTTCACTTCTGCCCGCATGAGCGTACAATGCCGAAGGACAAAACGAATGGGATTGGTGACATGTCGTGGTTCAATGCTCGCGCCAATGACCTCAGGCAAAAAGGGTTGGAAGACAAAGTAATTTTCTGCATTGATTAACAGAACCCGGTGCGCTGCCTCTGCACCCCACAATTGTTCTAAACGCTTGGCACAGGCCAATCCCGCAAACCCCCCTCCGAGAATGACCACATCCCAGTGATTTTTCATGAAAACCGATTAAGCCTTTTAGCGTGATTTTTATGCCAGTGGAACCATGTAGCTGGAAAGAAGTGAAGTGATTCACTCAAACTTGGCTTCAAAAGTTCTTTGCCCCTTTCACCATAAAATGGCCTATCCCCGTTAAGCGTGTAAATTTCCGTATAGGTTTTGCCTTTATGGTCACCACCACCGGCAAGATTGGCTCCACTCACCGCATAAATTTTTTCGTTCACCACCCCCACTGCCAATCCATGGCGGGGAAATCGCATGTTGGGCAGCAAGTGCCACCGATTGGTTTTCGGATCATAGGCCTCATGTTGTCGAAACACCCCGGCGCGATTGTGTGCCCATTCCTCACCCCCTAAAACATGAATTCTTCCATTCAAGGCCACCACGCCGATGCCACTACGCGGCGTGGGGAGCATGGCCCGTGGCTCCCAACTGTCGGTTTCCGGGTCATAGACTTCATTGACTCCAATGTTGGTCGACATGAGGACATATGCAGAACCGATACGACCGCCGATCACATAAATCTTTCCATCAATCGTCGCGGCGCCCATATGATTCCGTTGGGTAGACATAGGAGCGGCCTGAGACCAGGTGTCGGTCTCGGTGTCATAGACTTCGTTGACTGTGAGCTGCTTGGTCGGCCGGTTGAATGTGAGGCCCGCAAAGTCTGCGTTGTCCGGCAGAGCGACTCCGCCAATCGCATAAATTTTCGAACCCACGACCGCCGCCGTCAATGCCCCTCGAGCCGCGGGAAGGGGCTTGAGGGAAGACCACTTGCGCGTGTCCATGTCGAACATCCAGGCGAGGTTGACAGGCTTCCAAGATATTTCATCGGGTCGGACAAACCCACCCAGGAGATACACCTTATTCCCGACAGTGACGAGTGCCGGATGGTGGACAGGTGTTGGATCTGAGGGAAGTTCGATCCATTTTTCCTGACTGGTGTCGAACATCCAAAACAGACCACGGGGTGTATACTCAGGTCCTAAACCACCATACACGATCATTGAATTTCCAACCCCGGTCCCGACGACTTCTTCCGCGCCTTCGGGTATGGGCGGGCCTGCTTCCCAGGTCTCGGCAAGGGCCGGTGCTGTCAGAAGCGCTACAAGCAATCCCAGGAAGAATACGGGTTTTCCAATGAATCGTTGAATGTTCAGGTTCTCCTTATGGATAAGTGTCCCGTCCGATGAGTGTGGCATAGTGTTGTTAGCGAGAGGGCAAGAATTTTTCGATTGAATCTGTCTCTCCATTGGCTACAGGAATTGAACGTTGAATACAATCAGGACGACATGAACTCGATCTACCACCAGTCGGTGGTAGATCGAGCCACACATCAGGGTTGACAACCGACTCGTCACTCCTGAGTTTTCCCTTTGGCATTTATGCCTTTTTCATCATGAGCACCACGATGAAGGTCGATGACGGTGCCACCCTCATTCACTTCAACCGTGACCAGTTCACCCTCTTCAATGTTTTTGGTTTTGATTTCAAGTCGACCGAGCGGAAACACCTTTTCTCCGTCTTTGGTGTCCAGCTTGATCTCCTTCGTCATTTTTCCCATATACACGAGCTTTCCGGTATAGAAGTGATGATGTCCCTCTTCCCCTTTGTGATGGGCCTCGATGACGGTATTGTTCTCGTCCAGCACGATGGTCACTTCATCCCCTTCCTTATATTCTGCGTGACCATGCTGACGTGCGTTTTTCTGATTAAGCGTGTGGTGGCCTGTGGGTGTCTCAATCGTCACAATTTCACCTTTGATGGCTGTCACTACTCCGGTCACTTTCCTGTGTCCCTCGCTAAGCGAGTCCGCATGTCCGTTGCCGGACATGATGAGAAACACACTCATGACCGCTGATAAGACACTGAGATGTAGATAATTCGTTCTGTTCATGACGTCCTCCTTTGTAGTATTGATGAAAAAATTCCGTCCATGGTGGGACGGATATCGTGACTTCCTGTCGTTCCGGTATGGTCAATGACCGGCATTCTCTCTCGCATCGTCTACGCTCCAGATGCCTGAACCCTGGGCGGAAATAAAGAGGAACACAAAGCAATACAGCGCGGCGAGTTCTCCGCCATTTTCGAGTGGGAATAATGCCTTTGTTCCATGGGCGATCCAATAGGCTGCAGCCATGAGACCGCTGCAGAGAAATGCGGCCGAGCGAGTGAACAGTCCGATCATCACGAGAAATCCGCCGATCATTTCAATTGGTCCGGCAACATAAATGATAAAACCCGGGGCTTCCATCGGCATGGCCGTCGGAAATCCAAAGAGCTTCTGCGTTCCATGCCACAGAAATAAGAATCCCACAATTATGCGCATGAGGGCATAGGTTTGAGGTGTAAACGCGTTCATAATTTCCCTCCTGTTCTTTTTGTTTTGACGCACATCATCGAAAACTGCAGTCTTCTTTTCCCTTCTTTGTTATGAATGTAGGGGCAAGAGGCATACCATGGTCTATAGACAATTTAATTTTGTAACTATTTGATTTATAAAATTATTAGTCGATTGGGATGAGAGAACTACAGCGGTGTGACGAAGATTCTATGACTATATATCGGCACTTCGTCAGGTGACGAAATTGACATGGGGCAGGAAATGCTCAGCTTTTTCACTTTTGAACTTAACGTTGTTCTTTTTCATCCCCAAACGCATGGCTGCACCTGTGGGACCTCCAAGAACTCATTTGCATGTCCGCAGTGCCCGTAAGATGTGTTGGCGTTCAGGGATCTCTGAGGAGGGGATTGGCGGAAGGGTTTTGAGAGGTTGTGTTTAGGAAGTCCTAAGTCAACAATGAGTTCTGGTCCCTGGGAAAGTAACACGGTCTGTTCAACAGGATTTTCCAGTTCCCGGACATTCCCTGGCCAGTGATAGTGGATCAGTCGATCCATCGTTTTTTGTGGAATGGTTTCTATGGGAATGCGTACTCCCCAATCGTTCAAATTCTTTCTCTTGCAGCACCCGTATTCGTCTGAAGCTCTAAGCTAAGGATGCCTGTTCCTTCACTCAAGGTTCATGCTGGGGCGTTTGCAGGATTTCAAGAGAATTTCCGAATGGGTCAGTGATATACACGGAGTTGAGCCCATCACGGTGAGTGACCAATTCGCCGAATTTATTGGCGTCTGGCCGGCTGAGGGCGAAGTGAGGAGGATGTTCATGTGGAAGAATCAACGCCAGCTTGGTATTGGCAAATTCCAGCAAGGCCCAGGTTTCATCCACATAATCGACACGGCATTGGAAGCGGGACGTGTACCATTCCACCGCCTTGGAAATGTCGGGAACGGGAATGGCCACATGATGGATATGGTCAAGCTTGGGGCGGTGGGGAGGGGACTTTCGCTTGGTAGCGTTCTTTTTTCGTGCCGGGGTGGCCATACTCGACGCTCAATGTCCTCTGAACCGTGATTGCCGGAAAGAATCGATCCCCATTCAAGTCCTCTCTGAAAATTGGTCAATGTGGTCCATGAGCATTTGAGAAACCTTGGCGAGATTAAAAGGCCAGGCGTATTGGAGTGTGACTTCAGGATGTTTATGGCGCAGTTCTTCCATTTCTTCGGGAATTTCGTATTCGGAATGCGAACCGCCTGGCGTGAACATGGTAGACACCACGGTAATGGATTGGGCGCCTTGTTTGATCAGATCTTCCACGGCTTCCTGCAAGGTCGGTCCGCAAAATTCATTATAGGCGACCGCGAACAAGGCCCCATTGAGTAGCGGCTTCATGTGCGCGGCCAAGGCCTCTAACCCTGCCTGATACGGGTCGGTCTCCGGTGTCCGGGGCCAGGTCCGTATCTTCGTATCCAGTTCCAATTCTTCCACAGACATTGGCGTCCCGGCGGCTCGGCGTTGTCCTTCCAATCGTTTGAGCTTGGTGACCAAATCTCCAGGGTAGTTCTTGGGAATTCCTCCATGTCCGACCAGCACAATGCCCTTTTTATGTTCTGCCATGATTGCCTCTCTTTCTCATGTCACGATGATAGATAGTGATGCCTATGGGCGTGTTTCACTCCGGCTCATGCGAGGCATAAAATATTTTTGGTCCGGCTTAGTGACATCTTTGTCTGTCTGAGATAGGCGATGCCATGCCGAGTCAAAAATCGGGATACTCTGCAAATCCTGCCTCACCCACTATCACCTGGCTATGGGATTGGAACCGCTGACCTGCAGCCTTCAACCGGCGGTCTCCGATCGTACCTCCCGGTCCCGTCGTACAGGATAGAATCATAAGCTTCGTATGGGAACGGCGCAAGGCCAAATCAGGTACGTCAAATGCCACATTAGATCCCCAATAGGTCGTCTGACAACCACGATTTTGAAGCAGAAAGGCTGCCGTAGGCGGGGCAATCTCATGATACTTTCTCCTGGAACGCAGGCGATATGGATGCTCATTCCGGTTCTGCTTATGAGTGTTTTGATACGAAGTCCGGAAATCTGATCGATCAGATTAGACATGGTTGCGCAACATGAGTTCTTTGGGATGCGGGTTGAGGTACACCTGGTCGGCCAAGTACGGCACGGACCGGGTTCGAACATAGTGTTTGATGAGCGTCAAGGGAACGGTCAAAGGCGTCAGGAGTCGGTGGTAATCCGTGATACTCTCTTGAAGTTCAGCTCGCTCATCTGCACTCAGAAAGGTTTTAAGATGGCCGGCCAGGTGCTGGAGGACATTGACATGTTTTTTGACCGTGGCTTTCACTTTGAGGGCTTCCATAAACAGCTCTCCGTACTGAGCGGCGAGTTCAGCCGGTGTGTATTGGCCGGCTTTGGCCACAAGTTTTCCCAAGGCGTCATAGTGAGCACGGCTATGCGTGAGCAACAGGTATTTATGGCGGGTATGAAAATCCACGATGACCCCTCGACTGATTCGTTGTTGCTGAACCTGGATTTTCCACCTTCGATAACAAAATATGCGCGCGACAAAGTTTTCACGGAGAGTGGCGTCGTTCAGGCGTCCTTCTTCTTCAACGGGAAGAAGAGGAAAGGACTGTTGAAAGGCTGCCGCAAATATTCCGGTGCCTCGCTTGGAGGGTTGTCCCTTTTCGGTATACACTTTCACCCGATGCACGCCACAGCTTGGCGAACTTTTTTTGAAAATGTAGCCATCAAGATCGCTGGTGTGTAATTCCTGGACCCGCCGTTGACTGAACGTTTTGAGCGTGGCGGTGTGATCCACCCTGGTTCGGATGGTCAGGAGCCTGGGGGCAGCGGGGTCTCCGGCCAAATGCATGGCTTCTCTTGGCGTCCCCAGTCCGGCTTCAACCTCCGGGCAGACGGGAATCCATTCCACAAAGGGGGCCAAGACGTCAGTCAGGAAGGCATCCCGTTTGTGACCGCCGTCATACCGAACCTCATCACCCAATAAGCATTGACTAATCCCGATTCGAGGCTTGTTATCAAAGTGGCCACCGGGAAAGGTATGAGTTTTGGGGGAAGTAGTTGGTTCTTTGGATTGCTTGGATGAGGTGTTCATGTGCTGGCGCATTTTCCTGAATCGGATGTAGGCGAAGAGGTGTTTGAATGTTTGTTCTTGGTAAAGTGCCGATAGGCCAGGAGCGCACGGTTTCTGGCTGCCGCATGATCGATAATCGGGTACGGATAGGTTTCGCCGAGACGGACTTGAGCTTCAACTAAAAGGAGAGGAGGGGCTTCCCATGGCTGATGAATCCATTTGTGAGGTAGGCCCGCCAGTTCCGGCACCCATTTTCGAACGTAGCGTCCATCAGGATCGAATTTGCGTCCTTGGGTGATGGGATTAAAGATCCGGAAAAAAGGGGACGCATCGGCCCCGCATCCGGCTACCCATTGCCAGCCCAAGGTATTATTGGCCAAATCGGCATCCACAAGGGTATCCCAGAACCAGTCCGCGCCTGCTTTCCAATGCAGCAGGAGGTCCTTCGTGAGAAATGATGCCGTAATCATCCGAACGCGGTTATGCATCCATCCGGTCTGCCACAATTCTCTCATGCCGGCATCCACGATCGGATAACCGGTGAGACCATTTTGCCAGGCCGCAAGGAAGTCGCTCCTATCGTCCCACGGAAATTTCTTGTAGGCGGCATACAGCGGTTCCTGAGCGGTTTCAGGGAAATGGTACAGAAGATATCTGGCGAATTCCCGCCATCCGAGTTGTCGCAAGTAGGCTTCCAGGCTTTTTCTTTCCTGAGCACTCTGGCATTTTCCCATTCTGCTGGTGATGGCCTGACAAAGTGTTCTCGGGCTGATTTCCCCAAAATGCAAATGGGAAGAAAGTTGGGAGGTATGAGGAAGATCCGGTCGATCACGATCGGTGGAATAATGTTTGGCTGGGGCCAGAAGAAATTTTTTGAGAGCTGAGCGGGCTCCCTCTTCGCCCGGAGACCAGGTGTTCCGGAGGCCATGGGCCCAATCAATTTTTGGTAGCAATTTGAGAGAAGCCAAGGTCTCGGACTTGAGATGTGTGGAAGGTGGAGAGGGCAGTTTTTGGGGAGCCGCAAGGGGAGGGGATGGAGGAAGCACGGTTTGCAACTTTTTCCAGAATGGGGTGAAAACCGTATACGGGGTGCCAGACTGGGTCTGAATCCTGTCAGGATCAGCTAGGTTGGTTCCGTCGAAACCGGTTCCATCACCCCCTTCCCCTTTCAAAAAGGTCTGGAGGCGGTGTTCGATTTTCCGGAATGCCGGCTCGCAGGATCGATTCCAGAATATGCGGGGGGTCTTGAATTGTGCTGCGAGGCTGGAAACAACCTCTGCAGTCTGACCTGTGCGAATCACGAGATCGTTTCCCGTCTGCTGAATATGAGAGCTTAATTTTTCTAGTGAATAGTGCAACCACCAACGACTCGCGGCGCCAGGTTTGTCATACCCTTTGGCATCCGGGTTCCACACATAAAGACAAATGAGTGGTTTCCCCCGCTGAACGGCTGCGGTCAACGCCGGGTTGTCAGCCAAACGCAAATCGGTTTGAAAAAGGACGATCGAAGGCGAATCGGTCATGTTTGCAAACCTGACGGGATCTTGGAAAAGATCCAGTGACCTGACGGACCTGGTGTTCGTCAGGGTCTCCCTTCACGAGAAATTTAATGGGTCTACATCACCGGAGGAGTCTGTTCCATCAGTTGTTGTTCGCTTGCCCGCATGAGACTGATCGTACGTTCTCCCTGAGGACCTCGCAGTGATAACTTCACTGAACTGCCGATTTCTCCCCGGATCAATCCAACGACTTCTTGATAGGTCTTTCCCGCTACCGGCTCTCCGTCAACGGCAATGATCTCCTCACCGTGAGTCAACCCGGCTCGGGCTGCCGGGCCGGACGGATGGACTGCGCGGATGATCAATTGCGCAGGATCCCCGATTCGACCTGCGGTGACATGCATGGCGATACCGACAATCCCCGAAGGCATAGGCGTGTTGGGACCAGGCGGGCTGGCATGAGGATTGGTGGGAGCCGAATCACGAGAGTGGCCTTCTTCACTCAAAGCCCAGGGTGTAATGGCCATCAGACAAAAAATCACGATCGCAAAAGATTTCAGACATCGATTCATAAATTTGGCATGAGGAAATGTAGTGAACATACAATATCTCCTTTAGTGAATGGAGGGTAAAACACCGGAAAATCCTAAAAGACACAAACCCATCAGCAGTACGACGGAATTCAATTGGACAGAACGCCGATGCAAGACATCCCGTTCCTTTTGCAACAGAGGGGTGGAAATGCCTTTGGCCTGCTTGGCCTTGAGCTGATCGCTCAGTTCATTGATTTGAGCGATGAGGGGGGTTCGACAGTACTGCTCAATTGCTAGTACTCCCAACCAAAGGGCGGCGGGTATCAGCACCATGGGAGTGAAGCCATGATAAAAGCCGAGCGATACGCTGGAAGCCCATCCCAGCGCAGCACTCAGCATGCCCAGCCCATAATAGGGTGGAAATAAACTTCTCACGACCCGCGCAAAGGCGTCAGCATCCAGGGTTTTCGCCAACACCGGCGCGGTGACAAAAGAAAGAAATACGATTTTTCCGACCAACACCGCGCTCGCGACCAGATTGAGAAAAGTCAGCAGGTGTTCCGTCATGGCATCACTCCTCGTGAAGTGGTCGGGAGCAGAGTTCTGGATACCCTTAAGGCCCGGTCAAAATCCGGAAGCTGCCCCAGGGGTACTTGTTCAACATATCGAATAATACCGTTGGTATCCAGGACCAGCACCGCGCGATGAAGAATACTCAATTGTTCCAAGAGCAGACCGGTCGCGGTGCCGAAGTGATAATCAGGAGCGTCCGATAAAAATGTCATATTGTGGATGCCGGCTTTTGCGGCAAAGGTTTGTTGGTCGTCATAAGTGTTAGTGCTCAACGTGACGAAAGTCATGACTTTATCCAAACCACCATTTTTTTCACTAAACCGATGTGTTTGTTCATCGCACACTGGAGTATTCAATTGGGGAACGATACTGATTAACGTGACCTGACCTTTTAATGTATCAAGGTTCACGGTCTCTCCCTGTTTCCCGAGGACGGTCACGGAAGGAATGGGTTGCCCTTTTTCTATGGAAAATGATTTTCCTGTAGCCAAGGGAGCACCTGCAAGGATGAATATGCCGGAGGTCAGGAGACACATGACGGCTAGGAAAAGTGCTTGCTTTGATGGAGTAGGTACTCTTTGGTTCATAATTTGTATCCTTTGCATGATAGGCGGACGAGGTTGCCACGGTTCATGCATCGCCCATAAGTGAATGCAATGCGCTTTGGATGGTGGGGTAGGAATATGAGAATCTACCTTCCAGCGCTTTTTTCGGATGAGCTCTTTGTCCGGTCGTGAGAACCGTAGACATTTCTCCTAATCCGATGCGTAATACGAATTCGGGAACGGGAAGCACCGATGGTCGATGCATGGCTTGTCCCAGAGCAGCACAAAATTGCCGCATCGTGACGGGTTCAGGGGCCACGCCATTCACCGGCCCCGCAATTGACGGGGTCATGCTCAACCACAGAATCATTCTTGAGAGATCATCCTGGTGAATCCATGAAACATACTGGCTGCCCGGCAACACCGGCCCGCCGAGAAACAGTTTAAAAGGAAACATCATTTTGGGTAGCGCTCCTCCGTCCAGGCCCAACACCATACCGAACCGGACTGGCAACACCCTGATGCCAATGGTTTCTCCCTGTAGAGCCTCGGCTTCCCATGTCCGGCACAGTTCGGCAAGAAACCCCCGGCCGCTTTTTGAGGTTTCGTCGACAATGGCGGCCTTTGGGTCTCCATAAAATCCCACTCCCGAGGCGGAGATAAAGGTATGCGGCTTGGTGCTCCAACTCTGTATGGCTTGCAGCAAGGTTCGAGTCGACGCCACGCGGCTTTCGGCGAGCACCTGTTTACGTTTGTCGGTCCAACGGGAATCGGCAATGGATGCTCCGGACAAATTGACCACCACATCAGCGCCCTCGCATGTCTGAGCCCATTTGTCTTGATGGCGACCGTCCCACTGAAGGGTGCTGAGGAGAGGGCTGGAAGATAGGGAGAATTTTTCCGGATGGCGCGATAAGATAATCACCGAATGTCCTTCCCGTATGAGTAGCTCTAAAAGATGTCGACCGACAAATCCTGTGCCCCCGGCAATGACGATCTTCATGGTTCTTCTCCTATGGTTGACTCGGTGACAATGAATTCCATTGTTGAAGTTCTACCGTAGGGACGATATGTGCATCCCCCACCAGGTCGATCCCATACGGGTTCGTATTCGACGGCTCCTCAAGTTGGGCAGTAGTGTGATCGGGGGTAAGCTGAATATCCAGGTTGATTGTGTCATGGGCCTGTATGTGCACGGAAATTTCGACTGTTCCCTGAGGATGCCAGATCTTGAGGGTATAGGAACCCGGAGGAATGTCCTCGATGGCAAACTCACCTGTTTCCTGGGTCCTTGTATAGTAGGGATGAGGAACCACCACGCTCCATCCTTCCATGTATTCATGATAGTTGCATCGAAAAAAGAGCACACCCGGAGTGTCCATCCGATACACCTGTTCCGGCCCGGGAAGAGGGGTGCCGGTTTTGCCTTCCGAGAGATAATCACTCTTTTGATTGTCCGGATGGGACTGAAGGGATGCACCGAACAGACGAATGCCGCCTTCGCTGGAGGTCAGAAACACTTCCAGTTGATGTTGAACCGGATCCCAATTTTCAATGTGCATTCTCTCTCCGACTTTTATGCCTTCAATATAGGGGACGAACACACAATTTTGTACTTTCAGCCGGTGGGGTGAGTTTTTCGAAAAGGGTTTTCCCTTCTTGACGTCTTGCAGATAGACGATGGCTCCCTCCAAAGTCTGCTTGGGGCCGAGATGCGTCATGGGAGTCAATCGCCACCCCTTCCCATCCGACACCCTTCCACAATAATAGGGATCGGGGTTCAGGACGAGGTTGAATCTCCTTGGAGGCATAGGCTGCCCCTTGAGGGTCAGGGTCCCTGTCACGTGACCGCCGGAGAAGCCGGTGATGTCCTCATAGGCCGCAGAGGGGATGGCTGGAACCAGAGCTACGAGCAACAAAGACCAGGTCAGAAGCCGGGAGAGGCTGGATTCTTTCGTCTCTTTTCTGGTGGCTTTCCTTGATATATCTGCCATGTTCCATTACTCAGCTAGTTGACTCGGGCACGTTCTCGGGCCTGACTCGAACCGTGGTCTCGTGCACATCGGAATCCAATGCCATGGGTTTTCAGGGCAAATCCGCCTTTTCCCCGTGATGTGACCCGCAAATCGGCTTCAAAACTTCTCCAGGATCCCCACGCACAACTTTCAGTATCCCGGATTCTGGTCCTTTGGGATTTTTCTCAGGTGCGTGGTCATAATAGTCGGCGTCATACCAATCCTGAACCCATTCCCGGACATTGCCCGATACATGAAAGAGACCGTAGGGAGATTGACCATCAGGAAGGGTCCTTACGTCCAGAAGGGTTTGTTTGTTTGTCCAATCCTTCTCAAAGTTGGCTTTCTTGGCATCCGGAGGATTGTCTCCCCAGGGATAGAGGCGGGGGTTGTCTCCGCGGGCGGCCTTTTCCCATTCGGCTTCCGTGGGCAATCGTTTCCCAGCCCAGAAACAATAGTCCACGGCATCGTGCCACGTGACTTGGACGACCGGAAGGGTTTCGATGCCCTCCTCCTCCATGAGCGGTGTGTCTCCATACACATTCATGGGAGCCTTATGAAGGGTTTCTTTGAGGAATTCAAAATATCGCGCGTTACTGACTTCATATTTGTCGATTGAAAAGGCATCCAGGAAAATCTTGCGTCGCGGTCGTTCGTCGGGTCGACCCTCGCCCTCGGCGCTTCCA
Organism: Nitrospirales bacterium; assembly: GCA_031315915.1. Classification (GTDB taxonomy): domain Bacteria; phylum Nitrospirota; class Nitrospiria; order Nitrospirales; family UBA8639; genus JACKFE01. The sequence continues at coordinate 42,694 of JALDRK010000031.1, forward strand.
CGTACAAAGGTGCCGGCCGGAATGACCACCATATCGACGGGATCCTTTTCCATCACAGGTGTTGACGACGCGGAGACCGGTGATGTCCAGGTCATCACCGTCGCCAGTGTGACAGAGACGATCGCTCTGGTGAAGACGTTCATATTTTTCTCTCCTGACTGGCTTGCACGATGTGTTGGGTGATAATGAAAATTTTCTCCGTCATGATTTTCACGGAATTGAACTGTTGAGCCCGATCGGCTCTCCTGGCCTCCATCAGCAGCGCTCGGACTTCGTGTAATTGGTTTTCAATGGCAACCTGTATGGCCGGAGAGGCCAATGTGCCTTCAATGGCGGCCCGATGAAATTCCTCCCAGGCATGATCCGCGGCCTGTGCGGCACGGTGAATGAGGTTGGTCGTTGATGTCAGCTGGACAGAAGGCTCTGGCGGAGCTCCCTGTGCATGAGCTCCGACCGATGTTGCAAAAATGATGAACATGAATAATGCGAGGGAGATACGACACGCTGATATTTTCATGAACAATTTCCATTGACTCGGTGTATTTTGAGTTGTCATACGCTTCACCTCTTTCACATTCGATCTTCGACGATACGAAGCATGTGCTGAATTTCCTCATTGTGGGGATCGAGTTCCAGGGCTTGGTCCAGATGAGTCTTGGCATTTTTCCATTTCTCCCGGCCCATGGCCTTCATGGCTTCAATCGTGGCGACTTTCAGCGTTTCATTCACGCTGGAGGGAGCCGTCTTGGCACAACGAAATCCTAAGCCCACTCCATAACTGTTGTTAGAGGGGTGATTCCAGAATCTGTGGGTCGTCGTAATGCTGCTGGCTGCCGCAATCCAGGACCCTCCTCGAATCACCCGCTTCGTGCCCACGGTTAATCGATCCACATAGGTGCCTGTTCCGCCCAGCCATATCGGCTTGAGAGGACCTGCAGTATTCAGGGGGTGCGGAGTCTTCTGATAGAAATTGGGATCGTACCAGTCTTCTACCCATTCGAACACATTGCCCGCCATGTGATGGAGTCCATATGGACTGACGGCTTCAGGCAAGGAATCCACTGGAAGGGTGGCCTCATGATTTTTGGCATAATTGGCCTTGGCCGGATCCAATTCATTTCCCCAAGGATACTTGAACCCTTGCGGTCCACGGGCTGCGCGTTCCCATTCAGATTCCGTGGGCAGTCGCTTGCCCTGATAGTCACAATAGGCTTTGGCGTCGAACCAATTGACACCCACCACCGGTTGCTCGGGCTTGTTGAGACGAGGGTCATCCCAGTAAGCAGGGGCAGAGTGACCGGTCTTTTTCATAAAATCGCCAAAGTCTCGATTCGACACTTCGTATCTATCGATGAAATAGCTATCCGTGATCACCCAATGGGCCGGACTCTCATCATGAAAGGCTTCCTTCGACCATGGCATGCTCATCCGTCGTTCATACATGGACATGGATTCGCGAGATGAATCCGATGCACTGGAAGGTTCCCTGTCGATGCCGATGATAGTGGGACCGAAGGGGACGTAGGCCATCCCCTTCGGCAAATCAACGATGTCCTGGGCCAAGGCCCCCTGATAGGTTGGTCCGAACAGCAGAGTGCTGAAGAGCAAGCATGCCGTTGGCAGCCCGAATCCAAATTGACCTGATAGTCCTGGTTTCCAATATGTCGTGTTCATGTTGTCTCCGTAGTGCGCGACAAAAGCAGCATTGCTAAAGATGGACGAGAGATCCCTTGTGCCTATTTTTTGTTGATTTGATCCACGATCAACGCTTTCGTCTGCAGGTATTCGGCGTTGTCCGGATTGCCCTTCAGGGCTTTATCAATGGAAGTGAGTGCCTCTTGCCATTTCTCCTGCCCCATGCTGATCAGGGCATGCATGAAATCATATTGCACGGTTTGCAGATTGACCGGGGAAGCGGATTGTGCACAACGAAAACCCAGGCCTACGCCGTATGAGTTGTTCTCAGGTTGATTCCAGAAGCGATGGCTGGTATGGAGGGAACTTGAGGGGGCCAACCATGATCCGCCCTTCAGGACTTTCACCGGTCCTTGGTTGGCAAAATTGAGACCCGTGGCCGGGCCTTGAGGATTCATGGCCGGGCTCACGCTGAAGTAGGTGGGATCATACCAGTCTGCCACCCACTCAAAAACATTTCCGGCCATGTTGTAAGCTCCGTACCCGCTGACTCCTTCAGGATACGAATCCACCGCCGTGGTATGGCCGACGTTTTGGCCATAATTAGCCTTTGATTTGTCGAGTTGATGGCCCCATGGATAATGAGCATGGCCCTCCGGCCCTTTGGCGGCGCGTTCCCATTCGGCCTCAGTCGGCAACCGTTTCCCTTTGTATTCGCAATAGCCGCTGGCGTCGTACCAGTTGACTCCCACGACCGGCTGTTCGGGTTTGTTCAGTCTGGGATCATCCCAATAAGCAGGGGCGGCGTGGGAAGTGGTTTTCATGAACTCCTTGTAGTCTTTGTTGGAGACTTCAAATTTGTCGATGTAGTAAGCGTCCAGAACCACATTGTGTGGTTTTTCATCCTGATGTTCTTGGCTGCCCATGATGAATTCTCCACGGGGGATGAGTACCATGTTTTCCGGGTCTGCGCTGAATGTAGGACTGGTGAAGAGAAACAGGGAAGCGAGAATGCTCGTGCTGATGGTGAGTTGATATGTCGGCATGGCGAAACCTCTCTGATAATGTGATTGATGGTGTGAACGACTGGGAAACGTGGTCATGACATGTACCCTCCTGCTAATTGATGGAATGCACTGAGAGAGATGCATTTCGATGCTTGAGAATTGTTGGATCGACGATGTCCCCGCACTGGAGGCATTTCCTCACCGGGATTTCAAAATCCCAGTTCCCTTGATCCGGCG
>JALDRK010000032.1 GCA_031315915.1 Nitrospirales bacterium
CGTCAACCAAGGCCACGCCACTTTCCCCGTGGACGGCTCAAACCAAATGGCCCGCCGTTCTCCTGCCTTATACCCTTGCCATTCCGGTTTATACTTGGGATTTTTCCCCAAGGTCGGCTCTTTTTCACTCAACGCCTTGTTACCGTCCCACACCCAATCAATGACCGTAGCGTCATAGGCCATCAACTGACCTAATTCATCATCTTTATGCCCGGGCTTCCCTGGGTTGGTTAACTGCATACTGACCCAATCTTTCAACGTCACCACAGCCGGCTCCGACTGCCAATTCGTTTTCCCTTTTTCTGTAATCGTGAACGTTTTGCCAAACCAGCTTACCGTCTTTCCGATTAATTGATCGGATGTGACCGGCGCAAGAATGCGTCCAATTCGATCCGGCAACTCACGCATGGCCGGCATCACGTCATTCTGAACGCCCGGGACTTGAAGGGTGTTGTAGACCCGCCAGTACCCCCACATGCCTGCCACGTAATGATGTGCCACATGGCAATGGAACAAGAAATCACCTGCCAACCATTGGCACAGACCGGATCCGCATTCGGTTTCCAGATCCAGCGCTTCGGCCGGACCGATCACTTCCACGTCTACCCGGTCGGACTTCGTCCGGACCACCGGATATTTCACCGGTCCGTTCTGCCCCGTATTCCACACGGGCATTTGCGTGGCCCGAGGGCTTCGTTGCCATCGAATGGACCCGCCATGCGGATGATGGGAATGGAAAACTTCCGATCCGCCGTGCACAATCCGGAATTTGGCCGGATCGCCCAAATAGCTTCGGGGAATCGTGGGTGCCGCATCGCCAAAGGTGTAAGAACTATAGGCCATGGACTCGTCTTCGAATCCAAAATATTCATGCTGCACATGCATGTTATTGATGCCGAAGGGCTCGCTTCGATAGTTCAAGGCACGAGCCCCGGGTCGATAGGCATCGCTTAAGGGATCCCGTTGCGGCAGGAAATCGCCATGCTTATTCACGGGGCGAAACGCTTCGTCTCCGACTTCATGATAGATCAGGACGAATTCACGAAAATCCGGGCCGGTGCCGTTTTCAATCATCACCTGCCAGCCACTGGAGGCTTTGGTGGCCGGTCCGGTCCCCAATGGCTCCCAATATTCTGAATTCCGCGGTTCAACAACGAACACCCCGAACAGACCCATGACCGTGAGTTCGCGATCATTGCTGTAGGTGTGGAACTGACGGCCGCCCTCTTGAGTATCGGGATGGATATACCATTCCATCTCGACCTGGCCTCCTTCAGCGGCTACGGTCTGCGGATTGGTGGTAGTGGCCGGTTGCCCGGTTTGGCTCATTACCATATCCGATCCGTTGATGTGCAAACTGACTTCTTCGCCGAACTCCAACTGATTGCGTAACATAATTTTGATGCAATCCCCTTGGTTTCCACGGATAACCAAGGGTTGAATCCATTGATCTTGAATCCCGTTTCGTACCGCGCCGGGATCCTGATGCCCTTCTTTTTCACGAGCGGCCGCATTTTGGGCCTCTTCCTCGCGAACCTTGTCAAGGTTCTCGGTCAGGACATACATATACCCCGGATAATAGTCCAGCCATTGATTTAACGTGATTTCCACATTGATGGCCGACACATCATAGTTGCGTACCGGAGCGGTTTTGGGACAGAGACCGCCTTTCATGGACACCGGCTCGACACCCGGCGTACTGGACAATAAGCCCGTGCCTTGACCGGCCCCATACTGATGAATCATGGACATGGCATTAAACGCGCCACTGTTCTGCCCGTTTACTTCCATGTCCTTTTGCATTTGCTGCATGAGTCGATTGTGTTGCTGCTCGACTAACGCAGCCCGTTCGGCTCGACCCTCCATGGAGTCTTCCATGATGGTCTGTCCTTTCAAACGTTCGGCCCATCCTGTGGATGGCTCGCCCATTCCTGCGGAATGCACATGTGGTGAACCAACATTCTCAGCGCCAACCGGAGGTGGGGAACCGAACAGGATCGCTCCTCCAAACAGCGCCAAGAAGGCTGAAGCAGTCAATAATGTACTGTTGCCGTGATACATTCTCCGGCCTCCTTACGTAAAATATGGGGTTAATAATAAGCCCAAACTCGCCGTATCCGTCTCCATTCTTTCTCCGCCTCCCTCACGTACCGGCCTGTTCAATTAGTGCCGACACCAGGCATCTCCAATAAGGAGGTCGGGCATTCCGGAGGCCGGTCCATCACACCCAACCCAGTGTCGGCAAAGTAATAATCAGCAACAACAATGCCAATGGATGCTACAAAGAACGACCAGAGAACGATCGACAAGACTGGGAAGGCAGGAGAGAGGCTTTGACCGGTTACCGAACGAAAAGGATTCGTTGACAGAAATCTACAGCCTTGGACAGCACTTACATGTCATCGAAAAAGTCTTTTTTCTTTCAAAGTATTAAATGCCCAAATTTTTGGACACCGTTATGAGTGAATTGAGGAAGTTTGGGGCAAAAAAATGGCAAGATTAGGAAATCTGGTAGGAGCGAAGTTTATTATACAGACTGGACCGGCTGATTTTCAGAATCCTGGCTGCCCGGGTTTTATCGCCTTTTACTTCCCGAAGCGCTTCCACAATTCTCTGGCGTTCGGCTTCCTGCCGGGCCGTTTGCCCAATGACCTTTAAATGTCTGTTGGCAGACTCCAGACTCTGATTCTCCCGAGCACATACATCATGGACCTGAATGGTTTGTCCGGAACACGTCACCACCAGACGTTCGATCAGATTTTCCAGCTCACGGACATTCCCTTGCCAGGGTTGTCGGACCAACGCCTGATAGGTTTCTTCACCGATGTTCGGGGAAGTCCGACCATGTCTCAAGGCGGACTTTGCCAGGAAATGACTCGCCAAAACGGGAATATCCTCCTTTCGGTCTCGTAAGGGTGGAACCGTTAACGGCAACACAGCCAAGCGGTAATACAGATCCGCACGGAATAACCTCGAGGCCACCAGTTCTTCGAGAGGCCTGTTCCCGGCGGAAATCACCCGAACATTGACCTTGATCGAACGGTTGCTTCCCACCGGCCGGATTTCCCCCTCCTGCAGGACTCGCAATAGTCTGGCCTGAAACGCCGGGCTGGTATCGGCAATCTCATCCAAAAAGATCGTCCCGCCTTCGGCCTCTTCAAAGAGTCCCTTCCGGTCGGCCACCGCGCCCGTAAAGGCCCCACGTACATGACCAAACAGTTCACTTTCCAGCAAAGTGTCAGGCAACGCACTGCACTCCACCACCACAAACGGCCGTGACCGGCGACGACTCAAGCCATGGATGGTCTTCGCCACCAACTCTTTTCCCGTCCCGCTTTCTCCTTGAATGAGTACGGTCGCTTCACTGGCGGCAACCAACTTGATCATTTCCACTAATTGTTGCATCGCCTGACTTTCCCCGATCAGAGGCGTTTCCGGCGGTAGCCCATCCGAGGCACGTTCCTCAATTGAATTCGGAAGGAGTCAGACAGACCATGAGTGGGAATCACCTGACTTTGACGGCCACGTGCTCCCATCATAATGGCAAATTGCACCGAACCGTTTTCATGTCCAAACGGTAACGCCCGAGGCAATGGGCAAGAAGGATTTAATCCAAGACGAGCCCCATCGACGACCTCTAGCGCCATTCCTCCTGAACCCTGCTCAGAGAACAGCATTTTACCCGGGCACGAGGCACAAGGAATGCCTTCCGGATCACCGGATGACGGATCTGCTTTCACAATCGTCATGAGCGGACAAGCTTTTCGAAAGTGTTCCGCAGAAGGATTGGCATACACTATCTCCATCTGCGGATTAAAAATGACAATCGGTTCGTCCAGACAATGAGCCAAGAGCTTAAGACCGTCCAGGCGGGCCTGCAGCGAAGAATCCGAACAGGGGGGAAGGACATCAAACGATCCGGCCATCGTTAAACCTCCGAAGCTGTTGTTGGTATTACCTTACAGGAATGTTTCTACAAGGATTGATCAAACAGAGCTGGCAAATCCACGACTTGAGACTTTGAATACGAACAGGCTTTTCAAAGTATCCCTTGAGTCCACAGGACTCCGCCTTGGCTTTCGAATGCGCATCGCCATAGGCCGTCATGAGCACTAATCGGACAGTCGGGGACAGCTTTCGAATATCTTCCACATACGAAAATCCCCGCCAGGCATTCGCAAATCGGTCACGATCAATGAAGGAGCCGTTGTTTTCAACAAGTTCAATACCTCATGGCCATTGCCTAGTTGAGTCACCGCACACCCGCGTTCTTCAAGCGCCTCGGCCAGTAAAGTCCGCATGGCCTCGTCATCGTCAACCACCCAAATCGTACACAACTCACGGGCACTCAAGACCTGTTCCTGACAATTTCGCACACCGACACCCCCTCCCTCTGATAACACACAAGAAGGAGTCTTATCGATTGTCATGACTGGCATAAGAAATTATTGAGCAAATTCTAGACCCTGAACATTGGGTTGATTTCTCGTTTTCTTTTAATGAGTTACAAAAAACAATCCATACCAAAAAAAATCCTCTTGAGGAATAATGCCTCACTTATATTTAGGCGGCGTATTTTCTTGTGGAACGAAGGGCCAAAGCCAATCGCGCATGTAGGAATCTGTAAACTCCAAGCCATGCCCAATTCAACTACTCGATCTTCCAACTCTCCCGTGATAGAAAGAATAATGCTGTTCTCCCACACCCCTACCAGACTCAGGAAGAACGTGTCTGTTTTTCCGATTCCCTCGATCGAATGACCAGCACAGAACATGAGGCATTCCGAACCACCTTATGAGAGACACTTCCGAGTAATAATCTTCGAAGCCCGGTCAGCCCTTTTGAACCGACGACCACCAATTCAGCACGAGTGTGTCTGGCTGCTTTCAAAATTTCCTGGGCTTCGTGCCCAAACACCAACCGTTCCTCTATGCTGAAATTTGTAGAACTCAAACGTTCCCGGATTTGATCGAATAACGCCGTAGCTTCGCGTCCACGATCTTTGAGGATTTTTTCAGTTAATTTGGCAAACTGTTCACGGCCTGATCGCTCACCGATCAATACCTGTTCTGTCTGATACATCTGCTTCCGAATCACATGCACAAGAGTGAGCTTTGAGGAATTGGGAAATGCCAAGGTCTTCAGGAAATCCACCGCCGCCCACGTATCCGGCGATCCGTCAATGGCCAACAGGATCCGCATGGATCCTGAAGTGCGTTTTTGACGGGCCTGCAGCCGGCCGATTAACACCGAACAGGTGGCTTCGCTCAACACCCATTCACTGACGCTGCCCAACAAAAATCCTGTCACCCTCGACAATCCCCGGGGACCCAATACCACCAAATCGATCCCGTGCTGTTCGATCGCGTTAAGAATTTCTTGACCGGGATTCCCCTCAACCACCTCCGAGTGGACATTCACCGTTTGGCTTTGAAACATTTTTTCCAATTGGCCAAGGACTTCCCGGGCATGCGTACAGGCTTTGGCCCGGAGAGCCGAAATGGCTGCAGGCAAATGTAACGCTCGACCGGGAACGGACGAGACAGGCCATTCCTCTGGCGTATTGACGTGCATCAAATACACGTCGGACCCTGACGGCACCTGCATTCGCCGGAACAGATTCATGGCATGTTTGGAATGATTGGAATAATCAATCGCGAATAAGACCTTCATCCTGGCAACTCCTTTTTTTGAGAGGCACCCTGTCGGGCCTCACTGGATAAGTTTTCGGCCTCTTGCACCATCCAAAAGATCCGTCCTTGATGCGGGGGCACCTGAACCGGCAAACCTTGTTGACTCAATGCACCCTGATTCCACGTCGATTCCGTATTGGTGAGAAGTTCTTTGACAGTTATAGAATCCGTGGAGGTTGGGTGAGCATGGGTGCGGACTTCATCGTCCAGCAACACCGTTCCTCCTGCCGGGAGAACACTCAAGTTCACCGCCACAACGGCTCGTTTCGCAGCAAGTTTCCACTCATAAGCCATGAGAGGATTGCCCGGTGAATCTCCTGTGGAATGAACGGTCAGCAAACGCCACAGACCAAGGTGAAACATCTCTTCATGCGTGATGGCCAGCAATCGTTCATACCACTGTTGTACGGCCCGATCCGGTATTTCCAAGGGTGCACGGGCCAATTGCACGGGAATGCGAAAGCGCCGTCCTTCCAACTGCCCCTGATGATACAACCGCAAACCGGGAATAGTGGCCATAACCAGACTGACCACTTCATGCTTCTTCCCTCTAAAGACGGCAATGGCCCTTTCCTCATCATGATTTTCTACGAACCGCACCAAACGGCATTGATAATCCATATCGGCGTGAAGATGCAGGGTCACGTCCTGAGGTGACGCAAATCGCAGCCGTTCGTAGAGTCGCCGATCATACGTGTACTGAAACCCCAGTTGCTGAAGTTCCCATTCGCGATCCCAATAGACTTCAGCGATCCAGATAAGATCCGGGAAAGAGGCAATAGCTTCAGACCAAAATTCTTTGTCGGGAGATTCCCATTCGATCACTTGATTTTTCCACGTCTGCCCGAATACCTTGATTCAGCACCAACATCGCCATATCGCATCGAAAGCCATCACAGTAGTGAGCCATATGTTGGATTTCATGGAGCAGGGCTTGACGGGCATTCGGATTGAAAAAGTTCACTTGCGCGGTGTCCGTCCATGGGGAACAATGGGGATCTCGACCATGTGCCAGATACTGGATTCCTTCCGCAGTTTCAACGGAAAAAAAATCTGAAGGTAAGTTCAGGGCTTCCCTTGAGGTTCCCTGGACATAGTACTCGGGATGATGAAAGACCCATTCATAATCCAAGGCCGTGTGATTCGGCACAAAGTCTAGAATCAATTTCATGCTCCGATCATGGAGCTTGACCAAAACCTCTTCCAATTCCTCCCATGATGCCAGTTCAGGATCAGGCCGATACGCCCTGATGGAATAGGGGGACCCCACCACATCGGCCGGCTGCCAATCAGGGAGAGCTTTGGCATACTCCTTTTGCAAACCCTGATGGATACTGGCGATCTGCCGACTGCGCGGGCTGCGCTCCCAGATGCCCATCAACCAAACACAGTCAAAGCCCTTGGACTGAAAGTCATCCCATACTTGATCAGGAACATCACCAAGGCGAATGGTTCGCTTCATCTGCACGGAAAGTTCGTGCAACCATACCCAGGTGTTAATTTCAAAGAGATGCGGATGCGGGCGAAGTAAAGTCACAGAAGGTCGGACGGATATTGAGCTGAATTCCATCCGTCCACTTGGAATTTTTAAAAATTTTCCCGAGAAACACCACCAAGACTAATACGGCCACTTCCAGTTTTTAATGTCCGGCATATCGTCACCATACTGAGCAATGTATGTTTTATGATCGATCTTTTTATCGCGGATAGTCTGTTTGGCATACGCGGCCAGATATCCCAGTTTCGGCACACGATCAATCACATCGGCCACCAGATGAAATCGGTCAAGATCGTTCAGCACCACCATGTCAAACGGCGTCGTGGTCGTGCCTTCTTCCTTGTAGCCTCGCACGTGAAGGTTTTTATGGTTGGTTCGCCGATACGTCAGTCGATGGATTAACCAGGGATATCCATGAAAGGCAAAGATAATGGGTTTATCCGTGGTAAACAGGACATCGAACTCCCTATCGGATAACCCGTGGGGATGCTCGCTTTGCGGTTGAAGCTTCATGAGGTTGACCACATTCACCACTCGAACTTTGAGATCGGGAACCTGCTTGCGCAGCAGGTCCACCGCGGCCAACGTCTCCAGGGTAGGAATGTCGCCGGCACAGGCCATCACCACATCAGGCTCTCCACCCTTATCGTTACTGGCCCATTCCCAAATGCCGATTCCCGCCGTACAGTGTTTAATGGCTGCATCCATGCTGAGATACTGCAACCCCGGCTGCTTCCCGGCCACAATGACATTGACCAGGTTCCGGCTGCGCAGACATGTATCGGCGACGAACAACAAGCTGTTGGCATCCGGCGGCAGATAAATCCTGATCACCTCGGCTTTTTTATTCGCCACATGATCGATAAATCCCGGGTCCTGATGGGAAAAGCCATTGTGATCCTGTCGCCAGACATGAGACGTCAACAGATAATTGAGAGACGCGATGGGCCTCCGCCAGGGAATCTCGCTCCCCGTCACCTTCAACCACTTGGCGTGCTGGTTGAACATCGAATCGATAATGTGAATGAACGCTTCATAACAGGAAAACAACCCGTGCCGACCAGTCAGGAGATACCCTTCCAGCCACCCCTGACAGGTATGTTCACTCAGAATTTCCAACACCCGCCCATCGACCGCCAGATGCTCATCTTCAGGAATGGTGTCGGCCACCCATCGACGATTCGTCACTTCAAACAGAGCCCCCAACCGATTGGAAGCGGTTTCATCGGGGCCGAATACCAAAAAATTTCGATTACCCATATTGCGTTTCATGACATCACGAAGAAACGCGCCCATCACCCGCGTGGCTTCAGCCATAACCTTGCCAGGCTTGGGCACCTCTACCGCATAATCCTGAAAATCGGGCATCTTGAGATCCTTGAGGAGCAAACCCCCATTGGCATGGGGATTGGCGCCCATTCGCCGCTCGCCCTTTGGAGCCAGTTCCGCCAATTCCGGAATGAGCTGGCCTGTTTCGTCAAACAATTCTTCGGGCTTATAGCTTTTCATCCATTTTTCGAGCAGCCGAATATGGTCCTTTTTCGTCGCCATCTCTGAAAAGGGGACCTGATGCGAACGCCAGGAGTCCTCGGTCTTTTTCCCATCGACGTCTTTGGGACCTGTCCATCCTTTGGGACTCCGCAAGACAATCATCGGCCAGCATGGACGGATGGTCTCTCCTTTGTCTCTGGCGCGATGCTGAATGGCGTGAATCTCCTTCATGACCTCATCCAACGTGTCGGCCATGGCCTGATGCATGGTTTCGGGATCATCGCCTTCCACGAAAAACGGCTTATAGCCATAACCGACAAAGAGGCTTTTTAATTCATCATGGCTGATTCGAGCCAACAGCGTGGGATTGGCGATCTTATATCCGTTGAGATGTAAAATCGGGAGCACCGCTCCATCCAACCTGGGATTAAAAATTTATTGGAATGCCAGGCAGTAGCCAGGGACCGGTTTCCGCTTCGCCATCTCCCACCACACAGGCGGCAATCAGACCGGGAGTATCAAATACCGCGCCAAAGGCATGCGACAGCGAATAACCAAGCTCGCCTCCCTCATGGATGGAGCCGGGAGTTTCGGGAGCCACATGACTGGGAATCCCTCCAGGAAATGAAAACTGCTTAAACAGTTTTTTCATCCCTTCGGCATCCTGGGAAATGTTGGGATAGGCCTCACTATAGGTCCCCTCTAAATAGGTATTGGCCACCAAACCCGGACCACCATGTCCCGGCCCGGCAATATAAATCATCTTGAGATCATGTTTTTTGATCATCCGGTTTAGGTGGACGTATATGAAATTTAATCCCGGAGTCGTTCCCCAATGCCCCAGAAGCCGCAACTTGATGTGATCAAGCGTCAACGGCTTTTTCAGGAGAGGGTTATCATGGAGATAGATCTGCCCGACCGACAAATAATTGGCCGCACGCCAATAGGCATCCATCCGCTGAAGCTCTTCCTTGGACAATGTTGTTTTTCTTGATGTCTTCGATTTCATATTGGTTTCCTCCTGTTCCGTCTTCTCTATGAATGAGCTTTTTTCTTTTGATCGAAGGAAGACTATTCGATTAACCTATCTCTCTTTCGACCTGATTCCGGAAGCACACGCGAACACCCTACCGGCAATCCGGAACCTCTCGTTAATTATTCATATGCGAAATTCTCCGTCTCAGAATAATCCGCCAGACATATTTTTCGAACTCAACCAACAAAAAGATCGCCAATCCTATTGCGACAATTCGCACCCATGCGAATGCAGGCAATCCTGTGGTATGAAACAACGTTTGCATCACCTCGGTATAGGTAAAAAGTCCTTGAATACCTAACACCATTCCGATAGTGAGCGGAATATAGGGATTGCCAAAGAGTCCCTTTTGAGACAACACCGAGCCATAAAAGGAGCGGGCATTCCATAAATAACACGCTTCAAAGACCACCAGCATGTTGACCGAAACGGTCCTCGCGGTTTCAATCGACGCCCCCTGCTCCCTTTCCCACAAAAACAGTCCGAACGTCCCGGCCACGGCGAGGACGGACACAAAGCCGATTCGCCACAAAAGAAATGAGGACAAAATGGCCTCTCCAGGATTCCGCGGCGGACGTCGCATGACATCGGACTCGGACGGTTCTACCGTAAGTGCCAAGGCCAACGTGACGGCGGTAATCATATTGACCCACAGAATTTGTACTGGCGTAATCGGCAAGAGCGTTCCCAGGAAAATGGCGGAAACAATCACCCCGGCTTCGGCCACATTGGTGGGAAGAATAAACAGAATGGATTTTTGAATATTATCGTAGACACGACGACCTTCCTCGACCGCATGCCTCATCGACGCAAAATTATCATCGGCCAACACCATTTCCGCCGCTTCCTTTGCCACCTCCGTTCCTTTGACACCCATGGCTACCCCCACATCCGCACGCTTGAGGGCCGGGGCATCATTGACTCCATCTCCCGTCATGGCCACCACCGCCCCACCAGCCTGCAGGACCTGCACAAGCCGCAATTTATGCTCCGGACTCGTCCGGGCAAAGATATCGATATCCCCCGCGACACGCTTCAATTGGTCATCGGTCAACGTTTCCAGTGCCTGTCCCGAGATAGCATCGTTCCCATTTCCAATATTCATTTGTAAGCCGATGGTTCTCGCGGTCACAAGATGATCCCCGGTAATCATCTTGACGCGAATGCCCGCTTGCTGACATTGCCGAACGGCTTCAATCGCTTCGGATCTGGGCGGATCGATGATGCCAAAGAGTCCCAACATCGTCAGTCCATGGTCTACATCTCCAAAACATAACTCCCGGGGATCATGATTGGTGGAGGCAAAGGCCATGGCCAGTATGCGTTGTCCGCGTCCCGCCATCCGCTCAATCTGGCCAAGCCAGAACTGGATGTCCAACGGACGATCGTCTCCCAGGATCCGTTGACACGCGCACATCTCCAATATGCGTTCAGGGGCTCCCTTCACATACAGGAGTCCATGCCCTTCATGGTCGTGATGCAGCGTGGCCATAAACCGGTGTTGGGATTCGAAGGGAATCACATCTGTCCTGGGCAACATCTCCCATTCGAATCGGGAGTCTAATCCGGATTTCCGCCCGAGAGTCATTAACGCAGCCTCAGTGGGATCTCCACTGACTTCCCAACCGCCCTCGACCCGTTTCAGATCGGTATCGTTACATAATATGCCGGCCCGAGCGAGTTCCATCAGGTCCGGAAGATCACTCGGCGCGACCGGATTCCCCCATACAGAAAACTCCCCATGCGGATCATACCCGATTCCACTCACCTCGATGACATGCTCAGCCGTTGCGAGGGTTTGAACGGTCATCTCATTTCGCGTGAGGGTGCCGGTTTTATCCGAACATATCACCGTCACCGATCCCAGGGTTTCCACAGCCGGCAGTCGACGAATAATGGCCTGTCGACGTGCCATGGCTTGAACACCGAGAGCCAGGGTAATTGTCATGATGGCCGGCAACCCCTCGGGAATGGCGGCAACGGCGAGTCCCACGCTTGCCAGGAACATGTCACTGATTTCATACCCTCGAAATAAGATTCCAAAGAGAAAGACTCCAACCGCTCCAACAACGATGGCAATACTCAGTCGTCTCCCAAATATCCCAACTTTTCGTAACAGTGGCGTCGTGAGAGTCTGCACCCGAGCCAGCATGGCATTGATCCGTCCAATTTCCGTCGCATCCCCTGTCCCCACGACGACGCCTGTCCCCGTGCCGTAGGTCACCAAGGTGCCCGAATAGGCCATCCCTTTTCGATCACCAATCGGCGAGGCCTCCGGGACGGGGTCGAGATGTTTTTCAACCGGAAGAGACTCACCGGTCAGGGCTGCTTCCTCAATTCGCAGATCTTTTACCTTGAGAAGACGCAGATCCGCAGGGACTTTGTCGCCGGATTGAAGAAATACGATATCGCCAGGGACAAGGTTTTCGGCGGGAATTTGACCACGAACGCCATCCCGAAGCCCGCTGGCCTGCACGGACAACATTCGGCGAATGGCATCCATCGCCCTTTCGGCCTTTCCCTCCTGGAGAAATCCGATCATGGCATTGATGACCACCACTCCCAGAATCACGCTGGTATCCACCCAATGACCGAGAATGGCGGTAACGACCCCGGCTCCCAACAGGATATAAATGAGAATATTGTGAAACTGCAGGAGGAACCGTTGCCATGCGCTTTGCTTCCTTGGAGGACGCAAACGATTAGGGCCATAGAGCGCCAACCGTTCGGCAGCCACCGCCTGACTGAGGCCCCCAATCTGACTCGACACGGCCTTGAGCACGGATTCATAATCCAGGGCATGCCAGCATACGCCTGACTGTGTTGTGTCAGAAATCGGCATCGTGTTCAATTAGGCGAAATAGAGACCAATCCTGTAAGGTACTTCAGTCAGCACAACGGCCTTATCAGGAACACACGTGACTCATGGTGATCATTGGGCCTGAATGTTTTCGGTACTGCCACGGAGACCCTTCACGTCTCACCCTTCTCAGACAATTAAGCAAGGGAAAATCCTCACGACCTAATTTCCCTCGATCGACTCAAGGCATCTGAAACAATGCCTGGCCTTCCAAGGTGATTTTTTTCAGGATCGTTCAGGGTCATGACTTTTTAGGTTTTGTTACCCTCTTAGGAGTTTCACCGGGTTGGATCTTGGTTGATATTGTTCCAGATGATGGTAAATGCATGTTTCTCGTGAAAACTTCCCGCTCGGCTTCCAGCCAGTCTTCCTGATCTTTGCCATGCTTTCGACCCCGGGCTTCATACAATTCAAATGCACGTTTGGCGATGTCGGAATGAAGCGCTCCCCTGATCGCCAATTCCACTTGATCTACATTAAGTGTTCCCCCGTTTCCTTGAAATCCTCCAATCACCTGATCCACGCCAAACTGATACGCTTGAGACAACAGAGAACTCACTGATATTCCGGCTAAAGCAATCACTTTGCCTCTGTAATTTTGTGCACGCAGTTCCCTGAGGACTTCCAATCCGTTCGGTTCCGCCACATACATATCCAACACCACCACTACAGGACTTTTCTCCTTCATTAAAGGAATCACATCCTGCCGATGTGGAGGAACGCAAACTTTATATCCTTTCTCTGAAAGGAAGGCGCATATATGAGAGCGAAAATCTTCCTGAAATGTCACAACCATAATCATGAATCAGTCCCTCTTCTCCTAGATCCCTTTTATCGTTCTTTTACGTCAAAAAGAGTCATACCAAGTTTCATGCCATCTTTTTCCTTATTTAAGAAATGCTAAACCCTGATGGAAGTCAAAAGACATTTCCTGTGCATGAATCTGAACACCATTAGAAAAACTCTTTCCCATTGACGCAATTTGCCTCAGGCTCTAAAAAATCAACTGCCCCTAAATGCCCCGTTTTACTAGAGGATTTTTTCTAACCCAAATGTCACATAATTGAATGAAGGAAGATTACCGGAGTTTCATTTTCCATGGCCCATAAGGGATTACAGTCTTTACACAGACGAAAGCTCGTTTTAGACGAGGGTGAGGAAGGGTTTTTCTCGTTAACTAAGCGGATGGGAAGATCACGATTTTGGTGAAAATCATGCTCTACACATTCTAGAAAAAAGTTCGCCCTATTTTTCCCGTATGACTGCTTTTATCATGACCACCATTCTTTTGATACTTTATGGAAGTAGAAATGAAAGAGAGGTGACATGTGGTCCACGTCATAGAAGTCATGGTAGCCATATTGCTGCTTTATCTCGCATGGAGGTCTAGCCGGGAAAGAGAAAATCGTCACGCATCGTAATGGGCTAATGCCAAAGCCTATACGGTTATGACCAGCAAACTGGGAGAAGAGGTTGACCCAGCTGAACGCTCAATGACTTCAGCGGTCGCTCCGGCGGAACAATCAATTGGAGAGCTTCCAAGCGGTGCATTTCGACTCCAAATTCAATGCCAAGTAACTTCCCGGAAGCGTTGAACAGAATGCTGGACCAAGAGGGGATTGAATGAGACACAACAAGACTTGTCGACGTTCTCTTCTCCGGCCAACTGACCTCATTAAACATCACGCCCATCTTTGCAGAACGGACTGTTGCCTAGGTCGTTGTCTTATGCTCGATAAGTTTGGATTCTAATTTTTTCCAATCGGCAGACACCTTCTCATTTTGGGTTTCATGAAATTTTTTCCATGAATTCAGGAGGTTCATACAGGCGTGATCAATATACCGAAGATCGTCAAAATTGAAATGAATTTCCTTATTCATCGGGATTTTATCCAAGGCATTCGCCAGCTTGGGAAGGCTCACAAACGTTGCTGTACCTGACATGGTGATTGAAATAGGTTTGGTGGCCGTGCTCTTTTCAACAGAAACTTTGAGCGTCTGGGTTGTATACAGTAATTTAGCCAGTGCCACGCCTAACCCAGCAAGCACTCCTACTAACAGGTTTGTCAAGACAATCATCAACACGGTGACCCCATACACGACTATTTCTCCACGCCCGTATTGTGAGAGATTGCGAATAGCCTTTACATTGATAAGGGTATAACCAATATACACGAGGAGGGCAGCCAAACTCGCAATGGGAATCAGTTCGAGCAATTCAGGGAAGAGTCCGACAAGGAGAAGTAGCCATAGTCCATGAAAAACAGCCGAGAGACGGGTTCGGCCTCCACTCTGGATATTAGTTTTACTCCGCACAATAACCCCGGTCATCGGTAAGGCTCCCAAAAACCCACACAGAAAGTTTCCAACACCTTGGGCAAACATTTCACGGTTGTATCGTGTTCGCGGACCTGAATGCATTTGATCCACGGCGGTTGCGCATAAGAGCGTCTCCGCGCTGGCAATAAAGGCTATGGCTACGGCAACTGCCAGGATTGACATATCCAAAAGGTAAGAGAAATCCTCCATTTTCAGAAAATGTATTGAGTCCACAATGCTATCTTGAAATTCAATATATTCAATGGATAAATTTTGGATGTATGCCTCTCCGCTCGCTACCATCACCCCTACTAAGGGGGCAGGAATGACTTGCACTTTTTTAGGCAAGAATTGCCAGAGAACCAAGACGCCAATCGTGAGGACTCCAATTCGAGCGGCTAAATGAGGATTGGCACCTCCCTCTTCGGGGACCAACCCTTTCCATATGGCTTCGGGAATACTCAGAATATTTTCAACTGCACTCTCTTTGGGGGTGTCTCCAACCATAACATGAAATTGACTGGCCAAGATGATCACCCCGATTCCGGCCAACATACCTTGGATGACGGCAGGAGAAACAGCTCGAAACCATTGTCCGAGTTGGAGGATGCCAGCCACGATTTGAATAACGCCTGCCAACAGAACAACGATACCCAGTTTGGCTATGCCAAAACGCTGAATGAAATCGAAGATAATCACGGTCAACCCCGCGGCCGGCCCGCTTACCTGCAAAGGACAACCGGCAAGGAGTCCGACGACCAAGCCTCCCACGATGCCGGTAATAATTCCAGAAACAGGAGGGGCCCCGGAGGCAATCGCAATCCCCATGCATAACGGAAGAGCCACGAGAAAAACGACAAGGGATGCTAAAAAATCCTGTCGTACATCTACCCACTGCATGGAAAACATGTCTTTCATCTGCTCTTTCATTTTCGATTCCACTCCACTCACCCACACCGCTGCAAGGCGCTGCTTCAAAGAACTTTCTATTTATAGGTGCTTCAACTCTTTTGGAAAAACAAACTTTCCCTGAGTCGAATCGTAAAGCCACACCTCTCCGGTTGCAATGGAATAAATCCACCCATGGAGCTTGAGATCTCCACCCCGCAACCGCTTGGCTACCGCAGGGTGAGTACGCAAATGCTCAAGCTGCATTAAGACATTTTCTTTAATCGTCGCAGCAAAAAGTTTCTCGCCTTTAAGGTGAGGATAGATTTCCTTCATGATCTGACTCGTACTCTCAGCGTTTCGGAGCCATTCTCGGACAGCAGGAAGACCTTCCATCAATTCCGGATTGAGCAGGGCCTTCATAGCCCCACAATCCGTATGCCCACAGACAACGATTTCTTTGACTTTCAAGACCGACACACCAAATTCAATGGTTGCCGTGGTTCCCCCAATGAGTGCTCCATACGGTGGGATCAGATTCCCCGCGTTACGCAAGATGAACAGATCCCCGGGTTCGGTTTGCGTCAGCAGGTGTGGATTAATGCGTGAATCAGAACAGGTAATAAACAGAGCCTGAGGTTCTTGGTGATGGGCGAGTTTTTTGAACAACTTCTGTTTATTTTGGTAGATTTCCTCGTGAAATTTCTCAAATCCTTTGATGAGGTCTGCCATACGTCATTATCCTTCATCACGATAATGTGATCTTCTGGAGATCGAGCGAGGACATTTTCCTTCGCTCCGTTTCCGCCCCGCAGCCATAGTCATGCCGGCAACAAATGGCTCTAAGAAAATATTTTTTGATCCACGCAAGGGAACTCGCCTGATCCCTGCCAATGACAACTGCGTTAGCAGGCGGAAGAGTTCACCACAAAGAATAAAGGTCCTGACCTTAAGGGATCCTGATAGAGGCGACACTCATGTGCCGTGCTTCTGTGAAGAATTTCCGTCTTTGTCTCTATTCTCTGTCGGGATCTCTCCGTTTTTTTCCAATGCCAGCAGCCGCTGTCCTTCCGAACGATGCATGGCCGCCATTTCTCGTAATTCCTTCGCCGATTTCCAGCGCGAAGTAGCGATCAGCATCCATCCTGTCCTGGTAAATCCCTTTGGATCCATATAGGGTTTTTCGGCAAGACTGATGGCTCGCTGCTCTAATCGCACCGCCTCACTTTGAAGCTCATCGGCTTGTCGGTCGTAGAGTTGCGCCATCTCTAAAAGGTCTTCCCCGGTCCAGGGTTTCTCATCTTCCATCTCGGAAATCGGGTCCGGAGCCGACATCGCATAGCTCACCGGGGCCATAGAATCATTCTGTTCTACCCCCTGATAAACAGTCATCATTCCCATGCCACCAAAAACTCCCACTAGAATGTAGGCTATTGCACGCATAGATATCTCCTTTCTCATATGTCGTACTCATATGTCGTACTGTCTTCTGACTCAATTCAATTCGTCAGACTACTACCTGTATAATCCTCTATTTTCGCAAACCAACCGATTTTGAGCTTTCAACTGAAAGATTCCATTTTTTAATTTCCCCCCTCCTCTCTTGAAGTGAAAGCATCTTAAATAATGACCCAAGAACTTCTCAACACCATTCGATTGGCGCCATTTTTCTCATAATTTCAATATCTTATTCCTACATCCGGAAAACGACAGAATTATCTCTTGCCCCTTCCTCCTTATCAAACTATACAAATCATCATGGATAGACAGCTGGGAAAAACCATTGAAACCTACAGTTATCTCTATTAGGAAAGATTTATTGAAAAACAGGCGCAGGAATTATCGACAGGAGGATAGATAAAACCTTCTTTTAACTTGTCTGTACAACGGAAGAGCCACATCCAGATGCTGAGCTCCTTTCCTAGAAGTAAAACCACCATAGGCCATCACCTGACACACGCAGGATCGTATAGTGGAATGGCAGGTTTCTATTCTCTACCAGGTAAACCGCAGAAATCCTCCGTTATAATCCGGGGATATGTTTGAGGGGGGCAGAAGAAGAGGTTGGTTCTGCTGGGCATTCAATGATTTCGGCAATTGGTCCGGCGGAATAACCGATTGGAGGGCTTCCAAACTATGCATTTCGACCCCAAATTCGATTCCAGGTAATTTGCCGGGAGATTTCAGTGGAATGCCAGAAACATTCGGTAATCGAATTGGATTTTTTGAAAAATTATACGGGGAAAGCGGTTTGTCGAAAAATCGTTTTTCCCAATCCGGACTTTTTTGAAAATTCCAAGCACGGTTCCCGCTTGGGGAAGTTGGAGAAACCGGAGCTCCGGCAATCGACTCATCCTTCACAGTCAAACCAGCTTGGCCAGGTGAAGACCAAACTTCGCCTGTATGCGCGAACATCCCTAACACAATTAATAAACAGGCAACTGTGGAAAAACGGTATCTCATCATGAATTTAGTATATCACGCGATTTTTCCTTTTCTGCCCATTTTGCCATATATCGGAATCTTTGCAGCCAAAACACCGACTGAGCTTCACTAGAAGGTATTAAAGGGAATAGATCAATAGGTAGAGGCAAGAACTCACCCAAACAAGAACAATTGAGATGGATTACTTAGGTTATACCAAGTAATTTGTTGAAGAGGGTCACTTCTTGTTTGTGCTCCGGATGATCGCCACCGAACATCCGGCATTATGTACGACCTTGCTGGATACACTACCCAGAAACATCCGCTTGACCCCAGTCGATCCTTGAGAGCCCATCACAATGAGATCGGCCTTCATATACCGAGCGGCCTTCAGAATATCGTCGGCAGCATTGCCAAACACCAACCGTTCCTGAATCTGAATGTCTGAAGACGCTAAGGCCTTTCGCGTATCCTGAAGAATCTTGGCTCCTTCTCGTCCCCGAGCCTCAAGAAGCTCTTCGGCCAATTTCGCAAACTCTCTTTCATTGTTCCTACCGCTCGTCAAAGCCCGTTCGGTTTCGTAGACTTGCTTTTTGATCACATGGACAATCGTGATTTGCGAGGAGTCCGGCAAACCCATGGTATTAATAAAGTGGGCTGCCGCCCGTGAATCGGAAGATCCATCCGTGGCCAGCAGAACATTTATCCCTCGATCATTGAGTCTCTTGTGAGGCCGATTACGCGCGATCAACACCGAGCAGGGCGCTTCCTGTAACACCCATTGACTCACACTGCCAAGGAAAAACCCAGCGGATTGCGAATAGCTCCGTGTTCCAAGGGCGACAAGATCAATGCGCTTTGCATGAACGATTTTTAAAATCTCCTCTCCGGGAAATCCATTTTTTACCATAGGATGAAACACCACATCCTGCCGATGTAACGTTTTTTCAACCTTACTCAGAAATTGACGGGCCTGGTCACGGACTTCTTTCTGAACCTCTTGGACCTGCTGAGAGATTTTCAAAATCCGTTCCTTCGCCAGACCCGTGATTTTTGGGGGGATGGGGTGCACATGGAGCAGAATCAAATCCGAGCCAGGAGGAAGCATGAGCTTGGTCAACAGCCGGATGGCTCCTACGGATATTCGGGTTTGCTCTACGGCCAGCAACACGTTCATGCTTTTACTCCTTTCGATTGACTTGCATCGGATTCATTCCAAAACCTCGACTATTTCGCTTCGCTCCCAAACTCTGCTTCATTGAATAACTCTGACTCATTGTATTGAGGAATGATGATTATACGCCGCAGCACCAATCACGATTCATTGACCACATCTGGAGATACAGGCAAAAGAGCCTGAAGTTTTGTCATGGGCACATCCGGGTTTGCCACTCCTCGAAACCGCAGACTTCGATCCGTGCCTTGTTCTTTCACCACCACCGTTCCTATTCCCAGAAAGCCAGCAACCGGCCCTTGGTCCAGTTCCACTTTCTTGATTGTGCGAATCTCCATACTTTCCAATTCTTTGCCCGAGTACCCATTTTTCAACAACACGCGCTGAGTGGTCACGATATATTTGGCCCAATAACGAAGAGCGATCACCAATCCCAATAAAATGGCAACACCCCCCATCCACAACTTCCACCCTTCCACGTTCAATCTTAGAAGAAGGAGTCCTCTCATGCCCGTCCATAGGGCAAACACATAGAGCCAACTAAATTGGCTCCAGGAAGGATAGTTTTGCCAAATGATCCGCTCCGGAATTTTCTCTATTTCCTCAGCCACCGTCCACCCTTCCCAATCAATACATCTGGCTTCCCTCGAAAAGCGAGAATGATGCCATAACCCCTGTTATGCCCATTTTTTATGCCAAATTTCATGCTCATCTCAATAAAAGAACGCATCAGAGAGCATTCCCAATGCGCTATAATTCCACATTGACTGTTTGAAAAGTTGGCGAACTATGCCACAGTGTCTCGGTGAAGGAAAATGCAGGAAATTATCAGAATGCTCTTACAAGTCTGAGGTTGAGGAAAATCCTCAAGAGGATTACGGCAAGAAACAGAGCAAAGATACCAAAGAACTCTCGTCAAGAAAATCGTAAAACTATCCCTTGGGAGTTAACAGGATGATGCAGACAAAGATTGAATCACACGACACCGGCATTCACATTATTTTTAGAAAGCTGGAGAATCGGCTTCACATGCGCATAGGGGAAAGTCGGCTGCTTGCCTACGGCCTGCAAGGTTTCGACGATCCGTTCGGGTCGTCCCCAATCACTCCACATAACCTGCTCCAATTCCATAATCCCTAGTCGATCCGTCAGACGTTCCAGAACTTCAGAAGAAAAATTACGACTTGGCATCTCCTGATAAATGGCCTGCAAAGTGGAGCCTTCCGCCGGAGTGCCCACGGCTTTTCCCAATCGGTCAAATGCTGTCATGATTTCCGGAAAACACGTCCAACCCATATTCCAGAGGGTGTCAACCTTGCCAACCATGACAAACGTATTCCATAAGGCACCTCGACGGAGTAACTCCTGACTTTGACGGCAATCAGGTTTCTCCTGGAAGCCCCGTATGGCCCGAATAGGTGAACCGCCACTCCAACCTAACGTGGCGCCCGGCACGACCCAGCCATACTCGGGTTCGGCATAGGTCGGACGGACCCCCATCAGAAGCACTCGATCGGATAAAAATTCGATAGCCCGTACGGCTCGACTCACTGTTGCCACAAATCGTTCCTTCGGGAAGATAAAATGATCCGCAGGAAAAATAGCCACCACCGCTTGAGGATCTCGGACTTTGACATAGGTAAGCGGCAGCAGAATGCCTGGACCGGTATCGCAATTTCTGGGTTGAAACAGAATGGTTCCTTCGTTTTGCCCTCCAAAGTTCCCGTTGCCACCAACCTGATGATTGGAGGCCACCACGGTGATCTTGCGGTTCGGATGGCTTAATTGATTGGCGCGGTCCCAGGTATGTTGCAACATGGATCGCGTCCCGACAAACGTGCAGTATTGCTTCGGGAGAGGATATCCTAACCACTGCTGGATAAAGGGCCGGGTTCGTTCCCCGTCACCACCCGCTAAGATGATCGACCACAATGATGATGAGGGTATTCGTCCTTTCATAGGACCTCCTTACAAACAGCGATAAAATAGTTCGGCTCTATTGAATGGAACATTTCTCTTCAGACTCCCGACTGTTCCTTGCACAAGTTGTTATAGCAATTGAGAGGCCAAACCCTCAGGCATCCTCACGCTTGTTTTTCAACAATTTTTTCATCTGATCCACAATCATGAGAGTGCAAAACTAAACAGTCGAGAGTGCGAAACCGAACAATCTGCAGGGATGAGCCTTCAGATTTTGAGGCAAACAACACCGGAAGAGGTTTTCTTTTTTCCTCCGTGAGGGTTCGGGCATTCCCAAAGGGCAAATCGATTGTGGAGTTTTATTGAACGAAACGAGCGAGAGACTGGCGAAGTGAATTATTGCACAGGCAAGACGTAAAAAAGACAATCGCTTTGGGCGATATCCTGGCGCGTCGTCGCCATCATGATTCGACTCGGTTTGACCAGGCGTAAGGTCTGTTCGTGAATAGAAAAAATTTCCCGGCTGCGGTCACATCCCTGGGCATCTTTTGTGTATAACACATCTAGGCCTTTTGGCCCTACCCACCCGAGAGAATCCTGAAACGTTAAAATGCCGAAGTTAAACAAATCCACATCCAAAGGAAGACACAAATCTGTTCCAGCCCGGCGTTCCGTCCCATAGACGATGGTTGAACCTGGACGGATCTCAACTCGTAGGGGATGATGCACGACGGTCACCCCAGGGGTAGCATGTTGTAACGATTCGGCCGACGCATACCGGGCAAACCCCTGATAGGCCACTTCATGGGATAAGTGATTATTGGCCCCACCACATTCAATGGTTACCGTTGGCCAGTCGTGTTCAGTGGCTTCCATCAAGGCTCCCAATTGCAGGTCGGTCACAACCAAATGATCGGAAAACAGGGAGGTCAGAAATTCTTGTTGCCGACCTCCTCTGGTCGTCACCCCATAAGCCGGACTTCTCCCGGAAGTATTGTGAACATCAATAAGGGCCTCGGGCTTGACCGATCGAAATTCCAGCAGGAGCGATTCTGCAATCGCCCCATCCGGCCCTTCAAAGGGTGGACGAAAACATCGGTTCAAGTCCCGCCATCCCGGCACGCTACGGGTCGAAAAAAAAGGTTCAGTCAATATCGCGTGGACGACCCCGATAAAACACAGCAAATTGACTGCCGGCTCGTGTCCTTCTTTGATCCACCGATGGAGGGCACGCACACCGGAAGATTCGTTCCCATGCAATAAGGTTGAAAACGCTCGAGTCCGAGAAGAATCTTTTCCTGGAAACCACAGAAGACTGGGTCGACCCAACTTCTGAAGAAAGTCTTCCACGGTTTCTCCGACCTCATCAGGCTTGGGGCCTTCCCACGTCGGAAGTCTATGAGCGTCTTTCATGGCATTTCCCGGCTCCACTCGGATACAGGGACCCCCGTCTGAGAGTTTGCGAGGTATTTTTCCAGCATACCAGAAAGGGCAGCAGACCGATCCATCGTTTTTTCCAACCGATCCAACATCCATAACTGCCAGCGGGCTCCTGTTATTTTGGTCTGAATTCGCCGACGAATCACATGAAGTAACCTGTCAATTTCCTGTTGATTCACCCCGGCCTCACCCAACCCCTCTTGGGCAATCGGCAACAACTCTTCGGCCAGGGCGCACACGGTAACTTCTTTGGGACCACCCACGGCCAACGTGGGCCACAGCAACGTAGCATCCACCCCAAACTGCGCCGCCTGGTAGAAATTCCGATGGGCATAGTCGAAGGGAAACAGAGGCAACAGGGTTTCTATTCGCCGGCTGAGTCCCAAAATTAATCCAATGAGAAACGCGGCGCTGGCAACCATATCAATCGGGGTAGGACCGGAAGGCAAAGCGCGCAATTCGATACGAATATGCCCGTTGTCATGGGAGTCATAAATCGCTCGGTTCCATCGCCATACGGTCCCCTGGTGCAATCGCAACTCTTCCAATTTCGGCAAATGCCCTTTGGCCAAACGGTCCAAGGGATCTTCCTTCCCCAACACCGGGAGCAGCGGAGGGAACAACCCCACCGCCTCAGCAAATAATTCAAACGCCCCTTTGCGGACCCAACCAAAACCATATGACACTCTGGAAGGGGGATGCCAATCATGCTCATCGAACTTTCGGCTATCAATGGCCTGCTTAAAGAGAGCCACGCGAGTTTCATCCCAGAGACGTTGACCCAGAAACGTCGGGGAGTTGGCGCTCAGGGCCAACACCAATGGTGTAGCCAATTGGGCCGCGTTATAAATATTTGCAAAGGTATTCGGATCGACACGTAGATGAATCTGGAAGGAAGTCGCGGCACCCTCAAGTGTGACATCCTGGCAAGTCACGCTCAAAGGCTCGGCACCATCGATCTGAATGACAAACGGACCTTTTTTCAGACGCCGCAACCCCGCTGATAAGGCCCGGTACCGTGGCAGATCGGACATCACTGATGAATCCAGCTCATTGAGTCGTAAAGTCGGAAGGATCCCGATCGGAACAATTCGTCCCCCAAGACTGTTGGCACTGTGCTCTAACACAGCCAAGGCTTTTTCCAATTGTCCTTCCAAATGGGAAAAAGGCCGGCCCGTCAGCGCCACCGGCGTTAAGTTATATTCCAAATTAAACCGATCGAGTTCCAACTGAAGGTGTTCGCTCAGGCACTGATTCAACACTGCTCGATTGATAGGGAGCGCCTGCCCTTTGCCATCGATAATGGACAATTCCATTTCGGCTCCGAGGCTTTGAGTGCCATTCCCAAAGCCCGGGCGTTGGAGTAATTCGTCCAAGGCTGCCAGACTACTGGTCAAACGTTCCCCAAATTGACGGTAATGTTCCTCATCAAAATTTTCGCGAGTGATCGGAAGCCCCATGAATAACTGATGCTCCGTTCTTTCCAACCTTCTCAATTCATTGCCATGAGTTGATTGCTTTTAATATTTTTCTGACTCCTAAAATGTCACAAGAGTCTCGAATGTTCAAGGTCGCCAGATTTCTCCTTGTCCCGAATAAGCCGAGCTAGCCGGATCTTTATTCCTTGATGTCCTCTGCCCAAGGAATTAGACAATCCGAACCGGAATTCAAATTTTCCGATAATCTTTCTACCCCGTTCTATTTGTCCAATATCTTGGACACCTACAATTTTCCATAAAATTACAATAGGATATGCATAGTATTGCTTGACAGGCTTGATGGACCATTCTGTTGTCTCTACGACCTTCCTCTATATGTTGCGAGAATTTGGTTAATTTCTAAAAGGATATCTGATGCGTGATACCAAGCCAGAGCTTGTGATTCTGTCCAGGCGTGGACTAGAATTAGATCTGCCTGATTTCGTAGGATGATTCATTCATGAAGTTTTTCATGCATCGCTTTCTCGATTACTGATTACTTGTCTTACCAAAGGATGAAATCAATGAAACACGCATCATGGACATTGAGCGTCGGCTTTCTTCTCACACTATCCTCATATGGTTTTGCCTATGAATCCATAACGGTTACCAATGGGGGCGCCATCAGTGGAAAAGTGAAACTTGATGGGCAAGAACCGCCTCCACTGGCCTATAATTTGACCTTGAATAATGACACCGAGTTTTGTGGGCGGATTTCCACCGGTACGGGGTGGCGAATCGTAGATGAATTTCAAGTCGGTCCGGACAGCGGGTTGGCGAATACGGTAGTGTTTCTCGAGGGGGTGTATCAAGGCAAACCCTTCCCGGAAACTCCCCCCGCGACCATCACCACCCAAGACTGCATGTTTACCCCTGCGCTGACCGTAGTCCGTGACCAACAGCTTATTAATATCATCAACATGGATCCGATCGTCCATGATGTCCAGGTGTATGAAACGGCATCGTTCGGACCCAAGATCATGTTTCACCGGCCTCTACGCTTAAATCCCTTTCATCCGAAACACTTACTGAAAGACCATGTGCACGAACCAGGGGAACCCATGGTTGATACTCTCCAGTTCACCCACGGACGTCGCCTGCTCTTCCTGGAATGCGGGTTTCATGCTTATATGCAGACTTGGGGAGTGGCGGTGAACAACCCCTATTATGCAGTCACCGACAACGAAGGTAATTTTTCGATCACGGATATCCCGGAGGGAGTCTATCAGCTCATAGCCTGGCATGCAGGCATGGCGGGCTATTTGGATATGAAAGTCGTCGTATTGGCCGGAGAAAATTTGAAAACGCAATTCGTGTTTCAGAACCCCAGAGACAAGCGATGGTCACACACCACCATGAGACGAAATTTTCGTTATAGTCCGGAAGCTCTTGGACGAGAAGGAGCCGTCATCGACATCCGGGTCACCCACCAACAACAAGCGGATGGTGATGGGTATAAACCCATACCGAATCTGGAGTACCACTTGGAACACCACCCTGAACACTAATTTCTCGTTTCCGCATGGTGAGCCGAAGGCTCTTCTTTCGTTTTCGACAGAAGGAGGGCTTTCAGTTCTTC
This sequence comes from Nitrospirales bacterium, assembly GCA_031315915.1. Classification (GTDB taxonomy): domain Bacteria; phylum Nitrospirota; class Nitrospiria; order Nitrospirales; family UBA8639; genus JACKFE01. Next base: position 25,801 of record JALDRK010000032.1, read on the forward strand.
ACCACTCAGCACTTCATCTTTCAACAGTTTTTCAGCCCCTTTGAGCATGACCGGTCTTAGCGTGGACAAGAGTTCCCGGACCCGACTGCCTTGGTCTTCAATCATCCGCCGCACTTCCAAATCAATTTCCTGTGCAATATGCTCGGAATAGGTTGGAGCCCCAAGAGGTTCATTCGTTTTTAAAAATGACGGTTGCGCGGATTGGTCTAACGCGACGGTGCCCAGTTTTTCGCTCATCCCGTAATCCTTCACCATGCGTTTGGCAATCGTGGTGGCCTTTTGCAGATCATCCGCCGCTCCCGTCGACGCCTCTCCAAAGACCAATTCTTCGGCAACCCGTCCGCCCAGCAACACGGCAATCCGATTTTCCAGCTCGGTTCGGGTTAATAAATATCGATCCTCCGTCGGTAATTGCAGGGTATAGCCTAATGCGGCGATGCCACGAGGGACGATAGAAATCTTTTGGACGGGATCTGCTCCCGGTAGGGACAAGGCCACCAAGGCATGGCCGATCTCATGATGAGCCACTCGTTTTCGCTCTTCTTGACTTAACACCCGGCTTTTCTTTTCCAATCCGGCAATCACCCGCTCTACGGCTTCCTCAAAATCATGCTGTTGGACCGTTTCCCGCCCTCGACGGATAGCTAATAAGGCAGCTTCATTGACGACATTGGCTAAATCCGCCCCGACCATACCCGGTGTCATCGCCGCAATCTTTTCCAAATCCACACCGGGAGCTAATTTGATGGATGCGGCATGGATGGCCAAAATGGCTGTTCGACCCGACCGATCCGGCCGATCGACCAACACCTGACGATCAAACCGTCCGGCCCGCAACAAGGCCTGATCCAAAATTTCAGGGCGGTTCGTGGCAGCGAGAATAATGACACCCACACGGGGATCAAACCCATCCATTTCGACCAGCAGTTGATTGAGGGTTTGTTCACGCTCTTCATGCATCATGGGTCCCGTTCCACGAGCCTTCCCCAGCGCATCCAGCTCATCAATAAAAATGATGCAGGGGGCTTTGCTTTTGGCCTGCTCAAACAAATCCCTCACTCTGGCCGCCCCGACCCCCACAAACATCTCCACAAACTCCGAACCGCTGATGGAAAAGAACGGCACTCCCGCTTCCCCGGCTATGGCCTTGGCCAGTAACGTCTTTCCGGTTCCGGGAGGACCGACCAGCAACACCCCTTTGGGAATGCGTCCCCCAATGCGCGTGAATTTCTCCGGCGTTTTTAAAAATTCGATCACTTCCATCAACTCGTCCTTGGCTTCGTCCACGCCTGCCACATCCGCAAACCGTGTCGGAATGTCATTTTCAATATAGACTTTGGCCTTGGATTTTCCAATTCGCATGAATCCGCCGCCTGCCCCCTGTCCGAGTTTTTTCAGGATCAAAAACCATATGCCCGCGAACACCAGAATCGGGACCACCCACGATGCCACATCTTTCCATAAAGTACTCACCACGACGCCGGCATATTCCACGTGTTTTTCTTCGAGCAGTTTGACCAGATCCGGATCATCCACCCGCACGGTTTGAAACCACTGGGGCGAATCCTGGCTATTTTGCGATTTGAGTTTCCCATGGATCATTTTTTCGGTAATGGAGACCTCGGCGACTTTATCTTCTTGCACCCAAGCCTTAAACTGACTGTACGACACTTCGTCCATATGCTGGGCGGCAAAATAAATTTCTTGAAGAATGATGAGCCCCCAGAAAGCAATAATGAAATACCAGATAGACAGACGGAATTTTTTATCCATCGTTTCGGCCTCCACATGTACTGAAGATGACAATCGGGAATGGATTCAAGCGGATACGCTTCCCTTTATGGTACTCGACAATGCCCCGGAGGTCTATGTAGAGGCAATTTTTTTCCGGATTAGCCGTGTGGTCTTCTACACGAACGACACACCCCCCCGAATCGAACTCCGGCAACTTCCATCTTGCTCGAATACCTGGAGTATTGACCATTCACACTCTAACCTGAAGAAAACGGACCGGTTTTCCAGGAATACCTTGTAGATTTATGCACCCGGATCTTTTTTTCAGTTTGTTATTGATGGGGAGCTTTCTGGCCGGAGGGGGGATCTTTTGGGGGTTGAGTTATCTCAAATTCCAGAAAACCTTATCGAAGTCACAGCAAACTCTTGAGTCTCAATTGGCTTCGGCCTTAGGACAGCTCTCACCCCTGAAAGAACACTTAAAGGAAACCCAAGAAGAGCGAACCCGTCTCCAACAAGAACTCCGGATTCTCGAAGGAGCCAAAGCCTCCGCCCTCACCAAACTGGAGGATATGCAAGCCCTGGTCTCGGAACGGGAAGCTTTATTTCACGAGACAAAAGAAACCTTATCCGACACATTCCGGTCTCTGGCGGCTCAGGCCTTGGCCACGAACAACCAGGGATTTCTCATTCTCGCTCAAGAAAAGTTCCGAGCCCTGCAGACTGAAACCTCCGCCCATTTGGATCATCGGCATGCGTTATGGGAATCGCTTCTTCAACCGTTGACCGAATCCCTCCAAACCTATCATAAGGCCACCCAGGAATTGGAACATCAACGACTGCGGGAAATCAGTGCGGTCAGCGAGCAATTGCGCCATCTGGCTTCGGCGCAAGTGGCTCTCCAAACCGAAACATCCAAACTGGCCAATGCACTGCGCTCTCCGCAGATTCGGGGACGGTGGGGCGAAATTGCCCTTCGCAAAACCGCCGAATTAGCCGGAATGTCGGCGCATTGCGACTTTTTTGAACAGACAAGTGTCACGGGAGAAACCAGTCGTCTCCGTCCCGATATGATCGTCAAACTTCCGGCTGGACGCGAGGTGGTGGTGGACTCTAAAGTTCCCCTGAATGCCTTCTTGGATAGTCTGGAAGCCTCTACCGACCTTGGACGTGAAACGGCCTTGAATCGTCATGTGAAGCAGGTCAAACACCATATCCTTCAATTAGCCGCAAAAGAGTATTGGGAGCAATTTCCTTCGGCTCCTGAGTTCGTGGTGTTATTTATCCCCAATGATTCGTTTTTAGCCGCCGCGGCAGAACGGGATCCTTCTCTGATGGAAAGGGCCTTAACCAAAAAAGTCGTCTTGGCGACTCCGACGACCTTTATTGCCTTATTACGTGCCATTGCCTATGGCTGGCGCCAGGGGAAATTGACTGAGGAAGCCGAGCGGATCGCAGCTCTGGGTCAGGAACTATTCGACCGCATGGGAACATTTGCTGAACATGTGGCCAGAATGGGACAATCGTTGGGACGCAGCGTGGAATCATACAATGCCGCCATCGCCTCGCTTGAAACACGAATTTTCCCCACAGCCAGAAAATTCCAACAATTAGGCGTTTCGGTGAAAAAAGAAATAGCCGATCCCCAACATCTCGACCAGACTCCACGTTCTCTTCATCTCTCCGATGAGAAAGACGATTCCCCATGATTACCATCTACCTAAAACCGTCATGACCGAGGAAATCATGAAAGAGGCCACCAGGACCAGACATGCGATGACATGATAGGCTCTTGACCTGGAAAAAAATTCCGTTATTCTTACACAGACTATTTTAACCAACGGAATGCCGAGCGGATCCATTATTATCGTAGCAACTTCAAATACAACCATATCAGGAGGGCTTGGAACGTGAGATTTTGTGAAGGAGGAAAATGGACGCAGCTGCCTCAACAAAAGCATTTGAAGGCATATGACGAACCCGGGTGGTGTGTCAGCCCTGTAATCTGGCAATCCGTCATAACTTTTTTGCTGATGTTGGGATGTCCACTTATAGCCGTTGCTTCTCCTCATCAAACCTCCACGCTGGAAATTCCGCTTCAGGGAGATACGATTCCACAAACCATGACATTCCCCCTCTACGAGCAGCAGGGGATTCGTTACTTTAGTGCCGGCATCGGAAAAGAAGAACGAAGCCTCTCTTACCCCCCGTACGCACTGAAATTAATCTTTGTCCAGGGTGACAGAGCTTTCCTGACAGGCGTATCCCTTGAGATTCACAAAGAGGATGGAAATACGACAATTTCAATTCCGGCCGAAGAGGTGCAGGGACCGTGGGTTTTCATTGACGCGCCTAAAGGAAATTACTTAATAAAAGCCACATCCTCAACAGGGAAAACCGTTGAACGAATGGCCAAAATTACGGAAAAATCTACATCCGTTATACATTTCCGCTGGAAATAGGCTAATTTAACTGGGTAAGTATCATAGATTTCCTCTTGCCTCTGATTCACACACACATTTGATTATATTGACTTTTTCAAACTGATTTCCTCATTTCCCTTCGGTTCTTTCTCATTGTTATCCCCAATTATGAGATTTTTTTAATATTGGGTTAATCTTGACTTAACAACAAAGAGCTATATCTATTTACCATTATCCAGTATTATTTATGAGTAATGATGTTGAATGTGCATTTTTCGCACGACGTTGTAAGGAGCAACAGATGTCCAATCTTCACATACAAAAGAAAGTTTCAACACGAACCAAACAGGCAACCAAAACGGGATCTTCGATTTCTCTGACCGGACAATCGAAAGAAACCAACCTGACGTATTCCCGCATGTTGGAAAATGAAGATACCTGCACTCGTTGTGGAGGGTTTATGGTTTCCCACTGGTGCATGAATGTGAATTATGACGCTGGAGGCATGGAGATTTTGACCAAGCGATGTCTTCAGTGTGGCGAGGTCATCGACCCAGTCATTTTAGAAAATCGCTTGAATCCCAATCGGGAAGAATTAAAGAAAAAAACGCGCCCGTTATTATCCCGGCCCTTGGCTTCCTCGAAAGGGAAAAGCTCGGGGATGAGCTGTAGCCCGTTGGCTTAATTCAGGCCCCATTACTTTCGGTGGCCAATTGGGACCACCCACAGGGGAGAGCCGATACATACACCCTGAGGATGTGGAGACTGCGATATCTTCAGTCTATCCTCCCCAGGAGACTACTCCCCAGGCTGTACGTTTCCTCCTCTTCCTTGTGGGCCCCTTCTTTCTTCGTCTCCATTACAATCACCTACACATTCTGTCTGTGGCGTAACTTAATTTTTCTTCCACCGTGCCCCTCTTTTTTGTCTTCGTAGGAGTAACATGATGAAAAATGGCATTCGATTCATGTTGAACGTTGCTCTATTATGCCTTCCCCTCATTGCCCATGCTCAATTCGGTGATTTCCTGAAAGGAGTGGAGGAAAACGTCCCCCTGCTCAATTCTCCAACTTTGAATCATGAAAAAATTGTTTCAGGTTTAAAAGAAGCGCTTCACGTTGGAACTGACAAGGCCGTTGCCCTCACAGGAGCCACCGATGGATATCTCAAAAACGAGGCAATTAAAATCCTGCTTCCGGGCAAACTCCAGTCCATGGATAAGGCCTTGCGTCTGGCAGGTTTTGGGCCACAAGTCGATGAACTCGTCGTGAGCATGAATCGGGCAGCCGAACAGGCTGCTCCATTGGCCAAGCCGATTTTTCAAGATGCCATTACCAAGATGAGCTTTGAGGACGCAAAAAAAATTCTGAACGGTGGGGATACGGCGGCAACAGATTATTTTCAGCAACAAACCCGCGACCAATTGGCAACCGCCTTCAAACCGGAAGTCGAAAAGGCAACAAACCAGGTTGGAGTCGTTTCTCAATACAATGAGTTGGTGGGGCAATATTCATCATTGCCATTTATGAAAAGCCCATCGTTCGACCTCAATGACTATGTGGTCGGAAAAAGTCTTGAAGGCTTGTTTTACACGTTGGGGGAAGAAGAAAAGAAAATTCGTACAGATCCCACGGCACGTGTCACGGATTTACTAAAAACCGTCTTTGCCCGCTAATTCACCACGATCATGTTGTGGTGCAGGGCCAATCGCATATGAACCAAGCCATTATTGGGTACCACCAGGATGATGAAGAGCATTGGGTTGCCGATCTGGCCTGTGGACATGGGCAACATGTTCGTCACAACCCTCCCCTCTCACAACGACCGTGGGTCCTCACACCTCAAGGGAGAGCTAAATTTCTGGGAACCTTCTTAAATTGTAAGAAGTGTGAAGAAAGCTCGTCCGAGCCTGTAACAGATAACGTGAGGTCAACCAACCCGGTCATCTCCTTTCCTCCACGCCTCTAAGCTCATGATCGGAATGTACCGTACAAACCCTGAACAATCAGGGATTGTGCCACATAGCCCCGTCTGAATGCTGATCCCCGCCTTGATGCGTAATCTTGACGGTATCACCGACTTGCACCTTGGCTTCCCATGTGGAAATTTTTTGATTAATGGTGAACATTACCTGTTGCGATTGTAAAAACGGCATCAGGCTTTGAAAGTGTTCTGGATGACCTTCCAGCAAGGCGCGAAGGGTTGTCGGCTCCTCTAAAGAAATTTCCACCTCGGGATCTTCAACCACTTCCCGGAGTGCATGGCCAAATATCAATACTTTTACCATCGCATGTTCCTCATCAAAGAATAAAATGGCGAACCGATCATGTGAGTCTTTGCTTGGCTCAGTCAACTTCTCACGTTACATAGATCCAGGTTCGCCGTTTTGTTGCTCCAACCAGACTTGGGCAATATGCTTGACCTCGGCCCTTCCCCGCAAACCATTTCTTAGCTGAATCATACAGGCAGGACAACTGGTGGCCACCACCTCCGCCCCACTATTCGTAATCGCCCGATGTTTCCGTTTGAATATCTCCTGTGAGGTCTCATAGTTCTTGACCATGAAGGTCCCGGCCCCGCCGGCACAGCGGTCGGCATCCTGCATCTCGACATACTCCAGATCAGATATTGAAGCCAGAAGTGTTCTCGGAGCCTGGGATACCCCGGCCGCACGAAGATGACAAGAGGAATGGTAGGTGACCTTCCGCCGGGAGGATGCCTCCCTACCCGGGCGTTTCTGGCTGGAGGATTTGTCAGCAACCCCCTCCGCCAGTATTTCTGAAATATGTTTCACCCGTTTTTGTAGCCTCTGAGCCGACGCTTCTTCGGGTTCTCCCCGAAACAGTTTATCGTAATCTTTCAAACTCAACGTGCAGGACGCACAACTTGTGACAACCGTATCGTAACCTTCCAGATTCGCTAAATTTTCTCTGGCGCCCTGTTTGGCCAAATCCCGCAACCCATACGTTTCGATCGGCGTGCCTGAACACCGTTGCGGGGGCAGCTCAACCTCTACTCCCTGTTGAGCTAACGCAGACAACACGGCATCGCCCACGCCATCATCAAAATAATTTGCCGCGCAGCCATGGAAATAGGCCACCTTTCCCACTTTGTCGGTCGAGACTTTAGTCAACCCGGAATATCGATCACGGAGGTGACGAACCGCCAGTCGGGGAAGGAGGAGATCGCGGGGAATCCTGGCTGAATCCGCCAACCCGCGTAGACCCCGCCGAGAGAATGTTTCCAGAACTTTTCGAACCGGTGGACGGTCCCACCAGGGCTGCATCCTGGCCAGTATCTTTAAAAGTGGATGAAATATCCGGGGACGCGCATGCAGCCAAAAAATTCGTTTGGCGACCGGATTGGGATGCTCCGCACGCCGCTGCAAAATCAAATCGGCTACATCCACACCGGCAGGACAAATAGTCCGGCAAGATTTGCAATTCAGGCAGGACTCCACCACGCGCTTGGAATTCAGATAGGCATAATCCTTGGCCGTCACAATTTCAAACCAGCCTCTGGCACTCATATCTTCCGATTGAAACACGTCATACACCGGGCAAACCGAATTACACTTGGCACACGTGGCACAGGGTTTGGCCATGCGCTCAAAATCGATATGTTCGGTAAACGCCGTCTCGCTCAATTTCACGCCGGGATTCATAAGATTCTGGGGATCAAAGGCGTGCTTCACCTGAATAAACAGGTTGTACAGATCCTCACCGTACATCACGCGAACCGCTTCGGCTCGAATCCGTCCATCTCCATGTTCTCCGCAGATCGATCCTTGGAAACGGTCCAACACTGTCTGGTGAATATCCCGATGAGCCTGAACCATTGACGAAAAATCCCTCTGATCTTGCAGATCCAGCAAGGGCAGAATATGGGCATTCCCATTGCCGACATGGCCGAAGATTGCCACCGGAACCGTCCGGTCCCCGAAATAGTTTTCCAAATAGCGGATTAAATCCGCTGTCCGATCGGCGGGAACCACCACATCATCGACAAAGTTAATCGGCTTTTTTCGTGGGTCAAACCGATACAGGGTAGGATAGAGCGCCTTGCGCGCCTTCCACAGTTGGGCCTGATGATCCGGATCCGACGCCATGGTGAGATCACCAGCCAACGCAAAGGTTCGGCACATGGCCAGCAGGCGGTCACTCCGTCCCGTCTGCTCATCTTGATCAAACTCAATGAGAAGAGTAGCGGCCGCATCAGCCGGAATGCCATAGGTTGACCGGCCAATCAGATTCAGGGTATTGCCATCCATGACTTCAAGAGCGTTCGGTTGAAGTTCCAATAAATACGGAACGGCGTCGCCCATTCCCTCTAAATGTCGAAAGTGAATGAGCCCCGTCACGGTGGATTCTGGTCGTCGCACCAACTTGACCGTCGCTTCACTCATAATGCCCAACGTTCCTTCGCTGCCTACAAACAGCTTTGGAACATCAAATATGCCCTTGGCCATGGCTTCCTGTACGTCAAACACATTATAGCCGGAACTGTTTTTACTCACTCGCGGTCGTTTTTCCTGAATGAGCGTATGGTTCTGTTCAATCACATTCCAAACCGTCCGTAAGGACCCGTATCGGTCAAGAAGGTCCGGAAATCGTGAACTCTGGGTTTCCACCGACTCGGCCTCCAACCATCCTTCCGTCAATAATCGAATTCGCAGTCGATCAACATTTTCTTTGACAGACCCATATCGGAGGGTATGGGGCCCTGAAGAATTATTGGCCAACATTCCTCCCAACTTGCACATCTCGCCACTGGAAGGATCGGGACCGAACATCAACCCGGTCGGAGCCAACAGCTTATTCATTTCCGCCAACACTAACCCTGGCTGAATCCTGGCCCACGCTTCTTCGGGATTCACTTCCAAAATACGATTCATTTTGGAAATGTCGACGATGATCCCGGATCCGATGGCCGATCCGGTTAAGTTCGTTCCGGCTGCCCGTGGTGTCAGAGGAATCCCGCGTGGCACGGCATAATCCACCACCGCATCGATATCCGCTTCACTTTCAGGAAGAGCCACGACTTGGGGAGGAATTTTATAGATGCTGGCGTCGACGGAATACGCCGTCAACGTCGCCCAATCTGACCGGACCTTGCCTTCACCCAATAATTTGCTCAGGTCACGGGCTAACGCATTGGGTTTCTCGGGGAGAATGAGCGGCATGACGGACATTGTAGAAGAGGAGGAGATGAGAGTCCAACGGGTACAGGGGCGAAAATAAATTGGAACAGCGATCGCTTGAACAGATTGACAGAGGTGATCCCCTTCACCAGATTACAGTCTTAGACCGGGGCTTTCGTGGGAGGAAAGAAAAAATGAGGAAATGACTCACACTGGCTATACCCGGATAGGGCCAGTGGGACCGCTTTACACTCCGTTATGCGGACATGTCCTTCACCTGAGGACCCTCGTTGGAAGACCCTGCATCAATGAACATATCCAGTGAACCCTGCTCCGGATCACCCAGTTCCTTAAACTCTTTGAGCGGTGGCAGATCGCGCAAATCACGCAGCCCGAACCGCTGGAGAAACTGCTTGCTCGTCCCATAAAGTATGGGACGCCCAGGCACATCCTGTCGCCCGACAATGCGGACAAGCTTTTGATCCAATAGGGTCCGTAACACCCCAGAGGTTTCCACTCCTCGAATTCGTTCAATATCCGCACGGGTCAGAGGCTGCTTATACCCAATGATAGCCAGCGTCTCCAAAGCCGAACGAGACAACTTGCTCGTAGGCTTGCTCTTAGTCAATCGTTTAATGGCCCAACTATGTTCGGGCCGCGTGACGAATTGAAATCCGCCAGCCACTTCCACAATTTGCAAACCACGCATGTTGTTCTCATAATCAGCCTGCAAGCTATGGATAATCGTTTTGAGCAGGGGCTTGGGCACATCACCCAAAATCCCTGCCAGTTTTTCAAACGTCAGAGATTCGTGGGAGATAAACAGCAAAGCCTCAAGCGCCCCTTTCACCTCATTGGGGTCAATCTCTTCCGGAGCTTGTGGTTCGGCCGTTTCTGAGGATTCGTTGTGAATATCCGATGAATCCATGAAAGGCGAGTCTGTATTATTGGGTTCTTCATTCATATCTTCTTCTTGGGCTTCCATTGAAAGTTCGCGGTTTGTGAGTTCTTGGGTAATCATTTCTTCCTCCATCCGTCTGTACACCACGTCCCTACCCTTCAATTCATACCATTATCCGCTCACTCTTTACGTTTCTTAACTATAGGCCTAAGCGGTTAATCACGGTTGGCCTACAAGTCCCTATCCGTGGAAATTTCCTCACTCCCGCCCATACCGGCTGGAACAAACCGCCGGGTGACATGAATCGGACCGAACCATTCTCCCTGAAATAATCGCACAAGGTTCATCCGCACCAACTCCAGCAGGGCCAGAAAAGTGGTGATGACCAGTGGTCGGGACAAATGCCGGTCAAACAATTGGTCAAAGGGAATGGAGGATTCCACCTCCAATCGCTCAAGAATGACCTGAATACGTTCCTGAACCGTCCAGTTCTCTCTCGTAAGCTCCACGAAGCCTGTCGTTGTGGTTCGATCTAAAACCTCCTGCAACGCACTTAAGAGATCAAACAGTTGAAGATCTTCACCAATCCACTCGTCTTCTTCAGATACTGCCGGCTGAATAGGCGGAGGCAGGGGCTCTCTTAGAAATGATTCCTGCCACATCTTTTGACGACCTACCAAACTGGCCGCGGCATCTTTGAACAGTTCGTATTCAACCAATTGGCGCACCAGTTCACTTCTGGGGTCCAGCCCTTCTTCTTCTTCCGAATCTGCAGTTTCCTCCTTGGGAAGGAGCATTCGCGACTTAATATGCAGTAAGGTGGCTGCCATGACCAAGAACTCTCCGGCCAAGGACAAATTCAGCGTTTTCATCAAAGACAGATATTCCAGATATTGCTGGGCAATAAGGGCAATGGGAATATCGTAGATGTTGATTTTATGTTTACGGATCAGATGAAGGAGAAGGTCCATGGGACCGGTAAACGCCTCTAACTTCACCTGATAGACATCTTCATCGTCCAGATCAGAAACGGTCAGAGGCAATGACTGATCCAAAAGTCCCTCTCTATCTGTGGATAACTTGACAAGAATGCTTAACGTATACCATCTTTTGTGGAAAGCCGCAACAATGAATCAAAATATAGTGGTATTCAAGGATCTTAAAAACAAAAGCTGCCTTTTCAAAACTTTTTCCCTGTCCGTAGGTAATGTATACCAACCAGGAGCAACAAACAGACTGAGATTACCAGCAGAATAACCGGGTTTTTCCACCACACTGGTGAAAGCTCAGGAAGCGCGAGATTACTTCCCTCATGCTCTGGACGAAGGGCAAAGGATGCACCGGAGAAATCGGCCGGTTTGGCAAACCTGGCGTTCGAAAAATCGACCGTTTTTTCAAAATCCGTCCCTGTAAACCGGATCCGATCTGTAAATTCCGAGAATCGGAAATAGGTTTCATGCGTAAATACCGCCCCCGAAAAATCCGCCAACCCCTGAAACACCGACCCCGAAAATCCTGTCCCGCTCTCAAACGCCGCCTGCGAAAAATTCGCCTCGCCCCGGAAATTCACTTCCAGGAATTCCGCAATCCCCTTGAACTGGACCTCCTTGAAATTCACGGGAGCACCAAACACCGCTTTGTAAAATCGGGAATGGGTTCCAAACTGGGCATGAGAAAAATCGACCGTCTGCATAAACCGGGCTCCGATAAAAAACCCCTCAAAGTCTACCCGCATTCCCTTGAAAGTGGCGGGATGGACGAAAATCGTTTTTGACCAATCGAGCGATCGGACAAACACGGCGTCGGTCAAATCCACCTCGCCAAGAATAAGCAACGCGCCTTTCGACAAATTCGTGGCCAGGACTTTCTCAAATTGAGACTCCCTGATCCGAAGACTCCCCGGAATAAACCGAATTGTCTCAAGTCGCTGTTGGGTCAGTTCTTCCCGGACCTGTACAGACAGGGAGGAAAGATCCGCCACGCGTCGGGTTGAAAGGCGATCCAACATGACATCTCCGGTGACCACCACCCCATTCAAATCCACACTCTTGCCCTGTTCCAGGGCCGCAAGCACATCTGCCCCGGAGACGGCCAACTCCCGTCGTTCAACAGCAGAACAGCCCTCATCCAGATGAACCCAAAACACTTCCTCCAAGCCGGAAGGCCGTTCCAGCAGACGACACGCATCGGCAAGGGTTGGAAGGCCGACACCGCAAACCAGCATCACACCCAAAAGCTGGCACGAAATCATCCGGAAAGCAAGGAAAAAAATTCCCAAAGACCGAATGAACCGGGGCAGCAGTATCGAGGATGTTTTCACCATCTATGGGGTCCATGAGTACGGTTCATGGGGCACATCAATCAAAGAGTAGAATGAACGGATGAGAAACCCTGAGGTTAGAATGAATCAGGCATCCGCCAGGAAGGGCACAATACACACGGCTGGGAAGGCGTCCGTGACTTTATAGGTCGGAAACCTTACCAGCATGTTTCTATACCCCGCATTCTGTTCACTGTGCTGTTGCTGATGCAGCCCTTAAGAAGGAGAAGGTGAAATTGGTGCAGACGGAGGGACGTTTTCAGATTTCGGAGATTCTGTCGGCTTGGCAGACTCAGCCACGGGCGCGGTGGCTTCAGCGGCTGGTTTGCTCGCTTCGTCTTTCTTGGCCGCCAGATCCTTCAAGGACAAATAAAAATCTTTATGCTCCCACTCTTGATGCGCCGCATGCTTTTCCATCTCATCCACGGTCTTGGGGGGAGGAACCACCACTTTCTCGCCCTCTTTCCAGTTGGCCGGAGTGGCACAGGCATGCCGGTCGGCTGTTTGAAGCGCCAGCGTAAGCCGAAAAATTTCATCCACGTTTCGCCCGGCATTCAACGGGTAATACACGATGGCACGAATAGTCCGTTTCGGATCGATGACAAACACGGCACGAACCGTAGCCGTGGAACTGGCATTCGGATGAATCATGCCGTAGAGTTTGGCCACTTTCATCTCCCCATCGGCCACCATGGGAAACGGAATGGTAACGTCCCACTTCTCTTTAATGTTGCGCACCCACGCCAAATGCGCATGAATGCTATCCACGCTCAAGCCGATGAGTTTAATCCCCCGGCGGCGGAACTGCTCGTGGGATTGGGCAAACGCCACCAGCTCGGTCGTACACACCGGCGTAAAGTCGGCAGGATGAGAAAACAAGACTACCCAATGCTGCTCCTGCCACACGCTAAAATTGAAGTCCTGATGCAGGGTCGTGACAGCCGAGAAATCCGGGGCTGGATCACCGATCCGAGGTATACCTCGTTCTTCAGACATGAAACCTCCTTTGAAAAATCACAACCAAGACACACAAATGGTCTTTTGGAAATTCCAAAACTCTTTGGTGTCAACCACAACTTTCCGCGCCCGTTTCAGCAGCTTTTAGAAACCGCTGGCAAGAAAAAGACGGTAGGCCTATCCGGGCGGGGGCTTGATAATGGGAGCCTACCAGGAACGGGGAATCTCTTCCTCATCATCTTCCAAATTATTTTCGGTATCCCGAAAAAACTTTTCGGGACCCAGCTCTTCCGACAAATCCTCGGTGAGATCCAATTCATCCTCGGCATCGTCACTCTGTTCCTCATCGAACTCATCGTCCTCAAAATCATCGTCCAAATCATCCGCCAGGTTTTCCACATCTAGATCGTCTTCCACGACATCTAGATCGGTGTCCAAATCGTCCAATGCCAAATCTTCTTCGGCTTCCACTTCAATGTCCAATTCGGAATCCAAATTATCCGCCCCCACCTGATCGACTTTACCGTCTTGCGAAGGCAGGAGGGTGGAATCCAGAAGATCATCTGCCCCGCCGACGGTGACCGCAGCCGGGGAAAGCTCCTTAGTACCTTTGGAAACCTTTGGAGCCTTCGGAACTTTTTGAGCTTTTGGCGTCTTGCCTTTTGGCGAAGCCGCTGTAGAGACTGGTGAAGATTGAGCCGTTCTCACGGCTTTCGATTGGGCTACTGTATCTTGTACAGGAGTTGCGGGCGCTTTAGACTTGCCAGTCTTTTTCGTCTGACTCGACTGGGCTTGGGTATTTGTACGTTTCAACTTCGTTACACCTTTCTTTTTCGTCATGCTTTTCTTGATGTTGCCTTGAGAAGCCGATTTTCGTTTCGACGCTGTGCGGCCTTTCGTGGCTTTTGTGCTTTTCACCGCCACTTTACCTTTTCCGGCTTTCTGACCTTTGACGTTTGCCTTGCTTTTTCCCTTGGCTTTGCCTTTCGACCCAGTTACCGCCTTGGATTTTTTTGCGGAAGTTCGCATCGGAACCGCAGCCTTTTTCGCTTTGGTCACCTTTTTGGATTTTGTCACGCTCTTTCCCTTTGGCTTCTTGGTGCGTTTGGGTTTGGCCTTGGATTTGGGCTTCGCCTTGGCAGCCATGTACGATCCTCCTGATGTTTAAGCTAATGTTGTTTTACATCCTTGACGAACCGCCATCTGGGTTGACCCCATCTAACACGACCAGGGTCTCTCTTTCAACAGCCAATTGTTCCAAAGTTTGAATCCCCTGCTTGACAACCTTTCAGGGCGATCCCGTCCTTGCTAGAATAATGACCGAATGGAAATTATCACCACTCATCTGGAAGCCGACTTTGACGGGCTGGCTTCCATGGTGGCCGCCCGCAAACTCTACCCGAATGCCCAATTGGTTCTTCCGGGAGGAGCACAATCCCGTGAACGGGCCTATTTGGCTAATCATCCGGTTCCTCTGACCCCGATCAGTGATCTGGCAATCCCCGACATTACTCAACTCATTTTAGTGGACACAGACCATCAAGACCGCCTGGGACACCTTGGAAAAGCCATTGAAAATCAACATATTAAGATACATATTTGGGACCATCACCCCTTGGAACCATCCAATCCGCTCGTCAATCGGGCAGAATTGGTGAAATTGGAACCGGTTGGAGCAACAATCACCCTGCTTTGCGAGGAGCTTCAGGCACGGTCGCTCCCCTGGACACCGAAAGAGGCCACCTTATTTGCCATCGCCCTCTATGAAGAAACCGGACATTTTACCTACCTGCATACCACCTCAAGAGACCTCAATGTGGCAGCTCGACTCATCGAGACCGGGGCCGATCTGACCACCGTGACCGATGTTATCCGACAAAAATGGACCGAACCACAAGTGGCGCTCTTCAATGCCCTACTTCAATCGACACAGCTCCTAACCCTCGGCCGGCGGCGGATCGCATTGGCCTCCCTGGCCTGGCCTGATTATGTAGCCGATTTGGCCCAGGTGGTTCAACAACTCGGTCAGCTTCATGAGGCGGATGCCGTCCTAGGCATCGTGTCGATGGAAGGCAAAGTGCAGTTCATCGGTCGCAGCCGGCATGCGGACATGGACATGAACCACATTGCCCAGGCATTTGGCGGAGCGGGCCACACCATGGCCGCCGCGGCAAGCATCAAAGGACAGACCCTTCCGGAAGTCGAACGACGATTGCATGATCTGCTTCAGGAGCAAGCCAAATCATGGCTGCCGATCCGGCGGCTCATGACCGCCCCGGTTCGAACCGTCGAACAGGGCACCTCGATCAAACAAACCGAACGTCTGATGACACAATATGAAGTCAATGCCTTGCCGGTCGTGGATGGCCGGGGAACCTTTCTCGGACTGGCCACCCGTGAATCCGTGCAGAAAGGACTCTATCACAAGCTAGGCGCCCAGCCGGTCGAACACATCATGCTCCGGGATATTTTTTCGGCTAATCCCGCCACGGCCTTCGAGGAAGTCCAGAACCAGATGGTGGAACGGAACCAGCGCGTTGTCCCGATACTGGATCAGAACAAAGTCATCGGCATCTTCAGCCGGACCGATTTGTTACGGGCCCTTCATCAAAGCCCAGGCCGGGATGTGGATATTCCCGATTCAAAAACGGAGGCCGTTCCCTCAACAACCATGCCTCCTCATACATGGAACGTCACACATCTTCTGAAGCCCCGCCTTCCCGAACCCCTCCTAACCCTCTTAGAAACAATCGAAATATTGGCAGACCAACTGGACGTCTCCGCTTTCTTGGTCGGCGGATTCGTCCGGGACCTGCTCATGAATATTCCCAACTTTGATCTGGACATCGTCATTGAAGGCGACGGGATTCAATTCGGGAAAACTCTCGCCAAGCAATTGTCCACCGAATGGACGGTTCACGAACGCTTCGGTACCGTCTCGATCAAATTGCCTAAATCCCTCAATCTCCCGCAGATGCATCATCTTGATGTCGCCACCGCCCGCACCGAATATTACGAATATCCGACGGCCCTGCCTACGGTGGAACGCAGCTCCATCAAAAAAGATCTGTACCGGAGAGATTTCACCATCAACGCTCTGGCCATCCGGGTCAATCGAACACCGGGCGAATTGCTGGACTACTTCGGAGGCCGCCGGGATATCAAAGACAAGGTCGTCCGTGTGCTGCATAGCCTGAGTTTCGTCGAAGACCCGACGCGTGTGTTTCGGGCCATCCGGTTCGAACAACGGTTCGGATTCCGCATCAGCAAGGAAACCGAACAATTCATTCGACAGGCCCAAACCATGGACCTGTTCCGGCGATTATCCGGCTCAAGATTGGGCAACGAACTCATGCACATGCTGGAGGAACCCGATCCGGCCAAAGGGATCCGGCGTTTGGAAACATTTCGTCTCCTATCGGTCATTCATCCGAAATTGCATGTGAAGCCTTCGGTTCAGGACATGTTCGAGGGAGTCGAACAGATGCTCACATGGTTTATGGTGGAACATCCGGAGATCCCCATCAAGCGATGGATCGTCCTCGGCTTGGCTTGGTTCGAATCGCTGGGACAGGGAGAACTCACCAAAACTTGGAAACGGCTGGGCTTTCCGCAAGGACAGGTCAAAACGGCCGGGGAATTTCTGGCAGCACAGCCAGCCCTCATCAGGACGTTGAACAGAAAACATCTGGCCCCTTCGGAAGTGTATACCCTTCTCGCGGATTGGCTTCAGGAACTGCTGATATTTCTGATGGCCAAGACCCGGCTGAAACCCTCAACCCGTGCGGCCATGGAACGGGTGCGTATGTTTCTCACCACCTGGCAACATTTCTCGATTGGGCTGACCGGCCATGATCTGGAGGCCATGGGGCTTCTCAAAGGCCCGGTATACGGCCGTGTGCTGAAACGGATATTTAATGCCAAGCTGGACGGCATGATTGCCACGGAAGAAGACGAATATCGCTTGGCCAAAACGCTGATCGAACAAGAAGCCGGATCAAGCGGCCAATCCAAAACCACCTCCCTGGTCAAGAAGGGCAGACGCAGATAGACTCCCAAAGAATTTTCGGACAACATTCTCTTTTCTCTTCCCCATGCATTCGCCCTCCACACTACCGGTTCAACCCACCCGCGTCCGTTGGCGGATTCTGTTCCTGCTGTTACTCATCAGCATCGTCACCTATATCGACCGGGTGAATATTTCCGTCACCGCCCGTCAGATGATGCCGGCACTCGGACTCACCGATGTGC
This sequence comes from Nitrospirales bacterium, assembly GCA_031315915.1. GTDB lineage: Bacteria > Nitrospirota > Nitrospiria > Nitrospirales > UBA8639 > JACKFE01. The sequence goes on from JALDRK010000032.1 coordinate 43,527, forward strand.
AAATGGGACAAATCTTCTCGGCATTTGTCTTCGGCTATGCCCTCTTCCAAATTCCGGGAGGATGGATGGGGGATCGCTGGGGTCCCCGCCGCGTCCTGACTTTTGCCGTCATCTGGTGGTCCATCTTTACGGCACTCACGGCTATTGCGCCCACGCTCCCCCTGGCCAATCTGGTCGGCATTATGGGATCGCTCATGGTCGTGCGTTTTCTCATCGGCATGGGGGAGGCTGCGGCGCTGCCCAATTTCAATCGGGCAGTGGCCAACTGGCATCCTCCTCAGGAACGGGGCTTAGGCATCGGCATTACCATCGGGGGCATCGGCGTGGGTTCAGCCCTCACGCCACCGGTTACCGCCTGGATCATGGTGAACTTCGGCTGGCAAACCGCCTTTTATGCCGCAGGACTTTTGGGAATCGTCATTGCCTTAATATGGTATTGGTACGCCACCGATTTTCCCCGCGACCATCCACACGTCAACGATGACGAAGTCGCGATCATTGAAGGCAAGGACCTTGAAAAAATACATCCCTCTCCTCGCTTGCGGGGAGAGGGCCGGGGTGAGGGATTCATCAAAAAACCCGATACAGTCCCCTGGAAGGCCATCCTCACCACGCC
>JALDRK010000033.1 GCA_031315915.1 Nitrospirales bacterium
GGTCGACAATCAACATGCCACTCGGGAAGGCATCAACCAACAAGCGGAGTCGACGCTCTTTGTCTTCAAGATTATTTTTAACCTGTTCCATATCCCCCAATAAATTTACCATGGCATGGTTTTGATCCATCAATTCGTTCGTTCGATCGGCATATTTCGCCGCAAGATCTTCTTTCGTCGTTTGGAGAGTCTGTTGAGCCTTAATATTTTTCAAGACCATCATTCCGGTTATCACAATACACAAAATAGATATCCAGCGATTGATCATGGCGGTTTCGTAGCCAGGCCCTGGAACAGAGGCCCAATATCCGAGGAATACCAATGGCATGGTGCCCAGCATCGCGATTTTGGGTCCCCACGGATTTTTAAGTGGTAGGGTGGCGACCACGACGACAATGTACAGACTGCCCATACCAATTCCGAGTGGAATCAAGCAGTCTGCGACGAATATTCCTAATGCGAGAAACCCGACGATGGGAATTTGGAGAGCGCTTCGGGGACTTTCAGCGGATACGGGGGATGATTCCATGCTCAAATTTTCCAGCTCGAATGAGAGTCTCGTTGTTCAGGTGTTTCCCTCATGGAGATTATAAGGGGAGGGGCGTCCGAAAGATTGGGCTAGGGCATTGATCTCCATTTTGAGTTCCCGCATCCGCAATTCCCTTCCGCACATATATCGATTTAACCGGAGCAATTCCTCGTTGGCATCTTGCAGATCCTTGGTTTGAGATCGCAATTCCTGCTCAATGGCTTGACGAGCGTCGATGTCTCGTTCCAATTGACGGTTCGTATCCTGTAAAACAAACAAATTGGGCAAAGATAAGATTTTGACTGCCACGGGCCATAACACAATGGCGGTGAGGATGGAAATTCCGGCGGTGACCAGTTTCACGATCCCGTCGAGATAGTAATCCGGTGTCCAGATGGTCCAAATGTTCATAACATGTGTCATGCCACACGCAAAAATAAAAGCGCTAAAGAGACCAAGCAGATATTTGAATGGGAATTTTCCCCCTTTTTTATTGAAATACAGCAATGCCAGAGGAATGGAAAAATAGGCCGTTGCGATGAGCGAATCGGAGATCACGTGCAACACAAGCAACATGGGATCCCACGCAAAACACATTCCATGGGGCATCAAACCTTTCAAGGTTTCGAACGAGGATGACGGCATGCGGTGCTCCTTTGATTGAAGGTATGGAATCGGTGTTTCAAGAAGATATCCTTCTTCGATCATATTCATAAAGGATCCGTCCGGGATGGCAATGCCTGACAACTCGCAGGCGATAAGCGGTAAGGTGGGAGATATTGAGAATGCAGGGGGAAAGGTGTGTCACGGGTTTCTTGGTGACGATGACGGCATTCAACATCCTGCCCCAAAGCGGGTAGATATGAATTCTGGACCAGGTCAATGTTCGAGAGAAATGCCGGATCTGACCTTACCGTCCAACCATTCGGATAACTCCGCACCCAATCATGATTTGATGCACCGGACTCTGGCTGTCACTCGACCCGATGAATATCCATAAGGCAGGATGAATGGAACTGAGGATACGTATAAAATAATGGCCGATAATAGCGCTTTTTTCCCCTATTCGCAAGAAAAATGGTCCTATGCGTGGAAGCGAAGGTGCAAACGGCCCATGAGGATTGTTCAAATTCGAACATATTCACGAGACCGCTGGTGAGATACGGCCTTTGGTATTGAGCAAATCTTCGACCAATTGATTGGTGAGCAAAGGGAGATGCTACGCCGGAGTTCCGGTGCGAGGGAAATATTCATGACAGACTGAACTTTTTGGTATGGACCGTGAGCAACCATCGGGGTTTGATTTTTCCAAAATCGGTAGACGCAAATCCGTGACATTGATTTCAAGGCCAAGGCTACGGTTTTGACTTGTCGAGAGGGGACGTTGGCTAAAGCGGCCACACAAGCGATTCCACATTCTGTCTCGTCCTCTTGAACCACCGGTTTCATGTGTTCTATTCCGGAGGCTCTGGTGGTGTGAGACTCTTGCTCTTATCCAAAATGCCGGTGGAGATACTCTTTCAGGGCCACCGCATTATTGTAGGTCTCATTTTTGGCCGCAAAAAGAATGGTGACCGGACTTTGTCGGGTCCGTTGCCATAGCTCTTCAACGGCCTTGATGTTCTGATCGAGTTCGGTGGCATACCGTGCCTGAAATTCTTTCCACCGGGACGGGTCATGCTGGAACCAGTTGCGTAGGCCTGTTGTGGGAGCAAGATCTTTCTGCCACAGATCCACGTTTGCAGAATCTTTCGAAAGTCCACGGGGCCATAGTCGGTCAATGAGAATCCGAAACCCGTCTTCTGTGTCTGGGGGGTCGTATACCCGTTTGACTCGGATGGCCAGGGAAGATTGTGTGCGGCGGAAGGTTGATCTTTGTAATGTGGAATGAGAGGAGAGATTAGACGGATGCCGAAAACAATCCGTCGTGTGGTCATTAACCAAACCGGTTGCCTGCATGTGTGCATAGATCACGGTACTCCCCACAAATTTAAACCCCCGTCGCTTGAGATCTTTTGAAAGCGCATCGCTTTCAGCGGTGGTGGCCGGAACCTGGGACATGGCTTTCCAATTATTCAGTTTTGGCGTCCCTCCGACGAATTTCCATATGTAGTGATCGAACGTCCCGAACTCTTCCTGTACCGTCAGAAAGGCCCTGGCATTGGTAATGGCGGATTCGATTTTTAGTCGATTTCGGATGATCCCGCTATCTTGAATGAGTGCCGCTTTTTTTCTGGCATCAAATTTAGACACTTTTAAGGGGTCAAATCCCGCAAATGCCCGGCGATATCCTTCGCGACGCAACAGGATCGTCGACCAGGACAAGCCGGCCTGTGCGCCTTCCAATATCAGCATTTCGAAGTGGCGGCGGTCTTCATGAACGGGTATGCCCCATTCTTCATCGTGATAGGAAATGAAATGAGGTTTCGTGCCCACCCATCCGCAACGAATAACCTCTTGAATTTTGATGGGGGATTTTCGTCCCATGCGAGATCCGGTCGTTTTGTGACGTCAGGAGTCGTGAATTTCCGGCCGTATCGGTGAAAAGGTTCTTGGAATAGGTAGAACGGAAAGGCTACGAATTCCAATTTATCCTGTCAACTGCAGATTGATTGGGAAGAGAGTTCAGGTAGGTAAAGGAAGCAAGGAATGGTATTCTAGCGGTGGACTTGAGGGGCGAATCCTGATTGCCTTCCATCCTCTGATGTTCATTCATTTGTGTCTTGTAAAAGGAGCTCCGAAATGCGACCACGTATCTGTAGGAATAGAGATGACAGGTTTTCTCTTACTCGGGCAACCTTCTTTCTGTGGGCGATTATGAGTGTGACAGCCTTTGGGATGGTGAGCAAGGGACATGCAAACGTTCTGACCGAGGTGTTCAAACGGGTGCATCCATCCGTAGTCGTAGTTCAGACCGAACATCTTGCTCCGATGGGGGAACAGTCGGGTTTGCCCGCATCCATGGCTGGAGTCGGCTCCGGGGTCTTGATTTCCAAAGACGGAATGGTGCTCACGGCAAGCCATGTCGTGCATTCGGCCGATCGCATCGTCGTCAAATTCAAGAACGAAGAGGAAATCCCGGCTCGTGTGGTGTCGTCTGAGCGGTTTGCCGATGTGGCGTTGTTGCAACTGGAGCGAATGCCAAAAGAGGCTGTCGTGGCCCATTTAGGGGATTCCGATCAGGTTGAAGTGGGCGACCAGGTTTTTGTCGTGGGTGCACCGGTCGGCATGAGCTATACCTTGACGGTGGGACATATCAGTGCTCGAAGGGCTCCACAGGATCTGACGATGGGATTTTCCCGGGTGGAAATGTTTCAAACCGACGCTGCAATCAATGTGGGCAATTCCGGCGGACCCATGTTCAATATGGAAGGTTCGGTTATCGGTATTGTGAGCCATATTATTTCGAAATCCGGGGGATTCGAGGGCTTGGGATTCGCCATCACTATGGAATCAGCCAAACGTTTGCTGTTGGATCAACCGCCGTTTTGGACGGGTATTGAAGGTGTGTTGCTCACCGGCCCACTTGCCGCCGCGTTTAATCTTCCGCAATCTGCCGGCCTGTTAGTCCAGCGGGTGGCAAACGATTCTCCGGCTTCCCGTCTCGGTCTTCGGGCCGGCAGCATCGTGGCCACGATTGATGGGAAGCCTTTATTAATCGGCGGGGATATTGTTCTGCAAGTTCAAGGCATTCCACTGATTGGGGATTTGTCGAGCTATACTCTTATTCGGGAACGGGTCGGGAGACTTCGGGTCGGTGACATTATGACGGTTCGGGTGTTACGGGAGGGAGAAACTCACGAATTGCGTCTGCCCATTTCGAGGTAACAGGGCCCCTATTTTCTTCAATTTTCCGGAGATTTTCGTGGTATTTGTAGGATCATTTCGCTCTATGATAGGGTAAAATGTTCCTCAAAGAAGGAGGTCTTTTATGAAGAGCCCATCCTTGAATCGTCGTCATCATTCCGGTTGCACTGCACGATCCCGTTGGAAGATGTGGATTGGTGGAGCCGGCCTCGGGCTGGTAGTAAGTGCTATGCCGGTTGCGGCTGCCGAACCGTCTGTTCCCTGGGAATGTTCCGAATACTCGGGGGAAGCCCAAACTCGCTGCATGAACACCTTATTGGAACTGCAACAGGAAAAAATCGCAAAATTGGAAGAACAACTGAAAGCGCAGGAGGGGACGGTCAACGAACTCAAGGAGAAAATGGATCGTCAGGAAGCTGAAGCCCGGCGGGAGGCCAAGAAGGCATATAAGCAGGATCCCCGGTGGCCGCCTCCTCCATATGTGCCCGCTTACGAGCCTTCCTATTCCCCTGCCTATGGATATGCTCCCATACCGCCCATAGGGATTTATCTGGGAAACCCTTGGCGATATCCCCGATACTATGGGTATGGACCAGGATATTGGGGACGACCAGGTTTATCTTTTAACTTTCGGTTTGGGGGAGGAGGTTATCGGCATCGCCACCGGTAAGCTGAAAAATCTCTATCGGGGTCCCGGTTTCTGATCGTGCATGAAGAGAGAGGAGGGAAAACGTTTTATAAAGGTTCAGCCGGTTCCCGCCCTGTACTCTGATCATCGTTGGTGCCGTGTGCGTGGCGGACTCTCCTTGCTTGGATCATCTATCCGTTTTTCAAATTTTCACATTCAGGAGAATAATATGCTCCCAATATTAGGGACGCTCGGTCTCATTCTGTGCGTATGGGTTGGTTTTGCCGACGCTCAACAGCCAAAGTCCGTATTCGATTTGTTGAACCGTGTCCCTGACCCGCCGTCCACCGCCAGGGAGTCCTTGCGATGGTTCGATAAAGAAGGTCATTTAGGTCACGCGGTTGTGCTGGCTTTAAAAGACGATATTGAACAGTATCGAAAAAGCAGTGAACAATTAGCCCACGTGGAAAACGAGGATGAAGGAAGGGCGTTTTTGATCCTGGGGTTGGAGCACGTGGGGATCGATGCCGCGCGTCTTCAGAGCGATCCGATTTATTCTGCCAACATGAAAGCCTCACTTGATCGTATGACCATGGAAGAAAAGTTGGCGCTGGCCCAAAAGATCATGGAGCCTTCGATGACTTCCCAATCATCAGACGGAGCGTCAAATGCGAAAGAATTACAAGCGGTGCTCGCAGCAGTGAAGGTGGCGGAAACCTTTCCACAACGTCGAACGGCTTGGCAAAACGGCATGCGGGTGGAGTTGGTGCGGAATTTTGAAGAAATGCCTGCTCTTGTGCCGCAACAGGTTTTGGCGAAATCCCAGCCGACAACTAACTGGAATTCCCCGGAATGCAAGGCTGACTGTGTCTCCCAATGGAAGGATTATGGACTTGACCTGTGGCCGCTCATCCTTGAACGGGAAACGGAGATCTTGCGCAAGCGTCGAGCAGTGCTTCAGTACTATAAAACCTTCCTGGCAGAGGAATTCATGCAGGAAGGGAATACGCAGCTGGGGGCCACACTCTATGGGAGATTGGCTTTAACCCCGGACAATCGAAGGATGTTGGCCAACTATCATCAAGGGTTATTGGAAGAAATTTCAGGTCTGATCGAATTGACGGAAACGGCTGCCAAAAGGGCCGCCGAGGTGGTTCACGGCGGCGTGGAGAAATTTTATATTCGGTGATAGTCTTTCAGTGGTAGATGTCATAGAAAAAACTTCCCTTGAAAAGTTCTTTTCCTACCTGTCTCAATCTACATATTTTCATGGTCCCCGGTAAAAAGAACCAAAGTAGACAGAACATATTTGCTGGAATGCCCAACTGCGAAATGTTCCCCGTTGAAAAATAGACCTAGGCTATTGGCCGACATACCATCCAACCCCCCAGCGCTCAAGATAGCTTGTCAAAAGAAAGAAGGTATTGGAGTAGAGGAGACTCCCGACAGCGACCAGTATGACCCCGCTCATGATGGAGAGCGGCCTCACATACCTACGCATTTGCAAGAAATGGCTTAAGAATCGATCAAGCCATAAGGCTGTGATAAGCAATGGAAGCCCAAGCCCTAACGAGTAGAAAGCAAGGAGCGTCAGTCCATCAGCAGATGTCTCTGTCGTGCCGGCATATAATAAGATGGACGTGAGAATGGGGCCTACGCAGGGAGTCCAGCCTACGGCGAAGGTAATCCCAATGAGAAAGGACCCTAGATAGCCTGCCGGGCGAGTCTGAAAGTGGAAACGCCTTTCTCGAGACAGAAATCCCCAGTTGAACGCTCCCAGCACATGCAGGCCGAATAGGATGATCAGTCCTCCTCCGAGTTTCCGGAATGAGTCCTGATAGGTAAACAGCCATTGACCGAATAAACTGGCCGAGAGGCCAAAGGCGATGAAGATGAGGGAAAACCCTCCGATGAACAACAGCGAATTGACAATGATGGCTGGGCGAAAGCGGTGTCGTCCGGAGGGTTCTCGGAGTTGGTCAAGAGAGAGTCCCGTAATATACGAGATGTACGACGGCACCAGCGGGAGCACGCAAGGGGAAAGGAACGACAACAACCCGGCTCCAAATGCCGCGAACAGCGTGATCTGAGGGATATTCGTTACGGATTCCATGATGCCTGTCATACCCGTAAATACCAGAATGTCCTTTTGTGATTTCAGCCGGTTCCTTTTTTACTGGAGACTCTTGAGGAAATCCCGATACTGAGCATTCTGGTTGAGCCCTGCACCGCGATGCGCCAGAATCAATTCCCCTCGGGCATCCATCACTACGAATGTCGGTGTGGCATTGACGCCAAAAGCTTGCGCCACCACGTTATCCTGATCGTAGGCTGTGGGAAATACGAAGGTATCAGGGTTGGATGTGACATATTCTTCCACATGAGCCTGGGTGTCCGAGAAGGCGATGGTGAATACCTGAAGCTGATCCGGTTTGTTGCCCTGATAGAATTTCGCAAGGATGGGCAATTCCATCTGGCAATACCGACACCAAGGCGCCCAAAAAACCAGAAGCGTCGGGCGACCCTGTAAAGAAGCTTTACTATACGTGTGCCCATCCAATCCTCGAAGCTGGAATTCCGGGGCGGAAACGGATGAGGCAGCGGTACTTGGCACGACTCCCAGCAGAAGGCAGAGGTTCACCAGGACGAACACAAAGAATCCGCCACGGGTTACTGTGACCCTCCGATTCCAGTGGGAGCCGAGGAGGCTCCCACTGGATATCATACTCGTTGATTTCTTGGATGTAACCACGCAGTTCAACATCATGTCTCCTTACGGTTTGATATAGACATACCCGGCACGTTGAAGGTCGGCAATTCGTTTCACGGCTACCGGATGCTGGGTCGGTGTAAATCCGGCCAGCAATTTCTCAAGCGGCGTCCCGTACAACTTCATCGAGACCTGACACATCTCGGCCGTGATGCCTTTGTCAATGACGACCTTTAATTTATCTTTCAGTTCCTGATCAACCGTATCGCTTTCAAACAACTTCAGAGCCGGTCCATGGACGACCAACACCAGGTCGATGTTGTCGGGTCCGCCTTCCGCCTCGATGTGTTTGTTGATCAACGCCATCGCGTACTTGGCGAGAGCCGGGTCGTTACTATCCAGGTGATACAAGACTTTCACTTTGTCTTGGCCTGGGTCTTTATCCGCCAGAACCAACCCAGGGCTTAGGAACAGTCCGTACAGGCCGGCAATGATTAACGTCGAGAGCATCAGAGCTGATTTAGGAAAGAAACTTCGCATGACCGCCTCCTTGGATAAATAATGATTGGAGAGACACCCCGTGAGGGAATCGTTACTGTTAATCCTATAGTGGATGAAAGCGGGACGTGGAGGTTAGGTGAGAATACCGGGGATCGCCCGACTATTATTCCCGTATCGGGATAGGGGGAAATGCCCCTATTGGGAAAACCGGCGGACAAACTCAGCGGCGGCTTGAGAGCGGCGGGTCACTTGAAGCTTCTGGAAGATATTCTCGAGATAGTGGCCGACGGTTTTATCGCTCAGGCCGAGTGCCGTCGCGATTTCCTTATTGGTTTGACCATCGGCCACCAGTGTTAAGACTTTCAGTTCCTGTGGCGCTAACGATTCTTTCCTGCCGTCAGTGGAGGAGATAGAGAGGTGCTGCATGGTGGTGAGCACCCGTTTCGTGGTCGCGGGATCGAGGATCGATTGGCCCTCGGCTACCGTCTTCACCGCTCGAATGAGTTCCTCCCCGCTGATTTCTTTCAGCAAAAAGCCCTTTGCCCCTGCCATGATGGTGGCCATGACCGCTTCGTCATCGACGAAAGACGTCAAAAACAAGACTCGGGTTTCAGGCAATGAATTTCGAATCTCACGGCAGGCCTCGATTCCGCTTCCGTCCGGCAAGCGGACATCCATCAGAATCACATCGGGAGTGAGTCGGTTGGCTTCGGATACTGCCGCGGCCCTGGTTCCCGCTTCACCCACTACCTGAATATCACCGGTGTCGGTAAAAAGAGCCTTTAAACCCAGGCGAAGCACCTCGTGATCATCGACCAGGAGGAGGCGGATGCCGGGTTTGTTACGCCGTGGCATGGCTCCCTTTCTTTTCAATGTCAAACATGACTCGAGTTCCACTGTGAGGTTCAGCCCACACGTGAAAGCGGGCGCCCATGCGTCTGGCGCGGGCGGCCATGTTTTTTAATCCGTGCCCATCCGCGTACGCTTTCTCAGGGTCGAATCCCAGCCCGTTGTCTGTCACTTCAAGGTGAATCGTTCCTTCCCGTATTTGAAGGGACACGGTGCCGGATGTGGCTTGTGAATGCCGTAGGCTATTGCTGATGGATTCTTTCACCACGTAAAGAAGATGGATGGCTTCCTCCGGTGTGAGTAAATTGGCCGCTTCCTGATCGATGGCCAAATCCAGGTGCAGGTTTTGCGACGTTTCAACGGTGTGGGCAATGGTGCCTATTTCTTCCACCCATTGTTGTCCATTCATGCATTCCGGTTCAAGGCCGTTGATATGCCTTCGCAAGTCTTGTATCACGGATTTGAGTTCCCTGAGCACCTCGCCGATGCCGGTCAGGGCTTCTTTAGGATTCTGTGGAACGAGCCGCTGGCATCGTTCCAAATTCAGTTTCAGCGCGAATGTCGATTGAATGACGCCATCATGAAGATCCTGAGCCATCCGTTCCCGGGCTTCCAATACCGACCGAAGCTGTTGTTCACTGTGACGAATAGCCTGTTCGGCCTGTTTCGTCTGCATCAACGAAGACTGCAATTCGGAATTGGTCTTTAGATATCCTCGCACCACATATCCCAGGACTAGACCGTAGGCCATCAACCGAAGGAAATGCCAGAACCACCATCGGCTGTCCCATATCGTGGAATAGGTAAACATCAATTCGGAAAGGCCAAAAATGAGTGCCAGGGAGGCAAACAGGATATCTTCCGGTCGTCTCAAACGATGGTAATTTCGAAAGAAGTGAAACGAACCCGCGAAAAAGAGCATACATGCGAAGCTTTTGGGAGCAACGGCGGTGGGAGTAAATTCTCCGTGCCGAATCATCACCGGAAGGTGCTGGGGAAATCCGATTGTCCAGAGACCTAAGGCAAACGCACCGCCGGTCATAATCCACAGCAGAAATTTAAAAACAATTTTCGGGTTTTCACTGGCAGAGAGCCACATAAGCCCGAATCCCAATCCACCGAATAGACTGGCCAGGCTTCGCATGAACACGAACCCATTGCCTGGAAACGACAACGCGTGAAAAATTTCCAGAATACCCATTCCGAGAAAGCCCCCGGCAATTGGATAAAAGGTTTCCTGGTTGGGGTGTTCGGTCGTTCTTTGAAGCAGCATGATCCCCATGGAAATGGCCGCCAATCCTCCGACCGTTTCTAACGTCGAATGAAGGGGTTCATGAGGCCAGACTGATCCGGCAAGGAATTCAGGAAGGACGATACCGATGGCCAATGCGGCCAGACTGCCTCCACCAACTACCAGGGACAGGGAGAAGGGTTTCATAGGCGCGTTTCCGTATCCATCTTGACAGCCAATGACAAACTTTGTCTAGGCGAAGAGATTGTCTGAGGCGGCGTGGAGAAATTCTATAGAGATTGATTAAGACTTATCTTTAAATTTTTAGAAGGTTCAGGTGAAAAGGCCCACCTTAACCGAATTTTCCCTAATTTGAAGTTGAACGGATCAAATTTCCAGGCTCATCTTCAGTTTTTCTTCAAATATGCGATATCTTGTTTCTGGCAATCTTTATAAGAAATGAGTACGACCCATGTGCTGTCCTGATTTTTGAAGTAGAATCGGCCGTCGTGCTTTTGCCCTGTACTAAAACGCCTCTCTTTCCATGGTGAGGCACCTTCGACTCTTTCTCCTTTAATCTCGGCTGGGGCACTACACAGAATACCTAAGTCCCGAAGAATCGGTTCAACGCTTTCGATCTCTGTGATGACGTCCAAAGAATCCCGCAAGAAATGTATAGCAGGCAGCAATACCTTAATAGTGTTACCTAGCTCCCGTCTTTGAGAACCTCCTCGTTGTTTTGGTACAGGTTTCGGTGTTCGGTCTATTTCGTGTATTTTGTCTTGGAGAGTTTTAAGCTGACCTCGTAAATCACGGTTCTCTTCATCAAACTGTTCGATCATCCATTCATTTATAACCTGCGATGATTCTGCGTAATTTCGGCTTGGACCGAGTGTGTCCTCGAGGATATTTTGCAAAACGGACTTTGATAAATCACCGTCTAAACGAATATACCAACGGTATTGCCGACCATCTGGCGCAACTCGGTACGCTAATCCACTACGCCGCCAGGGAAGGCCGTTGTGTCGTAATACTTCATTTACTTGCTCAAGTTCCGCCTCATCGGAGTCAAGAAAAAGATAGGTGACTCCATCAGCATCGACGTCACAATACGATGTCCAGTTTCTTGTCTCGCCCTGTATCTCACGAACCAATGGGTCGGGTAGGTAGAAACCCACAGCCATGCCAAGCACTTCTCCGGAGACATCACGTGTTAGCTGAGTCACTACTGCCTGCAAAGGGTTTTTCTCCTTATCTAGATATGAAGCGAGATTGCGAGAGATAACCCGCCCTACATAACCAAGCTTCCGCCCGTCATCTGTTTTTATTGCAATGGCATTCACATCAAAGTCATTGATTTCTCGATGAAGCCACACGTTATGGTTCAGGCTCAGTGAGTGAAGAACCCACTGTGGGCAGTGATGCTGGACTCCAGCAATGGGAATTCGTATGGGCTTAAATCCTTCCGGTTTTAAAGCAAGGTATGATTCTAATTGTTCATGTCGTTTAGCATCAGCAAAAAACAATCCTGTAATTTGTTGCAGAGTGGTTGCGATGTAGTTCACAAGACTTTTTGTGCGATTGTTCACCATTTCAGGCTCATCGTAAATTCCTCAGGGGGAGCAGTCGATGTGATGAAATGCAAGAATGACTGCCATTCGACAAGGTTACCTGTGGTGCTTCCGCGAAGCGTTAGTTGGGTTGTGAGTGGTCTTCCCACTCTGGAATTCTAAGCATAGAAAAGAATGACTTTAAGTGTGCTTTCGTAATCTCTTTCCACGCACGTCCAGGCCACGTGGTGGGAAGGAAGGGAACGGTTTTATTATCGACAGAAATAGAGGTTGGTACGCCGAATTTCAGGCCGTGTGTTAGCCCCCGTCTTTTGGCTTCCATCTGAGAAACAGGAAAGCAGATATTTTTACTGAGCCAACAGACAGCTTCCGGGGCCAAGCAGTCGATCTCCTTGGTAAGGTGAATTGAGGCGCACAGTTGCGCGACATTCAGGTGTGGAGATGTAGTTCCCCGAATCGCACATTTAGCAGAGTGAATCAAGAAAAATCCACGGTTGTAAAATTCATAAAGGGTGGCACATGGTCTCCTTAGTTCGCGGAGTAGAGTGGAAAGGCCAAGCCATAGGTTGTCAGAGGAATCGGTGTGAAAGCTATTTCCCATTTTGGGAGGAGCGACTCCAATAAATAAAACTTTGACTGTATTCGGTGGTTTAATGCCTTCTAAATATAGACGACCAGGTGGGCATTCGACCTCGATATATGGGAGGTCGGTCTCACACCGGCGGCAGGATGATACGGTTGCCTGAAGCTCATCCCAGCGGAATGCCATGAGATTGTCGTTTTGGCACATCGTTGAGGTATCCGTAAATCAACCTTCTCTTGGTTCAGTCGTGGAGATCATAAAATTTTTATCGTTTTAATACAATTTTCTGTTTGTCAGGTTTTTCTTCCTAAAAAATCTAGCATTCTACCGATATGAATTGGAATGCACATACAATCATTTAAAACCCTAAAGGACACCCAGGTCCCATAGAAATCAATCCTATAAACCCAATTGTTTTTCCAGATCCAACTGTTCTTCCTTGAACTTTTTTCGTTCCTTTTCACTTTTTTCCTTGATGGCAGGTGCCATGTCTTCTTCCCGAGGGGCATGTTTTTCGAGAGCTTCTCCCATCATGGAGGTCATCTGTGCGGTCTTGACGGCCTGATCGGAAACCGTCAACCAGCAGAGCCGGAATCCAGGACGTTTCAGGGCCTGATCTTCATAGACCACCACGTATTTGGTCGGATAATTCCGTTGTCCAATCTTTCGTTCCTCCAGCACATACACCTTCGGAGATCCAAAAAATTCCGGTGGATAAAGTTCATCCAACATGAACTGGCTTTGTGCGGCCATGGCACCCTGGGCCTGTTCCAGTTGTTTCATGTAGGCGTCCAGTTTCGTCGGGTCGGTGGGTGGCTCTTGGGAGAACATGGTTGCCGTAACTTCCTGCTGAGCCTGTTCCCGGGCCTGTTGTTCGTCGGCCAGGGCTTTCTCATACAGGTGGTTGAAACCGTCAAGTTCCAATGGGCCGTGTTTGGCCTTCTGTTTAAAAAACGCCATGTTGTCTTTTGTGGTCGTCTTGGTCGTGTATGTGAGCCGCCCTTGCGACACGTCACTGGCAAAAAACAGATACGTGCTGTCAGGAATAACCGGCATGCCGAATTTTCCGGGATCAGGGGGCGTTTCCGGTTTCCGACCCGTTCGTAGGGATATCCCGGTTCGTCTGGCTAAGAGTGCAAAAGGTTCTCCCTTTCCATGTTGGAGCATTTGCGAGGCGGCTTTACGCACGTCCGGCACGGGATCGTTGGCCAAGACCGTCAGTTGGTCAAGGCTCGATGCCGGGGGGCCGATCATGCCGACTGCGTCAGCAGCGGCAATGCGCAAGTCGGGTTCCTGGCTTTTCAATATCGGCAAAATAGTCGGAAGGTAGTTTGGATCGGCGGAAGATCCCAATGTGTGCAAGTCCTCTTTGAGGAGGTCAATTGCGTTCTGTCTGATTTTGTCGCATTCGGCCTGTTTGATCGGTTTGGCCTGACAGGATGTCATATAGGTTTTGAGTATCTCGTTTTTTGATGTCTCCTGAGAAGTCCCTTGCGGAGTAATGGGGTAAGCGGCGAGGGATGTCGCCCAAGCAGGACTACTGAGGGAAGCCCCTCCAACCAATAGAAGAGCCATGATTGAGCCGCTCGTCAGAGAAAAATATGCCGTCATCGAACATCCTCCTGATTGCTGTTTTTTCGCTCGATTAGTGTAAGGACTTTCCATAGTTCTCCAGGCGAGTGTTCGCGTTCTGTAACCGCTCGCGTTGCGCAAAGGATTGTTGGAGTTGTCGTTGCATGCTCACATCCAGCTTGAGGAGTTTTTTGCAATTCTTTTCCTGTTTGTTCCGTTCTTCGGTCAACGTTTCCAGTTCTTTTTGATACCCGGCCTGTTCCTCTTTCATGTAGTCCACCACCCGTTGATTGAACCGCCAATCGATGTGACCGGCCACATCGAACAATCCGGCTTTTCCCGAATTGGCCTCGCAGGCTTTTTTATGCACGGTTTCGTGAGCCTCCAGAGCTTTGCGGAGACAGGCTGTCGCATTGGGGTCAATGGTGATGTGACAATTAGCGTCGGTTACGGCTCCGAACCGTCTGGCTTCCGGATCTCCGGTACCGGACATCCTAAATCCCACAGACCCCTGCACGCTTCCGCGATGAGTAGGATTCAGTAATAGGGGTTCGCCTGTCCCTTTCTCCTTTTTTTCCCATTCTGAGATTAAAGCCTGATATTCTTTAATGGCAGCTTTGACCTGTGCGATCCGGCTTTCCAAATCACGCTTGTCCTGTTCGCTGCACCCGCATGCAGCCTGCCCACCGCCCTGGGCTCTGCTGTCGGGAGGCAGCCCTCCCAGGGCCAGAACTCCCCATAGCATCATGAGGAACCATCTCATCGTGCTCATTCATTTCCTCCTCTGTACAGTCAATGGATGTTAGCGCATAATTTCGTGTTCATGAGAATCTCAAAGGTATTCAATCCATCAGTGTTTTGGTTGGCTGCCCTTCCCCTTGTGGTCTATATCAATTCCTTCCTGGGGGATTTCCAATTTGATGACTTTCCCTCGATTTTGGAGAATCCCCATCTTGACCGATGGCAAATCTTTGTCGAACACCTTGACCATATGGTTCGTCCCGTATTGTACGCGACCTTTTTATTCGATCGGTATCTCTATGCTGAATGGGCGCGGGGCTATCATTTCATGAACGTGGGGCTTCACATCCTCTCCGGTTTCCTTGTTTACCGGATTGTGCTGTATGCGCGACTGGAAGGCATTTCTTCCATTGCCCTCGGGACGGCAATTCTTTTTCTGATTCATCCTCTGGGAACGGAAACGGTCACGTATCTGTCCGGGCGGGCGTCAGGACTGATGACCGGTTTCTATCTTTTGGCCTTTCTCTTATATCTCAGAGCCACAGAGGAACCCGAGCGAGACCGCAACCGTTCCCTATGGGTTGCCTGCTCCCTGCTGGCTTTTCTCCTTGCGGTAGGATCCAAGGAAACCGCGGTGACTTTTCCGGTAGCCCTTCTGTTGTGGGATGTCCTGATTCGCCGTCTTCAGGGCCAGAATCTTCGTTCCAGGGTTCTGTCATACCATATGCCGTTTTGGACCATGGTCGCGGTTGGGGTTGTCGTGGCCATCTGGAATCATCCTCAATACTCTTATCTGGCTGACTTCAGCTTGCATCTTCGTCCTCTGTGGGACAATGTCCTGAGCCAGATCCATGCCGTGACTTACGCCATCTTTCTGTTTTTCGCACCATGGAAGCAGAATTTCGATCATGATCTTCCCATAGTTTACTCATTCTTCCAATGGCCCTTGGTTGTTGATTTGATGGTATTAGGCGGGCTGATCACGTCAGGGGTCTTAGCTATCCGGCGATTTCCGCTGGCAGCATTCGGCATTGGATGGTTTTTTCTTCAATTGCTTCCCACCAATAGTATGATTCCTCGAACCGACCTATTAAGTGAGCGGAATCTATATCTGCCGTCTATCGGACTGTACATTGCCGTGGTCATCGGTGGAGTGGGTTTGAGCCGCTGGATTTTCAAGAAGAGACCATCGATCCTATGGGTTCGACCGGTTGTTCGTACGATTGGCCTGGCAGGGGTTCTGGCTCTTTGCGTGATGACGGTTCAACGAAATGCGATATTCCATGATCCGGTTCTCCTGTGGAAGGATACGGTTCAAAAATCTCCCTACAAAGCCAGGCCTCATAACAATCTGGGTCATTCCTATGCCTTACGGGGCGACTGGAACAACGCGATAGAAGAGTTCCGGGTGGCACTGACTTTGAATCCCGACTATCCCCTAGCTCAGGAGAATCTTCGCCAGGCCTATCTCTTCCATGTCGGACGGGCGGAATAGCTTGTATGTGATGTCTAACTTCCTTTAGGGGGAACTTTCTCCCAACAGAGCCTGTCCGTATTGAAGCAGTTGTTCGGCTTGTTTCCAGCGATTTTTGACATTTAAACCCACAAGAAGCAAATGATGGCCGTTTTTGTTCATGCTGGCAATGAGGCATCGGCCGGCTTTGCTGGTAAACCCGGTTTTCACACCGGTGACATCGGGATCGAGTAGAAGTTGATTGGTAGAGGAAAGGTGGATCTGATGCTGGCCGTTGAGGCTGGTAATGTCCCGTTCAAGTGTCCGGACCATCATGGCAAAGGTGGGAGTTCGCATGGCTTC
This sequence comes from Nitrospirales bacterium, assembly GCA_031315915.1. GTDB lineage: Bacteria > Nitrospirota > Nitrospiria > Nitrospirales > UBA8639 > JACKFE01. Next base: position 16,539 of record JALDRK010000033.1, read on the forward strand.
TTCGGTGAGTCTGGCTAAGTCCACCGCCGTCGAATAATGATCAGGGGCATCGAATCCGCAGGGATTGGCAAAGTGGGTCCCACCTAAATTCATGGCTTGGGCTCTGGTGTTCATCATATCGACAAAGGTCGACATTTCTCCTGCAATATGGTAGGCCACGGCCTGGCAGGCATCGTTGGCACTCGTGACCAGCATGGCGGCCAGCAGATCATTAAGGAAAAACTCCTCTCCGGTTTTCAATTTCAGGCGCGGGGGGCGTTTGACCAGTGCACGGGCGTCGATGCTGACTACTTGTTGAGGGGAAGACATCTCCAATGCGACCAAGGCAGTCATGATCTTGGTAAGACTGGCAGGCGGCAATGGTTGAGTGGCGTTTTTTTTGAGCAGGACCAGCCCAGACATCAATTCAAACAAGTACACTGCGGATGCCTTCACGCGTGGCCGGTGGGAGGCGGGGCTGTGCGAATTGCGGTCTCTTTGCCCCAGGTCGTGAGCGGGGCATACCAGGAAATCATCAGGGCCAGTAGGAGCCAACCTGCGCTCTTGGTGAGCCGTGTGGTTCCAGGTACTCCTTGACTCTTGTTCATGGGAGTTTGGTCTTGTTATTGAATGTTGTTCGCAGGTCTTCCCAGGAAGCCTTCCCGAGTTCGGAACCCACTACTTCATCAAATCGAAAAGGTTTTTTAAGCCGAACCCTTCTTCCTTAGGCTCGGCTGCGGATTTCCGGCCCGGCCGGCTGTCTTCAACCGGCTCTCGTCCCTGCATCAGATCTTTGAGATTCGGCATGCCCATGCTCATATTCATATAATCGGCAGGCACCTCGAAAAGCTTGGGGTCCTGTTTGCCGATTTTCAGGTTGGTCAACTCCATCTTAATCCGCTCCTTGGATTCTCCTTCAACTGAAATCATATCCATTTTCATCGGAATCCCTTCCTTGGTAGTCCACCAGAATCCCCCCAATTTGCTGTTATCGTTCTTCTTCGTCATGATAACCTTGCTTTTTGTGGTTTTGATCCCGTTCACGTCTTCCTGGCCTACCGTGGTCTGTTCGACTTGATAATCCGAAAAGTCGGTTTTATCCTGAGACTGGTCGACAGACATCTCCATATAGGCATTGGCCTCTGGCATCAGCGTCCAGATCAGCTTTTTATCATGGCGGATGATCATGGTCATGGCATCCGCGCCGGTTTTCATCTCCCGCCGTTCTTTGCCGGGAGCATAAAAGACTTGGCCTTCCATGACGACATCGGCGGTTTCCATCTGTGTGTCTGCGGAATATTCGACCTTAGGTGCTTCCCAGGCTAAAGCCGACCCCGCCAGTCCGATGATGCTGAAAAAGCAGGTCAGAATGATGTGCATGAAGAATCCTCCTTGCCGTGTGGGCATGAGAGCGCGGAGCACTCTCCTGGAATATGTTGAAATTGGTTGTCCGTTGACAATTATGGATAGTCGACGATCGGTAGGACGGTGTTGCCCATGGATAATGGAATAAATGACTGTGAAGAAAAAGCTACTCTTTCTTGAATATTCTGTCAACGGGGCGTTTGTCGTCAGGAAGTAACCAGAAAATATCGAACGGGGGGCACATCTTGACTTTTGCCCGATTTTCCGTTGCAGGTAATTTGGAACTGGAATAGAGAAAAGAGAGGGTAGGAGTTTTTAGAGAAGGAATGCAAGTTAATGGAAGTTTTCAGGAGCAGGACAGGGTTAGTGATAAATTACATGGAGCTAAACATTATGGGTGATTGTTCTCAAATATCGAGGCCTTTTTTTCGTGTTGAGCCTTGTTCATCGGCTTATTCCATGGTGAAATAATTGCAGGATGACATTTTTCTTCTTTAGAGGAATGTTCGCGGTCATCAAAGGCCAAAGGGGATATAATGGTATTAATAAGGATCTCATCGAAGCGATAAAAAGGTCATCTGTCCCATGCAGCGTATTTTGATATTAGGAGGCGGAAAAATCGGATCCTTGATAGCCACCCTGCTGGTGGAAAGCAAAGACTATGAGGTCCACTTGGGTGAGGTGGACCAATCCAGGATTTCTCAGTTGAATACGCAGTTGGGTTCTTCAGATTTTTACAGCCATGCCATTGATGTGATGGATCATCACCGCATGGAGTCTTTCCTGACTGAACAAAAATATGACGCAGTGATTTCCAGCCTACCCTATTACTGTAACCCATCAGTCGGAGAACTGGCTCGGTCTCATTCCCTGCATTATTTTGATTTGACGGAAGATGTGGAAGTGACTCGAGGCATCAAGGTGTTAAGTGAAAAAGCGCAAAAAGCCTTCGTCCCTCAATGCGGGTTGGCGCCGGGTTTTATCAGTATCGTGGCCCATGATCTGATGACGCATTTTGAAACGGTCGACATCGTAAAAATGCGCGTAGGGGCTCTGCCGGTCAATCCCAGCAATGTCTTGAAATATTCTCTGACGTGGTCGACGGATGGCCTGATTAACGAGTATGGCAATACCTGCTTCGGGATTGAAAACGGAGAAGAGGTCCCGCTGCAGCCATTGGAAGGGTATGAAACGATAGAAATTGACGGTCTGCTGTATGAGGCGTTCAATACCTCCGGAGGATTGGGGACGCTGGCGGATACCTATGCGGGGCAGGTGCGGACCATGAATTATAAGACCTTGCGCTACCCCGGCCATTGCGAAAAAATTCATTTATTGATGAATGAATTGAAGCTTAACGATGATCGGGAAGTCTTGAAGCGCATCCTGGAAAAGGCCGTTCCCAAGACGTTACAGGATGTGGTGATCATTTATACCTCCGTTACCGGAACGCGAAAAGGCGAGTTATTTGAGGAAAATTACGTCAAAAAGATTTATCCTCAGACGATCGGAGGGAAGCTCTGGTCGGCCATTCAGGTGACCACGGCCTGTGGTATCTGCAGTGTGGTGGATCTGGTCTTTGCGAAGCCTGATGCGTTTCAGGGGTTTGTGACCCAGGAAACGTTCTCCCTGCGTTCGGTGTTGGGAAATCGGTTTGGTCGATATTTTTCGTGAAGGATAGGTGAGCGCTATGACGGGTATCTTAAAAAGCCTAGGTGTACAGCACGTGAATCAAGGAGGGTGTGCCGGCCCTGGCCGATGGGTGGGTGCGGAACAAGCGGGCGTTCTGGAATCCAGGAACCCCGCCACGGGAGAGGTGCTGGGTACGGTGCATCCCTGTACGGCGAGTGACTATGACACGCTCGTCCGAGGCTCGCTACGGGCCTTTGCCGAATGGCGAACCGTTCCCGCTCCCAAACGCGGAGAGGTGGTGCGAAAGATTGGCGAAGTCCTTCGTGAGAAAAAAGATTCATTGGGCACCTTGGTGTCCTTGGAGGTGGGAAAAATTAAAGCCGAGGGCGATGGCGAAGTGCAGGAGATGATTGATATGGCCGATTTTGCAGTCGGCCAATCGCGAATGCTGTATGGACTTACCATGCATTCCGAGCGTCCCCAACACCGGATGTACGAACACTGGCACCCCCTGGGTCCCGTTGGAGTGATTTCAGCTTTTAATTTTCCCGTAGCCGTATGGGCATGGAATGCCTTTATCGCAGCCGTGGCCGGGAATACGGTGCTATGGAAACCCTCCCCAAAAGCCAGTCTCTGTGCCGTGGCGGTGCAGCAGATTTGCAATCAGGTGATGGAACGTGAGGGATTTCAGGGGATTTTTTCTTTGTTGATTTCCGATCAGATGGCTGTGGCGAAAGGTATGGTTGAGGATTCGAGGTTGCCCTTAATTTCATTTACGGGGTCGGTTCCTGTTGGACGCCAAGTGGCCCAATCAGTGGCTCAACGGTTAGGCCGTTGTTTGCTTGAACTCAGCGGCAACAATGCCGTGATTGTCGACGAAACGGCTGCCTTGGATCTGGCCATTCCGGCTATCGTCTTTGGGGCGGTGGGCACGGCTGGTCAACGATGTACGACAACCAGGCGGTTGTTTGTTCATGAGTCCAGATATGAGGAAGTCTTAACGCAGTTGAAACGAGCGTATGCGCAAGTGAAAATCGGGAATCCTCTGGACCAAGGTGTCTTGATGGGTCCCTTGATTGATCAGGCTTCGGTTCGACGGTTTGAAGACGCCTTGCGGGAGATCCAACGGGAGGGCGGAGAAGTGGTGTATGGCGGAAAGGTGCTTCCGGGACCGGGGCATTTTGTGCAGCCCACCCTGGTGCGGGCACAGTCACATTGGCCGGTTATTCAGCGTGAAACCTTCGCTCCGATTTTGTATGTCATGTCCTATCGAACGCTGGAAGAGGCCATTGAGTTGCATAACCAAGTCTCTCAAGGCCTGTCTTCGAGTCTGTTCACGTTGAATCTTCGGCATGCGGAGCGGTTTCTATCTGCCACCGGAAGCGATTGCGGGATTGCCAATGTGAATATCGGGACCTCCGGTGCGGAAATCGGCGGAGCATTCGGAGGCGAAAAGGAAACGGGAGGTGGACGGGAGGCGGGTTCTGATTCGTGGAAGGCCTATATGCGACGGCAAACGACGACCATCAATTGGGGGACGGAGTTGCCGCTGGCGCAGGGTATTCAATTTTCGGTGAACGAACCTGGGAGGACGTGATGAAGGGGGGAACCGAATTAGAACAGGTGATCATGGAGTATGTGCAGGATTATGTCAGACGGAATCAGGCGGCACGTGTGGTGCATGAGGCATTGGAAGATATCGGGATCGGTCTATTTCCGGTGTTGGATCATATCACTGTGCGAACGCTGGTGATTGATGATCGGGCACGGGAATTTCTCCGCTTCGGGTATGTGTATTCGGAAACCTTGGAATACGAAGATTGGTGGGCGAAAGTGTATCGAGCCCCTGGATGTCCGGCGTTATTTATCGATCAAGGCTATGAAGGTGAACGGGGAAAGACCAGCATTATTCCCGTGTGGGTCCGGCAATTTGGAGATCGCACGCTTCATCATATTGCCGTGCGAGTGGGAGATATTGACCTGTGCATGCGGAGACTCGAGGCCAAGGGAGTGCAATTCTCAGGAACAATCGTGGGGGAATCAGGCAGTGATCTCCGGCAGGTGTTTACGGTGCCGGAGGAGGTTGATGGACAGTCATTTTCCGTATTAGAACTCACTGAACGGCATAAGGGCTACCAGGGATTCTCTCCTCCGCAAGCCAACAGTTTAATGCAGTCAACCGTGAAGCATTCGTGAAGGGAAGCATGATCGGTTGAATTGACAGGTATCGGTAAAAGTCTAGGTGGTGGTGGCCTCAACGACTAATTTGGCGTTCTTGGCAATGGCTCCGGGATCCTTGGCCATAATAGCCGCCGCCAAACCGACGCTGGCTGTCGCCACCTTAATCACGTCTCCCACTTTTTCAAGTTTCTTAATGGCTTTCTTGGCCTTCCCCACGGAACTTTTGACGGTTTGAAAGTTCGCATCCGATTCCTCCAAGGCCAATCCAATGGCTTTGGTGGTCATATCGGAGGCGGCGTTGAGCAATGACCATTCTTCATCTTCCAGATCACGTTTTTGGGTCGACGTTAAATTCTGCCAGTTGGAAAAACGGAAATTGCCGAGATCATTGGCCAGGTCGCGAAATTGCTTGGACAGTTCAAGAGCGTCGGCTGAGGTTAACGGCATGGGATGTCCTCTCAAGATGCCTGTTTGACCAGGGATAACAATTTCTTTAAATCTTTCACGGTTTTGCCCACTTGTTTGAGGAGGTTGGGGCTTGTGAGGTCTTGGCGCTGGTCATACAGTTGTTGGTGTTCTGTGGCAATGGTTTGGAGCAAGGTGGCATAGTTTCGGATGGCTTCCCGCCGACCGCCGATTTGACTCGACCGGTATTCCTGCCATTCCAGTAACGCGGCTTTCCCGGCCGGGTCGGTCGATTCCATGGTCAAGGTGGTATAGTAATTCCGAAGGGCGGCCTGCTCCGTTTCCAGATCTTCCATAAATCCTTCAGCCACAATTTGACGAAGATTTCCGAGTATCTGCTGCACCGGTTCATTGGACTGTTCAATGAGGTCGCGGAGTTCGCGTTGGCGCCAGCGGTCACTGGCGACTTTCGTCAGAATCCCGGCCATTTTTCCGAACGCCTCTGTTTCTTTGGGGTTGGCGCCAGCCTGTTTTGTTAGGGCTGTGGTCAGTTTGGAGAGTTCTGCTGTGTTGTCGACAACTTCATCAGCCGCTAAGGCTCCGAGCGTAGCCATGTACTGTTCAATTACGGCATGACGAATGAGCAGTGTGGATTTCTGGTCTGCTCGTTCCTGGACCATCTGCTCCAGCTTGGTGTGCCGGCTTTCCGGTTGATACCGTTTTTGCCGTTGAGGCGATTCGATATAGTCGTTGACGAGTGTAGTGTATTCCGCTGAATCGGCCGAAAGGGCGGCAAAATCTTGGATAGCTTTGAGATCCGTGCACCCCTGAGCTGTGAGGAGAAGAAAGCCTATCAGGACAAATGTGGTCCACCGAGCGAGGAGTGATGGATAAGCGGGTGTGTGATGAATTCTAAAAGTGAGGTGTGCGTACACAGGCATCTGTTCCCTTACATTTGTCAACCGGCGTGTCGAGCTGGGAACACGATAGGAGAAATAGAAAATTGTGTCAATACGGGAACCGGTAGAGGAAGGCAGCAACGAGACGTGGAGGGTGACTTTCACGAAGAAAAAAGTTGGATCCCGGGCAATCCATTTTCTCCGGCTGCACTCTTATAAGCTGACGAGCGTGTTGCCGATGGGGATTGGCTTATGAGGCCGGTGGTGCGTGTTTTTGCTGAATTTCGTTGGCACGGGCTTCCAGGGCCTCGGCCTCGGCCTTTCGTTCCATCTTATTCAGCAAAGTGGCATAATTTCTCAGTGCGCGTTCAACCCGGAAATGATCTTTACCCATAGTCTGTTCGGTAATGGTCAATGCGCGTTTGAACAGGGTTTCCGCCTCGTCAAATTGTCCCGTGTTTAGATAGAGGAGGGCAAGATTATTTAACGGGCCGGTGAGTCCCCCATGTTCCGGGCCTTCGGCTTTTTCGATGATGGTAATCGCCCGCTGTAGTAGGGGAATGGCCTGTTCGGGCTGGTGTTGAAGCCGATGCAGTTCGGCCAATTGATTCAAGACAAGGGCGACGCGGGGATGGAGGTCTCCATAATTTTCTTCCGTGATGGCCAGCATCCTGATTACCAGCGGCTGGGCTTTTTCAAATTGCTTGGCGGTGCTATACAGTAACGCCAGGTTGTTGAGACTGCCCAAGACATGGGGGTTGCCGGTCCCCAATTTTTGTTCTTGAATAGCTAAGGCCTGAAGTAACAGGGTTTCGGCTTCTTGATATCGTTCTTGGGCGCGATACAGCAACGCCAGATTATTTAAGGGCTCCATCAGTTCGGGAGCCTGCTCTCCCTTCGTGTGTGTGGTGATTTCCAGTGCCCGTTGCAGATACGGTTCGGCTTCGGCATATTTGGATTGGCGGACAAACAGGCCGGCGATGTTTTCCAGATCGCGCACCATTTCAGGGTGATCTTTCCCCAGCACCTGTTCGCGCACGCGGAGACCTCGTTCAAAGGCTTGCAAGGCTTTGTCGTATTCATGTTGGTTGACATACAGGGTTCCCAGATTACTCAGGCTGGCGGCTAATTCGGCAGATTGAGGGGTGGAGGTTTGTTCCTGAAGTTCAATGGTTTGTTGGAGATATGTCTCAGCCTGCTGAGAATCACCCTGCGCGTTCGATAAAATCGCCAAGTTCGTTAATGACTGTGTGAGGCGCGGGTTCGTTTCTCCCGATGATTGAACCAGGGCAAGAGCCGCTTTGAGTTCCTTCTCCGCTTCCGGGAAGTTTCCTTGATCCATGAGGGACAGACCCTGTTCGGTGTGGAGGTCCCAGGGTTCCTTATTTTCGGAACAGGCGATGAAGAGCAAGCAAACGAAAATGAGGAGAAAAAGGGTGGCATGTTTGCGGGGCAATGGGTAGATGGACATGAATGGATTTCCGGTTTTTTTTTATGGAGAAATGGTGATGACTAAAGAAAGGGGCCTATTGTACTGGAGTCTCTTGGCCCATGCCAATTTTTGAAGGGACTTTTGAAATTTTTCCAGCGAGACGTCGCCTCATCTACCTGAATAAGGGTAATTGAACGGGTCCGGGGCGGCAAAAAGTGTCAGGGACCGGAACATCGGGAATGTCGGGAAATCCCTGTTTTCGGTATGCGATATCAAAGAGTTGTTCAATGATGGTCCAGGTTTGGCCGACACCCGAATGCCTCTGGTGAAAGGCCTTTTCTCCCAGTTTTCCCTGACGCATGCTTTGAAGCTGTGAGACGATTTTTTGAATCCGATCGGGAAAATGGTGTGCCATCCGTTCAAGGAAAACCGGTTCCACGTTATCGTTTAACCTAAGCAACATATAGGAGGCTTGTTGAGCTCCGGCTTCGCGCGCTCGTTTGAGTATAACCGGAATGTCCTGTTCATTGAGACCGGGAATCACTGGGGCAATGGAAATGGCAGTCGGAATTCCGGCCTTGGCCAGTTGTGCCATCGTGTCGAATCGTTTGGTGATAGATGGGGCTTGCGGTTCCACTTTTCTGGCCATGTCATCTGAAGCAAAACAAATGCTGAAATAGACTTTGATCCACGCCCGGGACTGTAATTCCTGCAAGAGGTCTACATCCCGAAGAACCAGTGCGGATTTGGTAATGATGCCGACCGGATTGTTGTAAGCGGCACAAATCTTGAGACAGGCGCGTGTGAGTTCCAGCTTGGCTTCCAACGGTTGGTATGGGTCCGTGTTGCCTGAAAACACCACCAGCTCTCCTGCCCAGGTAGGCTTGGAAAAGGTTTCCTGTAATTTATCCGAGGCATTCATTTTCGCGACGAGTTTCGTTTCGAAATCCGTTCCGGAGCCGAACCCCCAATATTCATGGGTGGGCCTGGCATAACAATAGGCGCAGGCATGAAAACAGCCGCGATAGGGATTCAAGCTCCATCGGAAGGGCAAGTCGGGGCTTTCATTTTTGCTCAGGATGGTCTGGGCGGTTTCTTCGAAAACATCGGGGAGCACCGGTGGTGCCGGCTCAAGTCGTTCCCGCATTTGCGGAATGAATGGATTCTGAGGATTGGATTGGGATTTCATGTTTTTTTTACTTGCTATTCCGCGTAGCTTGCTACGCGGAATAGCAAGTTCAACCTAAAAAGCAAGCATTCCTCCAGAGTTCCCTCGCTAGCAAATAAGTTCAAAGAATGTGTGTCGCCAGGGCTTCATTATTCGTTTGCAATAGTTCATTATTCTGTTGAAGAGGGTGATGCCCTAACGTCCTGGGGGCTTATGTGCATTCCATTAATTGTAATACTGGGCAAAATAAACTGGGATTTGAGTTAAATTCAACTGCGTCAGAGAGTTTGCCTTATAGAGGTGCCATGTTCGGTATGTACAAGCAGGGGAAAATCTTTTCATCTGGACGTTGGATGAGATAACCCATTCCTCCTCGTACATAATCCAGTTCGGAGTAGTCAAGTCTGCCAAGAGCGTGAGTCAAATGCCCTTCGTGCCACCCAGAAGAAGTGTAGTATGAGCTTGGAAGAGCAATAGGAAAAATAAGGCGATCAAATTGATCTTCATTGAACAACATGGTGGAGAATCGCAATACACTTTGGGTATTTTCATTCATTGCTTATGTGGCTGATAGTAATTCTGGAGCGTATTTCTCAATACGGTGAGTTAATAATGCACCTGCATGACGACTCAAGACTTCTCGCTCTGGTTCGTTCAATTTCTTTAAATTAGTGCCGATGGAGGAAGCAAAGGTGGCATCTCCAGCCTGTTTTTCCCCTTCATGGCTATCGATCGAAAACCATAGGGGTTTCGGCCCATTTTCAGCAAGATTGCTTAATAACAATCGGCGAAACTGTAAACCTCGAACTTGTTCCATTAATATCCCAACCGATTCGAGGAGTACTCCTGAGCCCGATTCCACCGGCATATCACTTATCGCAAAGGGTTTACCGCCATCGCTGACGATTGCATAATCTAATGCATTTCGCTTTATTCGAAGGAGCGGATTCACACCCAAGTTATCGTAGACTCCCCCATCCGTAAGGGTAATATATTCCATGCCTGCCGCCGGATACATAGAGGCGTCGATTCGTAATGGGGGAAAGACTGGTGGAAAAGCAGACGAGGCTGCAACGGCTTTTGCGATCGAGAAGGTTTCGGCCGGATGGACTCCAAGTTCATGCTCTCCCATTTCCGAAGGCTTGCCGCCTCCCGTGACAAAGAAAAAAACGTTGCCTGTCGAGAGATTTGTCGAGTTCAAATAAAGACGTGGTCCATTTCCGAGGTCACTAAGGGTTCGTTGATCAAAAAGATCTCGATCATAACTTTCAGCGAGCTTTTCTAGTCTGGAACTAAATGGATCCAAAATTCCACCAATTACGGAACCAATTGCAATGGATTTAGTCTTCAGGTAGCGATCAAGTCGGTCCAAGACATCTGATTGATTCCAATTGGCTGCAAGAAAAGCCCCAGCGATACTGCCTCCACTTACACAGGTCAATAGGTCCAATTTCCATAGTAAATTCATGGCCTGGAGTTTTCGAAAAACCCCAAGATGAAAGGCTGCAGCTCGAAAGCCACCACCTGAAAGAGCTAGGCCAAGACGTTTACTTTCTCCATGTAGTGTGATTGCCATCGATTTTCTCCTTCCTATGAAATAACCAAAAAAATTATGAAAGTTATCTTATGTGGTTGCCTCTCCTCGATAAATGAATGCGTCATTGGATCTGGTGATCGCAAACTTTGCCTTTCCCTCAAAGTCAATGGGGCTGAGATCCCTCAACGCCGAGTGACCAACGGCTCAGACACTACAATAGAGCTGGCCCCATCTTTTTGAACAACTGAATGGGCGTCGATAAGTGGATCGCTCCTAGGTGAATTAAGCCGCTTGGGGTTGCGGCTGGTTCTTTAAATACAGCTGATCCGGTGTTTGACCGGCCAGCGCGGCATGAGGCCGCCGACTATTGTAAAATTGGAAATAGCGGGCGAGTCCGGCTCTGGCCACCGAGACTGACTCATAGGCCTGTAAGTAGACCTCTTCGTATTTTACTGATCGCCAGAGGCGTTCCACGAAGATATGATCCCGCCAGGCGCCTCGACCATCCATACTGAATCGAATGCCGTGAGCCTTGAGGAACCCGACAAAGACGTGACTTGTGAACTGACTCCCTTGATCGGTATTCATGATGTCCGGTGGCCCATAGAGCCCGACGGCTTCTTCAAGCGCCTCAAGACAGAACTGGACGTCCATGGTGATGGACAGGCGCCAAGCGAGGACGCGGCGCGTAGACCAATCGACGACGGCCACCAGATAGACAAAACCTTTGGCCAGCGGGATATAGGTGATATCCATGGCCCAGACCTGATTCGCGCGGGTAATCGCCAGCCCCCGCAACAAATATGGATACACCTGATGGGATGGATGACGCCGTGTCGTTCTGGGCTTGCGATACAGAGCTTCAAGCCCCATGTGCTTCATCAGTGTGCTCACCTGCTTGCGCCCCACGGTCAGGCCTTCCTGTCGCAAGAGCGCCCGGAGCATCCTGGCTCCAGCAAAGGGGCACTCCAGATGTAACTGATCAATCCGAGTCATGAGGAGCTGGTCCTGTTCGGAAATCGGCGTAGGCCGATAAGAGAGACAGCTGCGACTGATCCCCAGGACCTTCGCCTGTTTGGTGACGGGAAGTTGATGAGTGCGGTCAATCATCGTTTGGCGCTCAGCACGCCCGCTTTGGTGAGCGCAGTTTCTAAAAAATCATTTTCTAAGGTCAACTCGCCAATTTTCGCATGAAGGCTTTTCACCTCAAGGGGGGCCGGAGCTGACTCGCCTCCTTCAAACACCCCAGAGGCTCGTTCCAGGAGTACGGTCTTCCATTGGGTCATTTGATTCGGATGGACATCGAAGCGTTGGGCGAGTTCCGCCACGGTCTGCTCACCCTTGATCGCGGCCAGGGCCACGTTGGCTTTAAAGGCTGGGGAATGGTTCCGCCGAGGTCGTCTGCTCATCGTACACTCCTTTCATCGGTGGCGGTATCATGCCACCTTTTGCGGAGCGTATCCACTTTGGCCCTTGTTCAGATTCTTGGGGCCACCTCTGATCTTGGTATCCAAAAGGATATAAAAAGTATCTTTTTCGATACAGAGACGAAATAGGAATTAATCGAATGGGCAACTATGCCAAGAGGATTTTTGTCAGAGGACAACCATTTATAGTGTTTTGTTTATCCGTGGTCCCCTTATTGCAAAAAGTGGAAAAGTGTATTTCTGACTTGGGTTGTAAGTTGGTGCAACGAAGGATAGCAACGAGAGCGGATTTTTTCACGATCCTGATTTTGACTCTTCTGGGCGCTTATGTCGTGTTGTCTATCACAAGACAAACTGAACCAAGAACCAGGTTGACCCTTGGAGATGATCATAAAATCCGATGCCAATTAATAGATAAACGGGAATTGGAGGCAATCGTTCAGTTGAAAATCTGGTCCGATGAGTTGAATCAGCAAATTCCGGGATGGACTTTACATCTTCGATCTCCTGCCGACGTGTGGCAAGGGATCATGTTTTCGATGGTCTCGGTTAGTATGAGGTTTCTTGGCTCCTTGGTTTTCCTGATATTGAAAAAAGATTATATGGAATGAGGCTTGTCGGGAAAATGCGATTCTTATTTTCATGCCGCATCACTCAGCCAGAAGGAGGATCCCATGCCATTTATTTTTCCACACAAAATCGATTTTCTGTATCTGTTGTTAATGGTCGGACTCCTGACAAATTGCTCCCACAAATTGGCTGAAATTCAGCAATTAGGGTCCACCGATATTGTTGTCACTGAAGCCAATGCTCGGTTGGGATATGTCCATCAGGCTGAATATGACTTCAAGAATCATCGGATTAAGGCCCAGCGAGTGTTCTGTGCCGAGCCGAGTCCCGATATTGCTGAAGCCGTACAACATGCTTTTGGTTTCGGTGTTCGAGGGGAGGGGGTACATCCATCTGGCATTAAAGCAGGGCTTGGGCTTTCGCTAACAAGCGCAGAGGCCCAGGCGGTAGCCCAATTAGGAGAACGCATAGCCACTATTCAATTGCTGCGCGATGCGTTGTATCGAGCATGTGAGGCTTATGCCAATGGTGCTTTTAGCGAGATTACCTATGCGGTTTTATTGAGTCGGTACGATGATATGATGCTCAGCTCTCTTTTGGGGGAATTGGCTGCAGGAAATTTTGGGCGGCAATTATCCTTTATAGGGGGTACAACGATAGGAACCGCTTCCACCGATGGCAAGGTGGCACAAGCACTCAATAATGTTTTGGACGCGAAGCAAGCCGTGAACACAGCATCTGACGAGGCCCAGAAACGTATTGCCGCCGTTGATGCGGCTAAAACAGCAGGAGATACAGACACGCTTCAATCGTTGCAAATGAATTCCGAAAAAGCCAAGAGTGATCTAACGCTGGCCGAAGAATACTTAGACAATACTTTGACCACCTTAGTCCATGTGAAGGCCGAAGCCCAGCCTAAAGGGTCGGAAGCGCTACAACGAACCCCAAGTGCGGAAATGGGCAAACTATTAAAAGAAATGCAACGAAGTTATTTGTACGATATTAATTCCGATGCACTGAAAGTGGCGTGTGTCACTGCTATGGCCCGAGAGAAACCGGGAGAACCATCTATCCTTAGTCAGTGGTGCAGTCAAAAAGACGGTGCACTGGAAACTCTTGTGCGTGAAGAAGGAAAAATTCTTGAAATCTTGGTTTCGCGTGGCAGGGAAACCCCTATAGAGCCTTCCGGAAAGATCATGACTCAATCTCAAAGTCAGGTTAGGGCTGCCAATGGAGAGGAATAGGGAAAAAGATTTCGTATTCTCATGGTCCAGACCTTTTAAAAAGATCCGTGAAAGGCATAATGCGTCCGTTGAACTTTGACATTGCCTGAAGATATCGGAAGCCGGCCTTCTTGAGCAAGCTCTAAAGGTAAAATTGAAACTAACAAAAAGTCTATCGGATAGGAAAGGGATGTTTATGGCGTCCATGCAAAGAATAGCGGTCGATCTGGCTCGAGTGTATCGGACTCCTACAGGAAGTGAACTGATTACTACTTTGGCCTGGGGTGATAAGGTGCTGGTGAACAAAATTACAGCCCGATATATCGAGATCCGACTATCAACAAACCAATGGATATCAGATGTCAGTAAAACCGAGGAACCGACCGTAGGGTACATCCGTCATTCAAAATCAAATGGGATTAAACCTAAAGATACGGTAGTCAAACTGGACTCCCTCCCTATCCTCAAAGTGGACTTTGTAGATGTACAACAAGGTGATGGCACGGTGATTGAGTCTCCAAATGGCAAGGTGATCATCATTGATGGAGGAGATAATCAGCTTTTTGCCAGGTATTTAGCAGGCCGATACCGAAAGAGTACTAACAAAAAGCCTAAGGAAATTGATGCTATTGTGGTCAGCCATGGGGATGCGGACCACTTCGCGGGTTTGACGAAAATTTATCATTCCGAGAAACACAAGACTCCCGCTAAGCGACTCTTTCTGCACCCGAAACGGGTTTATCACAATGGGTTGGTTAAGCGATCGAAAAAGAATGTCAATAACAAAGCGAGAAAGGAAACCGAGCTGCTCGGAGCCACCAAACAGGTTGATGGTCGGACAATTGTGGTAGGACTAGAAACAGATCTTCTCAAAGTGCCTGATTCGGAGATGAATCGACCGTTTATGGAATGGAAAAAAACCTTAAATGCGTGGGCGAAACGGGACCCAATTACGTTTCGTCGGTTGAGTGCAGGCGATCATGAGGCATTCGATTTTTTAGAACAGGAAAATATTTCAATCAGGGTGTTGGCCCCACTCCTGACGAATTCTGGGTCCCTTCGGGGATTGTCATTTTTGGGAAAGCCGAAGAAAGGGCCGCGAATTGGGCATGAGTCATTGAGTGTAGCGACTGATGAATTTAAGGGTATGTCGGCCTCTCATACCATTAACGGTCATTCGATCATTCTGAAGTTGAATTACGGTGATTTTAGCTTCATGTTTTCTGGGGATTTAAATGACGAAGCCGGTAGGAATCTGGTCCGTGCTCATAAAATGGGTGTTGAAAGCCTCCAAGCAGAAGTCTTTAAAGTCCCCCATCATGGTTCAGCCGACTTTTCAGCCGCATATCTTCGCGCCGTTTCACCGGTTATTTCCGTAGTTTCTTCAGGTGATGAAAGCGCACGAAAAGAGTATATACATCCACGAGGAACCTTACTGGGGGCGCTGGGAAGATCTTCTCGCGTGGAGGAGCCGTTGATCTTTGTCACCGAACTCGTGGCGTTTTTTAATATGGAAGGATATCTCATTCCTGAACAGCATAAAATGAAAAATGGTGTTGCGGTGATCAAACAAGGAAAAGCCATTTTAGAAAAAAAGGCGAGGGAGCGATTTTTTGCCTTTAGCCGTACTGGTTGGGGTATTGTCAAGGTCCGGACGAATGGCAAGCGGCTGTTAGTTTATACGAATAGTGGCAATGCACGTCTTAAGGAGGTTTATGCCTACTCAATGGGTGGCGACGGTCTTCCCATTCCGGACCGTGTTGTGCAGATTTAGGATAATTTGCCACAGAGGATTCATGCACGGACAGATAGTGTCGTTTAGGTCTCTACAATTGATGGGATTATTGGTTCATGCAGGGGAATCAGACATGTCGACCTTTTGAGAACTGTAAAATATTAATTCGTTGAATACTCCATCCTCCTGTACCGTGGATTTTTTTATGAATGATGAAATGTCATGGATTTTCTGGCAGCGGGATAGTCGTCACTTTTTAATTGACTTTTTTTAAAGAATTCACATCGCGTGGGTCTTTAAGATAAGAAATACTGTTTGCAAAAGCAGATGAGAGATTTCATAGGGTAACGATAATGAACGTTCAGGAAGTCATTGTGCGGTTTGCTCGAGAAGGCACGCCTGACGATGTCGAGTTAGACCCGACACGGACATATTTGGTCAGTATCAATGGCGGACCTCGTAGTGTTTTTCGGTCGCCATGGACACAGATAGTCTTGGAGGAACGTATAGCCTCATTACGAAATACGAGTGAGGATAAGCCGGACATGAAGGCATTGAAACAAATTGGCCGAGAGCTTGGGGAAGCGGTCTATCGTATTCATGGACTCCCTGCACTGCTCCAAGCCGGCACGACCGTCTATTGGCAGCTTGATTATCCGGAATTGGCTCGAATCCCCTGGGAACTTACGACAACCGATCAACCACCCTACCGGCATTTATTGTTGCAGGATATTGCATTTGTTCGGTGTGTGCCGGCGGCTATTCCTGATCGGCCTGTCGAGTGGCCGACTGGGCGGAACGAGAAACTGCGTTTGTTGTTTGCCTGGAGCGAGGGGGCCGGTAACGAAGTGCCGCATGAAATACATCTCAAGTCGCTTGAAAGAATTTGTAAAGACTATGATGTGTATTTTACTGCAGCGGAGGTGTCAGATTTGCAAGCGCTGCAACATCTTTGCAGTTCGGAGAGGTTTCATTTCTGCCATTTGCTCGCCCATGGAGCGAGAACGAAAAATGGAGAGTGGGGGTTACGTTTCAGGAGTGAAATCGCAAGCGGAGAGAGAATTGCGCGCACTCTTATCGCTGGGGGGACCTCTCCGGCACTTGTAACCGTCTCGGCCTGTGACTCCGCTAATGAAATGAACAACTCGTTTAGTTCCGTTGCATACTATCTTCATGTATATGGAATTCCGCTCGTCTTGGCCTCGCAGTTCCGATTGCGAAAAAACCTCTCCTCAACATCGACAGCTCGAGTCTATGAAGAACTCTTGGGCGGAGGCGATGTCTTCGGAATTGTTTCCCGATTGCGGCAACAACTGGCTCCGGCCGACAATGAAGCGTGGGCCAATGAGGTGCTGTACTCTCGGTATCGGCAAGAGGTGCTTGAGGGCTTTTCCGTTGTTGCTCGTCAACAAGCGGCGTTGCGTCGGGCACGATCAATCGCCAAAAATTCTTCAGAAAATATAGAAGCGGCGATTGGCGCATTGGAAAATGAATCTAAGAAACTCCTGGAACTCGTTATGAAACTGGAAAATCGACGTCCGCGCGATCGAGAAGCGCTTGCAGAAACCTATGGTCTACTTGGGAGTTTGCGACGGCGTATTGCGGAACGACGGGCCGATCCCCCGGATCAGGAAGAGCTTCGGTCCTCATTGGCCTATTATGAGAAGGGATTTCGCGCCGATGCCAACTCGCATTTCTGCGGTATTAATGTGGTGCATCTTTGCCTACGACTCGGTGAGCAGGAAAAGGCGGATGAGTTCATCCCTCGGGTACGGTATGCGGCCGAGAATGATGCCCGGCAGGAGGACAACTTTTGGGCCTATGCGAGTGCCGGTGATTTGGAGGTGTATGCCGGGCGGGCAAAAGAAGCCGCTGAATGTTATCGAGAATTTGTGCGCGCAGTTGAGAAGCAACCGAGTGATAAGGATGCCAAACATGACATATTTCAGTCTTCCTATGGGCCCCTTCAGCAAATCCTCAAACAGTTTTCAGAGACGGATTTTCCGAGGCTTCATCAAGCCGCCAAAGTGGTATTAGTTGTTCTGGATAGTGCGATCTCTCGGCACTCGGAATCATCTGGCAAAAACCAGTAAAATTAGGAGGATCTTACATCATGTATACGATCGAAATGCTCCCAGCCGCACTTGGTGATTGTTTGTGGATCGAATATGGGGATCGGAACAATCCGAGTCGTATCTTGATTGATGGGGGAACGGTTGGAACGATCGACTGTATTACCTCAAAAATTCATGCTGTGGCTGCCAGAGAAAAGCGTTGTCGTTTCGAGCTGGTCGTTGTGACTCACATCGATGCTGATCACATCGAAGGCATTATCAAGTTGCTCGGTCAGCCGAGTCTTCCTGTCGACATCGAAGAGATCTGGTTTAATGGTAACGATCACCTTCCGAAGCCGGATGAGAGGGATGAAGAGCAGTTCCTTGGTGGTAAACAGGGGGATTTTCTCTCAGCGCTCATTCGGAAACGGGGGCTTCCATGGAATACGTATGCGTGGAATGGGGGACCGGTGTATGTTCCACCAAGGAGTCGAGGAAAATTACCGAAATGTACGCTCCCGGGAGGCATGGAACTCACACTCCTGTCACCAACGTACAAGGAGCTGCTCAGGCTATCGCAAAAATGGGAAGATGAGCTCACAAAGGCCGGGCTGGTTGGTTGGGAGGATGAAGAAATTCTTGAGGCATTGTTGGCCAGCCGGAAGCTCGCACCAGAAGAGGAGTTTCTGGGTGAGGAAGATGAAGGGTTTCTTGGTGATGAAGTCATCAATGTAGAGAAATTAGTAGATGCCAAGAAAAAAGAGGATGCTAGTCCGGCCAATGGCAGTAGCATCGCCTTTGTGGGCTCGTTTAATGGGAAACAGTGTCTGTTCGCAGGAGACGCGTATTCCCCCGTGTTAAAGCAAGGAGTCGAGCGTTTGTTGGAAGAGACGAATGCAATGCGGTTGAAACTCGACGCGTTCAAGGTTCCCCATCATGGCTCTCGGGGGAATATTCACGACGATCTTCTCGCAACCCTGAACTGTCATACATATTTGATCTCGACGGACGGTACGCGGTTCAAACATCCAGATGTAGAAGCGATTGCACGCTTAGTTGGAGGGAAGTGGCGTCCCAATCCCAAGAACGATCAGCCAATTCAACTTCACTTCAATTACCGTACTCTCTTCAACGGGAAATGGGATGACGAAGCGTTGTGTCGAGATTGGAATTATACGGTTGTATTTCCAAAAGAGAAAGGTCAAAATGATGACCTTGATCATGGTCTGATGGTGTCGATTGAGCCGTAGAGGAGGGTGGAGAACATTGGTAGGGAAATTTTTTTCAAAATCGTGGTTTCTGCCTCTGTAGGAAACGCGGAAGGCACACAATTCTTCGTCGAACAACTCATCGTTTACGTTGCGTTAACGATCTTCTTTCTCCAGAGATGTCCACTCAGTGAAAATCAGCACTATCTTCATGTGCCATGCGGCTTGCGCAAGGTTTTGTGGAAATAATTTCAACTATTCTTGAACCAGGTGGACACTGAAGAGTCTTGGAGGAGAAACAACGCACTCACCACTTCCTGGGCCATCCGTGAGGTTAGCCGTGGCCGGACTTTACGAGAAATCGCGTTTAAATGCTCCCCTGAGAGGGCGGGGGTTTTTACTCGACAAATACTTAGGGCTTTATTAATCCTTGAGCACAACAAATTCAGAGGCGGTCCATTTGTCGTCTGATCGCTGGCAAAGTTGCTCGATGAGACAGATGGTGTGAAAATATGATCGTTTTCGAATTCAGGATCCCTCGGCAATCGCCATTAATTTGGTATTATTCAAAGCGAGGTTCGCTACAAGTTCCTTCATGCGAAAATTCTCCTATTCCAAACTTTGTCGGCCTTTGCTCTGATCCATCCGCAATCCACCGTCCGTTGGTTTACACCCGTCCAGCTCTCAGCGCGTTTCCTGACCCGATTTTTCCCTTTACCAGATTGGAATTGACCCTCCGTCAATGCCTGATAATAGTTCCCTGAGTAACGTGTTTACCACCTCTCCGTAGATCTTTCAAACCCAAACACGGATTTCGATCTAGATTGAAGAAAGCGGATCATCAGGATCAACAAAAAATCTTAGCTATCAACTCTCCCAGTATGTAAAAAACCCCAAAACCGTATGAATAGAAGAGTCGAATGGAAATGTATCCAAATGGATAACATGTATATCCAATCAGATACAATTTTATTCCTAGTGTGTCTGGAAAGAAGTAACCAGGTTGATCAGGATCCTCTCCAGCGGATCAATGGGAAAACTTTTCAGAGATTTTCCTGAATTTTTTAAGAAAAACTGTTCCATTTTCTATACAAAAAATATCACATTATGTGGTTGGTTCTCTGATGAGGGAAAGGCCAAGGCTTACCAAACGGGCTCTCAAGAAGATAGTCCATTCCAGATTATGGGTGTAAAAGTTGCACGTGCCTAAGAGTAGATCCGACAAATTTCTTTACTCATGAGTGTTCTTGAGTTGGGCATTAGACATAAATGAGAAGTAGTCAATAGTGTCGAAACGTAAATCTGAAGAAATAAGGAGTAATGTTCCGTTTAAAAAGCCAATGAGTCAAAGTCTATGGAAGTGTTCGACATGTATCCGCTTTCACCCTTTCCCAGGTTACTGTCTTTTTTGATTCTGATGAAATTCTTTTCAATGATATGTTCGCCAACCATTGGGTTGGCTACTGCATCGGAATTTCTGGATCAGGGTGCTGGATATCTTATAAATGGAGAATATGAAAACGCCTTACGGGCGTTTCAAACAGCCGCCCAGGAAAGTCCTAATGACCCTCACCCTCTCTTTTTTCAGGGTGTGGTCTTAAATCGCCTGGGATACCCGCAGCAGGCTTTCGAACAGTTACAAAAATCTATGGTTTTGGGAGAAGACCATTCGGATCTTTACTTTGAATTGGGCTGGAGTTTGGAAAAACTTGGGCGCCACCAGGAAGCCATTGCCCATTTTGAAAAATACGAATTAGAGCATCCGGGACGAGGTCAAACAAGTGAATTCTGGGGACGTGCCCTTTATGCTCTGGAGAAATATGATCAAGCCGCCCAAAAATTGAAGGAAGCGCTGAATCGGGATCCTTCCCTGGAAAAAACAGTGAATTTCACATTAACGTTGGTCGAAGCCCATCGGAACAATCCTGCGGGGGCAGTTCAGCATTACTTAGCGGTCACGGACTTAGGAGGGGATGATGATCCCTTTACACGATTTTTACAGCCATTGTTTGTACAAAAACCCACTAAGCCCTGGAATATTTCCGTGTCGGCTGCTGGTGGGTACAATGATAATGTTCTTGGATTAACCAGTCAGGAGTTCCTTCCCACGGACATTTCAAGTCAATCCTCTCCCCTCAGTAGGTACTCATTAGCGGCTCAATATCAATGGGCTTTCACCAAAAAGCTCAGTTTGTTTGCCCAATACAATTTCTTGGCGGATGTCTATGAAGATATTCCGAGCTTTAATCTTCTCGATCATGCGTTTGTCGCTGGAGGTCGGTATCGATTCAACAAAGCGTTCACAGGAACATTTCAACTCATCGATCGATACACGTTGTTTGGTGGAGACAAATTCAGAAATCAGATCGCTCTACGCCCGGCAGTATCTTTCCGTTGGTCGGAATGGACCGTGACAGAGCTTATACCTAATTTTTCCACTTCAAATTATTTTTTGTCCGTGCCAAGCCCGCAGAACCGGGATGGGCAGGCATATGGAGTGTCTGTTATCCAGTATTTCCAAATCCCTCAAACTGAATTTTCGGCCAATGTCGGGTGGTTTTTCGTGAAAAACTCAACGAAAGGATCGGATTTCGATTCATCAAGCCATGGTATCCAAGCCGGACTGCAGGCCAGTCCCTTTGGAAAATTAACGGGAGAAGTTTTTTATACCAGAAGTTTTGATCGATATGACCATCCGAACTCCTTAGTGGGCAACGCGTTTAAAAGGAAAGATGATATAGACTCGATATCGGTTAGAGCCAGTTATCCTATTCTGGAGGCCGCAGGAGATTGGTCGCCTATAGAATTTTCGGTCACAATTTTTGCCCAATATAATTACCTAAAGATCAATTCAAACATCGATCTATTGGGGTTCGATCAGAATACATGGTTGGGCGGTCTCATCACGAGCTTCTAAGGAGGGAATGCTATGACACGATCATACTATTGGATTACGGGCTTGTATGTCTTCTTCGTGATCGGAGGGGGGAGTCTTGTGTGTGATTCGGCTTTTGGGCAGAGAGCCGGACCTCAGGGATTGGTCCTACCCAACAAGGACCAAATTTTAACTATACCCAATGTGATTCAGAGGCCTCTTCCCGATCAAGCTAGTCCGGCCTTTCGAACACCTTCCAATAGTTCGCCTTATTCTTCCACCCCAATGCTGCAGAATCCCATGCTCTCGGTTCCTAGCTTACCTAAGGTGAACCCTGAACCCTCTGCAGGACTTTCAGGCTCCTCTGCTACCCTGTTTCAAACACCGCACAGGCCGGAAGTGTCAGGCGCAATTTCCACTCAACCAGGGTTGTCCTCCGCGGAAAATAGACCTTCGTATCCTTCAAAAGAAATTCTTACGAATACTCCGAGTGCTTCAGGCGGAGAAAACACTCTTGCCGATTTTCCAAGCGGTGGAGAATCCAGGATTTCTACGCCAAATTTAGAGGTCGGTACATTTGATTCCACATCCCTCACAACCTTGAAGGCCAACTTCGAGCAATCTGTCAATGAGCTTGACTCTTTTTCCAAAAGATTAGAGCAGCTTGAGTTGGTTCGAACCGAATTGAAGAACGGCGTCGAACTGACCCCCGATATGCAAAATGTAATCATGAATTTCGAAGAACGGTTTTTCCCAGGGTTTGAGGGATTGCCTCCTCCTCCCATTTCCGTCGGCGGAGGCCAGGGTATCCCAAATCCCATCGACAAGGTTATTCAACCTGCTGGTGGTCAAGGAAATGGGTCTGGTTCCTTCCCAATTACAAACCCATCAGGGACTCAAGAGGGCCCGGGTTCCGTTCAGTCTGACCGTGAGCCAAGGCAATCTCTCAAGGAAACTTCAGGGGCGAATGCAGGAAGGGATGGAGGGGCAAGCGAGGGAACAGGTGAAGGAACAGGTGGTATCACTGGAAATAATAACGGGGTGGAAGGTGGAAATAACCAAATCGCACAGAAAAAGGAATGGGCGCAAAGACTCGAACGATTGTTGGAGGAAGGCGGGGAACTCCTAAAATCAAAGCAAAAGGAAACCCAACACCTACACGTGTTAGTACTGCAACAACAGATCCATCAGGAAGATCGGAACCATGCGCAGCGGAATATTCCCTTGCCTCCCGGGTTTCCGAGGAAATAACGGAAGGTTCAGAAAGGCTTGGGCTGCACACATTGATCTCTCCAAGAGCCTGAAGATTAGAAATGTTTGATGTCTTTCTCTCTTATAACCGCCAGGACGGAGATGTCGTCCGCCGAATTGCTGAAAAACTCAAACAGGCCAGGATAGCCCCTTGGCTGGATACATGGTGTCTGACTCCGGGAAAGCCGTGGCAGGCAGAAATGGCCTCAGGCTTATTGCAATCCTCTTCTTGCGCGGTCTTCGTTGGCCCTGCCGATTTGGGTGATTGGGAGCGGGAAGAATTAGGTTTGGCTTTGGATAGGGCCGTCAAAGAACGCGGGTTCAGAATTTTTTTAGTTCTGTTGCCAGGATTTCCGGAACCCTTTGACGTCACCAAACTCCATCCTTTTCTCAGTACTCGAACCTGGGTCGATTTTCGTGGCGGGTTTCAATCCGCTCGCTTGTTTCAACCACTTGTCAATGCGATCAAAGGTGTCCCGTATGGACCGGATCTTCAATGCGAGTTACAGCAAACCGATCGTCCATATCGGGGACTGCAGGTCTTCGATGAAGAACATGCCAAATGGTACTTTGGACGTAACGGAGAAATTCAACGCGTCCTTGAAAAACTTAAAATTTCACGATTCCTGGCAATCGTCGGCCCCTCGGGGAGTGGAAAATCCTCTTTGGCCCGAGCCGGCTTAATTCCACGGTTACGAGAAGGAGCTCTTCCTGGAAGCGACACCTGGCCTATATCCGTGCTCTGCCCCGGGTCTAATCCCTTAGCGTCGCTCGCTGCCCTCCTTCTTCGAATCCATCCCGCTGAAGGGATGCCCCAAACTGTGGATTCTCTCTCAAACGACCCTCGAACCCTTCATTTGGCCGCATCCCTTCTGCTATCCCAGAAACCGTCGACGGCCCGCATGTTTTTATTAATTGATCAGTTTGAAGAAATTTTTACCCTCTGTTCATCCGAAGAAGAACGAACGTCTTTTTTGGAAAATTTGGTGTATGCCGGATCACAACCTGGGGGGAAATTAACCGTCGTTCTGACGATGCGGGCAGACTTTTATCCCAAATGTGCGGCGTATCCTGATTTTTCTACGCGGTTGGCTTCTCACCAATTTTTGGTCAGCCCAATGAGCGAGGATGGGTTGCGCCAAGCCATCGAGGCTCCGGCTCATCTTTTGAACCACGAATTTGAAGAAGGGTTAGTGGATACCATTCTTAAGGACGTTTCTGCCCAGCCAGGTGCGTTACCCTTACTGGAATATGCCCTCATGGAATTGTGGGACAGACGACGCGGGAGGCTTCTTACTCTTGAAGGGTATCGAGAAATCGGTGGTATTGAAGGTGCCTTGGCTCAACGGGCTGATTCGATTTTTCAACAATTTAGCCCGATAGAACAAGGATTTGTACGACAACTTATGCTCCGGCTGACCCAGCCGGGAGAAGGGACGGAAGATACTCGTCGTCGAACCGAGATCGGTCAACTTTCTCTCTCGCATTCCAAAGGCTCCATGGACCATGTCGTCCATGCCATGGTGAATTCAAGGTTGCTCACTGTGAGTCGAGATGAGACAACCAATCAAGAGAATCTCATTGAAGTTTCACATGAAGCGTTGATTCGAGGCTGGCCAAAATTACGACAATGGATTGATGCGGATAGGGAGGGCATTCGAGAACATCATCGGATCAATGAAGCTGCTCAGGAATGGAAAGGTATGAAGGGCCAAG
>JALDRK010000034.1 GCA_031315915.1 Nitrospirales bacterium
GGTTAGCTAGAAAAGGGCATCTCGTGAGAAGTTTCCTTTCGGGAGAAGCACTCTTGGAAGCTTTGGATTATGAAATTC
The DNA here is from genome assembly GCA_031315915.1 of Nitrospirales bacterium. GTDB lineage: Bacteria > Nitrospirota > Nitrospiria > Nitrospirales > UBA8639 > JACKFE01. The sequence goes on from JALDRK010000034.1 coordinate 79, forward strand.
CGGACGTGCTATTTCTGGATCTCAAAATGCCTGAAATGGATGGCATCGAAACGTTACGACGAGTACGACAGTCGATTCCAACAACCCTGGTCGTCATGTTGACAGCCTATGGCAGCGTCGAAGATGCCGTAGAAGCCATGCGCGTGGGAGCCTATGATTTTTTAATCAAATCGGTCGATTGTTCGACAGTGGAGCCGACCCTCAATCGAGCTCTCAATTTCCTCGAATTGCGGCGTCGGATCGCGTACACGGCTTCTGAAAAACAGCGCCAATATTCATGGGACCACGTCATCGCTACGAGCCCACTCATGACACAAGTTGTGGAGAAACTCAAATTTCTTTCCGTTGAGGAAACCTTGTTCGTATACCTTCAAGGGGAAGTGGGAACGGGGAAAGAATTCCTGGCACGCGTGCTACACTATAACAGTCCCAAACACCTAGGTCCGTTTGTCACGGTCAGCTGTACCGAACAAAGACGATCCCTGATTGAACCTCAATTATTTGGCTATGAACGTGGAGCGTTCAGCGGGGCAAATCAGGCTATGCCGGGAGCCTTTGAATATTCCGAGGGAGGAACCCTGTTTCTTGATGAAATTGAGTGTCTTCCGTTTCCAGTTCAGGGATCCTTAGCGGAGGCCATTCGTACCCGTTCGTTTTGTCGAATGGGTGGATTCGACCGTTTCCCAGTTAACAATCGTTTGGTAGTCACCAGTGCGATTCAGTTGGACCTACCTGGTCAGCAGAAAAAGATTCACCCCGAATTGCGTGCGCTACTCTGCAAGAATCAAATTATCGTTCCGTCTCTCACTGAACGCAAAGAGGATATTATTCCCCTGGCTATGAAGACCATACGCTCATATGGTGAAGAAATCGGCCGACCCAAGCTAGACATTGATTCATCCGTTCCGGTGCTTTTGGAAAATTACCGCTTTCCCGGTAACATTCGAGAATTAGAGGCCCTGATTAAACGAGCCGTACTTTGCGCTCAAGGCCCGGTTCTCACTTCCCTGGACTTCTACTCTCAATCTACAGACCACTTGGAGCAAGAACCCTCTCACAACACGGTCCGAATACAGTTTCAACTCGGCGAGCACAGTTTGACTGAAATTCATGGCCTGATCATTCGAGAAATACTGAGATTGGCCAAACAGGACAAAGATCTCGCAGCCCGCTATCTCTACGTTTCCCTTGAAACGCTTGAGGAACAGATACGAGGACTTGGAGAGATGCCTCTGGCTACAAAATCATCCTTGGAAGTTTGAAGTAAACTCGTTCGGTTGTATTTTTGTTTTTCTCCAGGCTTCCCCCCAATTGAGTAGTGAGTCCTCATTGAAAGGTCTATACTCTGCGTCTGTTCTCCTGTCTCTGTCCTCTCTTTCATTGATCTTTTCCAAGTAGAGAACAAATCCCTCAGTTGAGCACAAATTTTATGCACACCCCTCTTAGTGCGATCTCGCACCTTCCCCCTTCCGCTGATATTTTTTGAAAATGAAATAGTAAAAAATCCACTTAATCCTGCATATTCTTTCGGAAAAGGCGCAGGCTATAGCTGGTATTTTTTTTTGCTGACAATTAACTTTGTTGGTGACCGTTCCATTGTCCGAAAACTCACTGCATTGAACAAGGACACTGTATGTATGCCAACTCTGCTATCACCCACATCTTCTTCAATAAAAACTCCTCCAAGATCCTTCGATTTCCAGGAAGCCTTGGACACGAATTTTCCAGGTGCTTTCCCCGGTGATGCCTTCGTGAATTTTTCCTCATTCCAGTTACATCACTTTGGCACAGAGAAGAAGAACGCAATCGCCTGTGTGAGCGTGTGCCGGCACAAAATAGTCACACCATTCATGAACAGAATCCATAATGCCTGGAATGGCGCGTTTGCCTTTTCCAGTCTAGCCGGAATGTTGTACTTGGGTGTCACGAGCTTTCAAGCCATCCATCATTATGCACCCAATACTAATGGCAGAGAACAAGACGTGTATTTTGCCTTTCATCATAATATCGCCACTGATGAATATGGGATTCCCGGGAAATGTCACTGCAATAACCCCGTTGGTCAGTAGAACTCCAGAGATCCAAATTCGCCGGCTCCGTTCACTCCTCTATTTCAAGGCAATGAAAATCTAGTGATTTTCCAGGATGGATTAAGGATAGACTGGAGCAGTCAGATCAATCCGCCAGCAATCCATTTCAGCACCAACCAGAGAAGGACGAAACGTTCACATGTATTCTGAGAACATTAACATCCAAGATGCCTTGGAAGACTTTCATCTTGAAGGAACAACTTTTTCCTAAAATAGTTTTATGGCAACGCTATATAATTTTTGTCGATCGCAAGGCTTCGTACCGGGGAAGATTTTACCCTCACGGGCCTTCTGCTCTGATGAAAACCAAGGGTATCCCAGCATTCTTCTGGCGAAACATTTCGGAGCATTCCCATTTAATCATGGAACAGTCGGCAGTATTGTTGCTACCGATAGACATGCCGCCCATGCGCATTATGGAACGGATTTGCTGATCATCCACGCCAGTCATGTGGGGTACGATTCAGAAGAGCGCTCATTCGGACGATATCATCGAAGGCATACGGAGCATTTCGAGACGACGCCCACCTGCGGAAAGATCGACGGTGTAGTGAAGTGGTATCTCAAGCAGTATGCGTTTGCCAAGGAAAACATTTTTCTTCATCGTCAAGGTGAAGAAGTGCTGATCACCATTGATAACCAAATCTTAAAAAAAGACAAAAAAGAGGGATTGTTTCTCCACCTGGAAAATCTCGTGGCAGTCGGATGCCAAGGAACCTTCCCATGCAAATCCTACAGTACCGCCAAAAGTTACGGGCATCCTCCAAGTTTCGTACACTTCTTGGAGAGACTGCGTGGCCAAGCAAGGGACGGGAACCCATTGGTGAAAGGCTGCTACCCAAATTTTTCGGTTTTAAACGGCGCCTTTCGGGTGATTCGGAGACGCATGGGCTTCTAGAGGAGAATCTCATTCGCCCAATGCCCTGGATTGTTTCTTCAAAATTCCCTCTATTAACAGCCGCAAAAGCCAATACGCAGGTCGAGTTTGACCGCACCTATAGAACTTTGGTCAATGGTGACGCCTATCACGGAAAGCGACTGATATTCATTTCCGGCCTGAACGTCGATATTTCTCCGCATCGGTACCAGGTGTTTCCATTAACAAAGTTTGTACCATGGGCAGCTTTTGTTCAAGACAACAATGATCATTGTTTCCTCTTGGAACAGGAAGACATTGTGGGCCGACTGTTCGAACAAAGCGAATATAAACCTGATGAAATCGATCTTGAGGCCGTTATCCGAAAAATGGAAGATGCCGAGGAAATCAGAATCAAGCTCTGTGATGAATAGGCTTACAGCTCAGGAGAACAGGACGATGAATGAAAGATTTTGCAAGTCCTCAAAAAAATCAAAAAGTCGTAAAAACCATTCCTGAACACGCTTCGATTATTGAGGTCGCCGAAAAAATTCGTGAATCGGAGCGAAAAAATCCTGAAAAGAACAACGGTAGGAAGCCTGATGACCAGTCTGCTACCTATTATTCAAGTCTCAAAAACTTCACGTGATGCCATTGATGCAATGAGTGGTCTTGGGGTTCGTCATCTTGTGATTTTTTAGAGCACCAATCAATATAGTGGGATTGGCATCGGTTCGGGATTTAATTTTCTGTTTGAGAAAGTTCTCTGATCCATATTCGGAAACAAAAATAGGAGTGGATTGACAGAAACCGAATAAATTCATTCGATCATTTTTCCCAATGCTGGTCGGCACCTGCATGCATTTGCTGACGTGTGACATTGATTCTGTTTTCAGGCTCTTTTCATTCTCCTATCGACAACGTCTCCGATTAGGAGGATATAAATAAATCCAGGACGAGCCTTGGAGTCAATTGTATTCTTTTTATCTCTTATCTAACTCGTTTCAATTCCTTTAACATCGTCACACCTTTAACCTCAGATTCCCAGGTCACCTTTCCATAGAAAGGAAAGGAAATTTCAAAAATCGAGCGATTACGCACAGCTGATTCAGTTTGAAATCGCTCAACGCAAGATATCCACAAGCGGTCTCACTACAAAAATAATTCTCAACATACTGTTTTTAAATGATTTTTACAGTTTTTCTATGTATTTCATTTTGGCATTTCCATTGCTTTCTTAATTAACTGAAACCAATAAGGAAATCATTAAATTCAAAAAGCAAAACATGAATGAACCATGGAAGCCTTTACTCTCATACTACTTGTCACCTGGGCAGTCCTAGCGAGGTTTTAACATGGAACATGTCCCTCTCATCGTCGTCGTAACCCTTATCGTCATCCAATTGATGAATCGGATGGGTTTCGACTAACTAATCGAACGGTCAATATTACCGTTCTTTCGTCTGGTTTCCCGCTTCAACCTTTCAATCTTTAGTTTGCCTTCTTCCCTGTCCCCTCTCCTTGCCTTAAAAAATGGTAGGAGGTTTCAGGCCTCTCCTGGTATAGTTTGTAGTTGGTCCTTATCTCGATTCAGTTTTAAATCGAGGCATGACCCCACAACGCAAGGCGGTAACTACGCTAACCTCAGCATGCTTGGAAAACCTTTTCTCATCCTCTTGGTCTCAATCATTCTTTCCCTTGCTCTGGGAATCGGGATTGGAATGAACCTGGCTCCCCGAGACGGGATTCCCATTCGTGTGGTAGCCGACTATTTACATGCTATTCTTCAAGCGGATCGCACCTTTTACACCCAACACGTAGTTGAAAGAATGGAAGCCATGTTACTGGTCACGGCCACTGAAAATTGGCGCGAGGAGCGAACCTTGCCTCTGCCGGCCCAATTCTTCAAAGAAGCCTCCCGTGGCTTACAAGTGAGCGGCAACCCCTTTCGCTATCGACTTGTGAGCCTTTGGCCTTTGAACCCTGAAAATACCCCAAAAAATGAAGTGGAAAGAAAAGCCTTGGAAAAAGTCGTGACTTATGGAGAGGTAGCCGAACAGGAAATTCAACAAGACAACCAGAAATATTATCAAGCCATTTTCCCTGATCGAGCCGTGAGTCGTGCCTGCATCAATTGTCATAATGCCCACCCGGACAGCCCAAAACGCGACTTTAAGTTGAACGACGTCATGGGCGGTTTAGAAATTCTGATCCCCCTGGATTAATCACTTCATCCTGAATGACCATCCAATCGAAGATTATGCTTTGCGGCCTTTTTGGGCACCCGACACATTCCCTGTCTTCAAGAAGATTCCGGCACCCTACTTGACGAGGAGCGTGGCATTAGAGTGAAATCGCCTCCCAGCCAACCTTCATCCTTTTCCTGGGATGTGCCCCATGGGGCTTGTTCACGCATTATATTTCAATAACCTTCCTACGGTGGTCATGACAAGAATCGTCACGACCTTTCGCTTCGGTGAACCATCCTCAGTTTCACTACCTAATTCTGACACTTGTTAAAACAATCTGAACGAAACTGACGAACCGTTCCTCTCAATATAAAACATCTCTGAACCCAATCAATGCACGAACACCCCATCCAGACAATTTTCGGATTCTCACCCCTTTGGTTGTCCACATCCATTTTAGTCCTCACCTATGCGGTCATCATCTCTGAACGGTTTAACCGGGCCATCGTGGCGTTACTTGGAGCGGCCGTGGTCATCGGAACGGGCGTTCTTACCCAGGAACAGGCCATTAATGGAATCGATTTCAATACGATCGGACTGTTGACCGGCATGATGATTCTGGTCGGGATAACTAAGGAATGTGGTATTTTTCAATTTCTTGCGATCAAAGCTGCCAAAACAGCTAAAGGCAGTCCGCCAATTCGGGTCTGTTATCCTTGGTCGTAAATTCTCACCTTCCAGACAACGTCCACAGTTCTGCTAGTGGCACCGGTCACGCTGCTCATTGCGGACGAATTGAAAATCAATCCCTATCCGCTATTGTTCGCCGAGATCAACTCCTCCAACACCGGCGGAACAGCTACCCTCATTGGCGATCCCCCTAATATCATGATGGGTCCGCCACCAGTCTCACATTTAATGATTTTGTGATTCATCTGACTCCTGTGGCTCTCACGGCTTTTTGTGCCACGCTGATTCCACTGTGGTTTCTTTTCGGAAGAACCATGACCGCCACTCCGGAAGCTCGTGCCCGAATCATGGCCTTCAACGAATATGAAGCGATCCGTGTTGAATCTCTTGACGTGCTCTTCTGGTCTTCAGTCAGGTATTGTCAGTTCATCTTCGCATTCCCTGCACCTTGAACCTGCCACGATTGCCCTGGGCGGAGCCGCCCTTCTCTTACTGCTCGTCACGTTTCCTTTGGATAACGAACAGGCCGGGCATAAAGTGCACGAGTTGTTCGGGCAAGTGGAATGAGATGTGCCATTTCTTTTTGTGGCCTCTTTATTATCGTTACAGGTGTGGAACATGCAGGCCTCCTGCAAACCCTGGCGGATTGGACGTTGAGTCTGACCGCAGGAAATTTCACCATAACGGCTCTGGCCATTCTTTGGGTTTCGGCCATTCTTTCGGCTATTGTGGATAATATTCCCTTTGTCGCCACCATGATCCCCATGGTCAAAGGCATGCTCCCGGTATTTCAGCAAGCCGGGATTCCGCTTGAGCAGGCTGAGGCACTCTGGTGGGCATTATCATTGGGTGCCTGCTTAGGAGGAAACGGCACATTGGGTGAGCCTCCGCGAATCTGATTGTGGCTGGGATTGCCGAACGGAATGGCGTGCCTTTCGTTCTGCCATTCTTGAAAGATTGCCTTTCACTCTGTGATCCTACCGGGTTCTAATGTACCCTGTACCTCTGGGTGAGAGTATTTGAAGGCTAGGAACTTCATCTGTTCAATCAAAATCTGCCCGATTTCGCCGGGATGTACGATCGGCGAAGCCCCAACTCTGCTTCAGCCAGATCTGCGCCTTCAAGCCTTTCCTGTGGTCGAACGAGTTTTGCCCCTTCTCGGGATGTTGAACTTTGTGGCAGATTCTACAGAACAGACCTGCTGCTTCTCATGCTCAAGGAGATTTGCCTGACGTCGGCTTTGCTCCGGATCTGGCACAATTCCGCGAAACCGCCTCGAAGAACTGGAAACCTGGCCAGTTATCTGTGAACCCTCGCCCATGCGTTCGGCCGGATGATTCCGTCTTGGCCACACTGCGCCGCGGCAAGTGTGAAAACCCCGAAAACCGTCCCTATTCTACCCGTCGTGGAAGGAAACCGCCAACTGGTAGGACTCCTCACAACCCTGGGATATCGATAAGAAATCAGCATAACTTTCTCACACGTTTCATGTTTCGACCATAGGATTACCGCAAGCCTCTAGACAGTTCAAGCCTCATCGATCCCACCAATGACACAACAAGATACCGGGCCTGGATTTTTCAGCTGCTTCATCAAGTCTGGTGGTTGTGTAGGTCAAACTCAAGGACTGACATAACCCTTTCGGTTCTCACCTGGGTACTGGGTCATGATTCGAAATTTCGATAAAAATGGGCCTCAAACTAACCAATTCACATATCGAGAATACCCTTTCTCCATTTTACAGAGTCCATCAAAGAAATTGCCAAAAACCCTCCATAAACCACACACAAATATCATTAAGTGGAAGATTTCAAAGAAATACGTTTGACTCGGGATAACATCCACATAAGACCTTTCATTCTTTTAGAGGCAGGAAAATGGTTTCACCCATTTCACATACCATGAAAAAACCACTTACCTCTTTCAACGAATATTTCGTCGTAGTCCATAACCATGGAAATTATGGGAATTCCACATGGGGTGAGAACCACTCGAAGAGTTGAAGGCAGAACGACAGAAAACAAGAGGAGAATTGAACCATGAAAGGAATCGTGTTTACGGAGTTTCTGGAAATGGTAGAGAATCAATTTGGGAATGACACGGTGGATGACATTATTGAATCGGCGCATTTGCCTTCCGGTGGAGCCTACACGGCGGTAGGCACATACAACCATGAGGAAATCGTATCCCTGGTTTCCCAGTTAAGCTCTGTGTCCTCTATTGCGGTTCCTACTCTGGTAAAAACCTTCGGCCAATATCTTTTCGGGCGATTTTTTTCCCGGTATCCAGATTTCTTCAAAGACGTTGCCAATACCTTTGATTTCCTCCAAAGCGTGGAAGGCCATATTCACGTGGAAGTGAAAAAACTCTATCCCGATGCGGAACTTCCCAGTTTTCATTGTCGGAAACTCCCTCCCAATCAATTTGAAATGATCTATCAATCCACACGTCATTTTGGCGATCTGGCCGAGGGTCTGATTCTCGCCTGCATTCAACACTATGGCGAAGCCATAACCTTGAATCGTGAAAATCTTGAGGTTGAATCCGGACAGACCGTTCGATTTATCTTAACCAAGGCCTAGAGACTGAGGATCCATGAGTGAGATAGAACGGCTCCAACGCCGCTTGGACCGCGAAAAAACAGCTCGCCGTGAGGCCGAAACGCTTCTCGAAGCGAAAAGTCGAGAACTCTATCAAGCCAATACTAACCTCAGGCAGGCGGCGGAGGAATTAGAGCAGCGTGTGAATACCCGCACGAAAGAATTGGCGAAGGCCAATGAACGTTTGGAAATTCATATCCGGGAACGCACACAAACAGCCACTCGTCTTTCCACTTTGTACGAAACCTCCCGTGTTCTGGCAAATGCCCGTTCTCTGGCCGAGGTTGCCCCCCAAATTCTCCAGTCGGTTTGCTTGAGTCTGCACATGCAAACAGGAGAACTCTGGCAACTCGATCATCACCAACAACTCATGCGCTGCATCGAGGTATGGACTTCTCCGTCCGAATCCTTGATTGAATTTGAAGAAGCCACGAAAGGGACGGCCTTTCCTATGGGCGTCGGTCTGCCGGGCCAAGTCTGGGCACGGAAAGAACCCATCTGGATTAACGATGTGGTCAATGCCTCAAATTTTCCTCGGGCTACGATAGCCAGACGGGCAGGATTGCACGGAGCCTTCGCATTTCCGATTATGTTCAAGGGAGACGTGTTGGGCCTTATGGAATTTTTTTGCGGAGAAATTCGTGAACCCGACTTCAATACGTTACAAATGCTGGAATCCATCGGCGGACAAATCGGACAATTTCTTGAACGGAAAGCGGCGGAAAACGCCTTGATTTCCGCTCGCGATCAGGCCCTCGAAGCGGCGCACGCCAAAAGTGAATTTCTGGCTACGATGAGCCATGAAATTCGCACCCCTATGAATGGGGTCATTGGCATGACCGGACTGCTCCTCGATACCGAGCTATCTCAGGAACAACGAATGTTTACGGAAACGGTGCGAAGTTCTGCTGAAGCACTCCTTACCATCATCAATGATATTTTGGACTTCTCTAAAATTGAGGCCGGAAAGCTGGAATTGGAGACCATCGATTTCGATCTCCGGTTGGCGGTTGAAGAAAGCCTGGAGTTGTTAGCGGAAAAAGCCGGCGCCAAGAATCTTGAATTCGCCAGCCTGGTTTCTGCGGATGTATGGACCGACATCTGTGGCGACCCCGGACGACTACGGCAAGTTCTGCTCAACCTGCTCAGCAATGCGCTGAAATTTACCGAACAGGGTGAAGTGACACTCTGGGTTCGGAAACTCCGGGAAACATCGGAAGACATCACCATTCATTTTGAAGTCAAGGATACGGGAATTGGCATCTCTGAAGAAGCGCAAACCCGCTTGTTCCAGGCCTTTTCCCAAGCCGACAGTTCCACCACTCGAAAATATGGAGGAACCGGCCTCGGCCTCGTCATTTGCCAACGACTGGTAGAAAAAATGGGCGGAGAAATAGGGATGAAGAGTCGGGCAGGAGAGGGAAGCACCTTTTGGTTTACCGTCAAATTTTTGAAGCAATCCATTGACAGAAGAGAGCTTCCATCACCACCGGTCTTGCAAGGACTCCGAGTGTGTTATCTCGACGAACACCCCATGAACCAAATGCTCCTTTCCCAATATTGTACCCATTGGGGCATGACGGCTGTGGGAGCGTCCTCTCCACAAAATATGTTACGTCTTCTCAGGGATGCCAATCAACAACAGAACCCCTTTCATCTGGCTATCTTCAATATGGTCATGGCGCACATGGACGGCCTTACCTTCGCTCGAACCATTAAGTCCGATCCTCAATTGACCTCTTTGCCCCTTGTCTTATTAGCATCTCTGGCACAACGAAACGAAGCGAAAAGAGCCCAGGCAGCCGGATTTTCCGGTTATCTGACCAAACCCATTCGGGAAGCTCAACTCAAAGCCTGCCTATCCACTGTACTGGGCTTAGCCAAAGATGGCATATCTTCTGGCGAACCGTCTCGTCTTACCCGACATCCTTTTCAAGAAATGGAGTTTCGTAAAGGAATCCATATTTTGGTCGCCGATGATCACCCGGTCAATCAACAATTGGCCGTCCTGATGCTGAAGCGTTTAGGATATCGAGCGGAGGTTGTGGGAAACGGGACGGAAGTCTTGGAGGCGGTGAACCGAATACACTTTTCTCTGATTTTGATGGATTGCCAAATGCCCGAAATGGATGGATTCCAAACCACTCGCTTGATCCGCTTGCAGGAAGCCAACGTAACAATAGAATCCTCAAGCGGAGAAACTCGCCCGAAAATCCATCATGTGCCCATTATCGCCATGACGGCCAATGCCTTGGAGGGAGATCGGGAACGGTGTCTCAACGCAGGTATGGATGACTATCTTTCCAAACCGATTCGTCCGGAGATGTTGAAAAACGCCCTTGCCAAATGGCTACCGGCAGAGGCGACGCCCATCCTTGAAGTCGATCAGGAAGTAGGGACCCAACCGATCCCCCATCACGCTTCCATCTCACATAGCACGGAGCAGAAAACTTTTTCACCATCTCAGGATCAACAACACCCTTCTCCTATCACATATTCAGGCATGAATTCCAAAACCTTGCAGGAGCTTCGAAGTTTAGGGGGAGACCAATTTGTTTCAAAAATGGTGAACCAGTTTATTCATGACGTGCAAACGTGCGTATCAGACCTGGATGACGCACTGGCCGCAAGGAATCTCTCTCTGACCCAAGACGTGGTTCATGGATTAACAGGTATCTGTGCCAACATGGGAGTAGAATCCTTACGTGACCTGTCCCGACAAATCGAAAGACATTGCCGTCAGGGTGCACTGTCGGAAATCCAAGGATTATTGGAACAACTTAAAATCGAATTGAAGCAGATTCTCGGTAACATGAAACAACACCCTATCGGAGCCGGTCCCTCAGTCTCCAGGAAACCCTAGGGTCGTCCATCGTCATCCACTTTCCGGCAAAAAGCCCGGAATGGCCGCACGTGAATGAGAGAACTGACCTTTCTCTGACGAGAGAGATCCTCACGCCCAAGACGGTTTTTCTTCTATCACCGAAAATTATTTTTCATTCCTTTTGATCGCCAACAGCGGTGCAACAGTTCAAAATGGTTTTCTCAACCCGAGGGGTCCATTCAGTGCTTGTTGCCATACCCAACACTGGAAACGTTCTTGAAAATTTCTCGTCATGTATGCAAAGGGGCTCCAAGCCTGACAAACCTACTCCCTTCCTGCTCTCCAGATCACATCGTTCCGTGCCTTTTTGATCAAAGAGTTCTGTGCTATTTCGCTCATTCATTGAGAATAATGAGTTTTCTATTCCGGCATGTTCAAGAGAACAGTGCAAATTCATTGGAAAATTTCCGATCGACATTTGACCATCGTCAAGGCATACCGGTTGCACTTGAAAAACAAAAGATACCAATAGGATCAATGGACATGAAATCTTCTCAGTCCAACACTCTTAACAAGAGCCAGGGGGAAATCATGCTCTCACTCATGAACCCTCTTTTGACGGAAACACCCACACTGCCTGCATCTCAGCCCATTCTGATTGTCGATGACGATTCTATGTACCGGGAATTCCTTCGGTTACTTTTGGAAAGCTACGGACACTGTTGCCTAGAGGCCAACAATGGGAAAACTGCCTTGGCGATGATTCGAAGATCTTCCTTTGGGTTCGTGATTACCGATTTTCAGATGCCATATATGAGCGGGTGCGACTTATTAGAGCAGCTCTCACGGGAAAACTGTCCATTACCACCGGCGGTTGTGATCACCGGCACTCTGACTGACCAGATTCAAAAACGAGCTTTACGAGCAGGGGCCATTACCATTCTGGAAAAGCCATTTGACCAGAAAATACTTCTGGGCATTATTCATCGGTATATTCAGAATCCCAAAAGCAGCCGCAGGGTACAATTGCCACCCTCAGCTCCACTTACCAATCCACCTCATAATGGGTCGTCCATACAGCATGTCACATAAGCAAAAGGATCTCTACAACAAACCAAACGTTCGTTTTCCTTGAGGAATCCCATTATCCGGTCCTTCAGCTCTTCAAAAATTTCTGACAAGGGAGATATCAACATGAGCATACAAGGCGTTCCAGAAGGCGGATTCAAAACCGTAGGAGAAATTGTCGGAACCAACTCTCTTCAATTCTCTCCCAATCAGGAGGCACTTTCGGTGGCTGTCGAATTAGTATCGACCCACACTTCAGGTGGGCCTGTGGTGAACCAACAAGGTGAATTCCTGGGATTCATCAGCGAATTTGATCTCCTAGACGCCATCGATTCCGGGAAAGATCTCCACCAGCTTAAGGCCAAAGACATTATGAATGTTGATCAGGTATCGGTTAAAGATTCCACGTCCCTGTCGGAATCGGTAAAAATCATGAAAAAGCACCATTTATTAGTCCTGCCAGTCATCAATGGGGGAAATGTGGTGAGATCAATTACTCGCCACGATCTGTTGCGCGCTTGGATCGGCTTGGGGTTGAGTGGAGAAGATTAAGCCTGAGGAAATTCGAACGATTCGAGTTGTCACAACCTAGCATCACGTCGAGCCATGAATGCCTAAAAGGTGCTATGACCTTCTGGTGCCCCACTTCTGTGTAGGAAATCCCACTGAACAAGGATGTGATGCATTCTCTGCCATACCGGAGTTAGCATATCGAAATCTTGGATTCCGGGAATCGATACAATCTGGCTTTGCGATCCCGAAAAGATCCAAGGCCCACCAACAAGGGACCAAAGCGTCCGATAAACATGCAGAAAATAATAATAAGTTTTCCAAAAGTTGAGAAAGAGGCTGAAAGACTCAATACGCCCCCGTTCCCAACCGAATACCCGGTCGTGCCGAGCGCCGAGGCGACCTCGAACATCATGGAGAGGAAGTGATGGGATTCCAGCATATTGAGTATCAAGGTAAAGAAGGTTAAAAGGACCATCGAGAGAATCGCCAAGGACAAGGCCCGATGGACAATGACCATTGGCGCTCGACGCCAAAAACACTCCACGTCTTCACGGTGTCGAAGCGTACTCCAGACAAAAATCCCGATAATCCCAAACGTGGTGGTTTTGATGCCCCCGGCCGTTCCACCAGGAGATCCGCCAATAAACATCAGGATAACCAAAAGATACAGAGAAGCATTGGTTAGGTGGCTCAGATCAAGCGTATTGAACCCGGCCGTCCTGGCGGATATCGCATGAAAGGCCCCTACCAAAACCTTATCCGACCATCCAAGGTCTCCCAATGTGTGAGGATTCCCCCATTCCAGAAGCACTATACTGGTCGTTCCCCCGACAATCAGAAGACCGGTCACCAACAAGACCAATTTGGAATGCGTGTGCAGCCGATATCGTTCTCGTCGTAACATTTGCGAGACATCGATGAGGACGATAAATCCCAACCCACCAAAAATTATCAAAAGTACGACCACCAGATTCACCGTCACATCGGACTGGTAGGCCGTTAAATTCGTGGAGAATGAAGAAAATCCTGCATTATTAAAGGCAGAGATCGCCTGAAAAATGCCATGGTAGAGCGCCTGACCAAATGGATAATCTTTGACAAATCGGACACTGAGAATGACCGCCCCGATCAGTTCCAGAGTCAATGTCCATATCACGATTGCTTTGGCATGGCGCACAAGCCCTTCCAGATTGAGAGTGCTCAACGCTTCCGCCATCATCATTCGATCCCTCAACCCTATTTGTCGACCGATAGTCAACAGCAACATGGTTACCAGGATGGCATACCCGAGCCCCCCGATCTGAATCAGAATCAAGACGACGACATGCCCGAATAGGGTAAAATCTTCGGCGGTATCGGCCACAATGAGGCCGGTCACACACACAGCCGAGGTAGCGGTAAATATCGCATCGATAAGAGTGAGCTGTGTGGATGGCATCGTGGCCCAAGGCAGCAGGAGCAGAGCCGTTCCCACGAGAATGGCTACAGCCCCGGCCAACACCACGATCTGTCCAGGTGACAAAACATGAAGTTGGAAAGGTAATTCGTGCGGAAGTCGTTTGATGGTTCCGCCCAAACGGGAAGGAGACGGTCGACTATCTTTCATTCAAAAATGTATGAATATATTAAGGAAGAGAGCAAAATCCGGTTATTGGAGAACCATCAAAACATCATACAAGAATCATACGGGAAAATCAGAAAGAAAAATCTGGCGTCAGCCATTCCTTCCGTCCGAATTCAGAAAAACAGAGTTCCGGGCTCCAATTCCTCATACCTTGTCTATTGCCGATGATCAAGGCAGTCGATTAAAGGTTTCCGTATACACTTCCACCTGATCGATCAACCAACCGCCATCCGGGTTAGACACCAAAATATACAATTCATCCTGTGGATGGTCTCCCATTGACGTAATAATATGTGCATGGACCATCACATGCATCTCCTTTCCAACCACTTCTTCATGCACCACTTTGGCCCGGACATACTTCATTCCTAAATTGTTCAGAAACGGCCCTCGGATGGCCACCCATTCCCCTTTTGAAGCCCCCTCCCGAAACCCGGCTGTGGTCATCTCGGCGGCTTGCTCTAAATTCGAAGGATAAACTTGCAACCACTTTTCTACGGTTTCTCGTGGGGTAGGCAATGAGATGTCCTGTGGCCAAGCTGGAATACTCAAGAATACGCTTATCAAAACAACCAATTCCATCCACAAGAACTTTGACCTCCCATCAATCATTCGGTATGACATATTCTCTGCCCCCTTTCTCCATGAGAGGTCAAAAATGATTTTTAAAGCATGGCAACTATTATACTGTATCAAACGTCGAGAAAATTGCGATCCATTGCGGAAGGGGAGGTATTTGTGACCGACACTCGATCACATCCACCGGTTTCCAACTGCCCATTTTGATAAACTGACCATTACACAACATTTCCTGATGCACGAACACCATGACAAATTCCACGAATTCCAGGGGGAATCTCCAATATAATTCCACCAATCCTCAGAGCGACGATCGCTTCCGACTGGAACGCCTCACGCGGCAATTGGCAGGAGTATTGACCGGGGTAGTAGGCTTTCTGGCTTTGGCGGTTTCCCTT
This sequence comes from Nitrospirales bacterium, assembly GCA_031315915.1. GTDB lineage: Bacteria > Nitrospirota > Nitrospiria > Nitrospirales > UBA8639 > JACKFE01. Next base: position 15,510 of record JALDRK010000034.1, read on the forward strand.
CCCGTTCATCCGACAATGTTAGAGGTCGGGTTCCACCTTGCCTTGATTGTTCCTGCGGGCTTTGGCTTGTATTACTTCCTCACCCGACGGCTACGACGACGGGCTGTCATCCGGCAAGCGCCGTTTCCCGCACATTGGCATGACATTCTCGAAAAAGAAGTCTCCTTTTATCGGACCCTGAATGCCGAAGAGCAACAACGATTTCGAGAGGAAGCGCATATTTTCCTGAAAGAAAAGCGCATCACCGGCATCAACACATCGATTGATGATACCGTACGATTATTGGTAGCGGCCAGCGCCATCATTCCCATTTTCGGCTTTCCCGGATGGGAGTGGGAACAAATCAGCGAAATTCTCATTTATCCACACTCCTTTACCGAAGACTATCAAACCAATCAGGAGTCGGAAAAATCCATTCTAGGAATGGTAGGTTCCGGAGCCATGAACCGAATGATGATTCTATCAAAGCCGGAGCTTCTGCAAGGATTCCGTCACACACAGGATGGACATAATGTGGGTATTCACGAATTTGTTCATTTATTGGACAAATCGGATGGCGTCGTGGATGGTGTCCCGGAAATCGCTCTTCCCGCAAGAGCCATCGCACCATGGCTGGAATTGGTTCGGACAGAAATGGAGCGAATGCGACAAGGACACTCCGATATGAATCCGTATGGGCTGACGAACGAAGGAGAATTTTTTGCCGTCGCGGCTGAATATTTTTTTGAACATCCCGATAAAATGCAACGTCAGCATCCACAACTGTATGCCATGCTTAGAAAAATTTTCCGCCAAGATCCCCAATCCCGGCTCACACGAGCACTTGCGGATATGATTAAACTTTAAAGAACTCATGAGTCCGTTCGTTTTGTAAAGCGTGAATCAGAATTTGGCCCAAACGGCCACTTCGCCTATAATACGCCTATCCTTCGCATATACCCTGGACACTCCCTATGCGTGCCCTTCTTGCCGTTGATGGTTCAGAACAATCAACCTTTGCCGCCGGAGCGGTGGCCACACTGGCTTCGATCACCCATCTCACCATACTGCATGTCGTCGATCTTCCCCGACTGACTTTTTCGATGTTAGGACCTGAAATCGCCCATGACATGACCGGCATGGCTCAACAAGCGATGCAAGAAGAAGGAGAACACATTTTAACTCAATCTCTTTCACTGCTTTCCACAGTCCCATGTGCCCCACGGACACGAATGGAGGAAGGCGCCCCTGCTGAAATAATTATGTCTGTGGCCAAGGAAGAACGGATAGATCTCATTCTGATGGGCGCGAGAGGAAAAGGTCAGATGCGTGAATTGCTCTTAGGCAGTGTGTCCCAGCGCGTTCTCACCCATGCCCCATGTCCCGTTCTGGTCGTGAATAGCCCTTTGGACAACATCAGGAACCTCCTAGCGGCGATTCAAGGAGAGGAAGACATTGAACGGATCTCCCGGTTTCTCCAGAAACACCCATTTCCGAATGGCGCCTCGATCACTCTTCTGACTGTAGTCCCCATTCCCCGTTCTCTCTTGCGCGGGGGAGCCTCCGCCTCAGAAGAAAAAGTGGAACAGGCGTTAAAAAGTGCCGAAGAGTTTTTGGATCGAGCTGTCGGCCAGATTCAAACCAGCTCCTACCAAGTCAACCCGTTAGTCAGTCTGGGTGGCCCGGCATCCACGATCCTGGAAGAGGCCAAATTATTGAATCCGGATGCGATGATGCTGGGAATACATCATCCGTCGACCCTCACCAGATTCGTATTGGGAAGCGTGTCTCACACGGTTATCCATCATTCTGCTCACCCCATCCTCGTCTTCCGCTGAATGCATGTGAATTTTTTTCAGCCGTGAACGCATTAAGAGACATCTCTCACTATCCGACAAGGGATAGAGAACGGTACGAACCAATGGAAGAGGGCATCCCCTCTTGGTATCTTGAACAGACACAACCCCAAGCTACCGACAGCCAGGGTGAGCTCTCATCCTCAACCCCACTTCTCTCTGACTGACCGACTCCGGTCCGGGTATCACCGCGTGTGGTATGAAGCCTCCCAGGCCTTAAGATGGTCTCGCGGGACTTTTCGGGAGCAATCAACCGGAACTCTGACACAATTGACGAACGCTCAATTCCGAAGAGTCGATGACCTTGCGGCCATCTACCATCGGCGGTTTGAAGCCAACTTGCCGCCGGAGACCGCATTCCTCAACTATGCCTATTTGGATCTTCTGGACCGTGCGAAACACGCCTTGAAATGGGCAGTACCGACAGGCCAACACGTATGTGATCTTGGAAGCGCAAACTTCGCCTATGCCGCAGCCTTATCTACATTTTTTCAGCCGATACGTCTCGTCGGGGTGGAAGTGGACGGCTATCGACTGTATTGCAACGGTCGCAGTCGTCTTGACTATGCCCGTGGCCATATTCAAGACCTGCCTCGCACCGACTACGTGGTCGCCGATTACCGACAGTTCAATCAGTCCGCACACTTCATTTCCGCTTGGTTTCCCTTTGTCACTCCCCAACCTCTGCTCGCCTGGCGACTTCCGCTCAGCCTCTTTGATCCCAACGCCATCCTGGCCCGGGTAGCCAACAATCTGATTGTTGGGGGAACTTTCGCCATGATCAATCACAGCCTCGCGGAAGCTCGGGTAGCACATCATCTCGTTGAAGCCACGGGATTAGTCTGCCAGGGATGCTATATCCACGAACATCCCCTTCGCCCACGCCCGCAACCCGCTGTCCTGACCCTCTGGCAACAGAGCTAGTCGAAAAATTTGTGTGAACGCCTATCGAAAGGCATTAGGAGGATTGAGGGAGCAGCTTCATTGGCAGGGTCAATACCCAAGAGAAGCACAACAGTCACGAAACACTTTTTCCTCCTCTACGTAATGTGCCCCCGACGCAGTCGGCAATTTCCATAAGATTTTCGCTCCCGACGGCAGGACTTCTCAAGAATTGCAAAGAAACAACCGAAAATAATCCTAACAAGAACAAATATCATTCTATGTGAATACAATCGAGTTCAACCAACAAGTCGCTGAGGCCATTGGTATCCACTCTAAAACCGATCTCGTGGACGCCTCATGGATCGACTACGAATAGATCTGTGCAGAAGCAGGAATTTGACCGCCAGCTACGTGATTTGGGATTGATAGCCTCTTTCTTTTCTCATTTGGCCCTGTTGTAAGAACTCATGGAACACATGCGGGATTTCAAGCAGGCCTTAAGGAGTGTGACGCCAATCTCTTTTTTCTATTAAGAGAAATTCCATGACACTGAAATCAAAACTGATCGTCGGGTCCATTTTTCTTGCCGTCGTTCCGGTTGGAATGGCGGGATCGATTATTACCTGGCAGGCCAATCAACAGGCCAGATTGGTTCTGGAAGAACAGGCCAAGAATCAACTGACTTCGATCAGAGAAATGCAAAAGAGCCGAATCGAAGCCTATTTTCGCACAATACAGGATCAGGTATTAACCTTTTCCAACGATCGAATGATCATTGAAGCCATGAAGGACTTCAAGCCGGCCTTCAAAAATTTCCGAAATGAAGTTCCAGCCTCCGAGCAAGATATTCAATCCTGGAAGTCCGCCCTGGCTACTTATTATCAAAAGGACTTCAGTGAGGAATATGTCCGGCGAAATCCTCATCAACCCTCAAAGGCTCTGTCGTATTTTGGGGAGTTGGATAACGATTCCATCGCACTGCAATATCACTATATCCAGGCTAATTCCCATCCATTGGGGAGAAAAGACGAGTTGTCCGTTTCCGAAGACGGCACGACTTACAGTCAACTGCATGAGCGTTATCATCCGCATATCCGCGACTTCCTGAAAACATTCGGCTATTACGACATTTTCTTAGTGGATCCGGATTCGGGGGATATCGTGTATACCGTCTTCAAAGAATTGGATTACTCCACGTCATTGATTGACGGGCCTTATGCCCAAACCGGAATCGGACAGGTCTTTCGCGAAGCTAATGCTTCAACGAATCCAGAAACGGCAACCCTTGTGGATTTTGCTCCTTATCCGCCTTCCTATGAAGACCCGGCATCGTTTATCGCCTCTCCAATTTTCGACGGGTCGGACAAGGTCGGCGTGCTGATTTTTCAAATGCCGATCGACCGGATTAACGCCATCATGACCAATCAGGGAGATTGGAAACGTGTGGGACTTGGAAATTCCGGAGAAACTTATCTCATTGGTCCCGACTACACGATGCGAAACCAGAGCCGGTTCCTCATCGAAGACATGCCCAGTTATTTGGCCGCGATTAGGATGGCCGGGCTTCCTGACCATGCCATTGAATTGATTACGGCCAAAAACACCTCCATCGGACTCCAGTCTGTCCGCACTCAGGGGACACAAGCAGCCATGGCGGGAAAAATGGATTTTGCCAGATTCCCAAATTATCGTCAGATCCCGGTTCTCAGTGCCTATGCCCCGTTAAATATCGCGGGGTTACAGTGGGCCATCATGAGCGAAATTGACGAGACGGAGGCATTTGCGCCTATCAACTTGCTGAATCGTCAAATTATCATGACCACGCTATGGATTTCTGCGGCAATCTTTCTCTTATCTGTGGCACTAGGATGGATCTTTGGATCTATGACAACGAGGCCTCTGGAAATCCTCAAGGACTCCATTGAAGCCATTGGTCAGGCATCCACATGGCATAAACGGGTGGACGTGCATTCCCGCGATGAGGTCGGCGCTTTAGCTAAAGCCTATAATGCCGTGCTTGATCGGCTACAGGAAGTCAACGGGCAGATGGAACAAGCCAGCGCCGGCGTGGCGAATTTGGCCACGATCGTGATGAGCCAAATTCTTCCCTATGACCACCAGCCACTCATCGTCAGGCCTTTGAAGCCACAACGGCAGCCTCATCATCCACGGAGATGGCCCACATGGTGCATGGCGTTTCCGAACATGCTCAAAGCGCGGCCACCTTGACCAGGGAAGCCGATCGGGAAGCCAACAATGTCGGTCAAGTGGTCACCAACACCACAACCAGCATGACCCGGTTAGCGGAAATCGTGGGGGAGTCTCAACAAAAAATGAAGTCGCTCGTTCAACGGTCTGACGAAATCGGGCTTGTCACAAACATGATTGATGAAATCGCGGACCAGACGAATTTGTTGGCGTTGAACGCCGCCATTGAAGCCGCCAGGGCCGGGGAACAAGGCCGTGGGTTTGCGGTCGTGGCTGATGAAGTGCGTAAGCTGGCCGAACGCACCACCAAATCGACCAAAGAGATTACGGACATGATTCGGTCCATGCAGGATGAAACCAGATTTGCGGTAGGCGTCATGGAGAAAGGAACTCAGGAAACCTCTTCGGCACTGGGACTGGTCCAACAATCAAGTGCAAGCCTCAATCGGATCATTCGTTCCGTCAATCAGGTCACCGATCAAATGACCCAAATTGCTGCCGCCACCGTCCAACAATCAGCTACCACCGAGACGATTCAACAAAACATTCAAGAAATGGCTGGGGTCTGTCAGAAAAATGAATCCTCTCTCGGGACCTTAACTCGCGCCTCCATTCGATGTTGGGGGTTCGCCATTGCTGTGCATTGGGTAGCCGCACAGGAATCCGGTTCTCTCCGGACCGAACCGGAATTAAGTTTTGCGCGGGTCGGATTGGATCCTGCCTTTTTGAATCATTTTTATGAAAATTTCACGAAAAGTGACCGCACCATTGACATGATTTTGAAGGGTGGCGACGCGGAAAAACGAAAAGCCTTGATGTTGGCTGAGATCGTGGCCACCATCCAATTTCACAGGGGGGCCAAGGGGAGTGATCTGATCCTGGCCAACCTGGCCCACAATCATCGGGAGATCGATCTGCCGTCTTCCATGTATACACCGTGGCTTGAGAGTCTCCTCACTACGCTCAAATCCCGTGATCCCAAATGGTCGGAGAACTTGGAAAATGCCTGGCGTCAAACACTTTCAAAGGGCCTGACCTACCTTTCCAATCAACATCGACAGAAAATACAAGAGACCGCCTGACGATCTTCAGAAACCAAGTATCGGACTTATTGTGAATGGTCTTTTCTTCCTCCGACCACTTCTCTACCGCTCTGCTCCCATTCACCCTGATCGACTCCCACATCAACTGAAAAGACCCCGCAAAAAACAATCCATCAAACTTAGACTAAAAATACCTGACTAGGGTTTTTCCCAGTTTCTTCCTCTGTCGAGGAAGGATAGCCTAAACCTAGTTTCTGAAAATTCTCAACCAGGTTTTTGAAAATTCCTCGTTGTTCATCAACCTTTTTGAAAGGAGGAGGAGTTACACAAAACCCAGAGCGCGAATTGCCAGTTTTGATTGAACAGTAAATCATGAAAATTTGGTAGGTCTAAGAAGGTTGTCTTTGGATCTCATCAGTTTTCTCATGAAATAGAATGAGGGAGGAGTTATCAAACCGATCATGAAAAATCGAACGACCGTTTTACTCGGCAGTCTGACCTTTACTTGCGTATTTGCCTTCATGATGACGGTGGCTTTTGGTAATCCTGCGATGTTGCCGGACCACCCCGGACATCCGATGAAACCACTGAAGAGTCCGGTGACAGGGCAATCCCTTGCCAACGATCCGGGGAGAAATCTTTGGTTTGAGCAAAAGGCTTTGAATGCGGCAAGTCGGGAAGGGAATGAAGATATGAAACTACGGACACAATCCAGCCTATTAGAGGAAGAACGGATGGAGGAAAAGAACGAGAACATGGAGAAAACCAATTAATGCCAAATTCCGTTGGAGAGCGAATAATCTTTTCAGAGTCTCAACCTCAACCATGAGGCAACAATAGCGTGCATCTAGGAGGCATTTCCTCCTAGATGCTGGGCTCGGAAGCACAGAATGTCTCGAACTTACGGGGGTTGCAAACAACCTTCCACCTCATAAAATTTATGCACGGAAGGTCGGAGGGGATTGATAATTTCCGATGTTCCGCATAACCTGCTGGAATATCGGATGGTGAAGTTATCCATCTCCCTATCGCATAATGAAGCATTTCATCCGTATCGTCATAGTAGATGACCATAAACTCGTCCTCCAAGGGCTCCGAGCTCTCCTAAAAGAGCAATTTCATATTCTTGGAGAATTTCAGAATGGAAACGAGGCAATACAAGCGTCAATAACGCTCCAGCCCGAAGTCCTTCTTCTCGATATTTCTCTTCAACCGGTCAATGGGTTTGTTATTGCGGAAACATTAAAACAGCGCTTACCCTTTATGAAAATCGTGTTTGTCACCATGCATACCGAGCCAACTTTTGTTATGAAAGCCTTTAAGGTTGGAGCGGCGGGATACGTTCTGAAACACAATGCGGCCTCTGAACTTGTGGATGCGATCAATACGGTAATGAAAAATGGATATTATCTTTCGAAGAACATTTCACAGGAAGTTCGCGGAACCGTTTTGCAACAGATTGAAGGCATTCCCTGTCAGTCATTAAAAGGGGAATTGACCGCACGGCAAAGGGAGGTTTTGGGATTCCTTGCCCAGGGGGTGACGGCTAAGGACATCGGAAAACAGTTGGGAATATCGCACAGTACGGTCGCCTTTCACACAACCAATATCATGCAAGCCCTGGGGCTAAAATCCAGAGCCGAATTAACCAAATATGCCATGGACCAAAATATTTTGGAAGATGGGTTCTGAAAAAAAACCGCTGCTTACAAAATTGCGAGGTGGTGCTGAAGGGCATACTGCGTCAACTCAGCGGTATTCTTTACCCCAACGGTTTTCCTAATCCGTGTTTTATGAAATTCAATAGTTTTCAATGAAAGTTTGAGAACATCAGCCATCTCCTTATTGGTCTTTCCCTCAACCAGCAATTGAAGCACGACTTTTTGCCTGGACGTCAAGCGTATCTTTTGCGAATCGGTTTGGCCAGTAGGGCCGGAATCCGAAGAAAGCACTTTATCGGGCTTGGGAATATTCGGGGGGAGATATCTCCCTCCCTGCAAGACGACCTTTGTTGCCTGCAGCAACTCCAAGCCTGCCGCGTCCTTTAGGACATAGCCCGAAGCTCCGGCCTGGAAGGCTTGTCGTATGAAATCAGATTCTTTATGCATGGTGAGCATAATCATTTTGACAGTGGGGTGATTTTTTTTAATTTCCCGTACGGCATCAAACCCGTTACAAGTCGGCAATGAAATATCAATAATGGCCAAATCGGGCGGGTCGGACTGAACAAAAGACAAGAGATCCTGACCATCAGCCACAATGTCGACCATGTGAAACACCGGTCGGAGCAGCTTGGCCACCCCTTCGGCCACCAAGAGGTGGTCATCCGCTATTACGATTCGGGGATTTGTCATGATATATTCTCTACACGCGGAACGGTGATATGGATTTCCGTTCCCTTCCGAGGTTTACTTTTAATACGCAGACGTCCTTTGACCAGTCGAACCCGCTCTCGCATGCTGACAAAACCTAACCCTTGCGATAAACCTCTGAATTGCTTAGGGGTCATGCCTATCCCATCATCCCGTATGGATAGCCGGAGACTTTTAGCAAATCCCACGAAAGATAGTTGAATCGTGCGGGCATGAGCATGTTTGATCACATTCCCTAAACATTCTTGGGCCACACGATATAAGCATAACGAGAGTTCCAACGGGATCGTTTTGTGGACGTTCCGATGCCGAAAGACAATCTCGAATTCTTTGCTCTGCGAAATTTCCGCAATATACGCTTCCATCGCCTCAACAAAGCCCAAATGTTCCAGAACAGCGGGATGAAGTTGATGGGCCAGTTGGCGGACTTCATTGGCCAGAGAACTAATATTGTCAAGCACTGATTGTAAATGCTGCTGTAATTGGTCGGTCTTCATAGGCAGGCCTTGCATCAGACCCGCAACCTGAAGACTCAAGAATGCCAACTTTTGATTAGTTTCATCGTGTAGATCTCTTGCCAAACGTCGGCGCTCAGCTTCCTGAATGCCGATCACCCGCTTGGCCAAAATGCGGGTTTCTTTGGCTCGTCGACGCAACAAGGTCACCGTGTTTCTCAACTTGCTCTGAGTCGTTTTTCGCCTCTCGACTTCCTTTTGTAGATGTTTCCCACGTTTGTTTACCTCCCGTAGACCAAGCGCCACTTTCTCCCGAAGTCGGTTCGTTTCCTTTTTTAAGTCCGAAATGTTATGCCAGGAAAATCTTGTACAATGAATTTTTCCTTTTTCATCCCGAGCACCGGAAAGCCTGAGAGTAACAGGAATTCCCTTGCCATCCGTATCTTCCAACTCCAGTTCCGCCTCCGAAACGGATTGAGTTTTTAGAAATGATCGATAAACCTTTTCCGCCGACCGCCTGGACTTCGATGTAAAAACTTGAAAAACGGTTTCCCCCAAAATCTGAGTTTTGGCTACCCCCAAGGCCTCAGAGAGTGAATCGTTACATTCGACAATTTGATGGGACTTCGGATCGACAAAGGCTACCATGCCATGACCTTGACCGGAACTTTCTTCCAGATCAAACGCTAATGTCGATATCTGAGACACCGTTTCACGCCTTCAGGGACTAGGATTGGCCAAAAGCTAAGGTTTCATGCAGTTTTGACGGCCTTACTTGAATGGTATCGTCTAGTTTCTCATGTTGGCAAATGCTTCTCAGAAGATTCTCCTGGAAGACGATGATTGAACTTAGGGCTTTCGCTTTGAGTGCATCTACAGAGATAGAAGATAGAATGGAAGAACCTATTAAATATTTGCATGTTTTTAAAAGAGAGCAAGTCATCGGCCGTTCATTCTTGGCTCTACACTTGGTTTTGCTCACAGAATCTTTTTCGCCAGCATTTCCGCAACGAACTCCTGTCGATACGGGACGAATGCCTCCTCAGACTTTACGGTAGTGTGTTGAACTTCCCCTAGACCCGTACCAAGTATTTCTTGTTCAAATTTTCGAAAAAATACCCATTGCCCCGGTTGAATTTCCAGGGGGGTTGTGTCCTTCAGTGGAACTAATAGCCGTTCCACCCTCAAGCGTACCGATATCGTGAATTCATACGGTATCTCCTAATTGAATGTAGGCCATATTCCAATTCTTCCCCAAAGTATTATTCTATATTTTCGTCCATGTTTTTTTCCGAACCCCAAATCATTCGGAAATCTTACTACTCTTCAAAATCCGATCAAACCGCTCTTCGTGGATAGAAGTCGATGCTCGCTCTCTTTTTAGCCTGCTCGAGAACCACAGCCAAACCACACTAACAAGGACCGGAGAACCCGGAAGTTCCTTGTGTCTGACTTTGGAAAATGACTTCTAGTGTATGAGCAAGCCATTCTCGATCCTGTTGAATCGTTGTTCGTCATTGGTCATTAATATTTCGCCCATCATGAAGTTCCTGCCGCATCTTCTGGTTATCTGCCCAAACAGAATCCAATTCTCTCTCCGATTGGTAGATCGTAAGAACAGTATTCATAACAGACCTTCGTTCTTGAGTGATTCATGCAATCAACAAAACAGAATATTTGTCTTTTTTGGTGGGAGGCCTGTACCGCACTTTCACTCACATGAGTGGAATGGTCAATCACATCGCCCGGTTACTCCAAGCGATTGGCTTTATCACGACGGTCATCATGACAACTAAGGTAAGGAAGCTTAAGGACTATGAAAAACCCTGGAACAAAAAAGTCTAGAGAACAGAGGGAACAGCCTTGAATGATGGAGTTCTTCAATAATCCTGTTCAATGGCACATTCTGGGACAGGGAGGAATAGCTTTAAGGCTCTGAGCTTTAACCGGCCTTGAACGGGTGTGTTCCAACAAACCGGTCAAGCTACGAACTCACTCAGGCTCGCGACCGACACTTCCTCCCTACCGATCTGTGGGGATTAATGTTGGAGAGCAGGAACGATCATCCGCCGAAACAACAACGGATAGGTCGAAGTAAAAGTGTGAATTATTACAGCCAGTAGAGGGCCGGCAGTGGTCAATTTCCCAATATTTTCTGGCATTTAACGCAGCTGCCCTGCTATGACTCATACGGCGAGGACTTCGAAAATGGGGATAGAATTATTCTCCTCATTAAAATTTACAGGTTGAACCATCTATTCACTACTCAAACTAGCCAATGAGTCATTTTCCTAGACGTAAAGACCTAAACAACAAATCAGATGTGATAATATTAAACCAGTCGTTTTGCCCATTTTTTATTGAGCTCACAAACAATGCCAACTCGGCTTGCTACTTCATAAGAGCGGAAAATCTATAGTAGAGCCTCACTCCTCACACACCCATACTGCAAAAGCTCATCACCAATCTCATTGATGACTTCCTGTCCTCAACAACCGATTTTTCTGGTGCTAGCCGAGATTTCTTTCAAATCATTTGACCAGAATACCTTTTCGGGCCGTCCCCCCACTTGTCACAATGTTCAAAAAGGTCAGACCGGAAGGAGCCCGTTCCGGCACCGTGGCTTCCACTTTCCCATCATCAACATGCGTAAAAGTCTTTGCCGGTTCAGAACCGAAGCTGACCCCATGGAAACATTCTTTTTTTCTCCCGAAATCCTCTCCCGTAATTACCACGGAATCCCCCACCTTTAATTCATCCGGTTCTACCTTGGATATTTTCGGGCGGCGGCTCGAATCGCAGATGGGATCGGCTTTCACTTTACTTTCGTCAAACCCCTCAATGGCCTTGGGAATGACCATAGTGCTTCCGGTATCGCCCTGGGCATAGGCGACCGACGGCCCCCAGAATCCGAACCACATGCTGCCGGTGAGAACGCACATAAAGGCGACACTCCAAGAACCAACCACGCCGAGTTTCATAACCACCTCACAATAAGCCGAGAAGAATAATAATTCCGAAAGACGACACTAAAAAGATTTTAGGCCCTCGATGGGAATGATGAATGTTCTTATTCACACATGGGGGTATTGATATTAAATGCCCTAGGCCACACGTTCGTCAATAACAGTGAGGAGGGTTCTGCCTATGCCCGTTGCACGTCTTTGTTCGGACAAACGTGAGATGGAACCATAGCCAATCAAAAACACTCCGATTTATACTCTCCCATCAGCAATGGGTTCTCTTGAAAAGCCCCAACCATACCAAATTCCGCCAAAATTCACTACCCAAATTCATCAAGGAGAGCCAATGCCATACCGCTTCCCGTCAAAGTTTCTCTGTTTTTTCATCATGTTCGGTACCCTGCTCAGTTTGCACGCCGATGGCCCTCATCCGGCACAAGCCACCGAAAAACCGCTTGTCGATCCCTGCACCCGTATCACGGTGAACGACTTAGCCAAACTGATTGGGCAAAAAGTTTCCGAGCCGAAACGAAGCGGCATGTATGATGAGGGGGATCACGCCTGCGAATACGAACTCTCGGACGGTTCGGGACCCATTGAGATTCGTACCTTTCCCGGAGACACATGGGACAGTATTCCATCATTACACCCGGACGCATCGAACCTGTCGGGGGTCGGAGGTGAGGCCCTCCACTACCGGGACGAGAACATTGGGTATGTCGGGATTTATGTCAGAAAGAAACCGGTGGTGGTGGAAGTGAGCATGCCCTTCTCATCCTCGGCGGAAAAATTCATCACGCTCATCGCACAACATATATACAAGAAATTGTGAGGAATACTTCTGAAAGAGCCAACCCAAGAAAAACCGTTAACCCAACTTCTGAATCAACGTGCGCATTTCCGGAACGAGGTCTCCTCCCCCATTCGATCGGCCTGAGAGCGCCGCCTCAATCCCGGCATGCAACACCGCCTTCGCTTCTTCGTTCCGCTTCAAACCGGCGAGGGCCTTCCCCAAGGCAAAATGCGAGGCCACATGCAGCGGATCGATTTTCACGGCTACGCTTAAGTGTTCTGCCGCCTCTTCCAGACTTCCTCCGGTTTGAAGTAGTTTGTCTCCCAATCCGTATCGACCCAAAAACCCATCCGGCTTCTTAGCCACCATCTGCCGAAACGCATCGATATCCATCTCTAAAACCACCTCCTTATAAGTAAATGGTTCTGCCTGTCCACAGTTTCGCCGAAATTGGGGCAGCCGGACAACCGCCCTTAACACAAATATCTTCGCGATTATCCCATTGAAATACGTAAGCCATTTCGGTATAGTCTCTCTATCCAACAAAGGAGAGACCGATGGCCTACACTGTTCAAGAATTCTTCAAGCACTTTCCCACCGATGAATCCTGCTTGATTCACCTGATGAAGGTACGCTTTGGTGAATCGTTGAATTGTCCGAAGTGCCGTAAGCATGGCCGCTTTTCCAAACTCAAGGATCTGCCCGCTTTTGCCTGTGCCTGGTGTGGGCATCATATTCACCCGATGGCAGGCACTCCCTTTCAGGCATCCCATACCCCACTGCAAAAATGGTTTTACGCCATGTATCTCTTTACGACTTCTCGGCATGGAGTCCCCGCCAAGGAATTGCAACGGCAGTTGGGCGTGACTTACAAGACTGCCTGGCGAATGGGGCATGAAATCCGGAAATACATGGGCAAGATTGACGGCAACGCCCCCTTGAATGGCACGGTTGAAGCCGACAAGACGTATATCGGTGGTAAACGACCGGGAAAGCGTGGACGGGGAGCCAGCGGAAAAACCGTCGTTTTTGGGATGCTGGAACGCGAAGGCAATGTGATGACGCATGTAGTTCCTGATGTGAAGCGAAAAACCCTTCATTCACACCTTGAGGCCCATATCAGAAAAAGGCTCAACCATCCACACCGATGAATTGCCGTCCTATGAAACCATTAAAGATAAGGGCTATACCCATGAGACCGTGAATCATGGGGCAGGGCAGTATGTTCAGAATGGCGTCCACGTCAACGGCTTAGAAGGGTTCTGGAGCCAAATTAAGCGATCTATCAAGGGCACCCACATCCATATTTCCAAGCAGCATACGGCCAAATACCTTGGGGAATTTGAATTCCGCTACAATCTTCGCAAAATGCCTAGCCTGATGTGGCCCCGCCTGTTGGCTTCTTTTTCGACCGTTTAGGCGTATTAGGCTTGGCCATGGCCTGAAACAACCGATCGAATTGCGGCTTATCCCCTTTCGAGGGATGCTCTTTAGCGAACTGCTCCAACCGATCCTTCCCCTGCTTGTCTTTTTTGCGAGCCTCTTCCAGGCTCAAATATTTCCCGCGTGACATATTTTCGCTCCTCCTACAAGATCATGCTAAGCCAGCCTTTTACAATAAAACACCCCATCCTTTTCGCCAAATTGGAATGTTTCCAATGCGGGTTGTCCAATTTCCCCATTGACTAAAACTTTCATCTCAAACTCTAAGCCCGATAGGTGACCAAAGGCCCGCTTTGGCACTATCTGGACTTCAAACCGTCGTTCTGTCTCATAGCGACCATTGAAATCTTGAATTAACTGTCGCACCATGCCACTTGTAAAGTAGTCGGTTGGATTTATAATAATCGGGCGTCGAGAGACAGGAAAGGTGATCTTAAAAGAACTTTCTCCATCCCGAAGAACACGAATAGACTCGCAATATATTTCTACGTTTTTTATAGCTTGGCATGTACTTGAATTATGAATACGAACTAAAGCTCTGCGTTCTATTGTTTCTCCACCACCGGAGGTAGGAATAATTGTTTCAGGAAAAAACAAACTTGGATCACGTTCATTATATTCAATTTTTAATTTCGGCTCTTGCTGGTCTTGCAATTTCCGATAAGCCTTGAATCCTCCTTCAAAAAGAAACGCAATAATGAGAACCAGGGAAACAATAATCCAGTAGTACCATGGAATCGGAGGAACCCAATTAAAGAGCGCCCAATCATGCAGGCTAAAGGCGTCTCGAATCTCAACAAGACCGCCTATCCCTGCAAAGGTCAAGCTAATCACAGCCCGACCCCATTCTGTGCAGGCCCTACAATAATCCAGGCGATTAGACAACCAGACAGGAAGCCCCATCCCGCTATCCTAGCATAACACCGCTTACGTATTTCAAGGGGATAATTACGAATATCTATGAAGCCTATACTTCTCATTAGGCATGGTTTTCCTCCTGACCATGTTCCTGGACAGTGAGCCCTCATTTTGATGCAATAGAGTACAAGCGGCTCTCGTGCTCGGAACAATTCCCTTTTGCCCATTCAAAAAGACATGTTGAGCTTCGGCACGCAGGAGGTTCCAATCATCCTCCTTCTCTCAATCCTGGTTATTTCGTGCACGGATAAAGGAACCACTCATATGACTCAAGACCAGCTACTGGCTGCCATTAAACAAGGAACAGCTCCCGTAATTGTGGATGTCCGGACTCAAGGCGAGTATGAGTCAGGGCATGTGCCCGGCGCCTTGCACTTGCCCTTTCATGCGGTGTGGAGCCGGCATGATGAGATCAACGCCAACCCGGAAGACCGGATTGTCCTATATTGCGAGCATGGCCCGAGGGCCTGGATCGGTAAATTCGCCCTCTGGACAATGGGGTATAAAAAAATCGCCTATCTGGACGGCCACATGTCAGGCTGGAAAGAGCGAGGACTGCCCATGGAGAATCTTTCTAGAAATACACAAGAATAAGGTGACAGTGATATTTGACGTCTCCCCCAAAAAGGACAGCACTGCAGAACGAGAGGGCAATGGTAGCTTCGGTGGTTCGACCCGATAAGGAGGGGATCGATGAAGCGCTCAACATTCTCGGAGGAGCAGGTCATCTATGCTCTTCGCCAAAGTAAAGCCAGCCCCCCGGTGGGCGACATCTGTTGGCAACTGAGTGGGGCCGAGGCCACGTTTTAGGTGTGGAAGAAAAAATACGCTCATCTGGACGTGAGTGAACTGCGGAGCCTCCGGCAGGTGGGATAAGAAAACAGTCGGTTGAAGCGCTTAGTCGCCAATCTCTCGCTGGATAAACATATGCGGTCGGAAGCTTTGCGAAAACAAGTCTGAGGCCCGCCCTCTGCCGAGCATTAGTGCAGTGGTTTCAGCGGACGTTCTTGGTGGGTTGTGCGCGGGCCCATTGGTCAGCGCAGTTTACACATTCTTTGTGGTATCATCGGAGCCGGGGCAAAGTGGTCTTCCCCAGTTTCACGGACAGGTTAAAGAAGACTGTTGAGCCTGTTGGCTCATAAAATTACTCGGAGCCAACCCCTGCGTAAAGGAGTGGCTCCGCTGCTGATTATAAAACCGCTCGATGTAGTCAAAAATGTCCGCTCGCGCCTCGGCTCGGGTGAGGTACCGTTGCCGATAAACCCGCTCCCGTTTGAGTAAGCCAAAGAAACTCTCGGCCACCGCATTGTCATAACAATTCCCCACGCCGCTCATGCTGCTGACGATGCCATGCGTCTGTAGGAAGACTTGAAACTCCTGTGCGGTATATTGCGTGCCTCGATCGGAATGGAGAAGCACCGCCTCTGGACTCCGTCGTTGCCAGACGGCCATCAGGACAGCTTGCATGACCAAGTCACGTCCCAGTTGCGGCTGCATCGACCACCCAATCACTTGCCGAGAAAACAAATCGAGAACGACTGCCAAATAGAGCCAGACTTCCTGCGTGGGAATATACGTGATATCGTTGACCCATTTGGTATTCGGCATCGGTGCGGTAAAGTCTCGGGCGAGCTGATTGGTGATCCCAGCCGGTCGTTCGCCAGATTTTCGCCGCTTCCAGCGGGTGGGAGCGGGAATGCCCAGCAACCCCTCTCGCCGCATGAGCCGGGCAATGCGATGTTTTCCACACCTTCGCCTTGTTGGCGCAATCTCTGCCAAATCTTGGGGCCGCCATAGACGCCATCGCTCTCCGCATGAAGGGTGCGAATCGCCGC
Organism: Nitrospirales bacterium; assembly: GCA_031315915.1. Taxonomy (GTDB): domain Bacteria; phylum Nitrospirota; class Nitrospiria; order Nitrospirales; family UBA8639; genus JACKFE01. The sequence continues at coordinate 32,260 of JALDRK010000034.1, forward strand.
CGTCAGGCGCTGACAATCTTGCGCCCAGGGGCTCGGAGACCGGCGCTGCCGAGCATAATACCCGCTCGGCGAGACGTGCAGCAGCCGACACATCAGACGCACGGGAAACATGGGGCGACAACGTTGAATCATGGCATCTCTTACCGTGAGGTTTTGGCAAAGAACGCTGCCGCTTCTTTTAAAAAATCCCGCTCCCAGGTGACGAGGGCCAATTCGCGTTTCAAGCGGGCGAGTTCTTGATCGTGGGGCGTCCCGGTCCCCGGAAAGGCTTGATGCTTTCGTCGCCCAGCCTCCCGGCACCAGCGCCCCAACATCGCGGCATTGAGGCCCAAATCCCTCGCGACTTGGGTAATGGCTCCCCCCGCCTGCTTGGTGAGCTGGACGGCCTCCTGCTTGAATTCCTGGGTGTACTTCCTCCGTTGCTCCATGACACATCTCCTGCCTATTGCGGCTCTTTTTAGATGTGTCCGTAAAATCAGGAGAAGATCAGTATTCAGAAATAAAGTTAACTAGACATCATTCCTTTAAATGATTGATCTCCACCACGGAATTCGTTCTTTCTGATTGTTCAAAATCGGTCCTACTATCAGACGCTTGCCTTAAATATTCATCTTCAGTATCTTCCAGGGAGTGAAGGAATTCCTAAAGCCCTAAGCCGACCAGAGCCGAGTTGACCAGAATGGCAAGTGCATTTTTAAGTTATTCTCGAGCTGACTTTGAGGAATTACAACCTCTACTTAAAACTCTATCGACCAAAGGCATGGTTATCTGGCGTGATCAGGAAAAAATATATGGGGGTGAAAAATGGCCCAAGGTTCTTGGGGAAGCCATTGATAACCAGGATTTTTTTTTCTTAGCCTGGTCAAAACAATCGGCTCAATCAGATTATGTGGAATTAGAGTGGTGTACCGCTCTCGCTTTAAAAAAAACTATAATTCCCCTCCGCTTAGACGACACCCCCCTTCCAGCTGCACTTCGCTCATTCGAAACAATTTCGACCAAAAACAATGTAAGTTCTTCCACGAGAATTCTTGATGCAACCCGGCAACCTACTCCTCCAGCCACCTCTTCTCATCGGAAAGCTGTTCTTGAAAAACTCGCTACCATAACCCAAGAGAAACCAGAAACTGTGTTGGAAAAGGCCAAAGTCTTGTTTTCACAGCAAGGATGGTTGGTCCGGTGGAACACCTATCAAGCGGGAAGAGATTTAAATATCTTTAATGTAAACTTTCCCAAGATAAGCATTTTAATTACACTGGTTGTTGTCCTGAGTCTCTATGTTCTTTTGGCAGTATTCCCAGGGACAAGTAATTGGCCTTACTCAATTTTTAACGACGCTATTGAGCAAGAACTGGGTGGGACAATCTTAAATGAAGAGGCCGCACCAATCACAGGAGTAGAAGTTTCACTACCGAAATACCAAAAAATTACCAAAACCGATACCCGAGGGTATTGGCATTTTAAGATTGAGGGCCTGAAAGAAGAAAAGGTGGATATTCTCGCACAAAAAAGCCCCGAGTATGAACCATTCAGAACATCCGGGACTTTGGGAAATACGAATATGAGTTTTCTCATGGACAGAAAACACCCATGAAATTGGCAATTTTCCTCACTCTTAACCTGCTGGGAAATCTTGCACTCCTGGCTAATCCTGCAGAAACCAAGACTCTTAAAGGTCGCGTCCTTTTACAAGATATGGTTGGAAACAGAAGGCCAGCGAGCCCTGCCATGGTTTCTATCGTAGGCATCGGAAACCCGAGTGTCACGAAGCTGGATGGAGGGTTTGAAGTCCTTGTGCCCGAGATCCTCCAAGCCCAATCGCTCATTACCCTTCATGTCAAATTCCGAAATTGGGTCCTGTTTGATCCAGTGGAAGGAGAGCTGCCGCTCCCGGAAAATTTGGACCAAACATTAGTAAAAATTCTTTTAATCCAAAAGGGATCACCAGACTTACAGTCCCCAATTCATATTGGCAAAGTCATGGAAAAAACTTTGGAAGAATCATTGAACCAAATCACCCCAGAAGGTAAGTCCGGTGACTTTGATCCATATGCCTTTGTAAAAAAATGGGCAGATGACAGAGGGATGTCAGAAAATATTGCTCTGGCTCGGGTAAACGAGTTAAAGCATCAATATTCCAAGTCGACAGACCCTAATAAGCGCGCAATTGCTAACATTTTTGAGAATCGACCCGACCAAGCCGCAACAAACTTCACCCAAGCGGCCAGTAAAAAGATACAAATGCGTGAAGAAAAAAATCCGGGAAATGGCAAGATTAATGCGTGAAAAGAGTAAGCAGGTCCCAGAACATTTTACTGGCCCATGGTATGCGAGGTGGCAAAGAAAAACTACAAGCCAGGAAATACGAAAATTTTCGCTAGAAGATCTAGAAGATAATGAGAAGCAATTAAAAGCTCTAAAGCAGGAACTTCGCCAATTGAACGAAGAAATAGTCGAAGATCTACGAAAAGCTGGAAATGCTCACTACATTAACTATGATTTTAAAAAAGCATTGGATTCTTATCAAAAGGCATTGACTTATATATACAAAAATTCCAATCCCACTCTATGGGCCTCTCTGCTAATAGAAATAGGAAACGTAAATGGTGAAATCGCAATTCGGGCGAAAGGAGAGGACATTCGCGTCCATTTCCAGAATTCCATCAATGCATATCTACAAGCTCAAGAGGTGTATTCCAGAAAAAATTTTCCCCAACATTGGGCGCGAACCCAGATGAATTTGGGACTCGCTCTGGCCGATCAAGAGCACCCGCGCCTCAGGCGCTGACAGCCTCCGCCTTCTCACCGAGGCTGTCGCTGCCTATCAGGCGGCTCTTGAGATCTTTACCCGCGACACCCCTCCCCAAGATTGGGCGCGAACCCAGATGAACCTGGGGCTTGCTCTCGCTACCCAAGGCATCCTCGCCTCGGGCGCTGACAGCCTCCGCCTTCTCACCGAAGCTGTTGCTGCCTATCAGGCGGCTCTTAGAGATCTTTACCCGCGACTCTTTTCCCCAACATTGGGCGCGAACCCAGATGAACCTGGGAAATGCTCTGGCCGATCAAGGCACCCGCGCCTCGGGCGCTGACAGCCTCCGCCTTCTCACCGAAGCTGTCACTGCCTATCAGGCGGCTCTTGAGATCTTTACCCGCGACACCCTCCCCCAAGATTGGGCGCGAACCCAGATGAACCTGGGGCTCACCTTGGTTGGCCAAGGCACCCGCGCCTCGGGCGCTGACAGCCTCCGCCTTCTCACCGAAGCTGTTGCTGCCTATCAGGCGGCTTTAGAGTTCGTGCCCGCGACATCCTCCCCCAACATTGGGCGCGAACCCAGATGAACCTGGGGCTTGCTCTCGCTACCCAAGGCACCCGCGTCTCGGGCGCTGACAGCCTCCGCCTTCTCACCGAAGCTGTTGCTGCCTATCAGGCGGCCCTTGAGATCTTTACCCGCGACTCTTTTCCCCAAGATTGGGCGCGAACCCAGATGAACCTGGGGCTTGCCCTCGCTACCCAAGGCACCCGCACCTCGGGCGCTGACAGCCTCCGCCTTCTCACCGAAGCTGTTGCTGCCTATCAGGCGGCCCTTGAGATCTTTACCCGCGACTCTTTTCCCCAAGATTGGGCGCGAACCCAGATGAACCTGGGGCTTGCCCTCGCTACCCAAGGCACCCGCACCTCGGGCGCTGACAGCCTCCGCCTTCTCACCGAGGCTATTGCTGCCTATCAGGAGACCTTAGAAATTTTCCAAAGGGAAGCTTTTCCAATTTATTGGGATTTAGCCCGCTCAAATATGGTTGAAGTTCGTTTTTTATTAGGAGACTGGCAATTTGTGAAACAAGACGTAACGTTTCTACTCCAAGATTCCTTTATTTCAAATGACTCCAAAGTGGCCCTTTACATCCTTCTTATTCTGGCACTTATGGGAGAAAGCGAAAAAGATGACATTCCCGCCATTCTTGAGCAACTTCGAACCTTAATCGTCTCACTACCTTTTGAGTTCGTTATGGTTTGGAGGTTTGAAACTATCAAGCAGTTCCTCCAATCAGAACCCCAGTTTGCCTCATCAAAGGATTGGGCTGTTAGCCTGATCCAAGCAGTTGAACAACAAGACCGAGGAGCTATCCTTAAAACGCTGGATTCCGTAATCATTCAATTTACCGAATTACAAAAACTATAAAGGCCAACTATAGACGGTTACTCCATGGCTCAGATTTAAGTATTTCACATCCGATTTTAAATGTGCATCCGTGTTAGGCTTTGCCAAATTCTAGGAAATATTGGCGGGAGAGGAAGGTGTGTTCCTTGAAAAAAGTGAGGCCGGCTTGTTCCATGTTCTGAATAACCCGTTCTCTGGGAACCAGGTGATGTTTGGAGAAACTGAGGTTGCCTGACCGCTCGTCGTGGTAAAAGTCGACGATGACCACACGGCCACCAGGTTTCATCGCCGATTTGATCTTGGCCCAGTAGTCGACATGATGTTCCACGTGATGATACGCATTGCACAGAAAGACCAGGTCCACGCTATTTTCATCAAGTGACGGATTGTCCGGTTTGACCAGAATGAATGTGGCTCTGTCGGCCATCCCGAGTTTGACCAATTCCTGCTTATTGTAATCCAGCATTTTCTGCTCGATGTCGACCGCAATCACGTGCCCCGTGTCGCCAACCGCTTTCGCGAAACGGCGGGTAAAATACCCTGAGCCCGCTCCCACATCGGCCACCACCATCCCAGGCTTGAGGTCCAACGCCTTGATGACTTTGTCGGGCTGTTGATCCACATCCCGTTCGGACCGCTCCAAATTTTGTATGTAGGTGTCGATGTCCCACGGTTGATGCGCACAGCCCGTGAACAGGGGCACGAGAAGGAACACCAGAAGGAGGCATCGAAGCCCTAGTCCATACTGTCGTACAAGTGATGAAGTCGATGCGATGTTCATGAATGAATCTCCATTATTCAAATGAATACACCAACGGGAAGGCTACTTCATTTATAGCCCTAGTGTGTCTCCGATTCAAGAGTATGGATGCTGGAGAAGCCATTTCGCTCTTCTCATTTTTCTTCCATCTTCTCCGGCGGACCCAGTTGTTCGATCACATAGCCCTGGGGGTGAGAGGGATGGACCATCTCCGTTCGAAGCCGGGGATGTCGTCGAGGCGGAACCCACCGCAACAAGCGAGCCCGTAGTTTCAAAATCGAAGGCACCGCCCATCGCATGAACCGTGACGGCTCAGGAAAGTCGAACGCTTCAATGAGCGGCGGTTCCAGCATGGCATACAGCCCCGACCGGACAAACGGTGCCACTACCATGGGAAACCATCCCACGAACATGTTCACGGTCGCCATTCCCGTACGGTGGTTGGAACGAGCATACCGGACGTGTTGGCGTTCATACTCTTCATTGAAACACTCGAAGGTCCGGTAATTCTCAGGAATGTCTTTGATGTCCATACGTTGGCCGACGGCTCGCCAAAAATAAAACAGGCCGAAGCGTTCCTGTTCGCACATCAGACGCCAACCAAACCGTTGATTCCACCGAATGGGTTCGAAGAGAAACGTGGATAGGACATATAGAAAGTCTTCGTTGGGAATGGAGAATCGTCCGTGCAGCCGGTTGATTTGTTGCAGAGCCCGTGCTCCCCGTTCGCTGGTATATCCCCATTCCAACAATTCGCTGACCAGGATATCGGTATCGTCATACCGTTTTTGCGTCCGCTGGCGAAACTCCCCGGTTCGATCCAGCAGACCCGAAATACTCGGGACACAGAAGGTTCGGAACAGGGCCATCTCCAAGGCGCGGGTGGTATCGAAGGAAAACTCATAACAGGTCGAGAGAAAGACGATCCGTTCATGATCCTGCTCAGGATCTAACATTTTAATTTCGTTGAGAATTTTATCTCTGGCCATTCCCGGTTTTTCCGATATTCCTCAACCCCGCCCTATCCCACCATAACCTTCCTAAAGGATCAAACCATTCAATGTAACCAAGACTCTGGAAAAAAGACTCTTATAGTGTATTGAGTACGATGATGACTGAAGCTTTCTTCGCACACGTTTCGGACACTTGTTGAGAAGGATTTTTTGATGAGCCGACGGATTCTTATTTTGGCCATGGGATTGTTGTGGATGACCGGCTGTTCGGCCTTTCACCCCGTGCCGGATCTGGGCAATCTGTATACCAAATTGGCACAGCAGGAGGACCCCCTCCGGAACCCGGTCATCGTCATTCCCGGCATTCTGGGATCTCGGTTGGAAGACGGAAGCACCGGAGACACGGTCTGGGACGCATTCGGCTCCGGAGCGGTCGATCCGCATACGGGTGAAGGCGCCCGGACTGTTGGCCTTGCCCATGGACACGGCCTTCGTCGATAACATTTTGTATTTTCTCTTGGAAAGCCCCAGAACAGGATCCAGCCATTCCGCGCTCAACTCTTCATAGAACAATGACTCACGGTGTATTCGCAAGATCCAGAATAACTGGTTTCAGGCCTGAAACGACTCGCGTGAACGATTCATATTGTATGTGGTCGGGCGTATCCTTGGCGGTATGATAGAAGGGGTCACGAAACAGCGCGGTATCGGTCACCATGATGGCAGGAAAACCGGCTTCCCAAAAGGCCCAATGATCCGACCAGCCGATGCCCGGTAATCCTCCCCACATTGCCGTGCCTTCCGAGGGAACGACCGCATGATTCCGAAAGCTTCCCACGACACGTCGCACCAATTCCCCATTTTGTATGTTGCCGACAAACCCAATAAAATTTCCCGTGGAAGGATACAAAAGCCCAAGTGGAGCAGGATAGTGTTGACTGCCGGGTCGTTCCGAATAGTAGCCAATGGTTTCCAGGCTGAACATCGCGTTGATCTGTTCGCCTCGTTCTCTGCTACGTTGGGCATAGACCCAACTGCCCATGTCCGGCGTTTGAAAGAACGGGGGCTCCTCGTTGACAAAGGCCACAAACCGTAGCGTTCTTGAAGATGGGACCTGCGAGAAGATGCGAGCCAGCTCCAGCACAGCCGCCACCCCCGTGGCATTGTCATTGGCGCCGGGACTCCCTTTGACTGAATCATAATGGGCTCCGATAAGGAGAATTTCTTCCGGATGCCTGGTCCCGCGAACTTCCACTTCGATATTTTCACAGATCCGACCCTCGACCTGATATTCCTGTGAACGCACCACATACCCTGATTTTTGGAAACGTGTTTTAATATAGTCGACCGCGAGCTGAAGCTTGTCATAGTACGATAGATTCCGCTCACCGATTTCCCCAGCCAGCATCGTCACATGCCTCCGCAACTCTTTTTCCAATTCCTGCTCATCCGCTGTGAGCGGTGGAATCGGACCCCGATAACTTTCGCCCGGCATCCGGATCATTCCGTACCAACCTACCTCAAATAGTACAAAGACCACTCCTGCGATGAGGAGCCATGGTGAGGCCCTCATCGACAATCAGCAGACCCTGGGATCATGAAGCGTGGATTTCGCTGGTATTTGGCCGATCATCTTATGTTTCATGGAAAACCGTGAGTATTGTATCCTGCCGGAGAAGCTTTATGCGACGTGATTTCAAGCACAACTATTTACCGACCGGTCTGTTGTGGATTGGAACTACTTACGATCTGAAAATAGCCGGATA
>JALDRK010000035.1 GCA_031315915.1 Nitrospirales bacterium
CGGAGATAAGATAAAGGCATAAGGAGGATAACTGTACTGAAATGTTCTATACACCATGAAATACGTCATCATCCGCTTGGGATACGATTGAATAGCCTTAGCCCGATTGTAGTTGAGCATACAAAAAAACCGCATGCCCTGCGTTCTGACTTCCTCATCATCATCGGTCGCTTCACACATTTTGTCCAATAAAAACAAATAATCGTGGCACCAATCTCTCACCTTCACGGCAAAAGTCATCTCCTGAGAATGCTTGCGAAAACTGGCTTTGACATCCTTGACAATAACTTGCCCATGTCCTGCCGCCAACATGACGATGGCCACTCCGTCGCCTACATGATTGCATTTCGATTTAAACCCACCCATCTCTTTCAATCGCTCGGTATTGTAAAGCGTATTACAGAGATACCAGGCTGAACGGTTGGAAAACCAATCCAGAAAGTACGCTTTTGTAGAATCGCCCGTACCTTGATTGACTTGGGCATGAAGTTCATAGCCATGATCATTGATGACTCGAACCCCTGTTTGGATGATCCCGACTTCCCCGGTAGCCGGTGCCGCCTTCATACAGGTTTCGATAAAATCTTCGTCGATCAGATCATCATCGTGAAGGAGCAAAAAATACTTTCCTTGAGCCAGTTCCAGACAATAATTATAATTTCTGACGGCCCCGATGTTTTGTGGATGTTTTACATAGATGATCCTGGGATCATGATAACTGTCCACCACCTTTTCAGTATGATCGCTGGAACAATTATCGGATACTACGATTTCAATGTTTCTATAGGTTTGTCCTATTGCGCTTTCCAAAGCCTGCCGTAGATACCCGTCAGCCCGGTTATAGGTGGGGATACCGATAGTAATGAGCTTGGACATGCTTTATTGAAGTGCGTTTCGAGTGTGAACGAAGAAAAATCCTTTTGGTCCGGGACCTGCTAGTATTTCCATACATTGAGATTCCGAGCAAGGATTTGTTCCAATGCCTGCTTTTCTTTTCGATACATGGACTGCAGGAAAGCCATCTCTTCCTTCATCGACATTCCGTTCTTCAGAAAATCATATCGGTCAAAGAACTTTCCAAGCTGACTTCTGGCAATGGTCCTGGCCCACCCACTCTTCTGCTGGTGAATGGCACAGCGGGTCCAACTCCATCCTTCATGTACCCGACCTTCGGCTTTTTGGGGGTGAAAGATCGGATTGATTCCCAGGAATTCACAGATCTGACGAATACTGTTCTCAGCCGTTTTCACTACATCTTCCTCAAAAATGAATATGCGCATGCGGTCGGCAGGGACATATTGCTTCCACAGCTCCAAATATCTGGCGTAATAACCCATCTCAAGAATTCTCAACATTGGAACCTGCTGCGCGGTTTCCCGGAGCCTCAACCCAGGTGGGACTCTCCCGGCTCTGACATGATGACGATAGGCCGATAGCGCTCGGGTGATGGGATTGCGCAGAATGACCAGTATTTTGACGTCCGGTAATTCCTTGGTCACCAATTCCGGAATGCACCGAAGAGAACCATCATGCTTTAACTCACCCGAAGGACTCTCCCAGAAGGGCACGTAATCATACAGGTAGGTTGTAGAGGCTTCCCCGGTAATCTTGGATGGATCTAATCCATCAAAGTGTCGATAATACCAATCGGTTCCCTTTCTAAATATTTCCGAGCCGCCAAAAAAATGAATCTCCTTGGTTTTAGGCAACGCCACATCCGGATGTTGTTTCAGATTATTCCATAACCAGGTTGTCCCTGCTTTTTGAGCCCCAATCAAGATAAAACTCGGAATAGGGTGATGCGCATTCGCCATGTTTTTTATTGCTCGTCTTTCCAGTCAACTGCGATGAATCCAATACACACCATACACGTCCGTTTCGAGGAACAAGAACAATAGGAGGAGCCTGCTTGCATTCAGGTTTGGCGCTCTGCCGAAACCCACGCTTCCTGCTGATCATCCCATATTTTCAGCACCCGCGCCGGCGAACCGACAGCAATGCACCGATCCGGAAGACTTTTCGTGACTACGCTATTAGCACCAACGATTGTCATCGACCCGATAGTCACCCCAGGACAAATGACTACATTTTGACCAATCCAACATCCCTGCCGAATGGTAATGGGTTGAATACGGAATAATTCCTGATATTTATAGGCTTCTTTGATATGGGTAAACCCATGAAATCCATCTGTAATATTCACGTTCGTGGCAAACATCACATCATCTTCAATGGTAATACGGCTCATAGCCGCCACTTGGAGTTGCCCCGTGCTCGTCACCCGACTGCCGATGGAAATGGAGGAATCAAATGTCTGTTTGCGTTCACGCCGGTCGGAATGCTGCATCGTGGGTCCCGGGTAGCCGGTCACGGCAATGAGCAAAGCATTCGGTCCCAGGTTCACGTCGTCTCCCATGACGATTCTTTCCGGGTTCACAATTCGTCTAGGCAGTTCGATGCTGACGTTACGCGGTTGATTAGCAAACCGTGGCAACGTTTTCTGTGCCACGATTTCCTCAAACTTTTGGCAATACGCACACCAGCGAATAGCCAGCTTTTGTATAAATTGTTCCGTCAAGCATTTGAGGGACATGAGCAACTTCTCGTCTTTACTTTTCGATTCAAGAGGAAATAACTCGGACAAACAGCTTGAGAAGCAGCGTGAGTGATCATTAACGACCCACCGGAGCCTTCTTCATGGGCCGAATATGAATATCCGTGACTTCTGAAGTTCGTGGTAAGGTAAGAATATTGAACACTATGGTTGCCACATCATCTGGTTGGATGAGATATTCCGGATGATACGAGAGGCCTTCCTTGTTATGAACCACCTCTTGCATTGGAGTGGCCGTACGACCAAGATATACGCTCAGAACGCGGATACCATCCGCATTCACCTCGTCCCGCACACTATCGGCGATGGCTTTCAAGGCATATTTGGTTGACGCATATTGGCTGATGCCTGCACGGGCTTGCTGCCAGATACTGGAATTGATAAATACAATTTGCCCCTTGGATGATTTCATTAATGGCAGTAAAGCCTTCGTGAGGGCATAGGGAGCTCGAACATTGATACGATATTGTTCATCAAGATCGTTTACAAGCGAATTTTCCATGCGACCCAAAATCAACGCTCCGGCACAGTGAATCAATACATCAATATGATCGAGATTGGTCTTAAGTGTTTCCTCCAACGCAATGAGGTCTTTATCTTTGGTCAAGTCAGACTGATAATAATGCATTGAAGAGGATGGTGGAGAGGGAGGGACTCCCAATAATTCCAACGAGCCTCGATTTCGACCGATCAAATGAAGAGAAACCCCTTCCTCCGAGAATCGCAGAGCCAATGCCTTCCCGATTCCTCCACTTGCTCCGGTCATGACGACAATTTTTCGTGAAGGTTCCTTCATCTCTTCAAAACGCTTACGTCACAAATTCATGAAATATACATAAACTTACTCTAAAGAAATTCTTATTTGAGATAAGTCTATGTAGAACATTCTCGCAATAAGCCATTATCCTCAAGGAGATCCGCCGTCTGTTTAATGAGTGCAAAGGGTATATTAGCACGTTCGGCAACATCCAACAGGGAATGGGCTCCATCTGACATGTTCAAGATCCAAAACAGTGCCATCTCTTTTTGCCCGCGCTCGGCTTGACCACTCAACGTCCGATATAAGCCTCGCTTCCCTAATTGCGGCTCGCATTTTGGGTTCAAATTGCTATAAGTCTTATTGCCTTCCAAGGTGTCTACGACTGAAAGAAGTTTCACAAAAGAATCACGAAGATATTGCGGTTGCACCAGATTCAGATTGTCTGCAGACGTATGATATTCCGGGAAACATCCGTTTGGCGTTCTCATAAAACACCCGACGGGGAGGTTAAACCCTGGCGAGCAATACTGGCGCTCATCATAGCCATAAGGAGAAAACTCCCGGATCTGAAAGTCACTGCCAGCCTGCAGGAGAACATGAGCAACCACCCGGTCAATCTCTGCGTCACCCCGGCGGCTTTTCTTATAGGTCGATGGGCCGGGATCTCCCACTAACGCGACAACAAGGCCATGCTTAATACGAGTCACACGTTCTTCATTGAGACTCAACCACGTTATCGGCCCGATGGTTCCAGGAAGAAACACGATACGATAGGAATATCGACGGTTTTTTTTCAACAAATATTTCGCTAAATATGTTACTACCGCAATGCCCGATAAATTGTCGTTGCAGAGCGAAGGATGACAAATATGACACGAAATGAGGACTTCATCCGGCGATTGTCCCCTCAGAAAAAGCTCGCCATACGTTAAAAATCCGTCTTCCAGAGTGGAATCAATGCATACTTCGTAGTCTTCTTCCTGAAGATTCAGCCATTGATTATGGGAAAGACAAAATCCCCAATCCTCCTTGTAATAAGAAGTGCGGTAGGGAATCCAATCGGGATGATCGGGTAATGTAAACAGATGAGGTTTGAGTTCGTTGAATGAAAGAGTTGTTCGAATCGGAACGCTATACCCGACCACATGAAGATTGGATTTCTGAAAATCAACGACTTTTGTTCCGTGCCGATTCTTAATATACGCATCCTGAATATTCCATTCTTTGGGAACCTTCCAATCAAACACCGCCGTACCTGAAGGCACTTCATGAAGGCTCAAAGGAATCTTTTCTTGTAGTTTCGCCAGGGTTTCACGTACCCCATTGCCCGTAATGCTACGACAAAGAGGGTACAATTCCTCTACCATCTTATATAGATCGTGACCTAACCTTTCTTCACGCATATTTGTGACTCGCGTTCGACTTCCTTCAATTCATTAGGGGTAGACTCTGACTTCAGGTATTGGGGTGACAAATTGGCCTCCCCAATCCCGAATGTGGGCCATCTGTTGCATCACCTCATCTTTAATGTTCCAGGGAAGGATTAACACATAATCCGGTTTGGTATTTTTAATTTTATCCGGATGAAAAATGGGAATATGAGTCCCCGGCAAACAACAATTTTGTTTTTGAGGGCTCCTGTCCACCGTGTAATCGATAAAATCCACACCCACACCGCAATAGTTTAAAAGCGTATTTCCTTTCGCAGGCGCTCCGTAACCCACAATAACTTTCCCTTTCCGTTTGGCACCAATGAGAAATTCCAAAAGTTGCCATTTCGTCTCTTTGACTTCAGCTTCAAAATTGAGATAGTGCGCAAGGTTACCGAATCCTTTTCGGTCCTCCTCACCCTTGAGTTTCTGAACACTCCGGGTCACCGCAAGCGCCTCATCCTCCTTATGACGTCCATAAATTCTGAGGGAACCTCCATGGGTCGGTAGTTCTTCCACATCGAATAAAGTAAGGCCATGTTTAGAAAAAATCTGCTCAACGGTTCGAAACGAAAAATATGAAAAATGTTCGTGATAGATCGTATCAAACTGCTTCTCTTCCACCAATCTGAGCAGGTGAGGAAATTCCATGGTTACCACACCATGTTCCTTGAGTATTATTTTGATCCCGGCTACAAAATCATTCAGGTTGGGTACATGGGCCAGCACATTATTTCCCACCAAAAGGTCAACCCGTTTCCCGCTGTCGGCTAACCCTGCAGCCGTCTCCGTATTAAAAAATTTGACTATGGTAGGAATCCCTTTCTCAATCGCCACATTCGCGATATTTTCGGCGGGCTCAATACCAAGAATCGGTATGCCGTTCCGTTGAAAATACTGCAGCAAATAGCCATCATTACTGGCAATTTCCATTACCGAACTCTGAGGACCAAGGCCAAAACGCTCGATACTCATTTCAGCATATTTTTGGGCATGTTGAAGCCAACTGTCCGAATATGAAGAAAAATACGCATAATCTGAAAAAATATTAGCCGCTTTTTCAAATTCCTCGAGTTGAACTAATAAACACCTTTCACAAACATACACATGTAAGGGATAGAACGGTTCCATGGCATTGAGTTGTTCTTGCTTCAAGTAGGAGTTCGCCAAGGGAGACATCCCAAGATTTACAAATGTATATCGCAACCCTTCATTACAGAATCGACAGTGGCGATTTTGGGGATTCATAAGACAGAAATCTCCTCAGCTAAGTTATAAGATCTGCTCATCGGATCACTCAAAGAACATATAAGAATGAGGCAAATAAGAAAAAGGATCTTTAGAAATTTATCAAAATCCTCCCTCAGCTACGAAAGTTGGCCCCATATTGAGAAAGGGCTTCTGCTAAACCTTCTGATGTACCAATATCTAAAAATGGTATATGTGAAACCATTAATCCCTGCACGTTCAAACCACAGTTGATGCCTTCGTGTATCACCTGGCTCATTGACACTTCTGATCGTTGGTCGGTTTCTTTCCTGAATTTTTCAACAAATTCATGGATAAATTCAGTGAACTGAGGCATCCAAACCGCAATCCCCCATGTATAAGATAAATCCAGCCGAGTGGAATCCGGCAGTACATCTAGGATTTTCCCATCCACATCACTATAAACCCTATCGGCCTTCTGACGTGGGCCAACAGGGAATAATCCCAACACTAAATCCGCCTCACTGCTGACTTGGCATTCCAATAACGAAATATAGGCCTGTTCTTCAGAAAAAAGAATATCAGGAAACCCAAATATCACTTTTTGGTCTTTTACAAACGGAAAAGCCTGGTCCAGCGTAAAGGGAACTCCATACGGATCGCCCATGATCAAATATCCCAGATCCATTTGCATCCATGACCCGTTCCCAAAATACTGTGGGATATCCCATTTTCCTTTTCGGATAATAAAAAACGCTTTCCGCACCCCGGCTTTAAAAAATTTTCTGAGAAGATAACTACCTACGACGGTTGGACCTAAACGCTCTCCGGTGGTGGCCTTAGATACTCCAATGGGAAATACTTCCTTACTGCAAGGAAGAGGTGAAATGCGAGTCGCGAGCCCAGCCGCCGGTACAAGCCCGACAACACCCATCATGGTGCTTGCACGATTCTGGCCTTGTATATTCTCATACTGGCCGTCTTGTGTTGTTTGCGGAAGGACTATTCACAAAGTAGTCTTATTCTTGAACATAATTTGGCCACTGTTGATCTCTTTGGGAAATTATTCGCTGTTCCGTTTCAGGCCATTTTATCGCAAAAGCTTGATCATTCCATCGTACGCCTCGAGCTGCTTCAGGATGATAGAACTCCGAAATGAGATAAAATACTTCCGTGTCATCCTCCAAGGTTTGAAATCCATGAGCAAAACCTGGAGGAATCACGAGCATCTTTCGATTTTTAGCAGTGAGTTCAACACCATGCCACTGCTTATACGTCACTGAACCAGGTCGGAGATCAAGAATCACATCAAAGAGACGTCCCTGTGTACAACGCACTATTTTCGTTTCTGCATATGGAGGCACCTGAAAGTGCATGCCTCGCAATGTCCCTTTTTTCTTATTAAAAGATATACTCCCTTGCACCATTTCTAATGCAAGACCATTTTCTGCAAACGTCTCTCTGCACCAAACTCTAGCAAAAAACCCTCGCTCGTCTTCTACTTTGTCAACATTGACATAATATGCATTCTTGAGAGGAGTTTCGTGAAAGATCATATGAGACCAGACCTTCTAGCGCCTACAAGCGAGCCATGCTCCCTTGTAGAAATTCTCCCTACTTCCAGATTTTCCACTGGGCTTGTTTGTTATTCCAGAGATCCTCAAGCATCGTCTTTTCTTTGAGAGTGTCCATGCAGGACCAAAATCCTCGATGTTTATAACCCATGAGTTGCCCCGAACCGGCTAATCGCTCCACTGGTTCTCGCTCCCAAGCCGTATCGTCATTATCGATATAATCAATCACTTTGGGATGCAGCACAAAGAACCCGCCGTTGATCCACCCCTCGTCGCCTATAACTTTCTCATTAAAACCGGTTATACTATCATCCTTGAACACAATTCTCCCGAATCGTGCCGGAGCATGAACCGTTGTCACTGTTGCGAGCTTCCCGTGTTCGTTGTGGAACTTCAGAAGCGACCGAATATCCACATCGGCAACCCCATCACCATATGTAAACATAAAGGGTTCGTCTTTCGGCAACCAAGACTTTAAACGTTTGAGACGGCCGCCAGTATTCGAATAGAGACCCGTGTCCACAAGATGCACTTTCCAATTTGTTTGATTTCCATCATGAATCGTGGTTTTTCCAGTTCCTAAATCAATTGAAATATTATTGTCATTGGCATAAAAATTCAGAAAATATTCCTTGATATAGTTTCCTTTATATCCCAGTGCAATAATAAATTCGTTGATTCCATGGGCCGCATAGATATTCATAATATGCCAGAGAATGGGTTTTCCTCCGATTTCAACCATGGGCTTTGGACGTACAACGGTTTCTTCCATCAGCCGGGAACCTAATCCTCCTGCTAAAATGACGGCTTTCATTAATTTCTCCTCTCAACGTGAATGATTCGACAATCTTCAGATCTCTAGCCATTCAACACAATTTTAGTTTTAGGCTACCCGAAGAATGGAGACTAACAAAAGTAATATGGTTTGCATCAATTGATTCAAACCAACCCATTTCATCTTAAAACTCGCATTGACTTTCACATTTTATCCCTGACCCTCACGTCAATTTTTTGGGCACTACCCATGATCGGGATGGCTTTTTCTTCCCTTCCCCAAGCCCACGAAATTTCTTATTCGATTCAGTTTAGACTCAGGTCTAATAGACTTCGAAGGAAGGGGAGGCTTAACAATCAAATTGACGGGAAGAACACTTCCATAAGTTATTCCAGCCGATCCAGGAGAAGCTTCTTTGAAAAATGTTTCTTCTGCCGGCCATTTCCAGTTTTCATACCAGGTCCAACACTGATGCCTGATATATATATCCATAATGCTTTGGACTAATTCGGGATTCGTAGGCAAGGTGACCACCTGAGAAGCCTGAGCTATCGACCCAACCAGACCAACTGTCCTGGTACTGCAATAATTGGATGTCCATAGGTCAAACCCCAGACTGGCTTGA
Organism: Nitrospirales bacterium; assembly: GCA_031315915.1. Classification (GTDB taxonomy): domain Bacteria; phylum Nitrospirota; class Nitrospiria; order Nitrospirales; family UBA8639; genus JACKFE01. Next base: position 8,988 of record JALDRK010000035.1, read on the forward strand.
AGGTCTTTGACAACCCGGTACACTTGCACATGCTCCTCATGGCCATACTCTCCCCAGGAATTATGAGTGACTACAGTATGATATTTTCCTAATATATCGGACAATTTATTCCGTAAAACAAGATAATTATTCTGGTAATGCTTTTGACCATTTCCGGGCAATTTACTGTCGGCAATCAACTCTACACCAAATGGAGAAAACTTGGGGGACACAAAGTTTTTTGGCCGTGAGATGCCAAGGGCCATTAACTCAAGACAGGACATTTTTTCATGAAAGGGAAACTGAGAAAGGGCTTGCAGACGAAATTTTTCAAACGCGGGATTGGCCAGCTCCCCTAGGTAGCAAAGCACCACATGATCGACTTTTTCCAAGAGGGAACTGAACCAAAGGATCTCATCATCCGGATGAGCTGCAACGATCACAGTTTTCTTTAAAATATCAAGACTGTTCATGAAGGAAACATTCTCGACCAATGCCATGTGGCCTATGGTTTTTATCCTACCTGGTGCATCTCCAGGCTCACAATACTATTCCATCTTCACTTTGAAGCTGATCATTTTTAAGAACTTTATTCCGCGAGTGCATTCAACCGAAAGCACAACATTTCCAACTGGGATTTCCTCAAAACCAATCCTCTTTTGATTGCGTAATTGCGATGGCACACCTATCCATACTACAAGTAACCCCCGACTTATACAGAGCATAAGACACGGACCCGTTAGTCCCCTATGGCTGGACAATAGATTTCCAATCCAACCTTATTGACAAAAGTACAAAAGACAGATATTTGATTTCGAGCACTTTCATTAAGGAGTCTGACCTTTCTTGCTTAATCGTATATGTGATGCCACTATTCGGCCCCGCAGAGGGAACCCATCCATTTAAAAAACAAAGGCCTCCTCAAACGCTTTAGCTAACCTAGTAATGGCAACCTTACCATCATCAGCATTTATTGGTTCGGGAGGTCCTGCCGGATTATTATTGACATCCACAATATAGATTTTCCCTTCCTTTCTGTCACGCAGCACATCAATTTCGCCGTAATCCAACCCAAGAGCCTCGCAAAACTGAACGATCTTTTGAATTTCCTTATCGGATAGATACTCTGCCACCTCAGAAACTTTTACATTTTTGGCTGTATGCTTTCTATCGACCAAACGATCATCAATGGCTCTTTGCTTAATATACACAAACGGAATAATACTTTTAAAAATTGGCACTCGAATGTCTTGCACCAAACCATTATCCGTTTCGTTGTTAATCAATTTTTCGTACACAAATTCACTATTGGGAATGGCAGTAGGACACTCCAAGATTTGCCCAACGTGAAGACCATTCCAGTTTGATTTCATGACACATTTTCCTCTATAGGTTCGCGGGTCAATGGATACTGAATATCCAAAAATCTTTTCGAAGACCGCACTCACTTGCCTCTTACTCACATCATGACAGTGCATATTGACAATAGGTATCCCCGATGGCGATTGTCCCAGTTTCCGGAAAAGAGGCACATCCGGAAGAAAAGGACTGCCATCAAACGCATTAAGCCATTTCAGGCCCATATGCACTTTATGAGATGTATCGTTCGTAATCCGATAGCCCAGGAACAATAGAATCTTATATATGACAAATAGAGGTTTGGGAGGCTCAGGAAGAAAAAGAATTTTTTTCTTTTGAATAACTACTCTCCAAAAGACCTGAACCAGGGTTTGTATTTTCTTTCCGGAAAACTTTCCATTTCCTAAAATATCACAACGATATCGGTAGACCCGCAAAAAATAATTATAGCCATCCCAGGCTCGCAATAAGAGAGAAGGTAGAAATTCTGCGGACATCCATCAGCTCCTACAAGGCATACAGAAGAACCTGCAAAGACACAAACAAGGAAAGAAAGCACTACACTCAGATTAATATTTCATCTGGAAGGAAGAAGAAAAACAGCACCACTGAACATTTTGAGGATCCGAAAAAATTCCAGCATTAACGATAGCCAAACATCTCCATGGTTGGCTTAAAGATTCGTTCAATCTTCCCGCTAACATATTCAGGCATTTCTTCTTTCCAACTATCGGCTTGCCCTTTTCGAACAAAAAGTCCTTTTCCACTCTTTTCACCATGAAAGGATTCGGCGCCATGCTTTATTTCACTTTTTTGCATGGCTTGGAATGCCCCCTGTTCAATAGCCATCGCCAACAAGGATTCGGTATAGTCCAGTTCAGCAAAATCAACAATTTCTCTAAAGGTCTTGCCTCGATCCTCGATAAGATCCTCATAACGAACGATTTTGACGGGCTGCCGCTTGGCCCGTTCCACCCAATCACTCACTTGTTGATCCCACCTGACCAGCCAAGGCTCCCAACGCCGGATACAACCGTATTCCAGCATTTCATCCACAAATTCTTCAAGTGTTCCATGATCTACCCGATCGGTATGAAGCCAATGATGATAATATGACAAAAAAACCGATCGAGGATCACGAACCAGGTAAATCGTTTTGGGATAATAATCATGCCACATAGGGTTTTCATTCCTGAATATTCGTGGTGAAGGATAATCATCGAATTGCTTCACCTTTACCCCTGCCATATGAATATTGGGAACAAACTGATACACATTGGCCATGGTCACCTTTTTACACATTTTGTCGCTTAAGATAACCGACAACATAAAGGCGACCCAAGTATTGCCTGACTTGGGATGTCCAACCAAGAACACATCCGTGGGCCGAAGGGTTCTTAATGCCTCAAGCCTAATCGCATGCTTAGTCTTTATGTATGAAAGTTTCTTTCTTAAGGTTGGCGGCATTAAATTTTTGATCAATTCTACCATTAAATTTCCCCTGTTCATTAAAAACTTTCAATCCAAATCTTCCGCGTTTTAGCCTTTAGAATATAATTGGATTCTTCCAGGCTGATACGACTTGCATGGGTTCATTAGCCTGCCCTTCAGTTGTCCCATCAGTTCTCCTGTCTGTTGCGCAAGAGATTGACGCCACAAATCTTTTTGGGGCAATGATTGATTCTGAATCCAAACCCCCTTTCTGAGGGTATTAATCCATTTGGAGAACGATCCATGTAATGAAGAAGGAGGAAGCATACCGAAATTTTTATATCGTTTATAACACCAGTAGTTCGAGGCAAACCGATTTTTACTACGACGATACAAGGATGATAAGGTGGGATTGACTCGTCCGACACGTATTTGAATAATTGCCTTCGGTTCAAAATATAATGAAAACCCTTCAAGTTGAAGACGCCAGTAATAATCCGCATCGTAGGCATGTGGAAGACATTCATCAAATCCTCCAATGGCTTCATGGATCCATTTTTTAATCCCCAAATTTCCACTTCCACCACCCGGCAAAAACCGTCCTTTGTATAAGCCGTCCTTCCAGGCTACAGCTGATCGTTCCGCAATACGAGGCTCGTTGAATTTATCAAATGAAAACTTTCCACAGACAACATCATGCTCAGACAAGGCGTTGCCTATTGCGGCTACCCACCCCGGCTGAACCTCATCATCCGCATCGCAACACGCGAGATTTTTTGATCTCGCTGCCCTGGCGCCCTGGTTAATCGCATAAGGGCCGCCACGACGGTCTGATGCATCAATGATTTGAAAGTAAGGGAACCTATTCTCATATTGCTTGGCTACGTCAACGGAGTTATCCGTGGATCCATTATTCGAAACAATTATCTCCCAAGCCTCCGACCAGGTTTGCATAGATAAAGCTTCGAGTTGAGTTGCCAGAGTGGCTCCCCCATTAAAACAGGGAATAATGACACTCAACTTAAGATCCACGTTCATTTACGATTTATCACACTTATGGATCAAGAGAGGCTGCCCAACAACCCGCTTCATAGCCATCGTTTGAAACAAATGGCCCTCATAATCGCAAGAACGCCTCAAAGTTCATAACCAAATAGATCTCGAGCAATGGCAAAACTGAGGTACTGAGTGAATTTTGGTCTCAATCGCGGGGGGAAGGGGAAAATCCAAAGCCAATGAACATCCCCTTAAACGACTGTGCTTCCTATCTTCGAAAGGATTTCTACAATAACCCGTGGATATTCTTTAGCAAAATTCTCCCTGGTGTAATGACGTCTGGCATATTCCCAAGCCGCTCTAGCCTTCATTTCTACCTCATCGGGAGGAAGAAGGGCAATATTCCTCACCACACGCTTAATATTATCGATCGAACAATCCCTGAGGGAGTACCCATAGTCGTGAACATCAATACCCGATTCGTAACTGACAATGGGCACTAACCCCGCATGCATACAGGTTTTCACAGAAGGAGCTCCCCCTTCGGAACAACTGAGATGAAGGGTAGATCCGCAAAAAGTCGCAATATCCCTAAATTTTTCACTATCGATATCCACCCATCCTATAGTCTGAATATTGGATGTCTCGTAGAGTTCTCGATGATACACCCGAACAAACTCCTTTTCCCTCTCTACGGGCGCACAGACCGTTAGATGACACTCCGGTATCTCTCTAAAAGCCTCCAATGCCAAATCAAGTCCCTTGTGAACGAGGCCACTACTGCTAAACCATAGAAAACGTTTCCGACACTGGTTCCAATCTCTATTGAGCCAATCCAGGTTCACCCCGCAAGGGCTTGGGAGTTTAAAGATTTTTTTTTTCGCATAGGCAAAGGTGTCTAGGACAAAATCATTGCCGGTGGCCGTCCCATAATCTGCGTACTCAATACCCTGGTTAGGTATCTCAAATCTTCGCGGATTCAAGGTGACTCCTCGTCTTTGCTGGAGGGCCAATAACCTATTTGCCTCTGCAGCATTATGAAATAATATATGAGCGGTATCAATGTGCATTATCTTCACGCAATCCTCATTCACCAGTGGAGCAAGCCTCTCCAAATTACGCCGAACATCTACCAGGATCGCATAGTTTCCTTTGGGAATAAAATTGTGATTGGTCCAATGAATCACATCCACTTCGTACCCGAGTTGCACAAATGTCTGGGCCATTTGCCATGATTGCCAAAAATTCGTATGACTTTTCGGAATTGAGGTGCCCGTTGGCAAAAGAAACGCATCAATGATATAGGAAAATAGTACCCTCCCGCGTGAGCCTCCTTCGGGACGGAGAGTAACGACCAAATTTTCACGAGATTTTCCTTCCTTGACCTCTTTCTGGACCTGCCTCACAAATCCTTTAGCTTTACGGATTACACGGAAAAGAGTGGAATCTCTAAATTTTTGAAAATTCATGGTTTTCCGCATTTTTAAAATAAAAACCAGTTTCTTTCTTTCAATGAAGAAGATTCCCACAGCAAACTGAAGGAGATATTCTTAGGAAATAGATTCCCCCGGTTAAAGCCGGGTCCCTTACCATTTCAGCATCAGAGAATGCTGACCCAACCCCTGCTGAGAAAAACCAGCAGGCTATATCAAGACTCATTCACTCACGGGTACGCCCGTGGTGTTCTGTCATCGACCGCATAGATCATCCCCCAACGGTAACTCACACAGCAAGCGACCGGGAATAGCTAGTTTAAATATTGGAATCTCATTCATATTGACCTCACTGCCGCAATGACAACGCAAGATACTTTCTAGTGGCTATCATATCCCACTCATCGCCATGTCCCCTATGGGCATCCAAATAACTAAGGGTGACATAATCGCCACAAAGTCCATTACCACGGAATCTTCAAGAAACTCATTCTGAAAAGAAGGAGGAACCGATTTCTCGGTAAATACCAACGAATACGACCAACTCAATAAATCCAAATGAGGGAAATGTATCCGCTTTGGTGATCTACGGTTGGCTGGCTATCGGCCAATTCGAAACTGGCTTTCCGGCTGAAAGAAGCGTTGGAACGGTGACAAAATGAATATGTGACTTTAGAACAGAAAGGGCTTTGTCCAATCCTTGAATCATTGGCTCTCGATCAAAATCTGTTTGGGGCAATTTGCTGTCACAGATCGTATCATGCAACAGAAAAATGTTGCCGGGTTTAAGGCGGCGAATCATTTTCTGGGCTATTTCTTCAGATTTTTGAGGAATCCAATCCTGGGCCGATACATTCCACATGATAACTTTATACCTCAATAACCTAGCATCAAAGAGAATTTGATCATTTTGCGCTCCAAAGGGTGGCCTAAACAACTTTTGGCCATATGGGGACGTTGCCCTTGCACAGGACCACATTTGCCGTAATCGAAGGACTCGTGAACCCATTCGCGGAAGATAGGGATGATTCCACGAATGGTTCCCGATTGCATGTCCAGCCTTGGCAACCATTCTCACAACATCAGGATACTTTTTGGCCGCCTCTCCAACCATAAAGAAGGTGGCCTTCGCCTGATACTTTGCAAGAACATTTAATACTCGAAGGGTGTCCACGGGATGGGGGCCGTCATCAAACGTTAATGCGGCAACAGGTTCTTGCGTGTCAACATTTGTTATGAGGTTCGGAGAGAATTGCATCATAATTCGGCTAGAAGAGGGGAACCCCTTACTGAGAAGGATGCTTAAAAAAGGACATCCCTAAATATTTGAGAAACTTCTGAATAGTCTGGTTTTTCACAAAACAATTTTTCTTTATTTAGGATAACAGACTGTAACCCCCAAGCCTACTTGAACCTCCTGCAACTTCTTGCTCCTCATGACGAGTGACTTTCCAATCAAGATAAGGTGAAATAACTCCGGCACGACGTTTAAAAGGATAGCCCACATCTGAAATACTGAAGTTCATGACATCCCGATGTTCATCCTGAACATCCCCCTGAGGCCTCCCCGTAATCCCGACTCCGACAAAGTATCTTCCCGGCTTGAGAGTATTCGCCGGCAGCTCACAAACAGAATGATAGATCCCAGGGCCTCGAAGGCCTTCAGAATGAGGCGATCCATCATTATCATTTGAAATCAATATGACGTTTCCAAAAGAATCTCGAATCCAAAAATAGACACCCAACTCTCTGACCTTATCCTTCACCTCGTATTCAATTTCCACTTTGGGTCTTTCATTAAAGCGAAAAACCGTTGTTTCGGTATTACCATGACTTGACAATATTCTGGCCTTCCTCAACCACGCTAAGTGATTGGGCAAAACTTTATCCGGCTTCATGGACCAGCATCCTACTTTTTCTTCACTCGAAGACAGATACTGCATCACAACGTCGGATGGAAAACCATCTTGCTTCAATCGGCCTCCTTCCAGCCAGATCACACGACTGCAAAGCTCTGCAATTGCTCCCATATTATGGCTTACGAAAAGTACCGTTCTGCCCTCCTTTGCCACACTACTCATTTTTCCCAAACACTTCGCTTGAAACTCTGCATCTCCTACAGCCAATACTTCATCAATAATTAATATTTCAGGCTCCAGGTGAGCCGCTACGGCAAAAGCAAGACGTACAGTCATCCCGCTAGAGTATCGCTTAACTGGCGTATCAAGGAATTTCTCTACACCTGAAAAATCCACAATAGCATCAAATTTTCGTTCAATTTCCTTTTTTTTCATTCCCAACACAGTGCCATTTAAATACACATTTTCTCTTCCCGTTAATTCAGGATGAAAACCAGTGCCCACCTCAAGAAGGCTGGAGTTTCTCCCATGAATTTCGACCTGCCCAAAAGTTGGACGAGTTATTTTTGATAAAATTTTCAAAATAGTGGATTTTCCTGCCCCATTTTTTCCAATGATCCCCAATACTTCACCTTGCTTCAGCTCAAAAGCAAGGTTTTTCAATGCCCAAAAAACATCGGAAGGATTTTCGAAATCTTTGTTAGAATCGGTGGAAGAAACCGCGTCATCAAACCTATATAAAGAACGATATTTTTTATAATTTCTCAAAGGACTTTTGAGAAAACTTATGAAACTCTTTCCCAATGAATCGTGAATTTCTTCTTTTAACCCTATCCGATAGCATTTGCTGACATTTTCAACCCGTATAGCCACATTATTGGATTTCATACTGATCCTTTACTATTACTATATTACTGAAGATCTTCCGTGGCTTCCTCACGTGAACACTTCCCACGAATTAAATTACATCGACCATCAAATATTCTGTCCGTTTGAAATAGATCGCACCACTAATGAAAATTATTACGGCAATAATCATTCCCGGCCAAATATAGATCCACTGTATAGGGAGACCCAGCAGACATGCCCGATACCCTTCAATCACGCCAACGATAGGATTAAGAGAATAAATAACACGGTACACATCTGGAATAGACGATGCCGAATACACAATCGGAGCTGAATACATCAGCATTTGCATTAGAAATTGCATAATAAATCTAACATCACGAAACCTGAGAGCCAAGGAAGAAAACCACAAACCCACACCAGCAGGAATAAGAACCATCATAATGAAAAAGAGAGGCAAATACGCTAAGTTCCAGGTTGGAGACACGCGAAAATACAACAAGACACATACGACAATGCCCATCGAAATCACAAAATCCAACAATTTGGAGAAGAGGGTACTTAATGGAAATATCAACCTCGGAAAATAAATTTTCCCTAACATACTCTTTCCCGACACCAAGCTTTGGCTAGCTCCCGTCATGGCCTGGGACATATAGGTCCAAGGGATAACCCCTAGTGTCGAAAACAGGATATACGGGATTCCATCTGTGGAAAGTTTGGCAATATTTCCAAAAATGACGGTGAAAACCACAATTTGGACAAGCGGATTAAAAATGGCCCAGGCAAATCCGAAAATAGTCTGCGCGTAAATAACTTTTATGTCACGCCATACCAGAAAAAAGAACAGATCTTGATATTCCTTTAATTCCTTAAAGTCCGAAACTTGCCATCCCACGGATGGTTTTATGATTGTGATTGACTCTTGGGCATTCTGAGAAGTAGTCATACAATTTTCCCTAATTTATTAAACGGCAAATCAAATCATATCCTTGATGTAGGAATCACTAAATTCTTTAAAATCTCATTTAAATGGTTATAAATGGACTTTTGGCTAACCGCCCCCCAAAACCAAATCCTCAACCATTTTTCGGAAAAATCACTTCAGATCAACAGACTCCATATTCCAGACTTGGAGATTATAACGCAAAAATCGTGCAAACTTAGACGGATCAAAATCATTCAAAGAAATTTTTCGAAAAATTATCCAGATGAAGAATCTGGTCGACATGAACAGGCAGGAAAAACTATCTCATTAATAGGACAGTTACATAAACTGTCAAAAAATTCAAGATCAGAATATTTTCCATACAAAAATATCCTCTTAAAAATTAGAAAAACAACTTAGGCAAGAAAATTCATCTTATAACTTTTTGGTCCACAACTTTCCATTTGCCTGATTTATTTTTATCGAAACTCAGTTGTAGACTCATGAGGCTATCATTAGGTTGACTCATCTCTATGATCAAACTTCCAACTCCCTGCTCATTAGCTGTTTTCACAAAACCTTCTGATACTTTTCGTTCCAAAATGGATTTCGTGTCCAGCAACCGATTTCTCCCAAATTTTTCCCGCAAAAAGCTAGGATATTCCTGGTTATCCCTCAATAACGTTCCAAGGGTAACCGCCAGATGTCCATCGATAAGCCGTTCCAAGGTTTTGACATCGCCTGTTTGCAACGCCGTGATATAGGGAATAGCTACTTCCCCAACAATTTGACTTGCTTCCGATTGGTTTATTTCTAGCAACTCCTCATTACCAAAAACCTCTAGACTGTTCAGAAGACCCAATAATATCGCCAGAGTTACACAACATCCAACAGCAAGTTTTTTCAAATATTCCATGTTTTTACCCTTAAGGAGCTGCACACGCCCCTCCTGAGATAGCTACACACCACAGAGAACTCATGGATTTATAGCCCAACCCATTAGGATGCGAAACATTATCGATCAGTTCATTCTGATGCGTTTCAAAATGCGTGTAGAAGTCAGGAGGAACTACCGGAATACTATTGACAGCCACTAGTTCATTTATAGCCTGATTATAACTCTGTATGGCTGGATTATTTTCCAAAGACTTAGAAAATGGGACTTTAGCCAAATATACTTCACGGCCAGGAGCCGAATTTTTAACTAAATCAATAATTTTCTGCAGATTATCTTTAAAGGTCCCAGGATTCGGAGAATTTTGTCCTGCACCACTAGGTACCAGTCCTGAATCGGCATCGTTTGTTCCAACCAAAAGCAAGAATTTTGTGGCTTTGGGACGTTTCTTTAAAAATCCTGGCGTCCGAATCAAAATCCCGGCTGAGGTCTCCCCCTGAACTCCGTCATTATAAATATTGTGAGGATAACTCCGTTTCAGTGTGAGCAGATCATTAAGTTTAGGAATAAAACCGCTTTCCGTGTTGGTATTTCGTCCGTCCTGTGAAGTACCGTCTGAAGGATCGTTATCGCCTATCCCAACAGTAATACTATCTCCCAAAGTGCCAAACACCTCACCAAGGCCAATATTGGTCACTTTGTCATATGTCGTATTTCCAGAAACGACCGTTCCACCACTGTTAACAATAAACGCTTCCACTTGGTGATTGTCCCCCACTAAACCCGTGAAGGTCCATTGGAAGGTAGTCGGATGAATCACGCCATCTGCCGGCAAAATAATAGTTTTTTGTTGAGCCCCATTATCAACAGAAAATTTGACGCCCCAACCGTTATGAGTGGGTTGCCTCAAACATACAGCAGCAGATACTTGCAGATTGGGGCGAGTCTGGACTTCCTTAGTAAGGGGATCTACGATTTTCACAAAGGGATTTTGACATTGACCCTCAATATTGAGTTCCGCCATGGAAGCCCATCTATTGTTATTGACCTCGGAAAGTGCCACCAATTTAACAAACCGTCCTGTTTTTGGGGAAAACTGCACACGTTGCTCCGAAGCAGAATCGACAAACTGTCCAATAGCTACCGGCTGTCCCCAATCTATCCCATTCTGACTGACATAGACATGATAGTTTTTGATCCGACCATTACTGCCACTCGGTCTCGGAAGATACCGCAATGCATCAACGTCAAAAGCAGCCCCAAGGTCAACCTGAATTTCGTGCGGACCTTCGACGTTATTCCATTGGGAGTGCCATAGAGTATTGGAATTGCCATCTAAGACATTGAGGGCTGCGTTATTTTGAAGAATAGCCTCTTCGCTATTGACATACTTAATTGTCCAATCATTTCGAGGTAAAACGGTATTGGCGCCATTTACTACTTTGACCGTTACTTTTCCTGGGAAAGGATCCGAAAGCCCAAGAGCATCAGTCACTTTGAAAACCACAGTGAAAGTCCCCACATTATTGAAGGTAACCTGACCGGGATTTTGTAATGAAGAATTAGGAATGGCAGGGTCGCCAAACGTCCAAAGGAAACTCGAAGCCGGATCTCCATTCAGATCGGAATAGGTTCCCGAGAAGAAAACACTTTGTCCGACATTGATCGTGACATCTTCCGTGGGAGAACTAATCACTCCATTGGGATCATAATTGCCACTAAACGGTGCACCAATAACATCAAGTTCCGGTAGATTTATGACTCGATGTCCATGCAAAGAACCACGTGCAATAAGTCGGACGTACCGTCCAGTAATTCTAGGAAAGGTCAGAGTTTTAAGACTGGTATCATTGGCAAACTCTCCACTGACAATCGGATCTCCCCAATTCACCCCATCTTTACTCACAAAGAATTCATAGAAAGAAATTCCCTCAGCCCCGTAAGGAGTCAAGGGGGAAAGTCGAAAACCTTCAATTTCAAAGACATTCCCAAGATTAATACGTATTTCATGAGGGGGAGAAACCCCATTCACCGTTCTCCAGGCCGTGGCCGAACTCCCATCAAAGGCATTGGTCGCCGGACTCCCTGAAGCTTGACTATTGACAAATTGAACCGACCAAATGCCTTTATTGAGGAAGCTCCCTCCAGCCGTCACCGTAACCCCGGCATCGGCAGTAAAAGCCCCTGCATCGGTCACACGCACCGTTGATGTACCGGCGCTAGGCCCGGCCGTGTAAAGACCGGTTGTCGGATTTACATTTGCTCCTCCAGTGGTATCACTTGCTAAACTATAGCTATAAGGCATGGTTCCATTGACACCGGAAAAAGTTTGCTGTCCCCCAATTGAGACAGTGGCATTTGATGGAGATATTCCAAGATTCCCACCGCCACCAACCAGAGTTCCCAAAACATTGAATTCCCCTACGGCAGTCCACGGTTTCCCTTTGTTCTGGGCTTCACTCAATGCTCGTAACCAAATATATCGACTGGTCACTTGGCCAAAGAGTACCTGCTGCTCCGTTGTGTTGTTGGGGAACACTCCGCTAGCCACCAAAGTCCATTGGCTTAAAATTGGAGGTATGGTTGGGGGTGTCCCGGAATTATTGGCCACATACACTTCATATTGGCCAATTCGCCCATTAGCCCCGAAAGAGGCATCTCTGGCCTGATACCGGATGCCACCGATGGAATACATGCTCCCCAAGTCTACTTGCAGACTATGCGGATGGGTCGGCGAAGCCGTTTGCCATTGCGTGTGCCAGAATGTGGAAGTAGTCCCGTCAAAAGCCGCCTGGCCTGGACTACCCGATTCCTCACTATCAACCCAATACTTCGTAAAGTTACTTTGGGGAATAGAAGGTGGGGGCCCGGAAGAACCAGTGACAGTCACCGTTGCTGTCGCAGATTTTTCGGGGACGGAAGAATCAGCCATCCGGATGGTGGACGTGCCGGCATTGGGACCAGCCGTGTACAGCCCCGTGGTAAACCCTATGCTCGCCCCACCGGTCGTATCATTGGTAATAATAAAAGCATAGTTGGGAGTTCCTCCACTGCCGGTAAATTGCTGTTGCCCACCGGTCGAAACTGTTGCTGAGGAAGGCGTGAGGGATACTTGCCCGCTATTAGCGGTGCCCAATACGTTGAATTCCCCGACCGACGTCCAGGGTTTCCCTTGGTTTTGGGCTTCACTGATGGCCCTCAACCACACATAGCGGGTAGCCACAGTGTTAAAAAGCACTTGCTGTTCGATCGTGTTATTAGGGAATACGCCTGAGGCTACTAACGTCCATTGGTTTAAGACGGGGGGTATAGTAGGAGTTGTTCCCAAAGTCTTCTGCACATAAATTTGATACTGACCAATTCGCCCATTTGCTCCGAAAGAGGCATCTCTGGCCTGATACCGAATGCCACCAATGGAATACACGCCCCCTAAGTCCACCTGCAGACTATGCGGATGGCTCGGCGAAACCGCTTGCCATTGAGTATGCCAGAACGTGGAAGTAGTCCCGTCAAAAGCCGCCTGGCCTGGGCTACCCGACTCCTCACTATCAACCCAATACTTTGTGAAATTTCCCTGAGGAATTGGGGGTAGCGTTTGACCCCAGATTGGAGTGGCTAACCCGAAAAGAAACACGAAAAATAGCCCCACCCAAGTAAGGTGGGGCTTTGGGGGTATAAGTAATTTCATGATCGGATTTCTAAAGGCACTTTTCAATCAAAAATTTTTAGTTAGTCTGTATATATACAACGGCACTTATAGATAATCCATACACTAAAAGGCGGTAGTCAGTGACATGTTAAATAAAGAGTCAATTTTCACAATTAAAGAATCCTGGCTAATCTCAACCAAAAAGTCAACTTTACAAACAATTTTCCTGCTATTTGTCTTTGACAATCAATCCTGACTTATCAGAAATAATACTTATACTTAAAGTCTTTCGCTCACTAAACCCATCGCAATTGATCATTGATCCGTCCTGCTCCCATTAATTCCTTAATATGGTCTATCCGATTGAATCTCGGCCCTGAAAACATGTCAAAGGTTAAGCCGGCTTTTTGGTAAGCCTCATAGATTTGAACGGCTCCGGCACGGGCATTCCATTGAGGTTTAAATTCTGGGATCATTCGGCCCACTTTGCTGCAATCTACCCTGTAACAACGTTTATCGGGACCAGCGTCTTCTGCATACTCAATTTCACAACCTGGGACCGTCTTCTTTACAATATCTGCCAATTCCCGGATTCGGTAGTTTTCCTGCGTCTGGCCAATATTAAAGGCTTGATTGTGTACAACTTCTGACGGCGCGTTCAGAACGGCGATAAAGGCATTCGCCACATCTTCCACATGAACAATCGGGCGCCAGGGTGTCCCATCACTTTTAATCACCACCCTGCCGCTGGTCAGAGCCCATGCAATCAAGTTGTTGAGCACTAGATCAATGCGCAACCGCGGAGAGATGCCATACACCGTGGCATTACGCAGATAGGTCGGGTGAAAGGTTGAATCCGCCAGTTTTGCGACATCTTTTTCAACCTTCACTTTTGAAACCCCATAAGCCGTAACAGGATTGAGAGCGGCTTCCTCAGTAAGGAAGTCATCTCCCGATGCCCCATAATTGCTGCAGGAGGATGAAAAGAGAAAACGGGTCGCACCGGCTGCTTTCGATTTTTCAGCAAGCCGAACAGAAGCGAGATGGTTGATGTCAAATGTAAGGTTCGAATCTAAGTTCCCTAATGGGTCGTTGGAAAGGCCTGCCAAATGCATAACGGCTTCAAAACCCTCAAGCTTCAGACTTGAAGTATCTCGTAAGTCAACCTTAATGGAAGGAATGGACGCAATACTTTCACTGCCAAAGGTACAATCTGCAAATAAATCCGTATCCAATCCAACAACATCGTGGCCTTCTTTCAGAAGTAAATTCACGAGCACACTTCCGATATATCCAGTATGACCCGTCACTAGTACCCGCATTCTCCACCTCCCGTGATAAATCGTTTAACGCGTAATCCCATTATTGTTTCCAAGAGTACCCTAAAGATTAGTCGCCACATACATGAGGTATTGTCAGCTATCCTTACTAAAATACGACGTAAGACAACAGACTAAAATACTTTTTGTGCTCATAATGTTATTTGCCGTTGGAACGGAAATTTGACCTGCCCTTCTCTCAATCATACTGTTTTTTACTGTAGACTTTCTGTATGTGATCACACACATAATCTGAAAACGGAATCGAGCAGGTAAACGCCGGAGAGATCGCATTAAGAATATGCATTGACCGGTCATCTCCTTCTAACACAAAATCCATTTCCAGCTTCTTTCTTTCCGTATCCACCAGTTGAGCTCGAATTCCCGGCTTTCCCCAAGTCCGGTAATTTTCCTGTGATACGCCTTCCATGAGCGATGAAGCCAAGGAAACCATATGAAGCCTGGAATATTTCTTCATTTCCTGAACAGCCAACTGCTTAAAATCGAAGCCTGAGAACATAAATAAATTCGCCTGTCTCATCGTTAAATCCAACAACTCGGAAACTTTAAAGTTATCCAAGCCTGAATACTGTTCTCGCCAGAAGGCCGGAATCGCAGTGGGTCCAATCTTCGCCTTTCCCTCCGCCGTGACGGTTACATGAACACCAAGAAAGGGGTTCTTGAGATCCGGCACCGGATAAATATTAGTGCGAACGGACCCAACCGGTTCATTCGAGTAGAGATACAATCCCTTGAACGGCAAGATCTTGTATTTCTCTGAGAATCCGAAATCTTTGGCAATGTGGTCCGCATACAAACCTGCGGCATTGACCACATAGCCTGCGGAGTAGTTCCCACCGGTCGAAAGAATAGAATCTGGAGTTCTTTTCAGATACCGGACACCACAGTGAATCTTCACTCCTTCCTGGACAGCATCCGTCGTCATCGACTTGAGAACCTTCGCCGGATCGACGGTTGATGTTTTTGGAGAATAAATAGCACGTTCACACGTCTTCACGCGGGGTTCTATTCGTTTGGCCTCTTCTTCTGAAATATCTTCTAAGTCAATACCATTCGCGGCTCCGCGCCTGAGGAGCTCATCAAGTCCCGCATGCTCCCCAACATTCTTAGCAACCACAAGCTTTCCACATCTATTAATAAAGATCTTTCGGAATTCACAATACTCAGTCAGCTCCTTGTTCCCAATTCGCGTGAACTTGGCTTTCAGGCTATCCGGTGAATAATAAAACCCCGCATGTAATACTCCACTATTTCGCCCACTGGCATGCATCCCCGTTCCACTTTCTTTTTCGATCACAGTCACCGTTAAATCAGGATACCGACGTTTCAATTGGCGAGCACAATTTAAGCCGATAATCCCGCCTCCAATAATAAGGAAATCAGCGATAGGCATATCGGATGCTTCCCATAACTTGCAATAACTTCACCTTGCAATTCCCTTCATAGCTGAAAAGTCAAGATGATGAACAAAAAAACTGTCGGCAAACTCATAATTTCACAACCTGTAGAGAAAGCCTCGATTGCCATACATTCAGCAGAATCAGTGAACAACCCAATGACTAAAAGGACAACAGGGATACTTTCCTGGAGACTAAATTTATCATTTACCATTTTAACTACCTGACTAACCATCTGACTGGGAAACGGAACCCCAAACGATTCTCCAGCACACAAGACAGGGTTCTATGTAGATAGGATTTACTACAAAAGAATATAATTTACTCGCCTTTCAAATGCCAAATTTCCTGCTGACCAAAGAAGTACACTTCAAATTAACTTTCGTGCTATCTCCAGGCAAGAAGTGAGGAAAAGATTGATTTTGCTAAAAAGTCTAACATATCTTGGGCTCAAACAGCCCTAGATTATATCCTAGCCTCAATAGTTCTTTTGTTGTTCAAGTAAATTTTCAATCAGTACGATGCTAAAATTCACAGGCTGCCGCCCTTCCCAGTTTACTGGGATTATCAAATTCTGAAGACCAAAAGTATGGCTTAACAGAACGTTCCAGTGCTGGGTAACGCCTCTTCAGAGCGTTAGGGTTGGGCCAGACCAATGGTCCTGATTCAACACACCTTCACTCTCCATTCGGTTCAAAAGCCTTCCTGCTTAAATGAGCCCATTAAAACTTCCGGTAGTTATAACCACGAATATTCAAAAAAATATTCCTGAAAATCATGGCTATCCAATTTTCCTTCTACGTCATAATGCACAATACACAGGAAAGCTTGTTGATCGCCTGATAGGAAGATTTTGCCTGGCCCCTTCGGCAAGACCTGCACTGGCTCCTTCACACAAAGCCATTCAATAAACTTCAGAGCCTATTCGACTTGAGGGAGACTCTACACAATCATATACTGATTTAAACCCAATCAATGGAGGATAGAGAGCCTTGGCCATGCTTGGTCACTTCATGTTTTTAAACCGAGTAGATGGGAGGCATTTTTGGTGTCCGAGGAGATCTAAAAAGTCATGCTTAAGATAAAGAGGGGCCTCCGACGACTCACCTTTTATACACCGATTGGTTGAGTGATACACTCTCAATCTCTTCTTGAATAAGAATTAGAAAAAACAAACGCTAGCCATCTTACGACTGTCTGCCGAAGAGTACATCTGTTCGTGAGATCCATATATCCAGTCAGCCCTTTAGCCGGGAATAATCCATCAATACAGAGACTTGTATTTCCCCTCAAGCGCCATTCTAAAGGCAAGAAGGGCTTACATTGTTGCTAGGCATGTATTTTTTGTGGATTCCAATTCCATACGGTAAATAATTACATCTACATCCGACGCTACCCTGTTCGTTGTCTTTCAAACCACGATTGAATTCCTGTCAATAATTATCCTTCCCTGATAACCGACCGCCTTCATTAGGAGAGCTACTCGTTGAGTCCCCGAGAATTCCTGCTCAAAAATCGCTTGAAAACCATGAAACGGCCCACTCTTCACACGAACGATTTGTCCCGGGTTGAGCTGGGGCTTCGACTGGGCAGAGACTATCACATATCCATCCTTCATCTGAGATTTGATTGAATGGATAATGTCCTCGCCGACCGCCGCAGGCTTCGCTCCAAACATGACAACCCGCAAAACACCTTTTGCATACGCAACCTTTCGGAACTCTGAAGTAATATTAACATGTACAAATAAATAACCTGGAAAGAGGGGCTCCTTGACGTTATGCAATTTTCCACGCGATCCTTTGACGCGGGCGAATAAAGGACAGAACGTGGTGACTCCCAATCGCTGCAAATTACACTCCGCCACACGCTCTTGCCTAACCTTGCTTTGCATAACATACCATCCAACATCCGAGCCTCTCACCTTGGCGTGTTTTATTGCCGCGTTTTTTAGAATCATTTCATCATTCCTGATGAGGGATCGAGGTGGGATAAATCAGTAAATGATTCGTAAGTTGACACAACTTTTACTGCCTTCCTTCGAAATGAAACCTTGCTCAATTTTATGCTCCAATAAAGTATCTTATTAAAGCAAAGCAAAACCCATGCCTCACGGCCCTTGAGCTTTACATAAATCTAACTAATTATGAATCTGGAACTCAGCTCTTATGAGGAAAGAAGCATAGGACCCATTCAGAAAAGAACGATCAACTAATGGGTCTTCGCGTAATCGAGTGGGTAGATTCATATCTCCTTGAGCATGCAGGTTAGGACTTTCAGCCGAAGGTATTCCCTGTCCTGCAAGCCGTATGTCCTTCGCTGGATGCCCCGGATTTTGTTGTTCACCCCTTCCACGAACCAGAAAGAAACCTTGTTCTCCGGCCTGCAGTATGCCGCGATGCCGTCTCAGTGCCGTTCGATCATCTCGGCGAACTTCTCGTAGGGCCGCAGTCGCTACCCTCTCAAACGACTCTTTCCAGTGGTCGAAGAATCTCCGGGCCTATCCCTCAGTCTGGTATCCCACAGCTGTCCGAAGGTCTCCTGCAGCAGGTACGCCGTCTGCAAACGTTTATTGGCTCCCAGGAGCTTCTTTGGCGCCTGTCGTCAGTCCAAGGTCAGGTTCTCCCGGTTCGATAACAACGTGTACTTTTGTCCATTGATGTAGGAACGGTCTTTCCCGGAGAGCCGTCCATATTTCCATCTTCCGCACTTGATCCAGCGACTCTCCCAGATACCTCCTCGTGGAATTTATGGTACAGGATCCCCGCCTGCGGCGCGTTCTTCCGCGTCAATTACTCAAAAGCCTTCCCCATGTCCATCACAGTCAGGCGAACCCCCGCCCGCTTCTTCGGCCCCACCCAACCGTAGAAAGCATCAAGGCTCTCCTCGGACCGATCCTGCCCTCCGAACCAGATGGGACGCCGCCGCTCCAGATCGCTGACGACGATCTGGTAGGTATGTCCCTTTTTCAGAGCAATCTCGTCGATCCCGATTACCTTGTGAGCGGGAATGCCAGTACGCCGGAGCTGCTCCAAGCCCTTCACCGTATGCCAATCCAGATGAACTTCCTTGGCAACATCTCGGATACTCATGGACCGGCACCGCTGCCCCACAAACAAGACAAACCGCTACGTGTACAAGGGATTGTCGGACAGCCAGTCCAGCCGCTCCCGCTTCACCTTGCCGCACCTCCGGCAGGAGACGCGGCGGACGGCCACGGCCAGATATACTCCCACATCCCCGCAGGAAAGGTCCCGGATACACCGCGGCTTGCTATCGTAGTAACTCCGGTGACCAGTGCCGCCACGCCCGCACACCGTTTTTGGGGACGCCGCTCCAGCCGAATAACACACGCCTTCGGATCGCCAAATATCCCCTTGATCTTGGCCTTAGGACGGAACCCGGAGACGTGGTATGCGTCCAGCAAGCGCCTGATGTTTCCCATCCGGCAATCCTGCCAGACTTTCTGTCTGCCATAAACATCGTTTGCTCTCGTACATGAGGAACGTTACGACATCCGACCCCGAATATTGCCACTCTCTTTTACGAAGAGCCCAACTAATTTTGTTATGATCGCAGCGCACCATTAAGAAGACCAAAAGATTCAGAAATCCAATGGTAATCTACTTAGTGAAAAGCGAGCTTTTGGCAGGATCAAATAATTCAGCCAGGCCATTTATCTTCTACAGCATGCCTTGTATAGAAAACATGACCGCATTGGCATAATAATCGAAATTACTGTTAGTTGACTGTCTTCCCTGAAACATATACTGGATCTGAAATCCCAGCCATTTAACCGTACGATA
The DNA here is from genome assembly GCA_031315915.1 of Nitrospirales bacterium. Taxonomy (GTDB): domain Bacteria; phylum Nitrospirota; class Nitrospiria; order Nitrospirales; family UBA8639; genus JACKFE01. Next base: position 28,909 of record JALDRK010000035.1, read on the forward strand.
ATCAAACCCAATTCTCGCCTGATAGAGGTGGTCAGTCCGACTATTTCCTCCGGAAAATTGGTTATGGTTGTAATACACTACCCCCGTTAATCCAAAACGATTGGGTAATTGTTGGCTAGCCTGTATGTATCCCCCCGTACGCGTATTAGAAGATGAATTAAACACAGCAGACTGGTTAATTGTTCGGATTGGTCTAAAGGTCACGGATAATAGCTCCGTCGGACGCCAACTAAAAATCCCTCTTATAAATAAGGCCTGAGACCCATTTGCCCCTGCGCTTAAACCTGGGCCCGGCGACGTAGCTAATGGCGCCCGATCAAAATTAAGGACGGTGTAACCAATATTTACTTCACCAGTGATCTGATCTGATGCCGGCACACGAAAACCACTACTGACCGTATAGGCAAAGCTATCTAACTGTTTATTATCATCAAAATCAGTCTTGGCAATCCCGAAACCCAAGACAGCATACGTTTTCTTTGTCGCTCGAATATAGGTCGACAGATTCACCGAATTTCGAATATTATCCCTCGGGACGTCTTGCCCGTTATTTTCAAAATTCCATTTTATCGTTCGAAATCTGATTTGAGCTCCTGTTCGGGAACCAATATATTCCGCCTGTCCAAATAAAAAATTGGTATTCCAGGTTGTCTGATCCTGCAGTTGTAATCCTCTTCGCTTCCACGTGCATCAAAGCCTTCCGTGTGTCCTCCCTGAAAGTTGACCTTCAATCCAACTGGAAACGATAAACTCAACCGGCCTAAGGCCTCTTGACTCAGTGCATTGTTTTGGGAAAACCGGTAATTAAATCGTTGGGCCGCCCGATAATCAACCAATGCAAAATGTTGGTCCAAAAAAGGATAATAGGCCTGGAGACCGGGTGCAATCGTCGTCACCGTGTCACTTTTTCGATCCTTTTTGGTGGCAAAGGTATTATCGGAAAAAGTTTGGGCCAACCCTAAAAATGGATGCAAGGTCACGGGACCGGCCCGCACCCCTTTTGGCTGAAGCACTCCTTCCTGAAGCGGTGCACGAAAAAAGTTAATGGGCAGATAATATGGACTGATTGTTCCGGTGCCGAGAAAAGTCGCATCCCTGATAGCTTGCGACCAGCCCTTGATTGGTAAAATTAATTCAACAATCAACCAAGCAGCGAGAAGGAGAATGCAAACTGAGTTTCTTGAGGAGCGTCAGGTAATACCACGACCAGCTTGCACATAATTTCAGCCTTTGAACAGATAAGCTGAGAACCGTCATTTTTTCCTTTTGGGGGAGAGCGAACTGTTCAAACGGAGGGAAACTCAATAGATTCCTCATGCACATTGATGGAAAGAGACATTCGTTGAATATCTCCAAAACTAGGCACTTGAAGTCTAAATCGGATTAGAACATACCACAGAGCTTATGGCCAGTAAATTATTTTATTGAAAACGCATGATGGTGAATGGACAGGCAACCACATACACCCACATAATCTTCAATATTCGACTCTGTCCCCGCAACATTTCAAAAGTGCAGTAATTGATGACTCAAAAATAAATGATAACTCATGCATTAGTTTACGCAAGAAGTCTTCAAAAGAGACCCCTATCATAATGAACCCTCGGCACTTCTTCACTAATATCTAAAGCAGAAAAACTCGGATAAGGTTTCCTATAAAAGGAAACATCGGCCTCCATCATCTGAATATTATTGATAATCATCAATTCATAAAAATTCCATGAGGTTTCTCAAAGGTCTTACTGAAATACTGGCGCATTCGCCTTCTGTGCTCATGGTCTTTTGCGCTGATTGTAAGGGACTCTGGGAAACCCTTTGATCTTTTTTACCGAAATGGGGAGCTAAAAGAGGAATCTGCTTATTCGGTATTTAAAGTGTGCTCCTCCCGGTGGGTCTCGGAATCGTCCTCATTCTCCTGACTCTCCCATCAGCAGGAAAAGACTTCTTCAGCGTTTGTCTCTGTTGATCCTCAAGATGATCATCTTGCGGCCTACTACACTTGGTTTCAACGCTATGGCCAGGTTCATACTTCGGAGCATGGAAGGAACTGTATGTGCGATTTGAGACAAGATTGCCTAATTGGAAGCTCAAATCAAATCGAAAGACAAATCTCTCATTACCTGGACAGCACAACACATCAGACAGATTCGATCAGGAAGGGGGGAGCGTCTGAACCTTATGATCCAATACGCCGAAGAAGAAAAAATCGACGAAAGGCACCAGGACCGGAATTCCATTCATCATCCTGGTTCTCACTAAAAAAATACATTAAAAACTCACCTCAAGTGCATCCATTGCTTTCACTTGGTTGGAGCTCTTTCCCCACAGTTTTAAAGTAGGCCAGGAGATCACGCACGGATATGATTCCAACGATTTTCCCATCTTCGGTCACCGCTAAGTGACGGATTTTCCGATCAGCCATAAGATCCCTTGCATAGTGCGGAGACATATTCCGGTCTACGGTAATGATGGGGCTAGACATTAATTCCTTCACTTTCAATTGTCCCATTTGGGCAGGTTGCTCAGCCACCGCCCGGACCACGTCGGTTTCGGTCACAATTCCAGAAAAATCGGATTCCTTTTTAACCAGTAAGGAACCGATTCGCTTGGTATACATGAGTTTTGCCGTTTCTTGAATGCTCACATTCTCGGAAATAAAACTTAAATTGCGAGTCATTAATTGTCCAATCGTCGCCATGATCCATTCCTCCTTGCCTTCTTCTACGAAGGCAAGAGCATAATCAATTTGAGGAAAAATACCAAGGTCGGATCGTAATCTTCTCAGGTATTGTTCAAAATTCTCCTTCCCCCCTCCGCCTTCAATAAATAGGGACAACCGTGATTTCCTCGAAATGAGCCAATACCTGCATTCTCTTGAACCAGTTCGTCATACCATGACCGGGCTTAAGACTCAGACATTTGTCAGCAAATGACCTCGTCGGTGAGAAGGGTGAGGCCATGCGGAAATATGGGATAAAGGTTAACCTTCTAACTATTCGAAATTTTTCTGCTTCCTGCCTGATGGGACGATCGAAAATCCTTCAATCCCTTATTTATTCTTTGACCACGGAAGTAAGCGACTGTGACCAAGTAACGAACAAAGCAACCAGGTCTTTGACAGGAAGAGAGGAAAACCCTGCCCTGGAAACGATCCGTTGACCTTCCAGACTGACAGCAAATTTGATCATCTCCGCGAGGAGAGAAGAAGGCTCCCTATTGGGTGGGTGGTTCACATAGAGATATCTCAATCGACGAAGCGGATAGGATCCATTACTAACGGACTCGTAAGTCGGCTCGACAAATGGACACCATCAACAGAAGCGACCCGAAGAGGCTTGACAGAATCCGTGCGATAGTCGATTTCACGATACCCTATGGCATACAGATCATTCATAATGGATTGACGACGGACACAGCGCTAGGCTGAACCATGACCGATTTCTTGGTTTCCCCGCTCGACAAGATCAATTCCCTGAAAAACTGGCTGATGCCTGATTTGACATTCCGAAATTTGAACAAAGATCGGCGCGTGTTTCCATTCGCCGGAAAGACTCAGTTGCTCCAAATTATCCAGGGCCCGGAAGCTCCCCTGCGTCTTTCAGACGAGAATACGACATCCAGTTGTTGAAAGGTACCGTGATCAAGAGGGTTATCACTGTGCACGAACACAGCAAACGCATCCACGGCAACGGGGACTGAAGCCGGTGGATACCTGTCCGCTTGGTAAAACCCTCAACTTCTGTGTTACGCATCCGGCGTGACGTCGCCGCAATTCTCGTCCTTCCACTGAATTAACGGTTCTATTCCCGTATTGGCCCCCCGTCTCTAGAATGATCTTCAGATCATGACTACACTCTCCAGTTGGGTTTTTCATGTTTCCAAAAATCGTTTTCATCATATTAGACCCAACAATTTTGACGGTCCCTGAAACCCGACTCTGCGGAGAATACCGAGGAATCTGTTGATCAAAAGTAGGATACAAACCATCATCTCCCATGGCAGGCGAACACACCGGCTTGGAAAATCTTGTCGGTGCCCCCTGTGGTACTTAGTCTATCCGGTTCCATCCAGGACACACGCGCACGAAGCTGAAACTGCCATGACTGCTGAATCAACTAATATTGACTACCAACGATTTTTCATATTAAATACCGTTCATATGAATATACAATCATATCTAAGGTAATTTTCCTGCAAAGTGTTGCGTTCCCGAAGTTTTATGAAAACAAAAATCACATCTCCTGACTGTGCCGGCAAACTCAAAATTCTGTCGGATCCTACTCGTCTTGGTGTGCTTGAATCTTTGATGACCGGACCGAAAAATGTTGGGGAATTAATGTGGCAATTAGATGTGGAACAAAGTCTGTTATCCCATCATTTAGCCGTCTTGCGTGATCACGGCTTGGTCGAAGCCACTCGAGAGGGGAAGACGATGATTTACCAATTGCCGGAAACCGTCGCGGATGCGACGTCCGGTAAGGCCATCAACCTTGGATGCTGTAAAATTTCCTTTGATTAACACTGAACATGCCTTCACAAACAATATAATGCGCAACAATCGTCATTCTCCCACTGTTCTTGTGATATTCTTGGCTTTCGTAATCCACAGCGGACTTTTTGTGGCACCCCTATTCGATCATTCATTGGCAGATGCCGGTGAAAACAAACTGATCATCACCGGTTCCAGCACCATGGCTCCATTGGTCGCAGAAATCGGCAAGCGATTTGAAACACGTCATCCGGATGTCCGAGTAGACGTCCAAACGGGAGGATCTTCACGCGGTATTGCCGACGCCATCAATGGATTGGCTGACATCGGGATGGCTTCCCGTGCTCTGAAATCTCAAGAACTGCACTTACATGGATCGGTCATCGCCTATGATGGCATCACCATGATCCTCCATATGTCAAATCCGGTTCAGGAATTAACCGATGACCAAATTAGATCGATCTATACCGGAAGGATCACCAATTGGAAGCACCTCGATGGGCCTGATGCGCCAATTACGGTCGTGAATAAGGCAGAAGGGCGATCCACATTGGAATTGTTTCTGGACTATTTTCGATTATCCAATCGCGACATTCACGCACATGTGGTGATTGGCGACAACGAGCAAGGGATTAAAACCGTGGCAGGCAACCCCAATGCCATTGGCTATGTCTCCATTGGAACCGCGCACTATGACGCCACCCATGGGGTGCCCATCCGCCTTTTGTCATTAAACCGGATTCCAGCCTCTCTTGAAAAAGTCAGGGACCGGACGTTTCCCCTTTCCCGGCCACTGACCCTTGTCACAAAACCACCGGCTGCTGGACTCATTAAAACCTTCATAGAGTTTTCGCAATCGACTCAGGTCCATGATCTCATCCTTAAACACTACTTTGTCCCGCTCCAGGAGTGACATTCTTCTCTTGTGGAGCCTGCGAATCCTGGCGGGCCTGGCTGGGAGCCTTCTGCTTTTGGTTGTGGGATTTTTGTTCTATGAATCCTGGCCTGCCATTCGCCAGATAGGCCTGTTCCGCTTCTTCACCGATTCAGACTGGTTTCCCACGGAGAACTCGTATGGAATGACTGCCATGATTGTCGGGACACTCTGGGCAACGGCGGGATCAGTCGTGCTGGCAGGCCCGCTCGGCATACTGTCCGCGCTCTTTGTCAGTATTATGCGCCTCCAATAGTAGGCCGGTGGTTCCGCCGCATGATTGAACTTCTGGCAGGGATTCCTTCTGTGGTATTCGGGCTGTGGGGTCTTGTCGTCTTGGTTCCCATGATAGGCCGCTGGCATCCTCCAGGCCCCAGTCTCTTGTCGGAATCCTTATTCTGGCACTCATGATCCTTCCAACCATTATGCTGGTCGCTCATGCCAGTATGGCTCAGGTTCCCTTAGCCTATCTTCGCACCGCCGCTGCGCTCGGATTGAGCCGTTGGTCAGTGATTCGGCAGATTATTCTTCCCACGACCAAGTCTGGATTATTGACCGGGGTATTACTGGGGTCGCGCGAGCGGAGAAACCATGGCCATCCTCATGGTCTGCGGAAACGTGGTACACATTCCATCCCATCTATTCGATCAATCCGAACCCTCACGGCCAATATGGCCTTGGAAATGGGGTATGCATTAGAACACCACCGGTCGGCTCTGTTCGTCAGCGGCCTATTGCTCATGGGACTCGTCGCTCTCTGTGTCTGCCTAGCCGAGCATATCCGTCAAAACAGCACCTATGCGATCACAACATAATCACATTCAGGAATTACTGGGTCCGCTTCTCATGTGGGGAGTGGCTGCGATGGTGACACTTCCGTTTCTGTGGATCACAGGTGACCTCATTGTCCACGGAGTCAGTCACCTCTCATTCGAATTTTTGCTCTCGCCGCCACATGACGCCGGACGTCAAGGCGGAATTCGTCCGATCTTAGTCTCCACCTTTCTCATCATCGGTGTCTGCATCACGGTCGCCATGCCCATAGGAGTGGGCACGGCACTCTATCTTTCGGAATACACCCGAAACGACAAGGTTTTGGGCAGGCTGATTCGCAGTTCTCTGGATATTCTGGCGGGGGTTCCTTCCAGTGTGTTTGGCCTATTCGGAAATGTTCTCTTTTGTCAGGTGTTAGGATTAGGATTTTCCATTCTATCCGGCGGTCTCACGTTAGCCTGTATGATGTTACCGATCATGATTCGCACCATAGAGGAAGGGTTTCGAAGCCTTGTCCAGGATCAACGATTATCCGCCGCGGCTCTTGGCCTCTCGAAGTACACCACCATACGCGTGGTGTTGCTTCCTGCGGCCATTCCCAGCATTGTTGTCGCCGGCATTTTGGGTTTGGGACGGGCCCTGGCTGAAACCGCGGCATTGGTTTTTACCAGCGGGTATGTCGATCGTATGCCGGAATCGTTGCTGGACTCGGGACGATCCCTCTCCGTTCATATTTATGATTTATCCATGAATGTGGCAGGAGGTAATGCCCACGCCTATGCCACAGCCCTGGTTCTCCTGAGTGTGTTGTTGAGCATGAATGTTCTTGCATCCAGAATGGTAACCAGATGGACCTTACACATTCACACCCTCGCCTGAGTCCCGACCGCCCGGAAAAGCCGGGAGTCCACACATGGGTACCCTACTCTTCGAAAGACCCGTGCTGTGAACCTATCGCGCATATACAAGCCAAGGATCTTTCCATCGCCTATCACGGGCAACCTGCTCTGGAACAGGTCTCCCTGGAGATCAATCGTGGCTGCCTGACCGCCTTAGTCGGGCCATCGGGTTGCGGAAAAACCAGTTTCCTCATGAGTATTAACCGCCTGACCGATTTGATCGCGGGCTGCCGTGTATCGGGGACCTTACACCTCAATGACATGGATATTCTCTCGTCACAAGTGGATCTGCTGAATCTCCGCCGGACAGTCGGCATGATCTTTCAAAAACCGACCCTGTTTCCATTTTCCATTCGCCATAATTTGGAACTGCCTCTTCGTGAACACGGCATGCGTGATCGCACAAGGTTGGGCCATACCATGGAGAAGACCCTTCAGCAAGTCGGGCTCTGGGATGAAGTCAAAGACCGCCTGGAACATCCAGCCCAGGCCTTGTCGGGAGGGCAACAACAACGTCTCTGTCTGGCCCGTGCATTAATGCTATCACCAGACGTCTTATTGCTGGACGAACCGTGCAGTGCCCTGGACCCGCTTTCCAGCGGTATTGTGGAGGATTTGATTGTCAGTTTGCGAGACCAATACACGGTGCTCATCGTCACCCACAATCTTGCACAAGCCCGACGCATTGCCGACCATGTGGCCTTTTTCTGGTCATTTCATGGCGTAGGAAGACTGGTCGAATACGGCACGGCCCAATCCATGTTTGACAATCCCAAGCATGAATTAACCACCGCCTATATTTCCGGCGCAAGAGGATAAAACTCTTGCATTCTTCCTAAGACCGATGTAACTTCCCACCCTCCGAATACCTTTTTCCCACCGTCACGCCTCATTGAGGAAGGCCAATGTGAAACATGCGTTCATAGCCATAATATGTCTCGGACTGTTGCTTCCGAGTCGGGCATTGGCCGTTGATCCTCTCTATGAGGACACGCTTGAGAATGTGCTACGGGAAAAGGGCGTGATCACCAAAGAAGATTGGGTGCGTATTCAAGCCGCCAAGGAGCGGCAGCAAGCCGACACGCGAAAAAACATGGATGTGGAATTTCCCGTTGCCATCGGATACGGGGGCAGTGGATTTGAGCTAAAAAGCAAGGACGGCAAGTTTGCCACACAGATTCAATGGCGGTTTCAGGGGCGGTGGTCCTATCCTGAGCGGGATGATCCCATCAGCGTAAGTGATTTCAACAACAAACCGGAAAGCACATTCGAATTGCGCCGGGTCCGGATGAAAATCGGGGGACATGGCTATTATCCCTGGATCAAGTATTATTTCGAAGTGGATTTGCAATCCACATCCGATTCCGGCGGGTCTCCGGGAAACACCCGATTGCTCGACTGGCGGATCAGTCTCGAAAAATTCAAATTTCTCTCGCTGCAAGTCGGACAATGGAAAGTCGACTACAACCGGGAGCGGCGCGACTCGTCCGGCCAGCAACAGTTCGTCGATCGGTCCATTGTCAATACGTTTTTTACTCTTGACCGGCAAGTGGGTGCCATGCTTTACGGCCACTTGGCCCCAGGAACCTGGGCCGATTCCCGATACTACGCCGGTGTCTTTTCGGGTTCCGGGAGAGGGGAAGCCAATGACGACGCCAACATGATGTATTTCGGTCGCTTTCAATGGAATTTTCTGGGCCGCGACCTGAAGTGGTCGCAAAGCGACGTAGAATATCATGAGCAACCCACAGGGAGCGTGGCGTTTGGGGCCTATACCAACATCGGCAAATGTACCCGATGGTCTTCGAGCGGATGCGGAACATTGGATGGAGTCAATTCTGCCGGCTTGCCCTATACAGCTGATTCTGCGGCCTCGGCCGGACAGTTTCGCGTGCAGGGCATGGTCGAGGAATTCGCCTTCAAGTGGCGTGGGCTCTCCATTCAACATGAATATCATTGGAAACAAGTCAAAGATAATAGTTTTCCCGAGGGAGCCCCTGGCTATAAAACCAATCTGATGGGAAGTTACTCACAGATTGGATACTTTCCTCACTTTCTCTTTTCCGTCATACCCAAACCATTGGAAATCGCCTTCCGATATGCGTTCGTAGATCCCAACGTGTTTGCTAAGCACGACAAGCATCAGGAATTTACCGGAGCCATCAATTGGTTTTTTGCAGGTCATCAAAACAAGCTCACGTTGGATGCTTCCTGGTTCACCCTGGACCAACCCATAGGAAGCAATCAGCACGAACAGCGGATCCGTCTTCAATGGGATGTATCGTTCTAAATCTCCCGTCACATCGTTCCACATAGACTTGTCTGCATTGGCCAACGTATCGATACCACCATGTCTTCAGAGGGATATCCTTAAGGCCATTCGGCCGATGGCCATCTCCTGACATTGCATTTTCTTTTTTACTTTACATTGACCTCAGCTTAACCCACTCGTAACAAACCTAGGCTAGCCTCCCTTACAGGAAACAGAGACGCTTCCGTTCGCGTATACGATAAAAGTGTTTCACCTTTAAAGAGGAGGTCGTGTGCATGTATGTTTTTGGTGTAGTTATGGCAATCACATGCCTAGGGTATTTGCTTCCATACAATGCCTGGGCCGTGGATCCTCTCTATGAGGACTCTCTCGAAAATGTGTTGCGGGAAAAAGGGGTAATCAGCAAAGAAGACTGGGTGCGCATTGAAGCCGCACAGGAAAAAGAGGCGCACGATCTGAGTAAACGCATGGATCAGGAATTTCCGATTGGCATCGGTTACGGCCGCAGTGGATTTGAATTAAAAACGAAAGATGGGAAATTCGCGACACAGTTGCAATGGCGGTTTCAAGGTCGGTGGTCCTATCCGACAAGAGAGGATCCCATTTCTTTCGCAGATTTTAATACCGACCCTCAGAGTACGTTTGAACTTCGACGGGTTCGGATGAAAATCGGGGGACATGGCTATCAACCTTGGATTAAGTATTATTTCGAAGTGGACTTGCA
>JALDRK010000036.1 GCA_031315915.1 Nitrospirales bacterium
GATGATGCAGAACCCCATAATAAATTTATTTTTACGGGAAAAGCGGGTTACCTGCAATGTCCTCTCATTCACAATACCCGTCCATCCTTAAAAAATTTTTTCGAAAAATTTCCAAACTTTACAACCTTGGCTGCACAGGAGCGGTCAAAAACAAAACGGAAAGTCAAAGGCATCGATCTATTGTTTCGCCCGGTGTTTACCTTTTTTAAATATTATTTTGTTCGTAAAGGATATTGTGATGGGATGTCGGGATTCCTCGTCAGTGCGTTATCCAGTATGTATACTTTTGTTAAATATGCCAAATTGTTGGAAATGAAATGTCAGCCTACCCAAGACATCACTGGCTCATCGTAAAATACCTTCTGGCCGATCGGTCCGTGCCGCTCTCTCGAAATTCGTAAAAAAGAACTAAGGAAGATTATGAGAATTGGGTTTGATGCGGCTCCCGCTTTCTCATCCTACAGTGGAATTGGCCAGTATGTTCGTTCTCTTTTCCCCGCCATGGTCAATTTGGCCACTGATATTGAATGGGTGGGATATACGCCGGCTGTGATTGACAAAAAGATACATCCCCTTGGAGACCATCCTTCTCTTGCCTATCGCCAGAACGATGCAATTTGGAAGCCTCGGGGATTCAATGGAGATTGTCAGGCTATGGATATTTTTCATGGCACAAATTTCAAGGCCCCGAATTTGGGACAACACTATTCGGTGCTAACGATCCATGACCTATGGCTTACTCGGAATCCTCAATATTCTAAAAAGTTATTTGGACAGGCTCTTTCGTCCTGGAAATTAGGACGCCGCGCCATGCGAATGTCAAAAATCATTGCCGTTTCCGAGTTTTCCGCACGTGAAATTTATCAGATATTTGGTGTTCCACGTGCGCACATTGCGGTTATCCACCATGGTTGTTCATTGAATATGTATGTAGATCGTCGTGAAGAAAAATTCCATGAGGTGCGTCAACGATTCGGATTACCTGAAAAGCCGTTTGTGTTATTTGTTGGAGGAGCGGAGCCACGGAAAAATCATCGAATGCTTTTCGCAGCCTTTTCACAGTCAAAGTCGCTGTCAAGGGAATTTGGTCTTGTCGCAGTGGGAGATGTCGATTCTCGAGGCGAAAATCTTTTTCGGACAGCTTATGAACTAGGCATTTCCGATGTGGTGTGTTGTCCTGGTTTGGTGACTGCCGAAGAACTTCGCTTGTTGTATTCTTTTGCCAGTGTATTTGTTTTTCCTTCACTCTATGAAGGGTTTGGAATTCCGGTCCTGGAGGCCATGGCCTGCGGTGCGCCCGTCATTGCAACCGGCCACACCGCGATTCCTGAAGTAGCCGGTGACGCGGCGTCATACGTTGATGTGAATAACGTCGAACAACTGGTCATGAGGCTGAAGCTGATTCTAAACAATGAAGCAGAGCAGCAAACACTGAAAGAGCTGGGATTTCAGCGTGTCAAACGCTTTACTTGGAATCGCGCTGCTCAAGAAACCCTTTCCGTCTACCGTGAGGTGACTGCCTAGTTGATTGGATTGTTGGTGTGCTCATTTCTTGTAATATGAGGGGCGTCTTCATTCTTTGGTCAGCCATGCCTGAAGTTGTGCAAGTCAGCTTGTGAAAAGAAAAAGGGTTGCCGAAAAGTTGTGATGTGATAGTGTAGGAATGAGAGGAAAGGAAAATGTCGAGGTTTGAGACTCTCAGATCCGTGTGTATCTGAAAATGCTCTTGGACGACTTGTATGCAGAGAACTGCTCTGAAGTTTTTTGAAGAATGCTCCATAATGGAACAGGTGTCCGAAAGGGATGCCTGGGCCTAGAAAAATTTTGATAAAGTTTTACTATGATGTCATTGAAGCGTATTCTGCTCATTAAGCTTCGATATATTGGTGATGTGGTCCTTTCCACTCCTCTTCTCCCCATGTTGGCAAAATGGAACCCCTCGGCGTCATTAACTTTTCTGGTTAATCGTGGCACAGAGGAGGTTTTACTGGGGAATCCCTACCTTCGGGAAGTCTTGGTGTTACCCAGGGAGCGATTGAAGGAACAGTTTGATTTTATCCTAGCCCTTCGCCGATCTAATTTTGATGGAGTTTTGGATCTCACGGATGGTGATCGCTCGGCGTTTCTCAGTCTGATGACCGGGGCTTCTTTCCGTGTGGGGTATAATCGTGAAGGTCGCTTGAGGGGGAAGTGCTATACTCATGTCGTATCCTCTGCCTATGGTTCTATGCATATGGTTGATTACCATGCACAGGCCTTACGTTGTTTAGGTATTTCTGATCCGGTGGCAGAACCCAAGATTTTTCTGCGGCCTAATGATGAGGAATGCAGTAAGCAACTGCTTCGGACTCTTGCTCCTGGAGATAGACCGCTCGTCCTTCTCTCTCCTTCTGCTCGATATCGGTTCAAAGCCTGGGCTCCCAGCCGGTTCGCGGCTCTGGCTGATCGGTTGGCTTCACATGGAGTGGTGGTTGTGTTGATCGGAAGCCGGCGTGAGTTTCATCTTGGTCAACATATTCTCGAACTGTGTCACTCTCGCCCACTGAACCTCATGGGAAAGACCAGCTTATCGCAATTGGCCGGATTAATGAAATACAGTTCGCTGTTTATAGGAAATGACGGAGGACCCATGCATATGGCTGGGGCGGTGGGATGTCCCGTCTTGGGGTTGTTCGGTCCGACCGATCCCTCCGTCTGGGGAGTCAGAGGTGAGCATGTGTCTATCATTTATAAGAATATGGATTGTCAGGAGTGTTTCTACCCAGGTTGTCACCGAGGTGAGGAGAGTTGTATGGGAAGAATAACCCTGGAAGAGGTCTTCGAAAAAGCTCAGGGAATGTTATCCATCCGAAAACCTTTAGCCGGAATGGAGGCTTCCCGTCATTATGGAAAAGCTGGGAGGGGAGCGTAGATGAGGGGATATTCCACCAGATTTTCCAACCACTTCGTGGTGTCGGGACGAGAGAGAGGGTGTTGATTTAAGCGAATCTCCAAGCGAAATTCTCCTTCAAATCCTACTAGGCCTATGATGGCTGCGGCATCGATGCCTTCCGGCAAATGACTTTTGGTTTGAAATTCAGCAAGGCTTCCATATATTCGCCCGCGAGGAACCAGCCGCTCCTCCACTTCCACAATTTCTTCCAGGCAGCAGTGAATAGAGCACCGATAACGTAAATTTGGTAATTCCATCATCTGGGTAAAGTGCACGAGGGCTTTTTCCGGAAACCCTGTTAAATACACGCGAATATTCGCCGGTTCATCGTTCCAGGTCGCTGCGAGCCGGCTCCCGGGCACCAGAAATTCAAATGGGTCGGGTGAATTGAATTCGAATTGACAGGGACCAAAGGCATCCGGCCATGAACAAAAAAATGGAGTTTCGGGTCGGGTAGTCTGCAAGACAACTTTTTGTTGACTGATATCAACTTGGATAGGAAGGTCTAATGTCTCAATGGATTCCCGAAAAGCTTCCTGGCGATCGACAAGCCAAAACTGTTCGCGAGGACTTTCGACGGACTCGCCGGGAGTGAAAATCTCGGTCGTATGCAGGCGAACACGAATAAATCCATGTGTATGTCGAAACCCGATCCACAGCGAAGCCTGTGGATGGAGTGTTGCCACCGGTCGTTGAATAGTCCAGGGATGGGCGATGGAGCAGTAAGTATTGACCGATTGGTAATTTTGAAAGACGGTGTGATATCGCCCGGCGAGAAGGAAAAAGTCTCCCTCCCATTGTTCCAACACTTGTAAAAGAGTGACATCTTCGGTCACCCAAGAGTCCAAGGTTTGAATGTCCTGCGGATGCGAAACCTCCCATTCCTCAACGTAGGCGATCATCTCCTTTTCAGGGTGCATGGTCGTAAGCCCAAGTGATCGCAGTCGGTCAGTGATGGTTAAAAGCTCCTCAAACGAAAGAGCAGATTGGGTTTCCCAGCGATGTTCACGCATTTATATATTCAAAAAAAGAGTCGGTGGTCTCAACAAGTATGAACGCTACTTCATGGGGGATCATGACGAGCGATTGAAGGCAAAGACCGATCAGAGGAGAACGAATTAGGGATATGATGAATGTTCCGTTTGCGATAATACCATGCTTGGACCATTTGAGGAAGAAGCCGAAGGAGGACTTGTCAGGATCTGTGTAAGTTCTTTGTCTAATCGGGTTCCTAATTCTTGCACGGTCGGCAAGGCAAGATGGTGAGTGTCTTTATATCCTATATGACCGTTGATCATGGGCGGACATTGGTCTTTCTCGCAAAGTACATCGGAAAAATCCAGGAATCGCACATTGGTAAAACCCTCCGCTGTTGCCTGATCTAAGGTGAATAGAGTGGTGTTGAGGGCATGTGAAATTGGTGCGCCGCATTGGCTTGTTGCGGTGTGTGTCCAGATGGCCCGGGATAGGCAAATGGGAATGTCCTTGGGAAACCGTGGCGTATCACGTATGATGAGGGTTTTGGAACCGGACTCTTGAATAACCGATAGAGTTTCTTGCATCCCTTTTCTCCAATCGGATGAGGAAATCTGATTGTCCCTTGTTCCGACATGAGCACTCGAATTGCTCAAAATCACTAATAACGGACGTTCTTGGAGAATCCGTTCGAAAACGCGATTTTGCCAGGCACCACATTCCGTATAGGGACGCCCAAAAGCTTTGTTGTAGGGTGTGGCATGTGCGGAAGGACAGGCCGACTTGGTCAGGGAAATCAGTCTATATCCATAGAGTTCTGAAAATTTCTCAAGGGCCGGGAACCATTGTGCAGCATGAGAATCACCAAAGAGGACAAGCGTATTTGGTGAAGCAGGGATTCCGTAACTGCAATCCGAAAAGGAAACATCCGTAAATCCAAGATGACATCCATCAAGATAAACTTTTGATAGGAAAGAACGTACAGAAAGAACTTCAAATTGCTCTATGGTTTGAAGTTCTGCTTCTGCCACACTTTTTAGTGTATAGGTAAGAGAGACTCCGAAAAGAGTTAACGCGATACCCAAGGCCAATCCTCTCATGGGAGACAGCGAAAGGGGTCGATTAAATCTTATGGGATTTTCTATGTATCGGAAAGAAAGAGTGCCCAAGATGAGGGAGAGGCACACACAACCCAATCTTTCGTATGCGGATAATTCCCCCATTATTGACAGCGGTATGGCAATCAGAGGCCAATGCCAAAGGTACAGAGAGTAAGAAATATCGCCTAACCCCCGTATCCAGGGTAATTTTGACAGATTAATGAACCAGTTACTTTGACGACCTCCAATCAAAACCAGCAAGGTTCCCAAAGTGGGAAGGAACGCATAGAAGTCTGGGAAGGGTGTTGATTTGTCGTAGAAAAATGCAGCCAGAAGTATGCCTGAAAGGCCACTGGAAACCAACGCTTTGCTTAGCAGGGCAGAGATGACCGTTTTTCGGTGATCAATGCAAAAGGCAAGACCGCCCATGGCGAATTCCCATGCTCGGAACGGAGAGGCAAAAAAAGCCCAGGGTCGGGATATGCTCCCAATGAATAGGCTGGAAATGGCTGAAATCAAAAACACGGATCCCACTAAAATGATGAGCGGGTGAATATTTGTGGCCTTACGGTTATTGATGGGTAGCAATAAAATAAGGAGTGGCCAGAACAAATAAAACTGTTCTTCAACTGACAGCGACCAGGTATGCAGAAAGGGATCAATTTCGACATTATCGCCCAGGTAGTCGGTCGACTGGTATGCAAACCATACATTGCTGAGATACACCACCGAGGCGAAAAACGATCGGATCAATTGACTTTGTTCAAGCGGTGAATAGAGTGCAAAAATGAGTAAGGCAGTCACAACCAGAGCCACTGAGGCTGCGGGCAGAAGTCGTCGAATGCGGCGGGCGTAAAAAGCCGAGAGATTGATACATCCGGTTTTTTCTTTTTCAACGACCAGCATGCGGGTAATAAGAAATCCTGAAATCACAAAAAATACATCAACGCCGATATACCCGCCGGTCATAAAAGGAAAGCCAGCGTGAAAAAGCAGTACCATCGATATGGCCAGAGCGCGAAGTCCCTGAATGTCATGTCTGATAGCGTGGGGTGAATAACCACTCTGGGGGAGTGATGTCGCAATATGGTCAGGCCTGGATAGACTAACTGGGGGCATATTTACAGACCGAAGAAGTCGTTGATGAAAAAGCTGGAAGTCCGTCTCGCTATTATTGTGGAGAGGGGCTGTTCGTCATCCTTCCTAATCATACAAAAAGCGAGTGCAAACGACTACTGCCGTGCCGTGAAGACCTGGAGAACCGTTTCATTGTTATCTTTCGGGAGGTTTTAGGGGATTATTGAGGGTATATATTCAGCAATGGGGATGGATTGGTTAGGAATTTGTGCTTTCCTGAATTCCCGGACACATCCCTATAAGAGAAACCCCAGGGTCGAAAGGTCTCATGTTGCAAAATGGTGCTGATATCAGTATGGCAACAGACGACGCTTGTGACAAAGATTCCAATTCAAATTCCACAAATGGTCAAAATCAATGTACGGCACACAGGTCAAAGCCTATGGCACTGAAAAAAGGAGAGGCGGAAAAATTTGGTATCACAAGAGGTGCAGGCAGGTCAGACCTCAAAAGTCTGCTGTTCAAGCAATCTGCGGGAGACACTTCGTGGAATTTTGAGGATGAAGAAATATAGAGTTTCGGCTGTCAAAAAATGGCGGAGAGGGCGGGATTTGAACCCGCGGTAGGCTTTTGACCTACGACGGTTTAGCAAACCGTTGCCTTCGGCCACTCGGCCACCTCTCCGCTTAGTCTAGTATTGATAGGATGTTTCGAGTTCTACGTAGTTTTATTCTTGACCCAATATTGAACCCCAAAAATGTGAAGTCAGGCCTTTTCCTTCCATGCAAGCGGCTTCCTTCTTTCCTTGCATCCGTTATTCGATGCCTCGTTTTCAGGCCTTCCGCAAATGCGTTTGCCCGAAGGAAGATAGATGTAGCGTTCACTCATGCATGGGGTCGTACGGTCCAGAACCTGGCAATTGCGAGGACGGTGTTGCCATTTACGCCGAGTTGTGAACCGATGAAGTGCCGGAGAGTGTACCAAGTGAAGCCATCAGGCAGTTTGGTATCTTCTCGTCATTTTTCCTGAACCACTTATACCACGTATGCACGGAAACCGGAAAGACTTTCTCGTCTGTGCGTGGAAGTTTCTTTCAAAAGAACTAGATCCCCATCGGTAAACGGGTTCACAAGGGCTCTTCCCAATTTTGTGGATCGGAGAATGGCAAATTGTTCCTCCCTCAATAAAAGGCTGTCTGAGTTGTAAACCATTAGTTGATATTTATACCAGGAACGGATTGAAGTGGCGCTTAGGAGGAAACTGCCAGGAAATAGTTCTTTCTCATACTGTATAGACGAAAAAAAGCCTGGGGGCGTTTTACATATTTTCACTTAATCGTATTTAAGTTGAACAGGAGATTTTGGTTTTGAGCGGGATCTGGATGCGGTTTTTTGACCTTTTCTATCCGGTTGAGGTGACTTGAAAAAGATTTTAAGCGGTTCCCTGTGGTCCTGGAGAAGAATCTTGTTGATTTCTTCGAGCTGCCCGGTCGGCAATATTTTCCAAGAGTCCCGCGAACTTTCTATATTGTGGATGGTCGGGGGAGAGGGGTTTTCCGTCCTCATCGCGCATCAGTTCTTGCATGCCTTCCATTAATGCAGCCATTTCCGGAATGAGTTCACCGTCCTGCTTTTTTTTGCCCATGATCTTCTCCTTCTGTGTGCATGTGACTTAAGAAGCCTTCTTGTCTTGGTCTAAAATGCTTTGTATGACACTTTTTAAATTATCAAATGTGAGATTGGCAATGCGAATGTTGCCATCCAGCACTACGGTAGGGGTGTGCGATACCTCGATGCGTTCACCCCATTCTTTGCCTTTTTCCAACGCTCGAAACGGTTGGCCGGAGGCCAGGCCGCTTTCAAATTCCGCCGCATCTAATCCGACTTCTTTGAGAACCAGCGAACGCATCGTTTTGTCAAAAATATGGATGTCTTTCTCGTGAATTGAAGAAAACAGAACCTGCTTCATTTCCTGACCTTTTCCCATTGTTTTAGCTTGCTCATACATTTCAAAGACTGTGGGAAGCTTGCCTGGAATGACCGGAAACCCGATCATCCTGATTTCCAGTTTATCCCCGAACTCTTTTTGCAATTTGTTGCCTACCACTCGATCGAACATATGGCAATGCGGACAGTAAAAGTCGGCAAATTCGATTAAGATCACCTTCCCGTTTTTATGGAGGGAAGGTTCATTCTCCATGATTTGGTATTCTCCTAGGATGGCGCTCCAGGATAGCGGTAGGCCTGAGATCAACAGGGTTACCCCCATGACCAATCCTTGAATCAAATTTTTGCACCTTTTTTCTCGCATGGATAATCCTTTCATTCCGGACAATCTCTGGAGGCAGGGATTTTATACTCGAAACCTCCGTATGGTTCAGCTAATATAGAATGATTCGGGCTTTGTCATATCTCAGGTCATCATATCAGAGGGAACATGGGCCCCTTCAAGTGATGATGGCAAAAATAATTCAAGATTAGGTTTTAGGAGGAATAACAGGTGATTCTCGGTGAGAATCTATTTGTCGATTCGGGGAGGGTCGAATGAACGTCATTGATTTGAAAGACTACATGCAGTATTCCGCTGAGAAAATGAAGAAGCTCAACGTGTTTCAAAGCCAACGTTTTTTTTGCGATGTATATTGTTTTGAGCCGGGGCAGGAGCAAAAAGGGCATGTTCACGCAGAGCAGGATAAGGTCTATTTGGTGTTGGAGGGAGAGGGAAAATTTATCATCGGGAATGACAGCCGGATTTTAAAGGCAGGACAGGGAACCATGGCCCCGGCAGGAGAATCCCATGGGGTTCACAATCAAGGAAGCCAACGGTTACGAGTTCTGGTATTTATGGCACCCAACCCAGGGTAACAGGCTTCTGCTTTCTAAGAAGGTCTTGAGAAATGGTGAAAAAACGGGCAGAGTAGAATTGTTCAACTCTGCCCGCTCTCTTTGTTAATGGAGAAACTAAGGATTTTGATCCATTGAATTAAAGATAGAAGGGTTGGGGTTACCGGTAACGGATAGAATGCCCACGGCCCCTTTTGCGACTCTAAAAATACTATGATCCAGCATCAGATAATCTCCAGGCACATCCACCTTAAATTCGACAATGGTTGAGCCTGCGGCTGGAATCAAGGTAGTCTGGACATTGTGATTCAGCGTTCCGCCAATAGCGCCTTCGACATACACGGTGTCAAAAATTTCCCCGATGATGTGAAACGAAGACGTGCTGTTCGGGCCAATGTTGCCCATAAACAACCGGATGGTTTCTCCGGCCTTGGCCTGCAGGGCGCCTTCGCCTACCAGCGCTCCCGTCTTTCCGTTCAGGACTACATAGTCCGGATGTTCTGCCAACCCTTTCTCCATGGATAATTCCATGACGCTTGCTTCGGCGCTGGGCATCGTGAAAAATTCACTTTGAAAGATCGCATACTCATGATCGACCGGGGGCAACCCTCCTGTGGGATCCACGAGAATAAGGCCATACATGCCGTTGGCGATATGAGCCGGGATATTGGGAACCGGTGACGCACAATGATAGACGTAGAGCCCAGGATTTAATGCCTTGAATGAGAAAACTCCCTCCTGGCCCGGTGCCGCTAAATTCGAGCCGGCTCCGCCTCCCGGGCCGTTGACAGCATGAAAATCCATGTTGTGCGGAAAGGTATTACCGGCATGGTTCTTCATATGCACTTCAACGGTATCACCTACCCGAACCCGAACCATCGGGCCTGGGACGGTGCCATTAAAGCTCCAAAACTTATATTTGACATCGTCCGCCAGGGTTCCCACAAATTCTTTGGCTTCCACGTTGACCACCACATGTGCGGCTTCTTTACGTGTAATGGGAGCAGGAACCTGAGGGAGGGTAGTCAGTTGCGCTTGGACCTTTGGCGGATCCATGGCGAACGTCAAAGGGGTTGTACCGACAAGAACCCCGGTCGCCAACGGGGCAACCGCGAGCAATGCGAAAATCCACACTTTTGAATTAAACAAGAAGTAGTGCTTCACAGATATTATCCTTTATCTATAAGTTTATGGAAAAAGTATGCGTGACATTTCACGCCGGATGGAGGATATCATAGGCCAGCTCCGGCAAATGACAATGATATAGATCATTAAACTGGGCAAAAATTTGACATTTGGGTACTTCGGAAGGTTGGTTTTTGCAGAATTTAGGTGCCTAAACGGGAGAGGATTACACAGTGGCAGCCCGAGGCGCCATTTTGTGAAGGCGTTGAAGGTCGGGGATCATTAGTTGTTTGGCTGAACCGGCAATAATTCCGCTCTTTTTGAAACGACTGAGGATTCGGCTTGTCGTTTCTTTCGTCAGGCCGGCCATATCGGCCAAATCTTGATGGGTGAGCCGGACAGACAGGCGAATGCCCGTGGTTTCTGCAATACCTGCCCTTTGCGCCAAATTGACCAGTATCGATGCCAGACGCTGTTCTGCGCGATCCAAGGCAAAGGCTTTGGCATTATCTTGGGATTCCCGAAGTCGAAGACTGAGATAATTGATGATATTGACTGCCGCTTCGGGATTCCGTTGAATAATGTCCAGCATGACCTTTCGGTGGATTTTGATCACCGAGCCTTCTCCCATCGCTTGCGCACATCCCGGATGGGATTCTCCGGCCAAAGCTGAGGCCTCACAGCAAAAGAGATCTCCCGGCATGAGCACTTTGAGGGTGACGTCTCTCCCTTCAGTGGATGATTTCACGCACTTTACATTGCCCTGTTGGACGAAATGGAACCAGTCTGCCGGATCACCCTCCCGAAAAATATATTGTCCCTTATGGATGGGAATTTGTATTGCGTGCCTGGCTAATTCCTGACGATCAGCCTCGGAAAGGCAGGAAAAGAGAGGAAGAGATTCAAGATAATTCGGTTGAGCCATGGAATGCCATGCTTAAACCAATTGTTTAATTTTTTCGACAATGGCTCTGGCGCTGATTCCATAATGATCGATTAATTGATCGGGTTTTCCGCTATGAGGATCTGCTGAATACCCATTTTGTACACTTTAACTCCCTCTGAGGCCAAGGCACTCAAGACGGCATCTCCAAGCCCGCCGTGGAGATAATGATCTTCCACCGTGAGAAACCGTCCCTGGGTGGCCTTGGCCGACTGTTGAAGTGTCTGAATGTCTATGGGAACCACACTGTAGAGATCAAGGATGCGAACGGTGATGCCAGCGGCTTTTAGTTCGTCGTAAGCCTTTAAGGCCTCAAATATCGTCACACCGGCTGCTACGATGGTGAATTGGTCCTTCTCACTTTGGCGAAGAATCTTGGACCCCCCGATTGTAAAGATGTCGGTGGCGCTATAGAGAATAGGGGTTTTGGGACGTCCGGTTCGCATATAGACCATTCCCTGATGGTTGGCCATCTGTTCGACCAGTCGATAAGCACAGATGGCATCAGAGGGATACAGTACGACCACGCCAGGCTGCGCGGCCATCATGGCCAGATCTTCCAAGCCCATTTGGGAAGGCCCATCTTCTCCAATGCTGACTCCTACATGTGACCCCATCAGCTTGATATTGGATTGGCTAATGGCGGCCATGCGAATGAAGTCATAGGCTCGGGTCAAAAAACAGGCAAAGGTTGCGGCAAAGGGGATTTTTCCGCATGCGGCTAACCCGGCGGAGGCTCCCACCATGTTTTGTTCCGCAATGAAATTTTCAAAGAACCGATTCGGGAACCGTTTGCCGAATTTCTCTGTAAAAGTGGAGTTTTTTACATCCGCATCCAAGCCGACTACCTGTGGATTGACCTCTCCCAGATGAGACAACGCATCTCCAAACGCTTCCCGGGTGGCCACTTTATCGTCTGGTCCATAGGGTGGAACGGGGAGAGGCTTGACCGGATCTTTAATCCGTTCAGTAGAGGTGGGTGGGGAAATGGTCCATGAGGGAGAAGTTGATGGAAGAGACCGGGCTAACAGGTCAATGACTTCCTTTGCCTGTTGAGCATTGAGAGGTTTCCCGTGCCAATTGGGGTGGTCTTCGGCAAAAGGGATGCCTTTGCCTTTCAAGGTTTTGCCCAAGATCACTGTGGGTTTGCCGGAAGTCTGTTGTGCCTCGGCAAAAGCCTCTAATAATTCAGCAGGGTTATGGCCATCTACACAAATGGCTTTCCATCCAAACCCTTCCCATCGGGCTTGATACCCTTTCATGTTATGCTCCAGCATGGTGGGGTCTGATTGCCCAAGCCGGTTAATGTCCACAATGGCGCATAAATTATCTAATTGAAAATGGCGGGCGATATCAGCGGCCTCCCATACCGAACCTTCAGCCGATTCTCCGTCACCCAGTACGACATAGGTACGAGCGGGAATTTTTTCTAAGTATTTATTGTTAAGAGCGATGCCGACTCCGACCGGTAAACCTTGACCGAGCGAGCCTGTGGCCATATCAACGAAAGGAAGACGGGGTGTGGGATGTCCTTCAAGATCGGAGTCAAGTCTGCGAAGCTTCAGTAGTTCTTGTGGGGAAAATAATCCGGCCTCCGACCAGGCGGCGTAAAGCAAGGGAGCGGCATGGCCTTTGGATAGTACAAATCGGTCGTTATCGGGGTTTCGGGGATTGTGCGGGTCATATCGCATGACCGAGAAAAACAGCGTGGCCACAATGTCTGCAGCAGAGCAACAACTTGTCGGGTGACCGCTGCCTGCTTCCGTTGTAGCTCTTATACTATGAATACGAAGTTGGTCGGCTTTTTGGCGAAGTTGTTCAGCTAACTGAGGGGTGCCAGGATTGGTCACGAAAAGCTCCTTCGTGGTGATAATAGGATCTAAGGAGTTCCAGAGGTCAGAAAGTTAGCAGACAGGTATACCCCAGTCAATTAAAGGATTTTCCTACAAGAGAATTATAGGATTTCCTGTCGACGGGTGTCATCGGCCAACTGGTGTTAGAATAGCCTTCAATATGGCAATATGTTGGGGTAAAGCTGCGGATATGAATGATCTGAAAAATTTGGGCAAGGAGATCACGGCGATGAAAAAAACGTTAGGATGTTTTGGGCTTTGCAGCATCATGATGTGGGGATGTTCTTCGGCTCCTGAACCGCAACCGGAACCATCCAAAAAAGAAATTCGGCAGGATGCCGAAGGATTTTTTAAGAAAATGAAGCAGGAAGAAGAGGCTGCAAAACCGACTCATCCCTAAAGCCGCTTCTTTCCGCTTGGAGCATGAAATATGAGTTCCTTCTAAAACAAGATCTCGTGTGCTCACTGGCTTTGTAGCAGTGAGGCTTTGGTTGGAAGTTGATCCAGGATCGTTGAACGAACCTGATAGAGACCCTTCAGTCCGGCCCCTTCTGCCAGAACCAACCCCTTCTCTCTTTTGCCTAACACCAGTTTGCCCCGTTCCTCGCCTTGGCGGTTCACGCCTCGAATGATGACCGTTGGGGACAGAATGTGGCTTTCCACCGCATCGGCCTGGGGAAGGTAAATTTCTGCGGGGAGATCCACCACCCGGCTGATAAATAAATTCACAACATTTTGGTCCAACGGGACAGAGGGGTTGTCCTCCAAGACCCATTCATCATGCTGATGAATGAACACATAGTGTTCATCGGCAGTCTGAACGGAGAGCATTGCCAAGTCGGCTACCTCTAATCCGAACAGTCGTTTGTTCTGGAAATAGAAGGGATCTCTGGTCAGGGGACCCAAAATGGTTGTCGGAATTTCAAACAGGGGATCTTTTGAGGTTCTAACGGCAAAGGCCTTTTCCGCATCTCCATAATGAAAAATATCCAGATGGTGAATCAGGGATCCTTCAGTTAACGTGATTCCCACATGCGATTTGGGGGGATGGCGGCGAATGGCACTTTTCTCTTGGTCCAGATCCACAAAACCGGTTGCCCTTAAGTCGCCCAATTCCATGAGCAAGGTGGTAATGGCGGTTTTATCAGCGGGGCCTGGGGTAGGGCTGAGGAACGTCCAATTGGGTGTCAGGCTGTGGACTCCGGCCACACGTTGGAGCACCATCACCCCATATTTATTTTGGATGCGGATTTCCTGGACCTGTTCGCGGTCGAACAGCAAGAGGTCTTTCAGTCGGAAATTGGTCAGGGTTTTGTGAGCAAAGGTCATGACATCCAGAGTGGTCAAGACTACCTGATTGTCAGGTTTAGTTTGCATGTAGAGAGAGGGGGCAAATGGACCACGATCACCCAAGGCAAATTCTATCGACTCGGATGGGGTAGACAGCGTCAGAGTGAGATAAGGGGGATCCAATCCATAAGCGGAGAAGTCCAAGGAGGCCCCGTCTTCCCCTTCGATCGTCCGTTTAATTTTACCGATAGTGAGGGCCCGCAAGATTCGGCGGATTTCCTGATTATCTGCCGGGGAGTGAATCGGGTGAATAATAGACCACCGGAATTTATCATCACGTGTCAATTCGATGGTTTCCGACTTACTGGCCCAGGTCAATCTTGTGACCGCCCGGTCATCGAAGGGAAGGATTTGCCGATCCTGTTTGACTCGTTGTTCGATTTGTCGGGATTGGGGAATATCAATGAATAGGATATAGGATCCCAATCCAAGTACCACTAAGCCGAGAATGACAGATATTCGAATGGGATTCAGCATGGATCAGCCATTATGATCGCACCATTGTCCAGCGAAGGGAAATCTGCCATGAAATCAAAGACTCCGCCGCCGTTTCCAAACTGAAAGTCCCAAAAACAATGTGAGAAGAGGAAGAAAGAGTACCTGGAAGAACACCAAAGCTTGTTCCTGTGAAGGATTAGGGACAAAGGGGTGGAACGCCGGGTTTTTAGGTGTGAGAGTTACCAAGGCATCTTCTTTGGCCAACCAGGCAATGGTCTTGAGGAAAAAGTCCGTGTTCCCGGGATACGTGAAATATCCATTGGTGGCAAATGCCGAATTGCCGATGATGACGACGGCGGATAACGGTTGAGCGTCAGATCCTTGGGTTTTACTGGTGAGGAGCGCGGCGACGGTAAATGGGCCCTTGGTCTCTTGCCCTTCTTCAAAGGTAGGTTGGCTATTGGTGGTGCGGTCCATTTCTTCCCAACTGTTTGGAGAAGTTTGTGCCAGAGCCACATAGTCCCATTCTTGACCCTTCGCGGAGTCGAGGCTCACGGATCGGGAAACTGGAAACAGAATCGGTGAGGTGAAGTCTTCCGTAATGTCATGAGTGGTGAAAGTTCGGACTAATAAGGCGGTCGGGCTTCCACGGCCTAAACGGTCCTGGGCGTCGGCTAAAATACCTTTGCCCATTTCAATTCCCCATTTCCCGAGAAGGGTCGCCAAAGGTATTTGCTTATTGGGATCTCCCATAAGAACAAGGCGCCCACCGTTTTTGACAAAATTTTCGATGGTTTTTTGGTCATCAGGGGAAATAGGTTGGGTTGGAGAAGGTATAATCAAGACCGATGGTTGAATGTCCGTCACGAGGTCCGCCACCTCGATACTGGCCAATTCATAACCTTGCTTTGTCAGAGCATCCTTCACGCGGGACAGGCCGGAGCTTTCGGTGTCCGATGTACTGGCTTCCCCATGTCCTGTCAGAAACGCCAGTTGGTTTTTCTGATCCCGGGACACTCGTAATAGTGCATTGGTGAGTTCAGTCTCGTTGGGACGTTGCACGTAAATTTTTTGTTCCCCGCTTTCAAAAACTGCAGTGTCGATTTGTGTAATCTGATACTCTTTGGCGACTCCAGGGCGATGTTCCGGATCAACGAATTCCACCGCGACTGAAGGCGATTCATGATCATAGACGGTTAAAAGATCCTGATAAGGTCCGTACCCAGGGCTGCCTTCGTGAGTGAAAACCTTAATCCGGACTTCCCTCGGAAGTGTTCTGAGGACTTCATACGTTTGACGACTCAGTGTAAAATTCTGAGTTTCGGAAAAATCCCATTCCGGAGCGTGACGTGCGGCAAGATAGTTACCCAAGGCTACAATCATGCCGGCGAGCATGACAGACAGAAGGCTATGGAGGCCTAACCGGGTAGATCGATGACGGGCCAGCGTAGCGATTGATCGGAAATGAATGAAAAAATACCCAGCCAGCAGCAGTCCGCCGATACCAAGGACGATTGACGTCCAGGATTCGGACTCAGGGAGAAACAGCGGCAGGCCTAACCCTCCTATAATCAGGAGAAGCCCAAGTATGGCCAGAAGGGTGGCAACTCGGGTCATTTCCATCGGTACGAATCAACCACTTGATGAGCGGCAAACCACATCAGGGCCATGCCGGAAAGGTAGTACAGAATATCTTTGAGATTCAGAAGACCGCGGATCAATCGTTCAAAATGTTCGGTGAACGATATGTACGACAGCAGGTGCCCCAGTGACGTATCGCCAATGGCCGTGCTGAGGGCTCCGACCATCCAGAGAGCCAAGATCATTCCGAAACTGAGAAATGCTGCAATGATTTGATTTTCCGTCAATGCCGAGGCGAATAACCCGATGCCCAGCATGAGACCCCCTTGAAGCAGCAAAGCCACATAGCCCAGGTAAATGGGCCGCCAATCAAAGGTAGCGTAGGCGGCAAGAGTCAAAGGTATGAGGGCGGTGAGTGAGAGCATGCCCGAATAGATGATCAGCACACTCATGTATTTCCCCGAAACGATTTCATTGACCCCGATCGGCGATGTGAGAAGCAACTCAAAAGTCCGGAGTTTCCGTTCCTCGGCAAACAGGCGCATGGTGAGCAGAGGAATGACTATGATCAGGATTAAATTCATACTCCGGAAGAGAGGCCTGAAGAGCAGTTCGTTGAGATTCAATTGAGCGTAGGTATTTTGAATTTGCATAAGACGAAGGGCCTGGTTGCTGGCGCTGGCCACGGTCGAATAGGCCAACAGCCCCACCATGGCTAAAAAAATGGCTCCAATGACATAGACGACCGGCGAGACAAAGTAACTTCGTAATTCTTTGGCGATAATGGTTTGAACGGGATTCAACATAAAGAGAAGGAAGAAATTCGAGGATTATTTTTCTTGTAGCGGATGGCTTTCTGCGGGGTTGAGGGAGGTTTCTTTCGTGAGAACCTTGAATGCATCTTCCAACGTCAGGGGTTGGGCCTTGATTTCCAAGAGTCCCACCTCTCGGCTGACAATAAATTTGGTGACCTCATCGCGAATGTCTACGCCCATTTTTGTTTCTAGGATATATGTATTGTGCGAGGGCCCCGTGGTGACGGTCAACACTCCTGGAAGACGACCTAACTCCTCCGCTAATCCTGCATACGACCGTTTAATGGTCAGACTCAGCGTTTCCGATTGTTGCAGCCGTGCGCTGAGGTGTTCAGGCGTATCCACGGCCACGATTTTTCCCTTATGAATAATAATCACTCGTTGGCATATCGCCGTGGCTTCTGCTAAGAGATGGGTGCTGAGAATGATCGTGTGGGATCCGGCTAAACTCTTGATTAAATCACGAATTTCTATGATTTGATTGGGATCCAAGCCCGTGGTGGGTTCATCTAAAATAAGGACCGGCGGATTATGCAGGAGGGCTTGGGCCAGTCCTACCCGTTGGCGGTACCCACGTGATAAATGTCCTATTACTCGCCCCTGCACCTCAGACAGTCCTGTTTGCTCCATAATGGTCTTCATGCGGGATGTCAGCGGTTCCGGATGAAGCCCCTTAATGCGTCCGACGAAGGTTAAATATTCTTCCACCGTTAATTCCAGGTACAGAGGCGGCGTTTCCGGGAGATATCCGATATGTCGTTTGACCTCCATGGGTGATTCCAGGCAGTCATAGCCTGCAATTCGAGCAGTCCCAGCGGTCGGGGGCATGAAGCCGGTGATGATTCGCATCGTTGTTGTTTTGCCTGCCCCATTGGGTCCTAAAAAAGCAACGATTTCGCCCTTCCCAATAGAGAAGGATATATCGTCAAGTGCGGTAAATTTTCCGTACCGTTTCGTGACTTGCTGCACTTCGATCATAATCAAAACTGACTTCCGTGAAAGGGAAGAAGTAATCGGTTGGAGGACTGGATAGGGGGCGAATCATACCTATGGTTGAAAAAATCCGTCAAGGCAACACGGAAATTCCGCCTTTTTGATGATTGACACTTTTTAGGAAAGTTGTATCATGCCCTCAAATATTAAGGAAATTGCATGAAAAGTTCTTGTCTTGGGTGTCGACGGTTTTCGGATGCAGAGTGCCGGATGAAACCGACGACTTGTTGAGTCTATTGGGGGCACGAATGTTTGCTCGGGGAGTCGATGTTCGTTATGGGGCTGCATTAAGCTGGATCTATTCCCTCATTGTTGCCGGAGGTCTTGGGTTTACGGGATGTAGTTCTTTTCATGAAGTAACGGTGGTCAGTCATGGGGTACAGAATTCTGAGCCTGCTCTTTCCAGTGAAGCGGAAGATATTCCTGCTCCGGCCCTTGAACCCATTCATGCCCCTGAGCCCGCTCTTGAACTATCCGAACCTTTATCCGCCCCCAAACCTATTGCTGCGCAGCCGGCAACCGAGGAAGGCACGACAGAAATTATGGTGGAATCCGTCGAAGAGAGTGTTCTTCCCCGGACTCTGCAAGATGTGTTTTTTGAGTTTGATCAATATCTGATTCAGCCTGAGGCGATAAAAATTCTTGAACTGAACGCCAAGGTGTTAAAGGTACGTTATCCCGATAGGGAATTGATTCTTCAAGGTCATTGTGATGAACGGGGGACAGAGGAGTACAATCTGATTCTCGGAGAACGCCGAGCCGCTGCCGTAAGGAATTTCTTGAAAGATCTGGGGGTTTCACCAGCCAACTTGCGAATCCTGAGTTTGGGAAAGATGCAACCTTTTTGTCTCCTCCGTACCGTAGAATGCTTTCGGAAAAACCGGCGTGTTCATTTTGTCCTCAAGTAATCTTCTATTCACCTTTACCTGTTTAATTATCCTCTCCTGTCTTGCCTTCCTTTGTTTCCCCCCTTTTTGGCTATTGTTGTCAGTTGTCTCGGAGGATTAGGTTTCAGAAAACCTTAGATGTCAAAATTTTTTTGAGACCACATCGTTTTTGGGGTAGATCAATCCATGAATGCCGAACTTCCTAGCTTCCTGCTTGCCTGCTTATTGGTCATTGCAGCGCCCCTGTCAGGTTACGGCGAAGTTTGGGATTTCAATTGTACCGAAGCCGTTTCTCTTTTAAAAAATGCACAAGACCAGGTTGTCAAAAAACATGACCAGCTTCAACAAGCGAAATTCAATCTCCGTCATAGCCCTAAAGGCTTTGTGGGATGTTCGCGGAATCGTAGGGGCTTTCAAGGAGCTGAAATTCATTGTATACGACATCAATCCCGGCAAAGCCATGTTTTACGAGACGTGCTTGTGGCTCAGCGGAACCTTGAATCTGCCACGTTGAATTTCACCAAGCAAGTCCAGGTAGTCACTCAACAATGTTCAGTTTCGCCATTTCAGCAAGATCGTCCCTAGCTTCTCCCGCCTCTTCACTTTTCCTAATACAGAGTCTATTAGTTGTAAGAGGGTTCGTTTAGGGCATTTCAAGGTATTTGAAGACAAATAGGAAAAATTGATGGAAATCACTTATAATTCAAGGAGGTCTTGCCTCTGCGTCATAGGCTCGGCTTCTATCTCTGAATCGTGCCATGATTCTTATAAAAAAAATTCTTGCGGCTTTTTTCTCGCCCCTATCTCTCGGATTGGAAATCCTTTTTCTAGGCGTGGTTTGTCTATGGTTGACCAAGAAACAAAAGACCGGGAAAGTATTAGTGTCCGTAGCTCTTGTGTTGTTAATTGTGTGTAGTTTTGAAGGGATTTCCGGGCGAATCCTTCAGACCTTGGAAGCTCAGTACCCTCCAATTTCCCTTTCAAAATTATCGACTCAACTAGGGCAACAAAACGCTTTCCCCTCTATTAAATGGATTGTCGTTTTAGCCGGTGGAGTGGTTGGGGATCAGGGGATGCCTTACCAATTACAAATTTCCCATTATTCTCGGGAACGCTTAATGGAAGGGATTCGACTGTATCGTCTTTTGCCTGGGAGTAAATTAATCCTCACGGGAGGCATAGGGTTTGACGGGTCTCCGGAAGCCACCACGCTCAGCCGTGTGGCGGAGGAATTAGGAGTGGCCAAAAGTGATATGATTCTGGAGGTGGAAGCGCGGGACACGAAAGATCATCCCTTGTATGTGCGGGCTTTGGTTCAGACCGACCCTTTTATTCTAGTGACGAGTGCCTTTCACATGCCCCGGGCGATGAAATTATTTGCAAAACAGGGACTTTTCCCGTTTCCTGCCCCGGCCGGTCATTGGAGTCCTTCTGATCAATTTTGGTCTCCCAAAAACATTTTCCCTACGGCGGCAGGCATTCGATTAGCGGAACTGTCGTATCATGAGTATGGGGGATTAGCCTGGGCCT
Organism: Nitrospirales bacterium; assembly: GCA_031315915.1. Taxonomy (GTDB): domain Bacteria; phylum Nitrospirota; class Nitrospiria; order Nitrospirales; family UBA8639; genus JACKFE01. The sequence goes on from JALDRK010000036.1 coordinate 20,443, forward strand.
GGCTCCAAGGCCAGATTTAGATTGCCGATGATTGTGCCGATACATCCTATCGAGTACGTGGGGAGAAGGTTTGTTGTCTTCTCCAAGTCACAACCCTTTTACTTCCTGGACATCAGAATGAAAGTTTTCGGTCCTAACCAATGGCATGTGCCAATGGGGATACTGGGGGTCATAGCAGTAGCCGGGTGTTTAAGTGGCTGCGGAATATGGGAATCCAATCTTTATCCTGACCATCAATCAACCAGAGCTGACTACATTTGTCACCCCTATGGAGATTGTTCTTATGGTCATTGGATTCCTCTGGACCCAGCGAAAACCGACCAATCTGATACGATGAAATCTTATGCATTATGTACCCAAGAAATTGATCGGGGTCATGAGAATGTCTGGTGGAAGGGTTCTGTCACTCGAGGATTGGATGTTGGGGAGTGCATGGAACAGCTGGGTTTTCGTCTTCAGCCATAGCGGCGCTTGACGCAAATTTCTGGATTTGCGAGTATTTGTTCAATATTTTCGGTATTACTTTCCTGGCCGCGGCTATCCGTTGCTGTAACACAAGTTTGAATCCTGATCGTAACCCTCTCCTCAATAAGTCGATTCATTATTTCCTTGATTAATCCCCTACGGTTGAAATTGCGGGCCGGGATACCTTTGCATTTGATGAATCCCATCCTTAAATCATGATAAATAGTGTTTTTGGCAAGATTGGTGAACGGATGGTATTGGTTTTTATCTTTGGCTCCATATATGAAATCGTGAAAAGAAGTTGGAAGAAGTCGTGGTGGCTTCTATCGTAGTTTGGCAAAGAGGTTAAGGCTGAATAGAGGTGTTCTTTTCGTGAGAAGAGTAGAGACGGAAAGGGAAAATTGTGGTAAGGATGGAGGAAGATCTGGGTTAGGCATTTGGGATATTAGGGGATCCTGGTATTTTCCGACCGGGTGGCCAGGGTAACCGAAGCTAAAGCAAGAGGAAAGAATGGCAGGAAGAGTGCGACAGAAACATGTCTCAAGAAATCAAAAAAACTTCAATGCCCGATCTGGTTCTACGCGAAGCCGTAGGGGTAAAAAATACCCGGATAAGCGTCCTCCATCTAAAAGTGTCTTGCGGCATATTAAGTTATTTGCCACCGATGTGGACGGCGTGTTAACCGATGCCGGTATGTATTACGCCGAGTCAGGTGATGAATGGAAAAAGTTTAATACACGAGACGGCATGGGCATGAAAATGCTGCAAGCGCAAGGGATTGTTACGGCTATAATTACCCAAGAACAAACCAAGATTGTGGCCAGGCGTGCGCAAAAACTCAAATCGCGAAAGAAGTTTTTCAAGGAATTACGAATAAAGCGGAAAAGTTCTCATCTCCTTATCCGCTAAATACGGCATTGCCTTAAAGCACATGGCCTATATCGGAGATGATGCTGAATGATTTGCCAGCTCTGCAAATAGTTGGGCTTTTCTTACTCCGGCTGATTGTGTTGATGAGGTCAGATCCGTGGAGGTGGATTATGTCTGCGAAAAACGAGGCGGGGAAGGCGCCGTAAGAGAGATTGCAGACAAGATTTACACGTGAAACAATCGGCTTCTTAGCTGGGAATGGTTAGGGTTTATGACCCGACTTCCGAAGATAGGCTGGAAATTTTTTGTGAGTGTCCTGCCTGGTCATTCAGCGAAACTTGCGTTCCTGTTTCTGAAGAATCAGACATGAAAAAAAGGCCAGTGTTTGGGATCATTCTTGCCGGTGGGAGCGGAACGCGTTTTTGGCCACTTAGTCGAGAACGATTTCCCAAGCAATTCTTGAGAATTATCGGAGAAGGTACGTTGTTGCAACAGACCTTCGAACGATTGTCTCGAAAGATCCCTGCCAATCGCATTCTCATCGTGACCAATGACATTCAAGCGGAATCCATTAAATTTCAGTTGAGGCAATGGAAGGGTGATCTTGGCCGGAATGTTCTGATTGAGCCGGAAGGTAAAAATACCGCGGCTGCTATTGGGTTGGCAGCCTTGGAAGTGATAAAGCGGGAACCAGAGGCGGTCATGGTGGTCGTGCCGGCGGACCATGTCGTGAAAGCGACGACAAGATTCCTGCGGGCGATCCAGTTTGCTTCTGAATTGGCCAGGCAGGGTTTTTTAGTGACCTTTGGAATCCATCCCAGTCGTCCTGAGACAGGATATGGGTATATTCAACCTCAGAAACGGAAAAAGGTTCTCGAAAAGGGAGGGTTGGTGGGATATCCGGTTGCCCGATTTGTGGAAAAGCCAAATTTGAATAGGGCCAAACGATATTGCCGATCGGGGAACTATTTTTGGAATAGCGGGATTTTCGTATGGAAAGCGTCCACGATTTTGTCGGAATTACAAGTTCATCAGCCGAAGATCTCTCGTTGTTTAATGGAGCTTCAACCGATGCAAGGGACCATGCAATACCCGGAGGCCTTGCAGCGGGTGTATAAACAACTTCCTGTGATTTCCATTGATCATGCCGTGATGGAACATTCAGCGCGAGCGACCGTGGTGCCCGTCGACATCGGCTGGTCGGATGTCGGGAGTTGGAGAAGCCTTGATGAAGTCGCTCCCAAAGATAAAGCCGGAAATGTGCTGGCAGGAAACATTCTCGATCTCGATAGCCGGAATTCGGTCTTATTCGCTGATCGTCGTGTGGTCGCCACCATCGGTCTGGAAAATATGGTCGTTGTCGATACGTCGGATGCCACCCTTGTGTGTTCCAAAGATCGAGCTCAGGATGTCAAGGCCATCGTCCAAATTTTAAAACAACAGGGCGCTCCTGAACATTTGGAGCATCTCACGGTTCAGCGTCCCTGGGGAAAGTATACCGTTCTTGAAGAGGGTCCCGGGTATAAAGTTAAACGGATTGAAGTTGACCCTGGAAAACGGTTGTCTCTTCAGTTACATCGCCAACGCAGTGAGCATTGGGTGGTGATTCAAGGGAAGGCCAGGGTCACGCGTGGGGAAGAAAAGTATGACTTACCGACGGGATTCAGTACCGGAATTCCCAAAGAGACGCCGCACAGATTGGAAAATCCTGGTCAGGTTCCGCTAGAAATTATTGAGATTCAAAATGGACCGTATCTAGGTGAAGACGATATCGTTCGCTTCCAGGATGATTTCAGTCGGATCAGGCCTGGAGCCTAGATACGTTTCAAGGGTTGGAAAGGGCGCATTATGGGGATTTTTCGGGAATATGATATTCGTGGAGTGGTGGAAAAAGATTTAACGCCGGAGGTGGTCAATCGGATTGGACGTGCCTATGGCACGATGGCCCGGGAGCGGGGAGTTCGGACCATTTCGGTAGGGCGGGACGGACGGTTGACTTCTCGCAGGTTAAGCCAAGAACTCATTGCCGGGTTAACGGATTCCGGGGTCAATGTGATTGATGTAGGACTTTGCGCTACCCCTTTACTCTATTTTTCCCTCTATCATCTTCCGGTGGATGGGGGAATCATGATTACCGGTAGTCATAATGCCGCAGAATACAATGGGTTTAAGTTATGTATCGGTAAAGAAGCTCTTCACGGGGTAGACATTCTGCAATTACAGACAGTGTTCGAAGGCGGGGTTTTTTCTTCCGGGGAGGGTCGGAAGGAACAACGTTCGATAATTCTCGATTATCTGAATTTTCTTAGAGATCAATTTATGCATATTCCACAAGATCATGGCCTGCATGTGGTCATTGATTGTGGGAACGGAGCGGCATCATTGGTGGCGAAAGACGTGTTAGAGCAACTCGGTTGTCGTGTGACGGGGCTCTATTGCGATTTGGACGGAAATTTTCCTCATCATCATCCCGATCCAACCGTAATGGAGAACCTGCAGGACTTAATGCGCCAAGTAAAGGAACGCAAGGCGGATGTGGGAATTGGCTATGACGGAGACGCAGATCGGATCGGTGTCATTGACGATACCGGACATATCCTTTGGGGCGATCGCCTCTTGTTGCTATTTGCACGTGAGGTGCTCTTGGAAAATCCTGGTAGTACGTTCATTTCCGAGGTGAAAGCTTCCCAGGTGCTCTATGATGATATTCAACGTCGCGGCGGTCAAGCCATCATGTGGAAAACCGGTCACTCGGTCATGAAGGCGAAGATGAAGCAGGAAAAAGCCCTATTAGCCGGCGAAATGTCGGGACATCTTTTTTTTGCCGACCGGTATTTTGGATATGATGATGCCATGTATGCCTCTTGTCGACTGGTAGAGATCCTGGTCAAGTACAAAAAACCTTTATCGACGCTTTTAGCAGATGTGCCTTCTACGATCGTGACTCCTGAAATCCGTGTCGATTGCTCCGATGATCAAAAATTTCGCCTGGTAGATCGGGTTATCGGAAAATTAACCGAAGTCCGGGATAGACAGGCTTCTTCCAAGATAAGTCCGATAATTCGGGATATGATCACCATTGATGGGGTGAGGATCATTTTCGATGAAGGATGGGGTTTGATACGGGCATCGAATACCCAGCCGGCGTTAGTTTTACGATTTGAAGCCACTTCCCATGCGCAACTCAAGATCATACAGGGATTTCTGAATGAACAGTTGGCAATCGTCCAGCGAGAGATGATGCTATGAGTAAATTCATATTTCAACAGAACCCGTTATCGGTAGTCGGTAGATCCCTTCATAATTGTCCATAGACGGAAGACAGAATTGCCGACAGCATTCATTCTGAAAAATCTCTTGTCCATAGACGGCATTTTTTTGTGGCTTCCCTAAGAATTTGGAATGTAACTCAATACAGATTTGAATATTTGGGTTTCTTAACCGAACTGACTAGGCAGAGATTACGGTCTTTTTCCGCTACTTCCCTGTACCAATATTTTCGCCGAATTTCCGTCAGGGCCGATTGCTCCACTATGCGAAAAAGACTATAATGAAAACCCACTAAACATGAAATCCTCCATCTCCAGATAATGATTGTTCCTCCCATTTCTCTTTCGGCTCACATTCTTCTTCAACCGTTTTCCCAATCTGAATTAGCCCAGGATTTGGCTCATTGCCTGAATCACATCGGGTTAGCAGGAAAACTCATTGCCAAAGAGTTACGGACCGCCGGACTTGGTCCTTGGCTTGGTTCAACAGGAACCACCAATATCCAAGGTGAAGAAGTCCAGCAATTGGATCAACAGGCCAATAATATTTTTTTACAAGTTTTTCAAGGACAACGGTTGGTGAGTGTGGTGGTTTCCGAAGAAATGGAAAAACCTCGTTTCATCAAGGGAGCGGAAGGTACCGGGCGGTACGCCGTCTTTATTGATCCGCTGGATGGTTCGTCCAATGTTGATGTGAATGGGCCGCTAGGATCGGTGTTTTCCATTCACCGGCTGGCTCAACCTGGGTATCCCCAAGCCGAGGAAGACTTAAGGAAAAAAGGACACGATCAGGTGGCTGCAGGATACCTGCTGTTCGGTCCAAGTGTGAATCTGGTGTATTCAGCCGGAAAAGGCGTGTTTCAGTTTACACTGGATCAAGAGCTCGGAGAATTTTATTTGACCATGGCACAGATGACCATTCCAGCGCGCGGTCGTATATACAGTGCTAATGAAGGGAATTCCCGGAAGTGGGCTCAAGGCGCCCAAGACGTTTTACGGTATTTGCAAGAGCCGGACACGCAAACCGGAAGGCCATACTCTGGAAGGTATTCTGGATGTTTGGTGGCTGACGTCCACCGGATTCTCCTGAAAGGCGGCTTATATTTTTATCCGGCAGATGTGAAAAATTCTAACGGAAAATTGCGGCTGATGTATGAAGCCGCGCCCTTGTCATTTGTGGTTGAACAGGCTGGGGGAATGGGCAGTACCGGATTGCAACGAATCAACGATCTTGTCCCACAAGCACTTCATGACCGTGTGCCCTTGTGGATTGGAAGCCGAGACGATGTGATTCTGGCCGAGTCTTACCTTCGGCCGAAATCACAAACCTAGAGAGGAAAGGAGAGTCTCTTATGGGTTTGCGCATCGTGCTTTTCATCGTCGGAACCCTATTAGGGGTAGCTTTGGGATGGGAGTTGTTTGATGGCCACCAATGGATGGTTGGCCTCAGCGCCGCAACCGGCTTCTTGATGAGTATCCTTGTTTTCGCTGCAGAAATGCAGTGGCGAAAGTTGCCGTTCGCCTTGAACCTATGGGGCGGGATTGGGTTGTTAACCGGTCTGGTCGTTGCCGGAGCTATTGGCATGCTGACGGGGTTGGTGGGAATTGGGTCTCACTCGCTCTTTTCAATGGTAGCCTGCCTGGCCTTGTTCCTGGCCGTGCCCTACTGGGGCATGTCGATAGGTCTGCGTTATGGCCAGGAGGGATGGGGAATGCCTCCTCCAGCCGCCGGAATAGTGGAAAATTCCTTTACTCCAAAATTACTGGATACGAGCGTGATCATTGATGGGCGAATTGCCGATTTGTGTGAGACGGGATTCATCGAAGGCTCCTTGGTCGTCCCTCAATTTATTCTTCAAGAGTTACAACATATTTCCGATTCCTCAGATGGCCTCAAGCGGGCACGGGGCAGACGCGGACTGGATATTTTAAATGTCATCCAAAAAATGGTGAATATCAGGGTGGAAATCGTGGAAGACGACTTTCCTCATGTGAAAGAAGTCGACACCAAACTTATTGAATTAGCTAAAAAAATGGATGCGAAGGTGTTAACGAACGATTTCAATCTGAACAAAGTTGCGGGTATTCAGGGAGTCAAAGTTCTGAATATCAACGATTTGTGTAATGCGTTGAAACCCGTGGTATTGCCGGGAGAGGCTATCAAGGTGTTTGTGCTGAAAGAAGGCAAGGAAAATGGTCAGGGAATCGCTTACTTGGATGATGGCACCATGGTCGTGGTCGATCATGCCAAGCGGTGGATCGGGAAAAACGTCGATGTCGTGGTCACCAGCGTATTGCAAACCAGTGCCGGCCGGATGATTTTTACCCGAATCAAAGAAGAAACCGAAAGCGAGGAGCTCAGCTTCGCGCGTGTCTGACTTAGTCGTGGCGGTTGTTCCTGCCGCGGGCCAAGGCGCTCGCATGGGACGCCACACCCCAAAACAGTACCTCACCCTGGGTGAGGTGCCCATCCTTGTGTATTGTCTGAAAGTCTTTCAACAGGTTTCCGATATTGATTCCATCGTCTTATCGGTGCCGGAGTCTGATCGGGATTTTTGCCGGCATGATATTGTCCTGGCTCATCATTTGACTAAGGTTTCCTGTATTGTGGCTGGAGGTCGGAGACGGCAGGATTCTGTCCGCCACGGAATTATGAGCTTGACTACCCCTCCTGCTTTGATATTGGTGCATGATGGCGTTCGCCCCTTTATTGATGAACGGATGGTCAGGGAGGTGATTCAGGCAGCCAGACGGACCGGGGCGGCAGTAGCGGCCATGCCTCTTCATGACACGGTCAAGCGAGTGGGGCCTGACCATCTTATTCGGGAAACATTGAATCGGGAAGAATTGTGGCAGACCCAGACCCCACAAGCCTTTCAATTTGATTGGCTGGTGGAAGGCCATCGTCTGGCCCAGGAGCAGGGGTGGGAAGTCACCGACGATGCGGCCATTATCGAACGATTGGGTTACCCCGTTTCCGTTGTGGAGGGCAGTTGTTTTAATATAAAGATCACAAGGCCTGAGGATTTGGTGCTGGGTGAGGCGATTCGACAAGCATCGACCAAACAAGGATTGCTCTAGGAAGACTAGGAAGACTAGGAAGACTAGGAAGAAGGGTAGTTTTGAAAGGACAGTGTGCGATGAGAATCGGGCAAGGATATGACATCCATCCCTTCAAAGAAGGGCGTCCTCTCATCTTGGGTGGAGTCAGAATTCCTCATACTCATGGATTGGATGGCCATTCGGATGCCGATGCATTAACCCATGCGGTCTGTGACGCTATCCTGGGGGCGATGGGAGAAGGAGATTTGGGTACTCGGTATCCCAGCAGCAACCCCGCGTTTAAAAACATGGATAGTTTACAGATGTTGATCAGTGTGATGAAAACCTTGTCCGAAAAAGGCTATGCCCTTGTCAATCTCGATACCGTCATATTGGCCCAGTCACCTAAATTGGCTCCGTTTATGGAAACGATGAAGGAAAGTTTGGCTAAGGTATTGGCCGTACAAAACAGCCAAGTGAATGTCAAAGTGAAGAGCGGTGAAGGAATCGGGATGATTGGTCGAGCGGAAGGGATTGCGGTCATGGCGAGTTGCTTGATCGAGTCCGCTTCTCGGCTTTGATATCCAGATTCATGGTGGTGAGGCGATAAGAGATTCATACGAATGTTCCGGCGAATCACAGATGATTTACATGCCGTCTTTGAACGGGATCCTGCGGCAACCAATCGCCTGGAGGTGTTGCTCGCCTATTCAGGTTTCCATGCCCTGCTGGCTTATCGGGCGGCACATGTGCTCTCGGAGTGGGGGCTTCCCCTTTTTCCCAGGCTCATATCTCAATTGGCTCGATGGTTGACCGGGATTGAAATCCATCCAAAAGCGATCATCGGTAGAGGATTTTTCATCGATCATGGCATGGGAGTCGTGATTGGAGAAACGGCCATCATTGGTGATTTTGTGACTTTATTCCAGGGCGTGACGTTGGGAGGAACGGGTAAAGATCGGGGAAAGCGGCATCCCACCTTGGGGAATCATGTGGTGGTAGGGGCGGGGGCGAAGGTTTTGGGAAACATTACGATTGGGGATTTTGTGAAAATTGGGGCTAATTCAGTGGTCTTGCGGTCGGTTCCCTCTAACTCAACCGTCATTGGCATTCCCGGACGAATAATTAAAACGATTAGCGATGCGCTTCCCGAAGCGACGATGGATCACACCAATGTTCCTGACCCCATCGCGGAACGGTTTGAGGCCATGGAACAAGAACTGATTCTGTTGCGAAAAAAAATCGACGAGACGAGAGCGCCTTCGAGTCATTGGCGGGAGCGGTAGGCAGGGAGTTGTCTGAAACGAGAAGCTCCCTTACACTATTAGAACAAAGAGCAACATTTATTGATTTGGAAGGGGAGGCAATCCTGTGAGCGGAACAATGGTTATGACACCGCGGGTAAGAGAGATTTTACGGAATTACGACGGGAATCCACCGGGAGTGCTCAATAATCTGGCTCGGCTCCTGATGCATGGGCGGTTGGCCGGAACAGGACGGTTGGTAATTCTTCCGGTTGATCAAGGGTTTGAGCATGGTCCTGCCAGGAGCTTTGCCACGAATCCCCTTGGATACGACCCAGCCTTTCATTTTCAATTGGGGATTGATGCCGGGTGTAATGCCTATGCGGCCCCCCTGGGTTTTCTCGAAGCTGGAGCAGCCGAATATGCCGGACAAATCCCTCTCATTCTCAAGCTCAATAACAATGACTCCTTGCTGGAGAGCAAAGACCCCAATTCCGCCGTCACCGGAAGCGTAAAAGATGCCTTGCGTTTGGGATGTTGTGCGGTGGGCTACACGATCTATCCGGGATCGGCGCATAGCCAAGAGATGTATCAACACTTGAGGGAGATTGCCGAAGAAGCCAAATCCTACGGCCTTGCGGTGGTGGTGTGGTCTTATCCCCGTGGATCGGGATTGAGCAAAGAAGGCGAAACCGCTATGGATGTGGTGGCCTATGCTGCCCAAATTGCCGCTCAGCTCGGATCGCATATTATTAAAGTCAAAGTTCCCAGTAGTCACTTGGAACAGAGCGCGGCTAAAAAGGTGTACGAGGCCGAAAAAATTCCCATAGGGACGACGGCCGATCGCATTCGGCATGTGGTTCAAAGCGCCTTCAATGGACGCCGCATTGTCATTTTCTCCGGAGGAGCCAAGGGTGAAGATCAGAAACTGTTTGATGAGGCCAGGGCCATTCGTGATGGCGGTGGGTTCGGGTCCATCATTGGAAGAAATTCCTTCCAACGACAGAAACCGCAAGCCATGGAATTTTTGGCGACCGTAATGAAAATTTATTCGGGTGAATTAAAATAATCGCGTGTTCTTGTTCGGGTGCGGGATTTTCCTCTCTCGCACCCTTCTCGACAGATCATTCAGGGATAGAGTCCACGGCATTGGTGAGCATGAGCCACTTCCTGAATGCCAGTCATGAGTGCAGCCATTCTCATTGAAACCTTCTTCTCCTTGGACAATGCGACAATCCGCTGAAATGCCGATATCATAATTTCATGCAGTCTTGCATGAATATCGGCCTCTTTCCAGGAAAACCGCTGAGCATCCTGCACCCATTCAAAATAGGAGACGATCACCCCGCCGGCGTTGGCCAGAATATCGGGAACCATGACAATGCCTCGGTCTTCCAGGATGGCATCGGCTGCTAACGTGGTGGGACCGTTTGCCGCCTCTACCACAAACTGACAAGACAGATTCGAGGCATTTCGGTCGGTAATTTGGTCGGCTACTGCGGCGGGGATTAAAACCTGGCAGGGAAGCGTGAGCAGGTCCTCATTGGAAACCTGGTCCCCAAAACCGGTTAAAGAGGAAATAGGTGTCCTTTCTTGTATCCAACAGTCAAAAATAGTTGGAATGTCCAGACCTTTGGAATTGTAGAGTCCTCCATGTTGGTCGCTAATCCCGACGATCCTGGCGCCACGTTGTTGGAGCAGTCTGGCTGTGTGAGAGCCGACATTGCCGAATCCTTGAATGACGATGGTGGCATCGGTGATGGAGCGTTCGTTTTGACGCAGGGTTTCCACCGTGATGTCCGCCACTCCACGGCCGGTGGCTTCTTCCCGCCCCAGACTCCCACCGATGGAAAGAGGTTTCCCTGTGACGATGCCCGGGACCGAAAACCCGACCTGTTGAGAATAGGTATCCATTATCCACGCCATCACTTGAGGTGTGGTTCCAATATCCGGTGCGGGAATATCTTTATCCGGTCCGAGTAAAGGAAAAACCTCTGCGGTGTATCGCCTGGTCAGCCGTTCGAGTTCGCCGGATGACAAGCCGGCCGGATTGACCGCCACCCCTCCCTTCGCTCCACCATAGGGTAAGCCTGCAATAGCCGTCTTCCAGGTCATCCACATCGCCAAAGCCGCCACTTCACCCAAGCACACCTCTGGGTGGTAGCGAATTCCTCCCTTGGTCGGGCCACGGGATATATCATGTTGAACACGATAACCACGATAGACCTTCACGTCGCCATTATCCATTCGGATGGGAACACTGACGCACAAAGAACGGTGAGGAGCCTTGAGTCGTTCCCACAAGTTAGGACTGAGATGGATCAGATGAGCGGCTTCGTCAAATTGAGCGACCGCCAACCGAAAGGAAGGATGATCGAATTCACGAAAGAGTTCAGTTGTCATTGAGCAGGGAAAGAATATTGTCCGGAATCATATGTCTATTCTCTTGAGTATACCAAACTGGTCGTCAGGTGTTGATGGAGTCAGATCACGAGATTGTACTGCATTCCATGGACCGTTTTAATACAATACCCGTACAAGATACAAGCCCTGAGGCGGAGCGGTTTCTCCGGCAGCTCTTCGGTCCCTTGCCTCAATAACGGACTCTATCTCATCCGGTTCCCGCCTCTTGCGTCCTACTTCCACAACAGTGCCGATGATCGCTCGAACCATTTGTTTGAGAAAGCGGTCGGCTTCAATCCGGATCGTCAAGAGGTCTTCACGCTGGTGGATGGTCATGTGTGAAATGCGGCAAATTTGGTGATGGGATCCGGCCCTTGGACCTTCAAAGGAAGAACAATCATGGGTGCCGAGCAACCAGGGAATGGTCTGTTGCATACGTGAGAGATCCAATGTTGTGTGGATGTGCCAGACACGATTGCGGTCGAGCGCCGACCTGGAAGGATGAAGGCGAATGCGGTACTCATAAACCTTTCCTCAGCGCTATAACGGGCATGGAAGGAGTCTGCGACCTGTTCACTTTGAAGGACCGCAATATCCGTCGGCAGATATCGATTGAGCGCCTGAGCCCATTTAACAGGGGAAAGAATTTTATCGGACTGAAAACTGGCCACTTGTCCTAAGGCATGTACTCCGGCATCGGTCCGTCCTGCCCCGATCAAAGGAATGCGGTGCTGAGTAATCTGAAATAGGGCCTGTTCTATATGCCCTTGGATCGTGGATTGGTGGGGTTGCTGCTGCCATCCTGCGTAAGCGGTTCCTTCGTATTCCAATGTGAGCTTAATGGTGGGCATCGGGTCAGGGCCGATCGTTGGTTTTGGAAAAATTCATGACTGCAAAGTCAGAAATGATTTCCACGTTAAAATCTTCTGGTGAAAAGTGCAAGCGGGCCGTGTACTCCATCCGAATGGCGATGAGGAAAACCAAGGTAGAGTCATTCGGTCAAAGAGTGACCGGTTTTGCTGATTGACCTTCCTAAGGAAAACTGTAGGAAGCGAACGTGGTTCCTTTTTGAATTGGAGGGATTATTGTAATGCGGTCTGAAGGGGCGTGATATAGGCTTTAATGCCTTCGAAAATTCCATGTGCCATGCGTTTCTGAAATGTGGAGCTTTTCAGGAGTTTCTCTTCCGTCGGATTGGAGATGAAGGCGATTTCTGCCAAAATGGCCGGCATGGTTGTCATCCGCAGCACGAAGAACGGAGCGGTTTTTACCCCGTGATCTTTTATTTTGTAAAAAGAGTGTAAATGCTTCACCAAAGCTTTTTTGGTCGTCCAGGCCAGTTCGAGTGAATCGTCGATTTTTTTGTCGTTCAATTTGTCGGCCAAAATAAATTGCCAGGCCGATGCGTTATCCTTCAAGGGGGTCCCATTTTCTCTGGCAGCGACTTCCAATGCGCGAGGATCGCTGGCTTCGCCAAAATGGTAGAATTCCAAGCCCTTAATCGAAGGTTGCGGATGTGAATTGATATGGATGGAAAGAAAGAGATCCGCCTTTTCCTGGTTGGCGAATTTGGCCCGGTCTTCAAGCTCGATAAATTCGTCCTTTTCACGGGTCATGAGCACTTTGACTGACGGCTCTTTTTGGAGAATGTCCCGTAACTGTAAGGCAATGGATAGCACCGCATCTTTTTCCCGGGTGCCGGATTTTCCTAATGCTCCGGGATCTTTCCCGCCATGTCCTGGATCCAGGACAATCACGAAATCTCGTTTAACCGGAGGAGGGGGAACGATCACCTCTGGTGCCTTGGCTGGAATGGGTGATTCAGGAGCAGGGGAAGCCTGTACGATTTCTCCTGTTTTCGAAGATGGATACAGGTCCAACACAAGTCGGGATGGATTGTTCAAAAGATACCATTTGTAGCGTTTCCAATCCTGCATCGGAACCGACAGCAGGATAGATCCTGGAGAAGCAGGAGTTAACGTCAGGTCCGATGGAAATTTTTTATCGGTGAGTTTTGCCGTGATATCGGTTGAGATCGTGGTATTGGGTAGTTCAATTTGGAAATGAGTAGACGTCCGACTCTCTTTCGGTCCTGGCGTTAATTCCCCTGACAAATCCAATACGATCCGTGTAAACTTTTTATGGCGGTGCGTGCGAATATTTTGCGTCTGAATTTTGGAAGATCGTGAAGCCGTTTCATAGAGAAAAGCCGAGGAGGTCGGTTGACTCAAACTCAACAGGGGACGATCCATTCCCTGACTCATGGATGGAAGAGCCAGGAATAACGTAACGAGTCGAATGAAGAGGGAGAAAAATGGACGAAAGCGCATGATGTCAAATAATCTCTATCTTTTTTCGCAGATGAACCCCTTCTTGTCAAGCCAATGAGGGCCTTTGTTGGATGGAGAAGGCTGTTTCGGGAAGGGCCGAAGGGGGATACTTATTCGTCATGAATCCTGAACATTTGCTTATTGATGGATACAATCTGTTGGGGAAAGTCAAGGGAGTACTTGGTCGGTCCGATCAGAGTCTGGAGCAGGAACGGGAAGCGATGATTATCCGTTTGGGTCTGTATGCCCGGCGGATTGGATGTGCCGTGACGATAGTCTTTGATGCCTGGAAACAACAGGCACAAGTGCGACAGGTGATGCACCGGACAGGGGTGACCGTCATGTATTCGGAAACAGGCGAAAAAGCCGATCAGGTGATTCAACAGTTGGCGCGTTCAGGTGGAAAGGGTCTGGCAGTCGTCAGCTCGGATCATGAAGTCCTGGCTGTGGCTCGGGCACATGGCGCCTTTACCATGCGGTCGGAAGAATTTGCCCAGCGTTTACGTGATCCCTCACGCTCCGGTCGTGCCCCGTCGGTCCGTGGAAGTGCCCAAGACAAGGATGAGGCAGAGCCTGTGAGATCAAAAGAAAAAAAAGGCAATCCACGCAGATTGCCTAAGAAGGTCCGCCAACGAAACCGCATTATGAGGAGATTTTAAACAACCGTCTTGCATTGGCTGTGGTGAGTTGGGCCACTTGATGAAAACCGGTTGCCGAGTCGCCATATTTTATGGCCGCGATTTGTTCGGCCACCAATTTGACAAATGAAGATTCGTTGCGTTTTCCCCGAAAAGGCACGGGAGTCAGATAGGGAGCATCCGTTTCGATGAGTAAGCGGTCATCCGGGACAGTCTGGACTATATCCCGTAATGCCTGGGCATTGCGAAAGGTAATAATGCCCGAAAAAGACAGATAAAATCCGAGATCCAGCGCTTGTTTGGCTAACCAGGCATCTTCGGAAAAGCAATGAAATACGCCACCCAGTTCTTGAGCATGTTCTTCCCGAAGTATTTGAATGGTATCTTCTTTGGCCTCGCGTGTGTGAATGACTAACGGTAGTTTAAGGTCTTGTGCGAGCTGGATTTGCTCACGAAAGCGCTGTCGTTGGGTGTCACACGGCGAATGGTCATAGTGAAAATCAAGACCGATTTCTCCGAAGGCGACGACTTTGGGATGGCCGGCTAAGTCCCGTAATTGGGGATACCACTCCGGTTGAATTTCTTTGGCCTCATGGGGATGGACTCCCACGGTGGCGAAGACCTGGTCTCTTCCTGCAGCCAATTTTACGGCTGATCGACTGGAAGCCAGGTCGCAGCCGATGGTGATGAATGTGGTCACACCTGCTTGGGCGGCACGCCGAAACATGTCTTCCCGATCAGGGTCGTAGCGGGGGTCATCAATATGGACGTGGGTATCAATTAACATCGAGGAACTATGCTAAATGAAAGGGGTGGAGTTTGTCAGTGAAAAATTCTAGAAGGGGTTGTGTGTATGTTGATCATTTGGGCCAGTCATGACGCAATCAATTTTTGAGTTTGATCGGGAGTGGTTCACTGCGATCAATGGTCTGGCTGGCCAATCGGCTCTCCTGGATGAAGTCATGTTTCAGTTTTCACAGGAAGGTAACCTGATTGTGCCGGGGATATTTCTCGCAGTCTATTGGTCCTGGCAACATTGGGGAGAAGCTAGAATTGCCATTCCCTGTTTACTGCTGCTGCTTGGGCTGAGCGATTTTCTGGGAGGGCAGTTAAAAAATCTGATTGGGCGGTCCCGTCCTTGCCAGGTCCTGGATCAGGTGAATCAACTGGTGGGATGCGGTGGGTCTTTCAGTATGCCGTCGAACCATGCATTCAATTCCAGCACAGCCATGGCCTTTTTGATGGTCCTGTATCCATCCCTGGGATGGGTGTTGGTACCGGTTTTGATGCTTATCGGGTTATCCAGGGTCTATCTCGGAGCGCATTATCTCACCGATGTGCTGGTGGGAGTAGTGGTTGGAATAGCTCTGGGAGGCGGTGTGGCCGTTCTGTTGAAAAAAAAGATCTATGGTCGGGAAGGCGTATCTAAGTGACCAGGCTTGTTTGTATGTGTTAGTGATGGTGGGCATGGGGACTGACAGGATGAGTCGAGGGGTTCTGAGTCAAATGATTGAGATTGCAATGGAGCGCATGTTCTTCATCGCATTCCGTTTCCAATTGGATGGTCATATGATGAATGCCGAAGGTGGATGTGAGTGTCGATTGGATCGGCTTCATTAATTCATCCTTTTCATGGACAAGGGTTGAATCCACTAACACATGACAGGTCAGCATGATGATGCGAGGTTCCACGGCCCAAATGTGCAGATCATGAACCTTTTTAACCCCAGGGATGGCCTGTAGCGTGTCGACGATCCGGGAAGTTTGGAGATGAGGGGGAGTGGACTCCAATAAAATGTTCAAAGAGTCCTGAAAAAGCGGCCAACTGCCTCTAAGAATGACAACCACAAGAATGAGACTGATGAGTGGATCCAAAAAGGACCAGTGAAACAAGGCAATGCCCAACCCCGCCAAAATGACTCCGACGGACATCCAGGCGTCCATGACCATATGAAGAAAGGCTCCACGGATGTTGATGTCGTCTTGTGCGCCGTGCCGCAGGAGCAAGGCTACGCCGATATTCGCCAGGGCACTAATGCCTGCAATGCCCATGATCCAAAAGCCCGGTACATCCACTGGGGAAAACAGGCGATAACAGGCCACCAATCCAATACCCAGTCCCGTCAATAAGAGAATCAATCCATTGACAAAGGCGGCAACCGTTCCTACTCGATGGTAGCCGAAAGTGCGGTATTCGGTGGCCGGTCGTGATGCCAGCAGATGGGCATAAAAGGCCAACACCAGTGAGGCCTGGTCGACAAGATTGTGGCCAGCATCGCTCATCAGGCCCAGGCTGTCGGTCCACCATCCACCGATAAATTCGGCCAGGATGATGATGCCGTTCAGGAACAGGCCAAGTTTCAGACGGCCGATCAAAGGAGAAGGAGAGGCAGAAGACATAGATTTAGTTTCGCACGGATGCGGGGAGGGGACAAGAAAATTTAATGATTTCCTCGAACGAATGAAAGCCTGGGGAAAAAGTTCTCTTGAATAGAGCGGTTGAGTAGGGTCGCGTGAAGGCTCGAAACCTTACTTTTAATACATCCCTGAACAACTGATCCTGCCCTGCTGAAGAGAGGTTTAATCGTTGAAGGAGCTGCCGGCTGGGGCTTTGACCGATTGTTTAGTGGCGTCCACCGCGGTGTGGAGACGTTCTCCGGCTTGTTTGACCGAACGTTTGGCCTCTTCCTTCAGTGAAGTCAAGGCATCCTTGGTTTGGGCGGCGATATCGGAAAACTCATCCTGCGCGGTTTTTGCGCCTCGTGCCAGGCGATGTCGTAACTGGGATCCGGATTCGGGAGCCAGCATGATGGCCGTGCCTGCGCCGAGAAGAAAACCCGCAACGAAGACAAATGTGTTCACCCAACCAGAATCTCCATGCGTGGTGTGATCGTCCATGATAAAGCCCTCCAGCGGTTATTTTTCTGAATGAGATTGCGGCTTTTCCCCTGTGGCCATGGCCATAATAGCCGCGCCCAAAAGGATGCCGGATGTGAATATGAGCCCGTAGGAGATGCCTGTGCGAATCCCGGGATAGGTTTCAAGCAGTCTTACCCATAACGAAGGATTTTCCTGGAAATGAACGTGTCCTTCCCACCCCAGATTGGATTGAGGGGGGGCTGGTTCGGAAATAGCTTCCGAATCCGAGGACGAAACCGTATTCATTTTGGACATACTCATAAGACGGGCTCCAATAACGCAAAAGGAAAATGTTGGAAAATCATACTTATGGGTAAGTCTATCATGTTGGAATGCTTTTGTAGAGTCAAGGGTTGTTGAGTATAGACATTGCGCCAGGTTTCAATTCCGAGAACCGAGGGGATATTCAACCAGGATTGATTCCAGACGGGCTCTCCAAAC
>JALDRK010000037.1 GCA_031315915.1 Nitrospirales bacterium
CAACTTTAGGCGTGTTGAGAGGCATGGTATGACTCCTAAAAAGAAACCTTCAGATATGACCACGAAGCAGATAGCCAACAAAATCTTTCCGAAAGAAGTACGGAAAGAGCTTGAGCGTGTGGCCCACGAGAAGGATCAACCAAAAAAGAAGAAATAACCATCATGAAGTCATGATAGCAAAAACCCTAACGTGCGTCAAGTATACAATCTAGATAAGTTTACCCTGTGGTCGACCTATTATGTCCAAGACGGCTTGTTCCAGGGATTCGGACTAGGGGGTGGAATTTTTGCGTATGGTGACCGCAATCCCACGATCTTCGAAAATGCAGCCGAAATCCCCGGCTACGTGAGAGCCGATGCCGCCGTGTACTACAATCGCCTCCTTCAACCAGGAAATTGGTTGGGGGCAAAGGCATTGAATGTGGCGCTGAATATTCGGAATCTTCTGGATCATCGATATGTGGCGACTTCCTACAACGGATCCAACTCCTTCTTCTTCGGCGAGCCCTTCACCGTGCAGGGAACGGTGGGTCTGCGATTCTGACCTTCTGAGTGGAACCGACCGGGGGAGCAATCGGGAAAAGCGGTGTAGGACCGATGAGCGACCTCGTATGCAGGCGGGTTGGCTAGCGAAGGCCGGCAAATGGGTTAAGCGGCCAATTTTTTTACCGAATGGGGTGTTCATGAAGCAAGGGGTCTCCATGAGCGGTTGTGTGCTCCTGGTGCTGGGACTCTCGTCGTGCAGCGAAGGAAGATGGGTGCATCCGACACACAACGAATCCCAAGCCTTACAGGATTGGAATACGTGTAAGGCCGAGGTCTTGGCCGGGACGGAATTTCACAAAGAAACGTTGGCCGGCGGCATCAATCTGAGCGGGTGCATGCACTCGAAGGGCTACCGCTATGTCGAAGATGGGACGTCGCCTGGTCACAGGGAAAACCTACTGCCGACCCACTGAATTCCGATGACTCGCTCCATTTGGGCCTGACACTTCAATTGGAGCGAATCGGCTCAACTTCTCACATTGCCAACAAGAACATCATGCCCGTCGCCTATCAGTGGTGAAAAAGGTGAACGTGTAGTTTCCAAAGCGCGAATGTTAAACCCGCCACTATTCAAAATCTGATTTATCCGAACATGTGCCAAGGCATGGTATAAGTTTGGATTGTTGCTTTAAGATGGACTGGTCTTAAGGAGAAATTCGGATTCCCCTGGGGCAGGTTCGCTTTCGGTGTTAGAGCAGTGATTACAGGCAAGCTCACTGTCGTGGTACCCTCCCCGGAAAGCTGGCTGCCGATTGTCTATCGCGTCTGTCTGTCTGGCTCATGACGTGGCCTTGTTTCAGAACGATGCGGATTGTGATCGCATTGCGCACGGCACCTCGTTGAAAATCCATCACCCCGTTCCACCACCATCAATCATTTAGCAGCAGATCCTTTCTCCCGTTCAAGACCGTTAGTGTCCCTTCGTCTCTGAGAAATCCTCGTACGCTACCCTTTTTGTCATTGTTCATTTCTATAACCACGTTTCATCATTGGCGACCAATAACGATCGAGGGCTGGCACCCAAGAATTTTCAGAAGAAAGGGCGGTTTTGGCGGATTGGTTCGTCTTCATCTTTAAGGGGTGGATTGCCGCCTAATCTTTATATGTAATTTTCGCTAAGTGAAATATTGAATTTTCTAAGGCCGGTCGATTGAAAACATCCTCCAAGGTAACAGGCATCGTAGTGACTTCTCGGGTGGCCGCTGCGGCGCTGGGCGGGTATGCGTTGACGTATGCCTGTACGGCATTCCTGTCTGTCGTCCTGCCTTTGGCCAGATCCGAAGCCGTGGTGACGGCCAGCATGGTGTCCTTTCTCATCTATACGGCGGCGATTCTTTGGGCGTTTGCGGCGGCCACGCCGATCCTGGCATGGTTCGTTCTTCTGATTCCCACTGTCCTCTTCGGCGGGTTGTCGTGGCTGATGAGCTAAGGGAGAAGCCTGCTCGCACGGCTTCGCCTATGCAAGCATGGAGTAGTCCGTGAAAGAGAGTTTCTCACAGAGCATGGATTGGCTTCATACCTGGGCCGGCCTTTTGTTCGGCTGGCTGTTGTTTGCGATCTTTTTCACCGGGACGTTGTCGGTGTTCGATCAGGAAATTACCCGTTGGATGCAGCCGGAACTGCATCGTGTCACGCCAGCTCCGCTCGATCTCGATGCCGCCTCGAGGACCCTGAACCAGCTCGCCCCGCACGCCGACCGTTGGGTGATCACCTTGCCCTATGACCGCAAGCCGGTCGGCGCCATTGGCTGGCAGCACGATGGCCTTTCCACACTCAAGGCGATTGATTCGCGGACGGGGACAGTTATTCCGCGACGAGAGACCCGCGGCGGAGATTTCTTTTTTCGGTTTCACTATCAACTGTTATTGGACCAACCGGGTATCTGGATCGTGGGGGTGTCCGCTATGGCCATGTTGGCTGTCCTGGTGACCGGCATTGTGATTCACCATCGCATCTTTAAGGATTTTTTTACGTTCCGTCCGAGCGCGTCGTTTCACCGGTCTTGGTTGGATGCGCACAATGTCACCGGCGTGCTGGTTTTTCCCTTTCACGTCATGATTACCTTCACCGGCCTCGTCATCTTTTGGGCGATCTATATGCCGGCGGGCATTCAGACTCGCTACGAAGGCGATATGAACGCGTTCTGGGCGGAGGCCGAACTGTTTTTTGAACGGGAGCCGGCGAATCAGCCCGCCCCCTTAGTGTCGTTGGCAGATCTCGAACGCGAGGCGCGAAATCATTGGAAGGATGGGCAGACCCGCTCCATCGTGGTGGAACATCCGGGCGACCGTCACGCGTTGGTACATATGTACCGGCGTTCCGACGATCGGTTGAGCTTAGATAGCGGCCGGGTGACGTTCGACGGAGCCGGCGGTGCCCTTCGCGCCGTCTGGTTGAACGAAAACCCCGCGTATTTGACGCAGTCCGTGCTGACCGGGTTGCACTTCGTCCGGTTCGGCGGTTCGCCTATGCGATGGCTGTATTTCGGCATGGGGTTGGCAGCCAGTGCCATGATCGCCACGGGGTTAGTCCTCTGGGTCGTCAAGCGACAAGGCCGTCACGCCGGGGCCGACGCAGTGGGCTATCGACTCGTGGAAGGATTGAATGTTGCGGCAGTGGCGGGATTGCTGGTGGCCACAGCAACATTCTTTTGGGCCAATCGTCTGTTGCTTCCCGATCTGGAGGCACGGGATCTTTGGGAACTGCGGATCTTTTTCGCAGCCTGGAGTCTGTGCCTGGGGCATGCCTTGCTGCATGAATTTCTTCGGGATGGAGCGTCGTTAAAAATTTGGACGACACAGCTTGTGCTGGCAGCCCTGCTTTTCGGACTGCTCCCGATCTTGAACGCATTTACCACGGAAAGCCATCTGTTCGTGACGCTGCCGCAAGGGCAGTGGCATCTTGCGGCAGTCGACCTCACGACCCTCATGGGTGGGTTGGTATTGGGCTGGACGGCGTGGCGTCTGCATCATCCGGTCCGAACGTCCGCTCGGTCTTGTCACACTCAGCCGGTTTCTTCTTCGAGCGGCTCGATCGGATCGAGTTAACCTCGCATGAGTCTGGCCGCCTTTCTGCTCTCGTATGGCGGGTTGTTTGCCTTGTGTCTGGCCATGCCCAAGCATTATCGAGCCATGTGCGGCGCAAACGCGTTGCCGCCAAGGCCGGTCTTGCTGATGACCAGGATTGCCGGATGGCTGATCTTGGGGTTATCGTTTGTCGCGTCGGTGGATGCGGTGGGGTGGGCTTTCGGACCGGTTCAGTGGGTGGGCTATCTGGCCATGAGCGGCCTCGTGCTGGTTTTTGGACTTCCATATAGTCCTCGGCTCGTCTTGTTGTTGGGAATCCTTGCCTTCTTGGCTGTGCCCCTCACCATTATTCTCATCTAGGTCAGCGACCAACTTCTATTCGAAACCTTCGAGAGATCAAAGTGGATAGTGCTTGTGTGTGATCTCTTGCCGAATTTTTCAGGAATTCGTGTGGTCTAGAATGTTTCGATCAGAGTTGTAGTCCGCGATGTCGCCGATGAACAGTTCCGGCCAAAACAACAACAACAGGATGACGAGAATGGCCAGACCGATCGTCACGATGCTACTCAAAAACACGGCTTCTTCGCCGGGAGGTACCTTGAATAGTCCTTTCATCATTATAAATTATCCTACGATTATGAATGGCATGGGACCGTTTCCGATTTGCCAGTTTGCGTGTTAACTCATCCTTGTGATCGATCGGCATGAGGTGCAGTATTACAGGAATCGGTCAGACTGTTCAGCGCTCATATTCTCCTCGACGGGCGGATCGTTGTCGTGCTAGGGATGCCGATCGGTCACGATGGAAGCACTTCTCTTCTTTCAACGAAGGTCGTTTGCCTGTTGACTTCGAACGGTTATCTCTGCATCATGCTGGGCGACGTTGATGGTCGTTGATTCGCGGATGAGGCCGCGAGCGCGTTCCGCAGCGGTCTTCATGTCCAGTTGACCTCCTCGTGCGTCCTTGGCGAGGCGCAGGATTTGATTATAGAGTTTCCCCGCTTCCCCCTGCATTTCCACGCCGAAGGTTCCCAATTTCCGTCGTACCCTGCTCCACTCATCCCGGACCTCCGCCCAAAAATCTTTGGTCTCGTTCCAGTAGTCTTCGGCAACCTGACTTTGGAACGCGTTTGAGGCGGTGTAGGTGTTCACGCCTATCTCCCTGGCGAGAATTTGCGGATCGGTCCGGAAGATGATTTTGGAACTGTCCTGCTCGTGGACCCATCCGTTCGGCGTCAAGGCCTGACGGTTGATGGAAATCAATACGTCATAATCGTCCCGTTTGGTCCGTTCCCGCCGTGGAAGGGGGCGCCAGGTCGCGGGAGAGGTCCAGGAGGACTCCCCATGGCGGTGTGTCCATGCTGCAATGGCGGCATACCGCGGGCTATCGTCGACTTGGTACACGAGCTGGGCCCAGTTCCCTCGGCGTTCGGCCTCGTCCACCTGGCGGGTGCGCCAGACATGACGGCCGACATACTCGAACAGTTGTGACGGTTCGTAGATCCAATCCTGTCGCCAATGCTTGATGGGCATTTGATTTTCCCAAATCCCGTCAACGACCAGGATGTGTTGAAGGCTGATGACCTCGCCGTTGTCGCGGATCACGCGAACGATTTCATATCCGTCCGCCTCGTAAGGCTTTTTGAGTTGATAGTCTTCGACGAACGACACCGTCTCTCTGAAATCGAACGTGACGTGATAGTTGCCGGCCATGGCCAGGATGGCCCGGCGATCGCGTTGGAATTTGTCATCCTTCTCCGATGTAGCCGATCCCTGAGTATCTGCCAGGGCAAGGGCGTATCCCCACAATATGAACAGAGCGGTCATCAGCATCCATACGGCCACCGGATGTAGCCTGATGGCGAGTAGGTTGAATTTTTTATTCATAGGATTTTCCCCCACGTGGCGTCAGTCCGATTCGCGCGCCGGATTCATATCTCGACCGTGAATACATTCGAGAGTGCGGTGTTCCATGTATACCGATTGGATGGCACACGCTGAGATTCCATATCTGCCTCCCATCTGCCTGCTTCCAAGACAGGCAATTCCCAAGACCGGACAAAGATTGTCCGTCGAGGTGCTAAGTTCGCAATAGGTCAGGCCAACACCAAAGACAGAGGATGGTCAGCATGACCATGCCGAGGGACACGACGAGACTGATCCACACCGCTTCTTCTCCCGGCGTGACTTTGATCGGCCATTGTATGGGATAAGATGCGATCCAGGTCGTGGATTCGTTCCCTCGGGTGAAGCCCGAAGAGGGGAGGAGTAAAGGTCGTTCCACGGGTTGCATTTCCAATAGGGTTATTGGGTTATTCTTGAATACCGATCGGTTGAGGTTCCTTTAACTTCGGTTCATTTCGTGGGTGTATGTTGAGCACACGTCGAAAGTGGTCGGAGTGGTCCGGAGACGCATGAGTGAGAGTCGGGGAGTTATCAAGGGATGCCGTTTTCGACTGGCTTCCCAACCAGACCTGGCGGTTTTTGCAAAGGAGAAAAATTTCCGAGATGGCATTCATGCCGCGTACACT
The DNA here is from genome assembly GCA_031315915.1 of Nitrospirales bacterium. GTDB lineage: Bacteria > Nitrospirota > Nitrospiria > Nitrospirales > UBA8639 > JACKFE01. Next base: position 6,104 of record JALDRK010000037.1, read on the forward strand.
CAGATCATGAATCAGATTGTATTCTACAATACCCTTGGGATTCATAATGACGCTTTGACATCGTCCGAGGTCGGGAAGTTTGGAAAGTTTCAATGTCCGACCTATCCGTCCAAGGGGATCGCTAAGAAGGGGAAAGCCTAGCCTGGTTACCTGCTGAATCCAGGGTTCGTGGAAGGCATACGTGCCGGAGAGCAACCCGAGTAAAAGGGCACCTTGTTGTTCCCACTCTTTCCGGTAGCGATCAAGAAAGAGACATTCCACCAAGCCAAAGCGAGAGGGGCAACATACGGTCACCCATTGTCCTTTGAATTGGGAAATGTCCAAAATGACCAACTTGCCATTCGTTAATGCGGGCACTCGTATTCGGGGTATGGGACGGCCGATCGGCATGGAAACAATCCTCCTTATGGTACGTGATAGTCGATAACTGGTTGGTTTCAGATTCGAAAAATCCCGTCCCATCAGGCTCAGGCGGTCGAGATTTCCCATGGAATAGATTAGCCGTACTGATGCGATGGAATGCATGGCGGCTATACCTCTAACCTGGGGGAAACCGGAACACTCTGTCACATATTTCGATATGGGGCTGCCGGGACTTATCGCGGAAAAAATTCGTTGCCTGAAAGCTGAAAACCCAGTTGATACTTGAAGACGGGCCTCCTTGCTTTTGGTGAAGAAAGTATGATCGATGATGCAATTTAACAGATAATGATTTTAGATTTCAATATCAATTTATATTTTTCCCGGAAGAGTTTCATGCTTCATTACCCCAAGGAGAGGAAAAGGGTGCCGGGAGTTTTCGGGAGGGCAGGATTCGTTCTATGATGCTTTCCGATTGACGATCCGCTTTTCCGTCCGTAGTTCTTTACGTCCGGTTTTTTCTCTCTTATTCGTCTACATAGTAGGATGCTCTCGCCTGTGTCGGCTTTTTATGCTTTTCCCCCATGTTGCGATTGATTGATCTTCAAAAATCCTACCGCCTGGGGCAAACATCAATAGCAATTTTGCACCAAATCAATCTTTCGATTGAAAGCAATGAATTTATTGCGTTGATGGGTCCGTCTGGTTCTGGGAAATCGACACTACTCAATATTCTTGGCATCCTTGATGATTATGATCAGGGCGAATATTGGCTCGATGGAACCTTGATGAAGAGTCTGACCGAAACCCGTGCGGCTCAGTACCGCAATCGCTTTATTGGATTTGTTTTTCAGTCGTTTAATCTGTTGTCGCACCTGACCGCATTGGAAAATGTGGCCTTGCCCCTTCGGTATCTTGGTCAATCCCTCCACGAACGAACAAATTGTTCAAAATCTTTATTGACTCAAATGGGATTGGAGGGGCGTTTTCATCATCTTCCGACCGAGTTGTCCGGTGGACAACGACAACGGGTGGCCATTGCCAGGGCTTTGGCCACCCGACCACGCTTGATTTTAGCCGATGAACCTACCGGCAATCTCGATTCATCCGCTTCCCGCGAGATTCTGGATGTATTTTCCACGCTTCATCGGGATGGGGCCACGATCGTTCTGGTTACACACGATGAGGAGGTTGCCCGTCGCACTCAGCGAACTGTCCGAATCAGGGATGGACGAGTGGTGTAATTCATGGCGTTTCTCGATCATTGGCGTGACATTCTTGTCGGCCTGCGGCGGCATAAACTCCGGACGTTTCTGACGGCCTTCGGAGTTTTTTGGGGAATTTTGATGGTTGTCGTGTTACTCGGGATCGGGAAGGGTCTGGAACGAGGCATTTCCCAAATATTTAAGGATGATGCGTTTAATTCAATCTGGCTCCACGGAGCTAAGGCATCAATTCCCTATGCCGGTCTCAATCCTGGTCGGCCCATCACATTGACGATCCACGATCTGGAAGCCTTGCGGGTCTCCGTCCCCGGCATCGAGAACTTGACTCCTCGCAAACAACTGAAAACCGAGATCCCCGTCAAGTTCGGACGAAAAACCGGTGCCTTCGAGATCTTCGGCATTTATCCGGGCAACCAGGTGGTCGAACGAACCATTCTCCTTGAGGGTCGACTGATCAACCCACTCGATATTGTCGAAGCCCGTCGCGTGGCGGTGATCGGAACACGGGTGGTCGAAATTCTCTTTGGTGAAGGCGAAGATCCGATCGGACAACGAATTGATATTCACGGAACCAGTTATCTGGTCGTGGGGACGTTTACCGACGTGGGTGGGGAAGGCGAACTGCGGAGAATTTATCTTCCATTCTCCGCCTTTCAACGGTCTTTTGACCCCAGTCCGGAAATCGAGTGGCTGATTTTTACGGTCAAGGATGGGTTCCATTCCTATCCTTACGAAGATCGGATTTGTACCTTGTTGGCTGATCGGCATCACTTTTCGCCCTTGGATCGTGGGGCATTGGATATCTGGAATGTGATCGAGGATTACAAAAAATTTCAATCTTTGTTTCTGGGCATCCATGTGTTTGTAATAGCCGTGGGACTGGGGACGCTCTTTGCCGGATTAGTGGGGGTTACCAACGTGATGTTTATTGCGGTGAAGGAGCGGACACGGGAAATTGGTATCCGAAAAGCTCTTGGTGCCACTCCACGCACGATCCTGAATATGATCCTTCAAGAGGCTCTCATGTTGACGCTGGTCTCAGGGTATCTGGGTCTGGTTGGAGGGATCGGATTCATCGAACTGTTGCGTTCAATCGAGATTGAGGTGGAATATTTCCGCGATCCGGAAGTGGATCTTGGCGTGGCATTCGGAGCCTTGTTCGTCTTGATCATCGGGGGCGTGGCTGCCGGATTTATTCCGGCACGATATGCCGCCCGCATTCATCCCATTGAAGCGCTTCGGCACGAATAGGATTTGCATGGAATTTGGAATTGGGGCATGAGAAAAGTGTTGATCCGTACCATTCTATTGGCTGTGTTAGGCGTAGCAGTCTTCTCGGCTTCGGCTTTTTTCCTTTACCTCCGATCGTCCGTTATAGCTGAAGACTATCAATTGGTCTCACCGGTTCGTGCGACCATCGTGCAAAAGGTGACGGCCAATGGCATGATCATTCCACGGCAGGAGGTGAAAATCAAACCTCAAATCTCGGGCGTGATCGAGCACATTTTAGTGAAACGGGGAGACAGGGTACAAAAGCACGATCTGCTGGCCACCATCGAACCTTATCCCAATCCCATGGATATCAGTGTCGCAGAAACTCAGCTCCGAGATGCTCGCGTTCGATACAATCATGCCACCCGTCAGTATCTTCGATATAAAAAGCTCTACGAAAAAGAGACGGTGACCCGTCACGATTACGATCAAGTCCACCTGGATTTCAAGTTGGCCGAGCAAAACCTGTCCTCAGCCAAACGGAATGTGGAAATCGTGAAGACCGGCGCTTCCAGAGAACTGGGGCGTAGTGCCTCGGAGGTTCGAGCCACTATCGGTGGCATGGTCCTTGAGCGTCCAATTGAAATCGGTACCTTCGTGATTGAGTCCAACACTTTTAATGAAGGTACCACCATCGTCACGCTCGCGGATATGACGGACTTGATCTTTAAGGGGCAGGTGGATGAACCGGATGCGGGAAAATTAGCGATCGACATGCCAGTGGGAATTACGGTTGGGGCCTTTCCTGAAAAGGTTCTGAATGGTATCATCGAATTTATCGCGCCAAAGGCTGTGACCTCTAAGGAAGGCCGAATCACCTTTGAAATCCGTGCCGGATTAAAACTCGATCCGAACCTCTTTGTTCGCGCCGGGTATAGTGCCACGGCTGACATTGTCGTCGATCGTCGGGAACAGGTTCTGGCCATTCCTGAACAGTATCTCAACTTCATTGAAGATCAACCGACGCTTTTTGTCGAAATCGCCCCCCAAAAATTCGAAGCCCGCCCCATTGAGGTTGGTATCTCTGATGGCCTCAAAGTCGAGATCACGAAAGGCCTGACGGAACACGACCGTATTCGTGTGGATGGGATCCCCTCTTCCTAAGTGAAGATCGACAATCGTTTTGTAATCATTAAGCAAGTCGGGTTGGATACGTCTTTAAGTGAACAAATCAGGAAGGAAGCTTAAGAGGGCGCTTCACACGATTGAATTTTCTTGAAAAGGACAACCCGACGTGCAGTCAGACCTTGCCCTATCTTCAAAGTGAGAATTCTTAAGCAGTCCGTTGCCTGTTTCGTTCACTGAGTGGCTTTCTGTTTATACTCCTATGTGTACTTCCTCCGTAAATTTAGGGGAAGACCCAGTTATACTCGCCCAATTGCCAATTGAATGTGGGAGAAACCCGCTTCCGACCAATTGGCCGCCATGTGATGCAGGCGGTCAACGATCAATTCCTACGGACTTAGGCGTTTCAAGTTTAGTCGGAAACGGCATGCGGGTCAAAGAGAGTGTCCTCGTTCGGCCAGTACGTCCCCTTTCGGTCGCAGCACGCTAAATTGACAATATCCGATTTTCACCCTATATAAAGGGCTCTCTTCCTATGGATATGAAGCCGAGTTTTTTTATTGTCGGTGCGCCACGGTGCGGGACGACCACGTTAAGCCGTTGTCTAAAAAACCACCCTGCCATCTGCTTTTCCAAACCCAAGGAACCCCATTACTTCAGCAAATTGGATCGGCACGTGTCATCCGAAATCATTCAAGCAGAATATGTGGAAAAATATTTTTCCCATACTAAGGTTCACCATCAGGCCATGGGTGAGGGGTCGCCCTCTTATCTGTATTCTCCATCCGGCCTTCAGGCCATCTTGGCATTCAACCCCGGCGCAAAATTTATTGTGATGGTCCGTAATCCTGTTGAGAGCGTCTATTCATTCCATTATCGTCTCGTGTACCTGATGCAGGAAGACCAGAGAGATTTTCAGAAAGCCTGGGATTTGCAGGAAGCACGGGCTCAGGGCCAACATATCCCGCGATTGTGTCATAATTCAGCCATGCTGCAATATGGTGAGGTGGGACAATATGGGAAATATCTCGAACAGCTGTTTGAAATTGCCGGACCAGAGAAATGTAAGGTCGTCGTATTTGATGATTTGAAAAAGAGCGTCCTCGTTACGTACAAAGATGTCTTGACTTTCCTGGGGCTCGAGTATGATGGGCGGACGAAATTTTCGCACAAGATGGCAAGCCGGACGTATCGGTTTCATTGGCTGAATCGAATGATCTGGCATCCTCCAACATCTATCAAATATATCAGAGCTCAACTCGAGAAGTCCGACCTAAAAAAGAAAAAATCTTTAGGTCATATACTTCTGTTGAAGCTTAAGCGTCTCAACGATATCAAACGGTCCCCACCCCCCATGTCCTGCCATATGAGAAACGTTCTTCGGGAGAGTTTTTCAGACGATATCGACAGACTCGGACGATTGTTGAACCGTGACCTCAGTCATTGGAAAACTGAGGAAGCGTTGCCCCGTCCCTGAGCGGATAATGTGATGGCGGTGTGCGTAGTCAACAGCGAAATTCCTCTCTGCTACTATCGAAATCTACCTATTCCATCCATCTTTTATTCCTGACTTTCCGGTTGCCGGGTAGTCATTAACCTCCAAATTTCAATTCGTCTTTAACAGGAAAATATTCCGTAGATGGTTTAAAAAAGAGGCAGATGGACAAATCATGATAGGTCCTTTCATTGGGCGTGCATGGCATTAGAGAATCCGAATCCTTCGGGTGATCTGTTCGTTGCTTTCCCAATAGGTATGCTTCTGCGCAATGCGTGGATCATCTGCAGTCGGCTGTATTCTTCCCGCTTTATCGATGGCACGAGACACAATGGTGTGTTCACCCGGCTGGGCTTTCCAATCGAGGTGCCAAAATTTCCAGGCGAAGTCATGTTCCTGGCCACGGTCGATGGTGGCGTGCTGCCAGGGCCCATTATCAATTTGGACTTCGACCTGTCGGATGGGACCACCCCACGCGGCTCCAAAAATGCGATACTGACTATTCTTTTTTGTCACTCGCGCCGTAACGGATTTTGGCAGAGCCCGGCCGACCACTTTTTGAGTCCACACCGTTTGGCCATTCTCCAACGGTTCTTCCCGAACGGTCACATAGTCTTTTGCCATGAAGCGACCTGCCCACCTGGTATCAATGACCTCAATGCGTTTTATCCATTTTACGTTGGCGACTCCATACCATCCCGGGGCAATCAATCGAACCGGAAAGCCATGGAGGGGCGGTAGGGGAGCCTCATTCATTTCATAGGCGAGAAGATTGGTGGGTGCCAGAGCCTCTTCAATGGACATGCTGCGGCTAAAATTTTGTGGTATCTTGATGTTCCGCACTTCTTCCTCGCCTTTGTCACTTCCGAAGAAGACCACGTCAACGCCTCTCTTCCGAATTCCGGCCTGTCGTAACAGCGGGGCCAACGGTGTCCCAGTCCATTTGGCATTCCCTACGGCTCCCACAAACCATTCAAACCCATGGTTGCCGGCACATTCAATAGTGAATATCTCTTCCTGTCTCGGAAGGGCTTTGATTTCCTCCAAAGTGAACATGCGAGGGCGATCTACGAGGCCTCCGATTTCCAACCGCCAATCTTCAGGACGAATCACGGGGCGATTGTAGTGACTGACATCAAAAAACTCAGAGTTTGGAGTGATCCAGGATCCTAATTTTTCCCAGTTGATTTTGCTGAGATCTCCGTACTGTTGGATCGCTTCCTTAGGCGGTGGAGGCGGTTGATCTTGGAAGGGAATGACCTGTTCGTCACTCGTTGACGCCCAGAGTTGAGACGCAAATGGTGAATCCAGGAGGGACAATACGGCCAAAAGGCCTCCCCCCTTTTTGAGGAAATTCCGTCGCGAGATCCCTGGTAGTTGGTAGGAGTCCTCTTCAGGTTGTAAGCTTTGCAGAGGGGCTACCGCTTTTTCTGTCTGAACAGGCTCGCCTGGTTCAGCGGAGTGATGACGCCACCACTTTTTTACGGAAAGATGTTGTTTGCTCATGACCTTTTCTCCTTCAAAATTTAGGGAGCTATTTCTCCAATCTTTTTCATAGCTCGGTTTCGTACTGATTCCTCTCTCACTTGCCTTCAGGAAATGCCCGTCAGGGCTTCCTGAATCCTGGCCCCTTGTTGTTCCGTGATGAAGCTGGTGAGGACTTTGAGAAAATGTGGGTGTTGGGCCCCAGAAATGATGTACTGCCACCGATAAGCTTTGAGGAGTCCTTTCTCAACAGCTTGACGTTGGACTTCGGGCAAGTGCCGGCCACAGGTACGGGCAAAGTACTCGCCATCAGCATTGGCCTGGACTTTCAGGATTCCATCGACGGCTCCCACCAACTCAATAAATTCATCCACTGCCCGGTCTCTGGCTTCCCACGACAGGGTCTTGTCGAGATGTCTCCATTCCAGTTCATCCATGATGGCGTGTTGGCTTTCTTCCAACCAGTGATATCGGAACACATCCTTAAAAAGCGGGGATACATTTTGGTCCGGCTCAATGCTGGACCGATAGTGTAGCTGAGTAAATAATTCGATATGCAAGGTCAGCGCTAACACGGCCCATGTACTTTTACTCAAGACCACCCTGGCCACGGCGTTAGGATCTGGCAGGAAGGTATACCCAGGGGCCATTTGGGCTCCGGCCAATTGTTCAAGGCGTCGAAACAGGTCTTGATGTTTTATTTCTTCGTCGCTAAAACGGATCAAGGCCTCGAGCGCCGTCTGGTTCCCCAACCAATGCTCTCGACTCACCTCAAGGACCTTGGCGTTGATAAACCGTTCCACCAACCCGAACACATTGGCATAGGTCCGACCTTGAACTTGGCTCAGATATCGTTGTTCTTCGGAAGTTAAAAATTCAAGTTCCTGCACTTTCGACAACCCATCAGGGAGAAATTTTTGCTCGACATCGAACTGTCGATGCCGTAAGACATCCTTGTCGATATCCCATCTGACACGTTTGGATGCAGCAATGCAACGGGCATAGGGCTCAAGAGAAATTTCTTCAGTGCTGATTGCCCTGTCAGCAACAGCGTTTTCATCCTCGATCAACGATCCCCTCTGGGGTAGGGCTACGGTGTGAACAGTCATGGCGATGCCTCCTTTTTTTTAATGGGGAAGGGTTAAAAGAGCGTGTAAGCGGTTATTGGATCCTCATGGTTTGAATGAATGTTCCCCACTTGCTTGGTACGACTTGTGGTGGACCCTGTTTTTTCCGCTCTACGTTTGTCTGTTGTTCCCCCTGCCCATGGCCATAGCAGCATGTGTGCCAATGCATTTCCCACTACATTCATCAATTGGTTCAATGTCTTATGGAATAAGTGAGGGTCTATTCGATCTTACGAAAAATCACAACTCGCGAGATTTCGCTAATGACAATCGTGAGATTTCACAAAATGATTAAGAGGCTATCCGGTAGTGCTCCTTGCAATTTGAGCCACTGGAAATGTGAGGTTTTCCCAACCCGAGGGAGACCGACATGAAGCAGAAACGATTTACCGAAGAACGGATTGTGCGCATTTGTCGGGTTGTGGAAGCGAAGACCATTGAATCCGTAGCCCGTCTGCACGGGGTGTCGGAGCAATCCATTTATCGATGGAAACGCCAGTTTGGGCAGATGGACGTGGCCGACGTGCGGGAACTCCGGCATCTCCGCCAGGAAAATACTCGGCTGAAGAAAGACTTAGCGGAACGAGATCGGGACGCGGAAGTGATGAAGGAATGACAGGCAAAAAAGAGGTAAGTCTACAGGCACGGCGGCAGGCGGCTCGAGCCGCCTGTGTAAGCTTCCCCCAATCGCGGACAAGTAATCTGTAGAGCTTTCTGGCAGATGACATCTCCCCCGAAAACTCTACTTATCAACTGTCTGCTTGACAGGGAAGCTTACAAGATGATCGGCCTTTTCAAGGCCAGCCGCACCCCCGAGCGACCTAACTCAACCAGGAGCGATCCACTTAGGGAAGGGTTTTCAGTTGTTCAAAAAGATGGGGACAGCTCTGGCGGAGAGGGTGGGATTTGAACCCACGGTCCCTTGCGGGACAACGGTTTTCGAGACCGTCCGAATCGGCCACTCTCGCACCTCTCCGTTGTTATGATGAGCTGGTCACTGGCTGGGGTTGTCGTAGTTGTTGAAAGAACGTTCGTAACAGTTGGCGGCATTCTTCGGTTAGACAACCTGCTGCCACTTGGACTCGATGGTTGAATCGGGTTTCTGCGGTTAAGTCACAAATCGATCCGCAGGCTCCGGCTTTGGCATCCCACGTGCCAAAAACCAGCCGAGGAATCCTGGCCTGAATGATGGCACCTGCGCACATGGCACACGGTTCGAGCGTGACATAAAGAGTGGTCTCAGTCAGTCGCCACGTGCCCAGTGCTTCCGAAGCTGCACGGATAGCCAGCAATTCCGCATGAGCGGTAGGGTCTTGTTGTTCTTCCCGCCGGTTAAACCCTGTCCCAAGCACCATTCCGTCCCGGATGAGCACGGCCCCCACGGGCACCTCGTCGCGTTGAAAGGCTTCTTCAGCTTTTCCCAGGGCCATCTGCATGAAAAATTGATCGTCCATGAAAGGGTCGTTATGTTTCTTCAGTGGTGAAGAGTCGGGCTTGAGAGAAAATTGAAGTGTGTCATGTTACATAGGACAAAAAAATGGTAGCATAGCCACTATCGCAAGTATAGCCAATTTCTCTGGAAATCTGCGTGAAGTCTTCTTCTTCCCCTCGGCACATGTCCTTGCCTTCATCGGACCAAATCCAGCAGGCATGGAGACAGTTGTCGAACCGATATTTTGACGATCGTCTGCCGCCAATCTCCATTGTCTGGAGTTCCCGTCTGACCGCATCGGCCGGGATGTTTGTCAGTCGAGTAGGGCCCCGCACCCGTTCCGTGCCCAGTGACGTTCGGCAGGGTACGGCTCGGGTCATTCGTCTATCAGCCCCGCTTTTACGGGAGCAGCTCATGGAAGAGGTTGTGCGGACTTTGGCTCATGAAATGATTCATCAATGGCAGTTTGATATACGGCACTGCCGTCCGTCGCATGGGCCGGATTTTTTGGCCAAGATGCATCGCATGAATCACGATGGATTAGGTGTCTCTGTGTATCACCATTTGGATGAAGCGGTTCAATTGTGGAATCGCTATGCTTGGCGATGCGTGCATTGTGGATGCGAGTATCGGCGGCAACGTCGAACGATCAAGATGAATAGCCATCGCTGCGGCCAATGCGGGGGAAGCTTGAAAGAAATCGACGCTAAAGGTGCCGACATACAGAAAACAGAAGTGAACAGATCGGCATTAGAAGATTCCCCTCCCGAACTTGTTGAGGGAATCTCGTCTCAGATATGGGAGCAATTAGTCCTTCCGTTTTAATGCGATGACTACTGGGGGAAGAAGCTTTTGATGGAAGTCGAAAGCGAAAGGGATGACCTAATTGGATAGGCTCGCGATGATTCTCAAGGGGCCTGGAGAAAAAAGATCTGAAGACCTTAGCGACGGAAGGCGTCCTTGCCTTTGATGACCTCGTCCAGAAGTTTGTCGGCCAATTTTCCGGCACGGCGATATCTCCACCATCGGAATCCGATCGTACACGTAATGATGGTTCCCAGCACCAAAATAAGGCCAACAGATAAGTCGTCCATCCTTCCAGTGTAGAAGAGGAAAATAGCGGATGGCAAGGTAGGGAAAAACCTAATGGAGAAGGCAGCCGGCATCCGGAACAATGAACAAAACACTCAAGAGAGAATGATATTTCCTGGGTAAAGGGAGCAGCTCCCCAAAGGCGTTATTTTATGGATATACTGATTTTATTAGGGGCGTTAATCGTCATCCTGCTGGGTGCGGAAGCGTTTACCAATAGTTTAGAGCATTTTGGGGAACGACTAGGGATTTCGGAAGGAGTCACGGGGTCGGTGTTTGCCGCCATTGGAACCGCCCTCCCCGAGACCATGGTGCCCGTATTTGCCATTTTACTGGGGTCTGGATCCGAAACGTTGCGCCATGAAGTAGGCGTTGGAGCCATTCTCGGCGCTCCTCTGATGCTATCTACCCTGGCTTTTTTTCTCGTGGGCTGGTTCGCGGCGCAATCTCGTGGATGGCATGGTCTCCTGAATCCCGAACCAACCGGATTTGCCAGGGACATGGTCTGGTTTAATTGGGTTTTTAGCCTAGGTGTGATGGCTACGTTTGTGCCACAGGAATGGCCGATGGTGCGTGGGGGAATCGGGTGTGCTCTGGTGTTGATGTATGTGGTGTATCTGTATCAAACCATTCGTTCTTCCTCAATATTGGTCGATGATGGACATGGAACTGAGGCCGACCATCCTCTGTATTTCATGAAAATCGGGTTTCCGGACAATTTGGTCGTTATTCTCTTTCAACTTGGGTGTGGCTTGGGATTGATTATCTTCGGCGCCAAAGGCTTTGTGTATGGTATTGAACACTTGGCTCCCTGGTTAGGGGTGTCGGCGCTTACATTGTCGCTCTTAATTATTCCTGTTGCGACCGAGTTGCCGGAAAAAGTGAATAGCATTATTTGGATTCGTCGCAGGCGGGATACCCTGGCAATGGGTAATGTTACCGGGGCTATGGTGTTTCAAGGGAGCCTGCTGCCTGCGCTTGGGATCATGTTGACGGCCTGGGTGCCTCAGCGCGAAATTTTGATGGGCATGGCCATGACCCTGATTGCGGCAGTATATTTAACCTTCGTCATTCGCATGGGAACCCTGAAGCCCCTACATTTACTGGTGAATGGCTTGTGTTACGGAATTTTCGTGGTTTCCGTGTTGTTCTGGTGAAACAGACCGTTGAAACCTTCACAGCTTTTGGTCCTGATATATATGAATGGAAGAGGTAATGGCCCTTCCGGTGATTCTTGTCACTAGACAGCTTCCACTAAAAGTTTTAAACCAGTTGACCATGCATGGGCATGTAGTGATGTGGGAACCGGACTGCCCTGTGACGCGCGAATGGCTTCTGGATCATATTTCAAGGGCGGAGGCGCTCTATTGTCTCTTGACCGATTCCATTGATCGAGACGTCATCCTATTAGGGAAACGTCTTCGAGTGATCAGCAGCATGTCGGTGGGTGTTGACCATATTGATGTGGCCGCATGTACGAACCGCGGGATTCCGGTCGGACATACTCCGGGCGTTCTGACCGAGACGACGGCTGATTTGGCCTTTGGCCTGTTGATGGCGGCAGCCAGGCGCATTGAGGAAGGTGCTGGATATGTTCGGCAGGGACGGTGGACAACCTGGAGTCCTGATCTGTTACTCGGGCGTGATATTTATGGGGCCACGCTAGGAATTATTGGATTCGGTCGGATTGGCCAAGCAGTGGCCCGTCGGGCACTTGGATTCAATATGAAAGTATTGGTCGCTCAGGTTTCGCGCTCTCGCCCCAAAGAAGGCAGCCCCATTCCGTCCCCAGGGATGAACGTGACCGACACGTTTCATCAGTGGACGTGGCATGAATCTCTTGAATCCGGTGAAGTCAAGCCCGCGCCAATTTCCGACGTGTTGACCAAGTCCGACTTTTTAAGCTTGCATGTTCCGTTAACGGATGACACCTGTCATATGATTGGCGCGAACGAGTTGCGAACGATGAAACCCACGGCTATTCTCGTCAATACGGCGCGAGGAGGGGTAGTCGAAACCGAAGCGTTGTACCTGGCGTTAAAAGAGGGCATTATCGGGGCTGCCGCGTTGGATGTGACCGACCCCGAGCCGCTTCCGGCATCACACCCTCTGCTTTCCCTATCCAACTGCCTGGTGATTCCTCATTTAGGGAGTGCAACCGTGGCCACACGGGGGCGTATGGCACTGATGGCCGCTGAGAATGTCATTGCCGGGTTGAAGGGGGATCATCTGCCTTATTGTATCAATCCTCATGTCTATGATGCGTGAAGACGGCACAGCGTGATTCATGCAAATTTCCCCTTTTCTCAACACGATGAACCCGACACAGCACGAAGTTTTTTTGCTCCTTGTCCTCGTGGTCTGGAAAGATTGCTTGCACAGGAACTGAGGGATTTGGGTGGGCAGGAGAGTCATGAAACACCTGGGGGCGTCGAGTGTCGAGGTTCTTTTGCTCTGTGTTACCGGTTGAATAGTGAGAGCCGATTGGCGAGCAGAATTCTCTGGCGTGTAGGGGCAGGGACGTGTCGCACAGAGGAAGATCTCTACCGTCTGACCTTTGAGCAACCCTGGGCTGAACGGTTTTCGGTTCACTCGTTCATCAAGGTCAGAATTGTGGCACAACGCAGCCCATTGAAAAGTTTGGAGTTTGCCACCCTGCGAGTGAAAGATGGCATATGCGATCGGTTTGTGGAAGTGTGCGGGGCTCGTCCTACGATAGATAAGCGGCATCCGGACATTTCCGTGGTGGTGTATCTGGCAGGACAGGAAGCTGTGTGGTATATCGATACGTCAGGAGCCCCTTTGTTTAAGCGGGGATGGCGGAAGGCAGCCGGGGAAGCCCCGATCCGGGAAAATCTGGCAGCCGGGATTTTGGAATTGGCAGGCTGGACTCCCGATCAAGTCTTGCTGGATCCCATGTGCGGAGCGGGAACCTTTCTCATCGAGGCGGGTCTCAAAGGAAAAGGCATTCCTGCAGGAAATGGTCGAAGCTTTGCCTTCACGGTCTTATCGAATTTTGATGGGAATACCTGGTCCCACCTCCGACAGAAAGGCGGAAAACCCCCTGTCTCGGGACCACCCCTGTCTCTTTATGGGTATGATCAGAATGTTCAGGCTTTGGACATGGCACGGATGAATAGCCGAGGTCTGGGGTTTTCGGAAATTCACTGGAAACAGGAAGAGGCGTTAGATGTGGAGCCTCCGGCTCCCCATGGGCTTATTGTTACCAATCCGCCCTATGGGGTTCGCATGGGGGATCATCAGGAGTTGGAGGAATGGTACCCCAAATTTGGAAATATGTTAAAGCAACGATTTGCAGGATGGAAAGCGTATATCTTTACGGCTGATTTGCGGGTGCCGAAACTGATCCGGTTGGCCCCCTCACGGAAGATTCCCTTATATAATGGACCGCTGGAATCGCGTTTGTATGAATTCCGGATGGTGGCAGGGGGCAATCGGAAACAGAGCAGATTGGTAAAACGGACCGGAAAAGAAATGGCGGGATAAATCTAAATATTAGGAGTTCCCGAAATGCTCAAGAGGGTCATCCACACATCTTCAATGCATCGCAACACGTAAATCCATTCGTCGCAGGTCTGCGGCCGTTTAAACTGATGATAATTGGAGGGTAAGGGTGTCAGGATATTTTTCAGAAGGACAGGGGTGGATTCTGAAAAAATGGCCAATGGAATGTGTTTAAGACGCGCGTCGGTCTGCAGTTCTTTGATGATCTCATGAGCTGACCGGTCTGGGAGCGTGTCCGACAAAAAGATCAGATCAGGTTCCGGAGCATCCATATAAGGGTACTGTTGAAACAGAAAACCTATGGCTTGGTCGCCGTCTTCCGCTTCGTGAATTTCCACGCAGATGATTTGTGCGACGGTGAGAGCTTCCTTTAAGGCTTCGATCCGGGCAGAGTCGTCCTCAATGGTCAAAATCTTGATCGTGTTTTTGACTGCACTTCGCATACAATCTATCCGCTGATATCGGGAGGGCAAGTGACAGACACAGCATTTTCCCTCGCGGGGAGATGCTGTCTTTGAATTCCAATGCTCAAGGCAATACTTAGTCATGTCTTCGGTTAAACTCCCAAAGAGTTGAGGTAAGCCAAGAGCAGGAAAAGTGCGAAATCCAATGTATTCCTATAGATGATGACTAAGAATCCTTCCCAAAAACATTCAAGGGGAAACAACATGCAGTAATCTTCTGTGATGTCTTTCCGGAATCTGAGAGACATGGGGCCAACGAACAAGGGTTAAACCCATGGGGGCAGTGGGCGGAATGTATGCGAAGAAAATTTTGAACGTTCGGCTAACTTCATGGAACGGATTGTAGAAAGCGTTGGACGAGCGGAAACGCGCATGGATGGACGGCAATGATCCCGTCTACCATGGGGCGGAGTTGATTCAGGGAAATAGGGCGCTGGTGTCTATCCAGAACGATTCCTCCTGCCTCTTGGACAATGAGCGCTCCTGCCGCAATATCCCATTCGTATTGCTGTCCCAGATTAATAACCCCATGAACCTGGCCGGAAGCCACCATGCCCAGTGAATACGCGATGGAACCCAAAATGGGTGGGCACCGAGCGGAAGCCTTCCATTCGTTGAAAAGGTTTCGGGGCAGAGAGCCTGGATTGACAAGGAAAGTTGGCCGGGATCCAGCGTGTGAAGTACTCGGTGTTTGGGCAGGATGGTTCAGGATTCGGCCGTTGAGATAAGCACCCATCCCCTGGATAGCCGAATAATATTCCTGGGTGGCAGGGTTGACGATCATTCCGAGTGCCAAGTGTCCTTTATTAAGCAAAGCCAGTGAAATCGTGAATTGGGGAAGGGAGTAGGTAAAGGGACGGGTGCCGTCAATAGGATCCAAAATCCAGACGCGTGATAGTCGAAGACGGACGGGATGATCGGGACGTTCCTCGGAAAGCCAGCCGTCCTCAGGAAATGCCTCAAGTAGGTGTTCCCGAAGGATGCCATCCACTTCCAGGTCGGCGTTGGTCACGGGAGAACCGTCGGGTTTCGTGTGAATGATCAATCCTGCAGAAGAAAGCTTTCGGATTCGGTCAGAGGCCAGGCGAAGAGCCTTGTGAATCGTGGTGAGCTCTTTCTCGTAGGCGGATGAGGGAAGCTTAAAGAGAGTGTGTGAATCGGGAATCATTCGGTGTGCGCAGGGGATGTTGGAAGCGTTAGGTCCGGTCCGGTTCTCGATCTAAGGATTGATTCTTTTATCATATAAAGAAAATATGTAAAGGGGAGAGATGATCCGCCAAGAAAAGATCTTAACGAACCATGTACTTCAGATGTGAAGGTTGGCCTTAGTCAACAACAGCCTGCTCCAGGTTGCATAATGCAAACAGTCAGGGTTTCCTTACGGATTTCAGCACGGCGCTTTCAGGCTTACTATGAGGGTGCGGTCGATTCGGTCGTCGCTCAGGCTGAAGATGGCCGAACGGTGCAATTCCCGGCTCGAGTCCTTCGTCCGTTTTTGACTCATCGCGGCATCGAGGGAATCTTCGATCTCACCTTTTCCGACAGACAAAAATTTCACTCGATCAACAGAGTTCATCGGGGAAGTAAACCCGGGGCTTCATCATGAATGAGTCCCTTTCCCTCTGGGGTCTTTTTTTAAGTGCGTTCCTTTCCTCCACGGTTTTACCTGGGAGTTCGGAGGTGGTGTTAGGGGCCCTAGCCATGCAAGGGCAATATTCACCCTGGAGTTTGTTGGCCATCGCGACGCTCGGGAATACTCTGGGTGGCATGAGTTCCTGGGGACTTGGACGTCTGCTTGGTTGGCGATTCCCTATGACCGATTTGACTAAGCCCGCTCATCGACGAGCCGTGGATCGGATGCGCCATTGGGGAAGTCCCGCGCTGCTTTTTTCCTGGGTCCCCTTTCTTGGTGATCCATTATGCGTGGCCGGCGGATGGTTGCGCATGCATTGGCTGGTTTCGCTAGTGTATATCGGTTTGGGAAAAGGGCTTCGGTATGCCGTCCTGTTAAGCGTGTTGCCGGCGGGAGTGAGTTGACCCTTCCCGAATAGATCCCGAAGGCAAGGCGGCTCCTTTCTCTATAGCCTTCCTTGAGGTTTGTTGATAAGGTGGGCCTGTCATCGGGAATTCACGATAGCAGTTCTTCCTGGAATCACCGAGCCACCTGGATTCATTGACTTTTGGATCTTCGGCAGATGTTGGGGGTACCCCGTGAACGTGCCTCTTCTGGACCTTAAGGCGCAATACGCCACGATTCAAGACGATATTCAACGCATAATGGGAGAGGTCTGTGCGGATCAAAGCTTTATTCTAGGCCCGCTCGTTCAAAAGCTGGAACAGGTTATAGCGGAGTTTATCGGAACACCTGAAGCCATCGGAGTGGCCTCAGGCAGTGATGCTTTATTGTTGTCGTTGATGGAATTTGGCGTACAGGCCGGTGACGAAGTGGTGACCGTACCGTTTACCTTTTTTGCATCTGCAGGGGTTATCTCGCGTTTGCAGGCGAAGCCGGTTTTTGTCGATATTACTCCCGACACGTGGAATATGAATCCGGATAAGGTGGCTGAGAGTTTGACTCCGAACACCAAGGCTGTTTTACCCGTGCATTTGTTTGGACAATGTGCCGATATCCCAAAAATCGAGCAGGTGGTCGCAGAACCGAAAATTCCCATTATTGAAGACGCCTGTCAGGCGATCGGAGCTTCGCGGGATGGAGTGAAGGCCGGAGCCATGGGAAGAACGGGATGTTTCAGTTTTTTCCCATCTAAAAATCTTGGAGCATTTGGAGATGGTGGGATGATTACCACTCACGATTCTGAAATTGCCGACCGTCTGCGATTGTTACGGGTGCATGGCAGTCGATCGGAATATCATCACCATCTGATTGGAGCCAATAGTCGCTTGGATGCGTTGCAGGCCGGGATTCTGCTGGTGAAATACCAACGATTGGCCGAATGGACGGCAAAGCGTCAGGACAATGCGGCCACGTATTGTCGGCTCTTTAAGGAGGCCAATCTTTTGGATCGGATCACGTTACCGGTGGTGAGCCAGGGTAACCGGCATGTCTTCAATCAGTTTACGATTCGCACGGCTCGTCGGGACGAATTGAGTGCCTTTTTAACTGAAAATCATATCGGCAATCGTGTCTATTATCCGGTTCCGTTGCACCTACAGGAATGTTATCGGGAGCTGGGCTATCGAAAAGGGGATTTTCCGGTCGCCGAACAGGCTGCCCAGGAAGTGCTCTCCTGCCTATTTACCCGGAATTGTCCTCCGATCAACTGCATATGTCGTGGAGACGATCAAAGCGTTTTTTGATCGTCATTGATACCGAAGCACGGACTCGACTCAAAACTGAAATCAGGGGGAAGACTGAAGTCCTCAGGGATAATGGGCCTTGATGACGCTCCGCAACTCTCCGCGGGCCGTAAATTCTCCCGTGACGGTGGCAGAGACGGGGCGACAGGCTTTGGCAATGTCTGACAGAATACGGTTCACCGCATTTTCATAAAAGATCCCCAGGTTGCGATACGCGTGAATGTACATTTTGAGGGACTTGAGTTCCAGGCAGGATTGGTTCGGCACATAGGTTAAACGGATTGTCCCAAAGTCAGGAAGTCCCGTTTTAGGGCAGATAGCGGTATATTCCGGGATTTCGATGGTGATTTCGTAGCCGGGATATTGATTCGGCCAGGTTTCTATCCGCGGCAACTTATCGGCGATGCCGCTCTGGGCATGCTTGGCAGAGTATCCCGCTCCAGTTTTTAATTTAGCTTTTTTCATGTCGAATGTTCCTCAACAAGTAGAAAATCTCGAAAGACTTCCAGTCTACTTGTTTCGGTAATTTTCTGCAATGTTGGAAAATGGATTTCCTTGAGAATAGGCATCTCCTGGGCTATAATCGCCCTTCTTTTTTGATTTAGGGTTGCCGCCTGGGCTAACCGGGAGTTTATATTCGTATGCTCTCGCATCAAGCTCTGGTGGCTACCTATTCTTTTTTCCATTCCGGTCAGGGTAGATAGATTTTCGCTATGAAAATAGGGGTTTGTCATGGTTGAAACCGACGAATTTGTGAAAGAGCTTCAAGGGATCGGGTTCGACTTTTTTACCGGAGTCCCGGATACGATTTTGGGAGGGATTATTGCCCATTTGACGGAAGAAGGGCTGTATACCCCGGCGGTTCGGGAAGATGAGGCAGTGGCTATGGCTTCCGGGCTTTTTCTCGGGGGAAAAATTCCGGCGGTGTTGATGCAAAATAGCGGGTTGGGAAATGCCCTCAATGTTCTGGCATCCTTTGAATTTAATTTATCGGATCCCCTGCCTCCTTCTGGTGTCTTGGCGAGGGTTTCAGGGAAAAGATGCCCCAGAGCATTTGGTCATGGGACAAACGATGACGCAATTGTTGGACACCGTGAAAATTCCACATCGGACGGTGGAAGCGGCGACGTTTCTGTAGAGCGATCTGCAATGGGTGGCGAAGACATTTATGGAGCAACGGGTGCCTGTGGCTCTGCTGTTGAAAAAAGGCATTGTAAAACCGTACAGCCCTAGCCTCAAGGTAGGCTGAGACACCAGAGGAGAATAATAGGGAAATGAAATCATGATCGGACCTGAAGAAGGGGTCATGCAAAGCCGGGCACAGGCGATGGGAGCGATTTTGGAATTGCTCACCGATCAACTCTTAATCATTTGTAACGGATTTCCGTCACGGGAAGCTCATAAACTTAGGGATCGAGCATCAAATTTTTACATGATCGGGTCGATGGGGGCCACGGCAGGAATCGGGTTGGGGCTCGCATTGGCCAAGCCTGACAAGACGGTGGTGGTATTTGATGGGGACGGAAATGTATTAATGAGTTTAGGGACCTTGGCCACGGTGGGAGCTTTAAAACCTAAAAACTTGATTCATGTGGTATTTGATAATGAAGTCTATGGCACTACGGGGAATCAGCCTACCTATTCTCGGGTAGTGGCTCTGGACAAAATGGCCCGGTCGGCGGGCTATGTGAATGTCGAACGGGTCTGGGAACGTGAAGACATTGTGTATGAATTTCAATCCATGATGGCGGAAGCCGGCCCGAGTTTTTTATTAATAAAAGTGAACGAACAACTGGAAGAAGCCGATCGCGTCGAAATTCCTCCTGCCGAGCTGACTGCCCGCTTTAAAGGGAGTGTGGCATAGCTATGGCGTATACGGTGTTTATCTCGCGTGTTTGAGGTTGTAGGAGAGGAGCCGTTCCAATGGTGTTATTGAATCCCGGTCCGGTGAATGTGTCCGATCGTGTTCGCCAGGCCTTGATGAGACCTGATATTTGTCACCGGGAATCCGAATTCTCGGAATTGTTAGCCGATATCCGGCGGAAATTACTGACGGCTTTTGTTCCCGGAGGCGAAGAAGACTATACCGCCATTGTGCTGACGGGGTCGGGCACGGCTGCCGTGGAAGCCGCTGTGAGGTCCAGTATGCCTACCGGCAAGCGCGCCATGGTCATTAATAATGGGGTCTATGGCCAACGGATGTCTTCCATGTTGTGGACCAGGCGGTTGGCGATTCCGGATCTCAAGTTTGCTTGGGGGACGGCTCCGGATTTGACGAAAGTGGAACTGGCATTGAAGCAACATCCGGAAGTCCACACCGTCATGGTGGTGCATCATGAGACCACGCTGGGATTTATCAATCCGGTCGAAGACATTGCGGACATAGTGGATCGGTTCGGTAGGGTCACGCTCGTGGATTCGGTGAGCGGGTTGGGCGGGGAATCGCTGGATATTGGCGGGGCGAAATTGTATATGGTGGCCGGTGCGGCTCAAAAATGCATTCAAGGATTTCCCGGGGCGGCATTTGTGCTGGTCCGCAAAGGCTTTATGGAACGCGTCATGAAATACCCCAAACATTCCTGGTATTTGAATCTAGCCAATTATTATGAAGACCAAGAGCGCGGGAGCATTCCGTTTACTCCGGCGGTTCAGGTGTATTACGGGTTTCGAGAGGCGTTGGATGAATTGTTGGAGGAAGGCGTGCAGGCCAGAATACAACGGTTCGCCGGTTATGCCAAAAAAATCCGGGAAGCATTGGAGTCCTGGGGAATTAAGCCGGTGCTTTCGCCTGACATGCGGAGCAATACCCTGACGGCTTTCCAACTGCCGGAAGGCCTGACCTATCCCCGGCTTCATGACCAACTGAAAGAGCGCGGCTATGTCATCTATGCCGGGCAAGGCCAGTTGGAATCTCAAATCTTCCGAGTGGGAAATATCGGTGCGTTGACTGATAAGAATATCGAGGGATTTATCGCGGCCTTTCAGGACACGTTGAAACAGACGACGGGGAATGGATGAGGGCGATAATTTTTGCGGCAGGCGTCGGTCGTCGGTTACACGCGGTGACGCAGGGCCGTCCAAAATGTCTGGTGGAAATCGGAGGGCGTTCGCTCCTCTCTCTTCATCTTGAATATCTGACGCAACTGGGAGTTGGACCGGTGGTGGTGATTGTGGGGTTTGCCCAGGAGGCGATTCGGGAAGCCGTAGCTCAAGATCCTCATGGCTCGGTTGTGCGATTTGTCGTCAACGAGCAATTCACGAGAGGAAGCATCACCTCTCTGTGGGCGGCAAGAGACCACATGACCGAAGATGCCGTCTTGATGGATGCCGATGTGTTTTATGATCCGAGGATCCTGATGCGACTGGTCCGGTCCTCCACTTCCACCGCGCTGCTGATGGATGAATCAGTTCAACAGCAAACGGAAGAATGCATGGTGGCTGCCCGTGATGGGAGAGTGGTCCGGTTGAGTAAAACCTTGCCCGACCGGTTTGACGAGGCCGGGGAAGGCATCGGATTTTTCAAAATTCAAAAAGCTCATATCCCGACTCTGCTTCATTCCGTGCGATCCTGTATTGAGGCGGGTCGTTTGGATATGGAATATGAAGATGCCATGCAGGAATTCTTTGGACAAGTCGCTGTGGGATATGAAAAAGTAGGGGGGATGCCCTGGGTCGAGATTGATTTCCCAGAGGATATCCAGAGAGCGATTCATGAGATCTTGCCTGCCATAGGGGTAATGGAGAATAATACCTCAGCGTCAGTGACTCGGTAGAGAGTTTTCTATGGATGGCACACTCCGACAAGAAACGACGTATGCGGTTGATACCGCTATTCTTCTGACGTCCTCGGGGGTGTTCTCCAACCAAATGAACGGATCTGATGAACCGCTCCCCAGCCCCTTAACCCGTGTCGGAGGAATGACCCTCTTTCAACGGGCTGTGTTTACCCTGCAGCGTGGGGGTATATCAAAGATCTGGGTGTTGGCGGGTTCGGAGGAATCCGCGCTTCGTCAAACCTTGCATCATGATACCCGGATTCAGGCGGCTGTCCGGTGGTTACCCATTCGAGAGTTTCCTCCCCATGATCCACAAACCTGGGAAACCTTGGCTGACGAAGTCCACGGTTCCTGTATGGTTGTGGGTTGTCATACGGTCTATTCTCCCACTCTTGTCCAACAATTAAGACTGGATGGCGCCCAGGGAAAAGCCATTGTGGTTGTGGGGCATCCCAATGAAGGTTATCATTCCGGCAACCCGGGAATTGTATTGCGACCTGACCCTCAAGAAGGATCGGCCACATCTTCAGTCGTCTTTCAAGACCATCAGGAACGCCCGGCAACCAAACTGAAAAGCGGGGAAATGACCGGAGACCGTTCCCGACATCCCTTAGTTGGGGATATGATCGTACTGCCCTCCCGCCTCCTGGGAATTTCCGGAGTGTTAAATGCCAATGGGACCAACCCTCTCAGGTTATCTCTTGAACAAGCCGCTATTGAAGGCATGGTACAAACCGTTCACGGAGCTTCACACTGGTTCAGGGATGTACGCGGGCACAAGGGTCCTCAACTTGCCGAACGAAACCTGTTGCGATCCTTGCAGTCTCTAAAGGGTGGACTGGATGGTCTGGTCGACCGGCATTTCAATCGGAAACTGTCAGGAATTTTGACCCGGCTCTTTTTGCGTCTGAAATGGAGTCCTAATGTCATCACGATGGTGTCGATGGTCGTTGGGGTCCTGGCAGCCGGATTTTTTATCCCTGGCTCCTGGGAACTGGCGCTGGTCGGGGCGTTATTGTTCCAGCTATCCGTCATTATCGATTGTTGCGATGGTGAAGTGGCCAGACTGACCTTCTCCGAATCGCGTTTTGGGCAGGAGCTGGATATCTGGGCGGATAATATCGTCCACATCGCGATTTTTGTGGGCATTGCCTGCGGAGCCTATCTGCAAGGCCCCTGGTTTCAGACGGAATTACCTCTGGTGTTGGGAGCCTCCGCGGTGTTGGCGAACCTCGCCTCGCTGTTGCTGGTGAATCATGCCCGGCATCTTCGAGGACGGCCGCGTGACCTCCGTCGCATGACCACAAGGGAGCGTGAAAAAATCGAGTTCCTGCTTGGCAATGTGGCCAATAGGGACTTTTCGATTATTGTGTTCGGAAGCGCGTTGTTCGGCGTCCTGCATTGGTTTTTAGGGCTTGCGGCCATGGGTTCATGGTTCTTTGTTATGTCCATGGCGTGGATTCTTCGACGCACCCTCATTCCTCGTGCTTAAACTCCTCTTCCTGATCCTTGGCCTGGCGGCCCTGGTTGGGATGATCTTCCACATCGGGCTGGAACCGATCCTCCACACCCTCTCTCAACTCGGTCCCTGGGCCGTCACGGTCATTCTTCTCCCGATGATTCTTGTGTATGCCCTGGAAGCCTTAGGGTGGCAACTGACGTTGGGAGCCCATGCACGTTTAGTCGGATTTCCCAAATTGTTCGGCATACGGATGGCGGGGGAATCGGTCAATGTCACAACGCCCACTGCCTACGTGGGGGGCGAACCATTAAAGGCCTATCTGCTGAAGCAATATGGGGTTCCGATGGTGGATGGCTTAGCCTCTGTCGTCACTGCCAAGACGACGATGACTCTGGCCCAAGTCCTCTTTATTTTATTGGGACTGGCTTTGGCCTTTTGGATTATCGGCGATGCGGAACGGTATGGCTTGGCTATGGTCGTCAGTCTTGGTGTGTTGGTGTTCGGTGTGGGGTTATTCGTGCTGCTTCAACGGTATGGAATCGGAATGGGTATTCTGGGCATCCTGCGGGCCTGCGGAGTCAAACTGACCTTTTTGGAATCACGTGAATCGCAATTGCGAGAATTAGATCGCACCATTCGAACGTTTTACTCGCACCATCGGGGGCGGTTTTTTGTGGCTCTCGGAACCTTTTTTGCGGCTTGGCTTGCCGAGACACTAGAGGTGTATGCCATTTTGTTTTTTCTCAATGTCGGGGTAGATGTGTGGGCGGCTATTTCCATCGCGGCCTTGACGGTTTTTATCAAGGGGGGCACCTTTTTCATTCCGGGCAGTCTGGGTGCTCAGGAAGGTGGCTATACCCTCTTGCTTATGAGTTTCGGTTATTCGGAAGTCACGGGACTTACTTTTGCGCTCATCCGTCGTGTGCGGGAGATTTTGTGGATCGTCATCGGATTGGGATGTTTGATGGTATTGCGAGGAAAGAATCTTTCTAGCAGTTCCGAGCCGACCTCATTCCGTTAACCAGATGAAAAACTGGTCGCGGCGGCTGATCCAGGTTCAAGACTAACGGCCATGGCTTGAAATGAGTGTTTCTTCTGAGGAATAATCGGAGGAAATCTTTTAGTGGTAGGAGGAGGATCGTATTGTGGATATTCAATTGGGCACCAATACCTTGCGAAATACCAATGGAGCTTTTTTGGCTCATGGTCAGGAACATCTGCGCATTGAGTTCGGGAACGATGAACCGGCATTGGTTTTAACCATGTCGGTGTTCATGCCAACCGGGACCGAAGTCGCGACCTTGAAGCGCAATGTATGGGAAACGAATCCTGGCGACCGGTTCGTGCTCACGACGACCCCGGACATGCTCAAAGTCGAAGACAGCACATTGAAAACGACTGTGATGGAAATTCATCGAACAGAAAACCGCGCGGTGAATATTCCCGCCGCGAAGTTTTACACCTGCAAAGGGACCGTATCCGAAGTATCGGCCGAGTGGTGGCGTGTCGGCAACAAAATGGAGCTGACCGGCATCGACGCCGATCTCGAAGGCGGCGGTATCGAATTGCCTGAATGATCGGTCAGCCTCTCCGTCCTTCCCATTGAAAAAATAGATCGAAAATTTCTCTGATTACCCAAAAGTAGGGAAATGCCTTGGTTTCGGTCTCTTGATTGAATCACTTTCAGCGAAGCGACGAAAATATTTTCGGCTTTCGGTGATGTCATCATGAGCGCCTTCAGATCGTTAGTCATCGCTTCCCAGCTTTCGCCATCGCGTCAGAGGATCCAACCAATCCAGTTCTTCTCGCCATAGCAATGAGTTGTATTCTTGCAAAAGAAGTCGACACGCTATCCTGACGAATTGTCTGCGCATGCTGAAACGGTTGCTTATCCATGAGGAAGCCCATGGTTCTGATTGAGCTCGGATCTGTTTTGGCGAGATCTAGGAGAATTTAGGTGACATCCGTTGTTTTGAACGACAAGTCCCTTCGTCTCAAAAACTCAATTTACTCGCTGGACAACCGCAAGACTATCCCAGTCCCAGAGGGGTGAGGTTTTTTATGGGATGGCGGTAAAACAAGGAGAATTAAGGAAAAAATAGAAGGTAATGCATCTTGAGACAAATTCCCGATCAAGAACCATTTTCATGAAAAGCGCAAGCAAGTCAATGTCTTACCACATCATCAAACGGTAAATGTCCAAAGAACCCCCTCCCTCGTTGAATATAGGAAATTCTGCCAAAAATTCCTATAATCATCTGGCCTCGCCGGAGCGTATTCATTATCTGGAGAACCTAATTCTTCCTGATTTGCCATCCAAGAATAGAAAAAACTGGAAGGAAGCATGAAACACCTCCTTACCCCCCTATGGGAGGGATTATTACTCATTATACTGGTGGCCGCCTGCGGCGCGACGTCCGCTGAAGATGTCGACCCGGCAGTAGTCGGCACATGGGAGCTTTCCATACCGGGTCCAGGCGGGAATGCCCATTGGATTTGGGTCATTCACCCAAATGGAACCTATGAATTTCATATCGAAGGGGTTGGAGCGCAAAATGGTCACCGTGGAACATTCACGGCGGCAGATGGAAAATGGACGCTGATCGCCAAGACCATGCCGTACGAAGACGGTGGTACATATCAGAACCCAGATCAAAATACCTTTACGGCTACCGGCAGGTTGGGAACCGCCAGTTGGAAACGTCAAAAGCCGGTCGGAGCGGCAAAAAATAACGTTTCACCGGCTAAAGGACCCAAAGGTGCTCTTGCAACAAAATCCTCAAGCCAATTATCTCGTACCGATTCATACCCCGAATTAAGCCAAAACCTAAAAAGGACGGCAACGGTAGCTCCGGGAGTCAATGCGTACCTGCTTGGGTTGGATGCATTGGAAACCGGTCGTTGGAACGATGCCGTGCGGCAGTTGAATTCGGCGCTTCAATATGAACCGGAGAA
Organism: Nitrospirales bacterium; assembly: GCA_031315915.1. GTDB lineage: Bacteria > Nitrospirota > Nitrospiria > Nitrospirales > UBA8639 > JACKFE01. The sequence continues at coordinate 32,158 of JALDRK010000037.1, forward strand.
TCCTGATTATTTCATTGCCCGTGGCGTTGCCTACGCCTTTTCACAGCAATTGACGGAAGCCGAGAAAGATCTGAGACGCGCGACTCGTTTGCGCTCCAACCATCAACCGACAAAAATGTGGTTGGCCACCGTGGTGGGCATGCAAGGGCGATTCTCTGAAGATCAAGGCATTTATCCTTTTGCGACATTGGATCAATATGATAATGCCGTGCGAAAGATGTCCCACGAATATGGCGATATGGTTTTCCGGCAAACGATGGGTGATGACCTGGGCATACAACAAGCGCGGCCTGCTCGACCGTGCCATCCGTGCCTTTCCGACTCTGGCCAAAATGTTTGTGGATCGTACCAAGCCGGCTGGGTCCAGTGCTTCCGGTGGGCCGCAAGGCGGTTTAACGGCAGCCCTTCGCCAACGGGGAATCGATCAGTACGAGGCTGGGCAATGCGCTCAAGCCTACTCTGACCTCTCCCATGCGTATCAGCCAACCGGATGATAAGGACGTGTTATTCTTCCTGGCTGAATGCAAACGCCGGTTAGGATCTCCCGAGGGCGCTCGGGCAGACTACCGCGCTATTGGTGGAGGACCAAATCATGCCCGAGCGATTGCTGGCCGTGCCTTGTCTCATGCCGCATTAGGTGATGTACCGGCGGCACAACACGGATTGGCGGAAGCACTGAAGATCGATCCCACACTTGATGCCCAATACGCCAAACAGTTGAAACAATCGACAGGCACGTTTCCCGCAGCCCCAAACAATCAACGAAAGCTGGCGCTACTCGAACAGCTACGACAATCCGCCCAGCAAGGCGCGGAATGGAGCGCTCTGCTGCAATTGGCGCAACACATCGTTCAAGCCAGCCAATATGGACGGTTGCGGGCGGATGAGCAATATCAAATGAAGCTTACCGAATTGCGCCGTGCGGTTGCCCGACCAAAGGCGACCGCCGATGATTTCGCCGCCTTGGGACAGTTCCTTTACGAGCAAGCCTTGATCATCGTTGGGGAGGCGGTGGAACCGCACGCCCGTAATCGTCCATATCGGCCTCAATCAACAAATGCCCAAGAACGAGAACTGACCCAAGCCGAAGCTGCCGTGGACCGTGCGTTGAACATGAATGCGAATCATCCTCGCGCACTGGCGTTTAAGGGGGCTTGTCGGTTTAAGCGAGATCATGATTGGGTGACGGCCGAGAGGTTTCTCTCTCGAGCCATTGATCTGGATGGAGACCCCGTTATCCAGGATCTCTTTGCCATTGTGCTGGACTACATTGCCTTTGTTCAAGCCTCGGCCGCGGCGGAGTTGCGATCAGTGAACACCTGGGAGGATACGCGATACATCTATTATCGGTACCCATCCGAAGCCGAATTGCGTCGTGCGGATGAACTGGATGCCATTGCGCGAAGATTGTGGGCCAAAGCTCAACACGCACTTGAACACGCGATAGCGGCCGCGCCAAATTCGGCCCAATCGTATTACTATCAATCCATTCTTGCCGAACGTAACAAGAACTTACCGCAAGCGGTGCAGCAGCTTAAGAAGGCCGTCGAGCTCGATCCCGCATATTTTGAAGCCGCTCAACGGCTCAGTACGATTGCGCATAAAATCGGACAGACGCACCTGGCCTATACCGCCCAATCGATAGCCACCAATTTAGTGCAGACCTCCGCGGCTCCCATGCTCAAACTTTCGTGGATTGAGTTCAGTCGGACTGCCTATCAATCCGCCACGAAGGCCTTAGCTATCGCCGCCAATTTGGACCCCTCGGACCCCAGGGTGGCTGCCTATCAGGGTGCCGTGGCGCGTGAAAATGGCGATCATGCTTTAGCGGAATCATGGTTCATGGCTGCCGCAGCATTGGAAGAAGTGCGGTTGTCATTGCTGGGGATCAATGTGCGGGAAACAACGGAGATGCGGTATCAGCCGCATGACATCGCACGGTTGCTCGCCATCAACAATGCGGCGGCAACAGAATTGAACCAGCGCAGCCGTTTCCAACAAACCACTGCCTTGCTGGAAATCAATTCAGCTATCTACAGACAGACAAGCCAAGAAAGTCAATACACGAAGTCTCCCTACGGGCTATTGCCGGAATTATTTGAAGACCCTTCTCGGATTCCCGAAGCGCCCACCATTGAAGCACTCATGATCTGGTCCACTGTCCATGCGGCAAAGGCCAATGTTGGACAGCAGCGCTATGACGAGGCCATGAAACAATTCGAATGGGCATCCGATTTTGAGTCACGTAAGCCGCCGACCATGGATCAAGGCATGGTCGTACGGGTGCCAGGCATGTGGGCAAGACTTGGAATGGTGGATATTGAAATTCGAAAACGAAACGGCCGGGCCGCCTCTGAGCGTATGCAATTCTACGGACATCCTTCCATTGCCACTCCAACTATGAAGGCCGAAGCGGACCGGCTTCGAAATGCCATCGAGGATCTTGGTTTTCGATCCGGCGGGCAGACGTTGCATGACATGCGTGATCAACAACGGCGGAATTTTCAGCGGAATCAACGGTAGCACCTTGGACATTTCGTCTTTCTCATTTTGTGTATGGGGCGAATAGATTCCCGCAATGCAATTCTGCGACCGAATATTCTGCTTTCTTTATGGTCTCTCGTTTAAGTCGTCTAAAGATTAATGGAGCAGATTTTCTGTTAAATATGGCGACGCCAGGTTCGTTGTTGTTTGGTCCGCTGTCAAACGGTTTTCTCCTTGTTTAACTCTAAATATCTTCTTTGTTGGGAGTGTGCTTTGAGGTAAGCAAGAGAACCAGGAAAAACCGGTGGAAAATAGGCAGGTTTGGGGGAAGTCGGAGCCCAGTAGTTTTATTGAAAAATTTTCGGTTCTCCGCTACACTCTCCCGTCCCGGATTCGCTCTTTTCCCTTAGACCACGATGAATCTGAGTTTCCCCCATGAATGACTCAGACGTTTTCCTCATCTGCATTGCCGGTCCCGATCGAGGCAAACGGGTGGCCATTCGAGATGGCGAGATCGTGCTCGGACGATCCACACTCTGTCATCTGCTGAGTGAAGATCGGGAGGTCGCCGAACGCCACGTGGTGTTTACCCTACAGCACAACCGGGCACATTTTCACACCCTCGATGGTTCGGCCGTCTTTGTGGATGGTCACCGGATCACAAACGGTCCTATCAATGACAATCAGCAACTTCGGATTGGCCGAAGTCTATGGCAACTGGGAGGAGACCTCTCTCATGGCGGAATCCCGGATTGGCTTGATCACATCGGAGGACGGATCAGTTCGGTCGCCGGATTGGAGCGTGTCAAAGGATTCAATTTCTGGGAAATGTTTTCGGAAGTCATCCGGAAACGAAAAGACGAGGAAGTTGAAGACTATTTTCACGTGGGGACCCTGGCCACGACTCCTGCCCTGTGGGAAATCAACACCGCTTGGCCGAAACCGTGGGTGTTTTTTAAAGTGTTTGTGGTGTCCTTGGTCGTCTATCTGGGGTTCGTGTTTGCCCTGAATATGTTTAACAATATCAAGCTGGTTCCCGGGCTGATTATCACCGGATCGTTTATGATTCCCTTTGCGTTGCTGATCTTTTTCTTTGAAGTAAATGTGGCGCGAAACGTTTCGCTGTATCAGGTCATCAAGTTGGTGTTCTTCGGGGGAATATTGTCCCTGATTCTATCTCTATTCTTGTTCCGTACCACGGGATTGCATAGCTGGTTGGGTGCCGCCAGCGCCGGGATTATCGAAGAACTCGGGAAAGCCGGTGCGCTGTTATTGGTCGTGACGAAGTTACAATATCGCTGGACGTTGAACGGCATGCTGTTTGGGGCAGCGGTCGGAGCCGGATTCGCGTCGTTCGAATCGGCCGGCTATGCGCTCGAACGATTATTGGCCTATGGTGGTGGAGCCATGTTGGACAACATTACCCATCGTGGATTTTTAAGTATGGTCGGTGGGCATGTTCTTTGGACGTCCATGGTCGGGGCCGCCTTGTGGCGAATTCGGGGAGACCGAGATTTTTCCTTCCAGATGGTGAAAGATCCGCGTTTTCTTCGAGTGCTGGGCATTGCGATGGCTCTTCATATGATCTGGAACATGCCGTTTACCTTACCATTGTATCTTAAAGAAATTTCGTTGGGATTCATCGCCTGGGTGGTCATCTTAGGCTTGATTCAAGACGGCCTCAATCAAATTCACCAAGCCCAGCAGGAATATCTTGCCTCAAAACCTCTCGAGTCGTCCTGAATATCGGGAAACCTCGGAAATCCTCCTGCCCTCTGGCCGATTAGACGACTCTATTGCGCTGCGCGATCCTCCCCCAAAGGGTTTTCATAGAAGCGGGCATCAACCTTTATATTTCCTACTTGTTGAATAGCCTCTGAATCGTTTTCATGTTGGTTGAACAAATGAATGGAGTGGATATCCTCGGTCGGTTTTCTGATGACTAAAGATGAGTCTTCGGAGATTTTTACTCGTTATCGATACCCTCCTCTTCATTGTTTCCGGCCGGTTTCCGCATCGTCCATGCTACGACGAGAAGAAGACAAAGAAGCACAATCGGGATGGGGAACGCGCTAAATTCACCCGCCTCGAGGTGAGTGCCTGCTGCCCCAACCATGGTGATGCTGAGGACCATCACCCCCCAAAATTGCGCTTTGGGAATAAACAAACATAACCCCCCGCAGACTTCAACGACCCCCGTAAAATATAAGAACCAGAGAGGATAGCCCCAATGGGCAAAATGTTCGACCTGGGACGGCTGGCCTAAGAGTTTGACGGCACCGGCCATGATAAACATGACGCCTAATGTCATGGCGAGGGTGGTATTGACGGCCTTTTTCATCATGGCCCGAAAATCGTATCTGTGAAGAAAAAAAG